>NZ_AP023366.1:472500-1072500 GCF_015097055.1 Effusibacillus dendaii
GGACATGCCAAATGTAAAGATACAGTACGATTTTTACCACATGCAACGGATTCAGGGAGAACTCATTGCTTCCTACCAAACATATAAAGATGCGATAGGACACATTCAAATTGCCGATAATCCGGGACGACACGAACCGGGTACTGGAGAAATCAACTATCCAAATATTTTCCGTTTTTTGAAAGAGATAGGTTACGAAGGGTATATCGGCTTGGAATATACGCCGAAAGAATCGAGCGATACAAGTTTCAAATGGCTGGCAGATGCGGTAGACTTAGCGCGAAGAGGTGTGTAAATGAACAGGAAACGAATTGGGTTTATCGGTCTTGGGGTTATGGGATCCCGTATGACAAGACGGCTGCTTAACGCGGGTTATGAGGTGATCGTCTATAACCGCACCCCGGAAAAAATGGGACCGATTCTACAACAAGGTGCGACTGCCGCATCCGACATCAGTTCACTTGCAAAACAGTCGGATGTGATCTGCACCTGTCTTTCGATGCCAAGTGATGTGAAGGCCGTCTATGAAGGACCGGATGGAATACTTGCAAACAGCAGACCGCAAACGGTATGCATTGATTTTACAACAGTCGGGATGGACACCAGCATAGACTTAGCCAACCAGGCAAAAGCCAAACAGATCGATTACTTGGACGCACCTGTCAGCGGCGGACCGGAGGGAGCCGAACAGGGATCGTTGACGATTATGGTGGGCGGCAACAAGACCGCTTTTGAACAGGTATCGCAGATATTGAATGTGTTGGGTCAAAACATTCAATATCTGGGGGACTCGGGGCTTGGCAGTGTGGCCAAATTGATCAATCAATACTTGGTGGCGGCTCATTCGCTGGCTGCTTCGGAAGCCATGGTGACCGGTGTGGCACTGGGACTTCGCGCCGAGCAGCTATATGATATTTTGCGGACCAGTTACGGAGACAGCCGCATGCTGCGACGCCATATGGAAACGTATGTGCTGCCGCGCAATTTTGAACCGGGCGGGGCGCTCAAATACGTTCTGAAAGATGTCAATCTAGCAATCGAATTGTTTGCCAAAATCGGTCTGCAGCCGCGCACCGGAAACAGCGCCGTAGAGGTGTTAAATCTCGCAGTGGAACAAGGGCTGGCCGATTTGGATATGTCAGCCATCATTCAACCTTTGGAAAAACAATGTGAGGTCGTTGTAAAAAAGCAATCAGGAAACGCTTGACGGCGTACCTGATTGCTTTTTTGCATATCCATATATCGGTACGGGGAAAACGTTGCGAGAGGATTTCGAATGTAGGAAGAAGAAGTAAGCAAGGCAAAGAAAGAGTTCGCAAAGCAAAAAAGTTTGCAAAAAGGGGGTAATTGACATGAAAGTTGCTTTGTTTGTGACCTGCCTGGCCGATGTGTTTTTTCCGGACGTCGGCAAAAGTGTGGTGCAGGTTCTTGAATCACAGGGAGTAGAAGTCGTGTTTCCGCCGGATCAAACCTGTTGCGGACAGGTTACGTTCAACAGCGGATATTGGGAAGACAGCAAAAAATCGGCTAAACATTTCATCGAAGTATTCGAAAACGAAGAGTATATCATTGCTCCATCCGGCTCCTGCGCCAGTATGATCCGGCTGCATTATCCCAAATTGTTCGAAGATGAACCAAACTGGAAAAAAAGGGCGGAACAGGTCGCGGAGCGCGTCTATGAGTTTTCCGAGTTTCTCGTTCATGTGCTGGGCCTCGAACAGTTACAGGCCTCCTTCCCGGCGAAAGCTACCTACCACCAATCCTGTCATATGGGTCGTGGTTTGGGGTTAATCAACGAACCGCTGCAGGTTTTGTCCAAGGTGGAAGGACTGCAAATCGAACCACTCCCGAATCAGGAAGATTGTTGTGGATTTGGCGGCACTTTTTCGGTCAAAATGCCGGAAATTTCAGTTGCCATGGCGAGTGAAAAAATAAAACATATCAACGAATCCGGAGCCGATTTGGTCATCACGTCTGATTTGGGATGTTTGATGCATATCGGAGGTTTTGCGAAGCGGCAAGGGAATGGTATTCGCATGCTGCATGTGGCAGAAGTGCTAGCGAATCAAAAGGGGTGAGACGATGTCGATGCCGAATCAAACCTTCCGGACAAGAGTATCAGAGGGGTTGCAGGATGCGTACCGACGAAACGTTGTGGGCAAAGTGCAGGATTATTTCCGGGCGATGCGCAATAACATTTTCGAGGAACTTGGCAATGTAGAGGAATGGCGGGAACGGGCAGCGCAAATCCGATCCCATACGATTGAAAATCTGGACGCCTACCTGGAAATGTTCTCCGAAAACATTCAAAAAAATGGCGGCCATGTAGCATTTGCCGCTGACGCTGCAGAGGCAAACCGCTATATTCAATCGGTCGCGAAACAACACGAGGTCAAAACGGTGGTCAAATCCAAATCGATGGTGACGGAAGAAATCCACCTGAACGGCGCGTTGGAGGATATCGGGGTGGAAGTATTCGAAACAGATTTAGGGGAATTTATTATACAACTGGACAACGACCGACCGTCACATATTGTCGGACCGGCCATGCACAAATCAAAACAGCAGGTGGCCGAGATTTTTTCAAAAAAAGCGGGCGAAACTTTGCCGGCCGATGCACAAGAGTTAGGACGGTTTGCCCGGGAATATCTGCGGGACAAATTTTTCAGGGCGGATATGGGAATTACCGGCTGCAATTTCGGAGTGGCCGAATCCGGTTCGGTTGTGATTGTCAGCAATGAGGGAAATGTCGAAATGACCAGTTCTCTCCCGCGTGTGCATGTGGTGGTGATGGGAATGGAACGTCTGGTTCCAAGCTGGGAGGAATTGGACGTGTTAATTAGTCTGCTGCCAAGAAGCGCCACCGGGCAAAGAACGATCAGTTACGCAACGGCCATACATGGCCCGAAACGGGAAAATGATCTGGATGGACCGGAAGAGTGGCATGTGGTGATTGTTGACAACGGCCGTTCCAAACTACTGGGAACCAAATATCAACAGGCGTTAAACTGCATCCGTTGCGGGAATTGTTCGAATGTTTGCCCCGTGTACCGGCACATCGGCGGGCATGCTTACGGGGGCGTCTACAACGGTCCAATTGGCGCAGTCATTACGCCTCTGATGGAAAATTTGCCGGAGTGGAAAGAACTTGCCTTTGCTTCCAGTTTGTGCGGAGCTTGCACCGAAGCCTGTCCAGTCAAGATTCCGCTCCACGAGTATCTGATTGAACTGCGTCACGATGTGACGGAAACTTCAGAAGATACATGGTCGGAACGAATGGTGGCCCATTTGTTTGGAACGGCCACTGCCCATCCTTCTTTGTATGAAATGGGGCAAAAAGCAGCCCGGTTGCCCTTTTTGTCATCTGCAGCCGGTCCGATGAAAGCATGGCAGGAGAATCGGGACTTGCCAGAACCCGCCAAACAGACGTTTCGCGACTGGTGGAGACAGCACAAAGGGGGAGAACGTTGATGGAACAGCCGCAATTTCTCGATCAAGTAGCAGCCCGGTTGGGACGGCCCAGACGTCATGCAAGCCAAATTGTGAAACTAAATTATCGGACGAATCCTTGGGATTCCTATTGTGAAGGGAAAACGGCAGATGATTTTTGCCGGATTTTTCAGGAGGCGTTGACATCCCAATCTGCCAAAGTGATCGTAGTAACCGACCGCAACCAAATGTATGAGGAGCTGCAAACAGTTCTTGAAAAAGGAGCTGTCAAGCGAGTGGCCATATGGGACGATCCGCGACTGAACGACCTGCAGTTAGAATCGTTTTTCGCGGAGCAGGGAATTGCATGCACCCGTTGGTCAGGAGAAAACGACCAACGTCAGTTGACGATGCAGGTGGAAGCTTCGCAATTGGGTATTACATGGGCAGATGCCGCTTGTGCGGAAACAGGCACGATCGTTTTGCAGAACCGTGCCGGAAAAGGACGCCTTGTCAGCCTTCTGCCGCAAACCCATCTGGTTTTTGTGAAAAAGGAGCAAATTCATGCAAGGTGGTCCGGGATTATGCAGGAAATGCATCGCATGACGGAAACAAACACGCTGCCGTCGTACACCAATTTTATCTCCGGTCCCACCACGAGTGCCGATATTGCCCTCGAAATTGTGAAAGGTGTGCACGGCCCGAAACATCTTGTGGTGATGGTTGTTGATTTTTAAAAGGGGGGAAGAAACGGATGAATTATAAAAAATTGGGCAGAACGGGATTGCAGGTATCCACATTATGCCTGGGAACCATGAGTTTTGGCAGGTGGATTGATGAAAAAACGTCAAATGCAATTTTGCAGCAAGCGCTTGAACATGGGATTAACTTTATCGATACCGCGAATTTCTATGGAAAAGGGCAAGATGCAGAGCAGCCCGTTGGTACCGGCGAGTGCGAAGAGATTTTAGGCCGCGCCTTAAAAGGTCGCAGGCACGATGTCGTACTGGCAACCAAAGTAGGATTGGCGATGGGGTATGGTCCCAACCAATCCGGTTTGTCGCGGGTTCATATCATGCATCAGGCGGAAGAGTCGCTGCGCCGTTTGCAGACCGATTATATCGACCTTTATCAGGTGCATCGTTTTGACCCCCGCACACCGCTGGAAGAAACCCTGCGGGCGCTGGACGATTTGGTCCGTCAAGGGAAGGTCCGATATATCGGCTGTTCCAACTTTGCCGCCTGGCAAATCGCAAAATCCTATGCGATCAGTGAAACACGTAATCTCGAAAAATTTGTATCGGTCCAACCCCAGTACAGTTTATTGGTGAGAGATATTGAGGCGGAGCTGCTTCCCTTTTGCCAGTCTGAAAATGTCGGTGTGATCGTGTACAGTCCGATGGCACGCGGCATGTTATCAGGAAAATACAAAAGCTCAGATGATGTGCCGGAGGAAAGCCGCGCGTTTCACGGTGAACGAAACCTGTATAAGCTGTTTACCCCTAACAACTTCAGGTTAGTGGAGCGGCTGCGTCCTGTTGCGGAGGAAAGTGGGCTCACAGTGGCCCAGTTTGCCCTTGCCTGGGTACTCAGCAACCCACAGATCACTTCCGCAATCGTAGGCGCTACCAAAACCGGACATGTATCGTCTGCCGTTGAAGCAGGTCAGTACACCTTTTCCAACGAATTAAAAGAGAAGGTAAATCAGGTCTTACACGACCACACAGGAGGAAAGGAATAAACATGTCCACAAACAGGATACGAGCCAAAATGGCAGCCAGTTTTACGGCAGGCGTGTTGTTAACCATTGGCGGAGTTGCTTTCGCTGATCATATAGAGGCTGTTTCTGGCGCGTACAAATTTGTAGTGAACGGGATCGATAAAACACCGCCCGACTACTCGAACTCATCATTCCAGCAAAACTCACCCGTTTCACTTGCCTATAACGGGAGAGCGTATGTATCCATTCGGTTCCTTTCCAAACTGCTGGGACTTCCGGTTGATTATGACGAAAGCAATCAGGCTATCCAGATTGGCAGCCGTACGATCGCCGCAAGCGGCCCTTTGCAAAATGTAACCATTCAGAAGATCGATTGGCAATCCGAAGATTCCCGGCTGAAAATCTCTTATCCTCACATCAATGGATTGCCCGATCAGCAGGTACAGGATAAAATCAACGCGTTGTTGAAACAACAGGCGCAATATACCCAGAACGACCCGAATCTGGTTGACTATACGGCCAATTACGAAGTCAAATTGCAAAAAGGAAATTTGGTCACGTTCCTGTTTAACAGCTATGTGTACACCGGGGGCGCGCACGGCATGCCGGACCGGAAAGCGGTAATGGTCAATCTGGAAACAGGAGAGACCTATCAAATGAAAGATCTGTTTCAAGAAAACAGCGAGTATCTGAAGGTGCTCAGCGATTTGGTCCGGGCGAAAGATACGGACCACCGCCTGGATATTTTCAAGCCGTTTCCGGGTGTCACGGAACAAGACGGTTTTTATGTGACAGACGACGGTGTGGTGGTATATTTCTATCCTTATGAGCACACTCCGTATGCGTATGGGTTTCCGGAATATAAAATCTCATTTGATGAATTAAAAAATATCATCGACACACAAGGCTCTCTCTGGAAATCCTTTAATCCGTAACAACAGGCACAAAAATCTTCTCGTACTGATACTCGCCCTGTTGTTCCTGCACGGCGATTACAGATGCGTTTTCGACAGGTTGAAAGCCCTCCAGTTGTTCGACCGGCCAATTCATCAAAAAGGCCAGCATCGTTTGAATAAAAGCGGCATGGGTTACGACAACCATATTTTCATAACGTTGTCGCTGGATAAGAGGATTTACAACGGTATGCATGAACATAGCAGAGCGAAGATACACATCCGCCAGCGATTCCCCGTTTTGATACCGAAAATAAAAAGGACCTGCCGCTTTAAACTCTCTTTTTGCCTCCGGTGTGCGGTTGTTGAAATCGTATAAATTTCCCAGTTCCCATTCGCGAAGCAGTGGATTTTCAAAGAATGGGGTAGATTCCGGCAGCAGTGCGTGAATCGCTCTGGCTGTCTGCATCGTGCGCCGATAAGGCGATACATATAATACGGTGCTTCCTTGCAGAAGATCTTTTAAAAATCGGGCGGTCAACTGCGCCTGTTTGACTCCCAATTCGGTAAGGCTATGCTTGGAATCGTGAATTTCCGCCATTCGAAAACGATCCACATTATGCTCAGATTCACCATGACGAACCAGATAAAGTTTCAACTGGGTTTCCTCCAAAGTCGTGAATTTTCAAACACATCTCTCTGATCATACCATTTTCTCCCGTAAAAGCGTAAGGGGGAGTTGCTTTGGTAGAAAATAGAATCCAGAAGCAAAATGTGTTGAAGAATGTCGGAATTTAAAATATAATTTTTAAAAGGGAAAGACCCGAGAAAGGGTTGGGTGGTAGAATGCTAATATCGAAAATAAAAGACATTGGCAAAGTAACTTCTCTCATCAAAAAAGATCAGACGAATTCCAATAAACCAGATGACGGTTCCGACTATGAGGAGATAAACACCCAATTATTGACGGATGCAGTCGCTACCAAATGCTTTGAGTCGTTTATGGAATTGCTGCAATCCCGGCAGGAAATCGCCAACCAATTGCGGGGAACGGAACAGCAATTTTACGATTCGGAAGAACATGTTCGCAATCTTACAAACGAAAAAGAGTATTTACTGGAGAAAATCGGAAATCTCGAAACAGAAGTGGAACGGTTGAAAGAACAACTGCTGACCAGCAAAATCCGAAACGATCAACTGAACGATGAATTCCAAGAGTTTCGGGAGGACAGCGCAAGCAAATATCAGCAATTGCAAAATGTATTGCGCGAACAAGAATTGGCTAACAAACAGTTGATGGTGGATCTGAACCGGGTGCGATCGGAGAGCCAGCATCGAATTGATCAGTTGGAAAGCAAATTGCGGGAAGAACGTACAAAAAACAACCACCTGCAGGAACAATACAACCAGGTGGTCAAAGAGAATGCAAGCCTCATCGAAACGATCAACGACTTTGCGCAACGGGCGGCCGCCTTTTCACATTTTCCTTTGGAAATCAAGCAATCTATCGACAAAAACAAAAATCCCAAATCATCCTAACTTGTACATGTATGATTCGATTCAAGAGGACAAGCTCACCGACTCCAGGAAGGGTCGGTTTTGTTTTGTTTCTAGCGAATTTTCAAAACTCTTGTTATGATTAAACTAGTCGCAATCTTTAGGCGGGCAAGGAGGAACCGTATGAAAATCATTGATTTGACGAGAGTCATTCAGGAAGGAATGGCGCAACATCCGGCGCATGGCAAGTCGCCTGTATTTTTGTCGGGAACACGCAGTCACGACTTTTGGAAACGGTTGGAATATCCCAATCCATATGATCCTGACGATTGCGTATCCTTCCAAAACGAACAGATTATTGTATGCGGTCATACAGGAACTCACATGGATTCCTGCTTTCATGCGGATCCTGAAAGCGGTTACACGATTGACCGCATGCCGCTTGAATGCGGGTTTGGGAACGCGATCTGGCTCGATGTTTCCCATAAATTCAAACCGAAAGGACAGATTTCCGCAAAAGATTTGCAAGAGGCGGAATTTCGTTCCGGCGCTTCCATTCTTCCGAACGATATCGTGTTGATTCATACGGGCTGGTCTTCCGTTACAGATCCGGCGGAGTACTCGACCCATTTTATGGGACTGGCGAAAGACGCCGGTGAATGGCTGCGTGAGAAAAAAGTCAGGACGGTCGGGATTGATTCCTGCAATCTGGATGCACATGATATGGCGCATCCGGTGCATATGAATTTTTTGCGGCCGCGTTCCCTTGGACTCGATAACTCCGATTTTATCGCCATCATTGAAAATCTTGTGCATATCGACCAAATTCCGAAAGCCCGATTCCTGTTTTCCGGTGCTCCGATTCCGTATCTGGGAGCGACAGGAGGACAGATCCGGGCGATGGCAATCATCGAATCATAATGAGGTGATCAAATGACAATACTCACAGAAGGAACGGTACTTTGGCAACCGAGTGAAGACCGGGTAAACGAATCAGGCGTGCAAAAATTTATCAACTGGCTGGCTCAAAATAAAGGTCTGATCTTTACGGACTACCATTCGTTATGGAATTGGTCAGTCGATTCGTTGGAAGATTTTTGGGAGAGCGTTTGGGAATACCTCAATATCCGGTCATCCACGGCCTATCCGGCAGTGCTGGAAAAACGTGTGATGCCCGGAGCCAAGTGGTTTACCGGCGCCAGGCTCAACTACGCCGAACATGTGTTTCGCAATGTGCGGGACACCCAGCCGGCTGTCTTATTCCAATCGGAGCATGTTCCACTCACCGAAATCTCCTGGGCGGAACTGGAACAAAAAACAGCTTCCATTGCGAAAACGCTGCGTGAATATGGCGTAAAGCCGGGGGATCGGGTCGTCGGATACATACCGAATATCCCGCAGGCAATCATCGCTTTTTTGGCATGTGCCAGCATTGGCGCGATTTGGTCAAGCTGCTCGCCTGATTTTGGAACCCCGAGCGTTGTTGACCGGTTTAAACAGATCGAACCGAAAGTGCTTTTCGCGGTAGACGGATATCGTTACAACGGCAAATCATTTGATCGAAAATCGGTTGTGGCAGAACTGCAAGAATCGCTCCCCAGCTTGCAAAAGACGATTTTCGTTCCGTATCTCCACGAGCATTCGAACACGGACGGATTGGAAAACGCAGTCCTGTTCCCGGATCTTCTGGAGGAAAAAGCGGAGCTAGCTTATGAACAGCTTCCGTTTGACCATCCGCTCTGGATTTTGTACTCGTCCGGAACCACCGGTATCCCAAAAGCGATTGTACATCCGCAAGGCGGCATTATACTGCAGCATCTGACCACATTTTGCATTCAAAACGCACTGACCCCGGAGGACCGTTTCTTCTGGTTTACGACAACCGGCTGGATGATGTGGAACTATTTGGTCAGCACACTGCTGGTTGGCGCGACCGTAGTCCAGTATGACGGAAGCCCCGCTTATCCGGGTTCGCATGTTCTTTGGGAACTCGCTGAAAAATCAGGCATTACATTTATGGGAATCAGTCCCGCGTTTATCAGCATTTGCATGAAATCGGGCATCCGTCCTGGCGATCAGTATGATTTGAGCAAATTGAAAGGAATCGGCGTGACAGGCGCGCCGCTCACTTCCGACGGATTTCACTGGACCTATCAACACGTGAAAAAGGATTTGTGGCTGAACTCGACAAGCGGCGGCACCGACGTATGCACCGCTTTTGTCGGTGGAACTCCGTCGCTTCCGGTTCGGGCAGGCGAGATCCAATGCCGGGTGCTCGGCGTGAAGGCAGAAGCGTTTGATGATAACGGAAATTCCGTTGTGGATGAAGTGGGCGAACTGGTGATTACGCTGCCAATGCCGACAATGCCGGTCTATTTTTGGAACGATCCTGACGGAACGCGTTATCGGGAAAGTTACTTCGACATGTACCCCGGTTACTGGCGGCACGGTGACTGGATTAAAATCAAATCAGGCGGCGGCTGCGTCATTTACGGACGTTCCGACTCCACCATCAACCGGCAGGGCGTTCGGATGGGAACGAGTGAGATTTATCAGGCTGTTGAAGGTGTTGACGAAGTGATCGACAGTTTGGTGGTGGATCTGGAACATTTGGGCCGACAATCATTCCTACCCTGTTTTGTGGTGCTGAAAGAAGGCGTTTCCCTCACGGAAGAGTTGAAAAAAACAATCAAAGACCGGGTTCGCCAGTTTGTTTCACCGCGCCACGTTCCGGACGAAATCTATCAAGTTTCACAAATACCCCGAACATTAAACGGCAAGAAAATGGAAGTGCCAATCCGTAAAATCCTGCTCGGTTTTCCGATTGAAAAAGCGGTCAATCCCGACTCGATGGGAAATCCGGAATCGCTCCCGTTTTTTATCGAACTGGCGAGGACTCTGAACCACTAGACGTCAAACGAAGATGCAGATTGCGCATGTCGATTTTTTACAATATACTGGGGTTAAATCAATGAAAGATCAATCAAATGGATAGGCGATGGAGTTCGCCATAACCGCCGTTTGGCTAATGACTCCTACCAGTCTCTTGCTGGTAGGAATTTGTTTTTTAGTGCTGCATGAAAGGGGAGGTGGCCGCTGTGCCCTACTTGATTGTCGGAGTAGGAGGTATTTTGGGAGCATTGCTGCGTTACTTGCTGGGTCTCTACGTTCATTTTTGGTGGCAATCTCCGTTTCCTTTAGGGACGCTGTTGACCAACTTGATCGGGTGTGTGGCTCTGGCATGGATTACGACACGGCTTTTGAAACCGGGTTCCTTCCAGACATGGATTCGTCTTGGATTTGGAACAGGGCTGATTGGTTCGTTCACCACTTTTTCGACATTCAGTCTGGAGACGGTGGAGCTGTTAAAACGGGATCTATGGGGCGTTGCACTGCTTTATGTTCTATTGAGCTTATGGGGAGGACTCTTGATGGCTTGGGTCGGCTGCAGAATTGCCCGGTCCCAATTGCAAAAAAGGGCGAAGGAGGCGGAATCGGCATGATCGTTAACGCTTTACTGGTGGCAACGGGAGGTTTCTTCGGAGCGGTCGCCCGGTACATAGCCAGCCAATGGTTTGGCAAGCGGTTTCCCTCTGTGTTCCCTTACGGTACGTTATTTGTGAATCTGCTGGGATCCTTTTTATTGGGGCTGATAACCGGCGGCAGATGGGCGCCTGCCGTCAGCCTCTTATTTGGAACCGGATTTATGGGCGCTTTTACGACCTTCTCCACTTTCAAATGGGAGTCTTTACAACTCGGCGAGAAAAAACAATGGAAAGCGCTCATTTGGTACCTGGCAATCAGTTACACAGCGGGAGTGATCCTGGCTTTCCTGGGATACGCGGTCGGGGCGGCAATCGATCCGCATCATGGCGAAAGATAAACAAGTCATTCCGATAAATTTTACCTCCGAATCAGCAGATATGATATAATTATAAGTTGTGCCTATTGATAGAAACGGAGGGTCGGCATGAGTATTTTAACTGTAACAGACGTTTCCCATGGGTTTGGTGCTCGGACCCTGTTTACGAAAATATCATTTCGCCTGCTGCGCGGTGAGCGGATCGGACTGGTAGGCGCCAATGGAGTTGGCAAGTCTACCCTGATGAATATCATTACAGGAACGATCGAACCGGACGAAGGCAAAATCGAATGGTCCACCCGGGCAACTGTCGGCTATCTCGATCAGCATACGAAACTGACACCCGGCAAAACGATCCGCGACATTCTTCGTGATGCTTTCCGTCCGTTGTTTGAATTGGAACAGGAATTGACCGTAATCGCTGAAAAAATGGCGGACGCATCGCCTGAAGAATTGGAAAAACTGCTTGAGGACATGGGTGAAGTCCAGGAACGATTGGATCTCAGCGGTTTCTATATGATTGATGCGCAAATTGAAGAGTTGGCAAAAGGGTTGGGCCTTACCGCAGTCGGTCTTGACCGGGATGTGAACGATTTGTCGGGCGGCCAGCGGACAAAAGTATTATTGGCCAAATTGTTGTTGGAAAAGCCGAATGTGCTGCTGCTTGACGAACCTACCAACTATTTGGATGCCGAACATATCGAATGGTTAACCCGCTACCTGCAGGAATATCCGTACAGTTTTCTGCTGATTTCACATGATACGCTGTTTATGAACGATGTGGTCAACCGGATTTATCATCTGGAGGGCGGCAAACTGTCCGCTTATGCGGGAGATTACGAGCAGTTTCTGCGAGTATATGAACAGAAACGCCAGCAGCACGCAGATGCGTATGAACGCCAGCAGGATGAAATCTCCCGCCTGGAAGATTTTATCGCACGCAATAAAGCACGGGCGGCAACGTCCGGACGGGCCAAATCGCGGCAAAAAATGCTGGACAAAATGGAACGAATCGAACGGCCCGTTACCTACCCGCGGCCGTCCTTCCAGTTTGCGGAAGCGCGACTGTCTTCAAAAGAAGTGGTCACTGCCAAAAACCTGCAGATCGGCTATTCGTTCCCTTTGCTTCCGGAACTTTCCATTTCGGTGGAAAGAGGCAAGAAGATTGCGATCACCGGCTGCAACGGCATGGGCAAGTCGACTCTGCTCAAAACGCTGATGGGGATTTTACAGCCGCTGGCCGGTTCTGTTGAGTTAGGTGACTATTTGCATCCGGCTTATTTTGAACAGGAGAGCAAAATCATTAAAAATGTAACAGCGCTGGAAGATGTCTGGGAATCTTTCCCGCATCTTGCCAATCAGGAGGTACGGGCGAATTTGGCTCGCTGCGGTCTCGGCAACGAACATATCACATCGAAGTTGTCTGCGTTGTCAGGGGGCGAGCAGGCAAAAGTGCGTCTTTGCAAACTGATGCTGACGCCGAGCAATTGGATGCTGCTGGACGAACCGACCAACCATCTGGATGTGGAGGCGAAAGAAGAGTTGGCCATTGCATTGAAAAACTATAAAGGCACTATTCTGCTCGTTTCCCACGAACCGGAGTTTTACAAAGACTGGATTACGGAAGAATGGAATGTGGAAGCCTGGGCTAAACAAGGGGTTCGCAGGGAGATTGAAAGATGAACAATATGTTTTCGATAACCGAAATGAAACCATTTTTGCAGGAAACCTGGACAAAATCCGGTTTCGCTTCCTTTACAGAAATCCAGCAGACATCGATTCCGCTGATTTTGGAAGGAAAGGATGTAATCGCAGAATCACCTACCGGTACCGGCAAGACGCTTACCTATTTGTTGCCTGTATTGGAACGGATGGATCCGGATCGAAAGGATATCCAGGCTGTCATTCTGGCTCCTACCCGCGAATTGGTCATGCAGATTCAGGGAGAGATACAAAAGTTCGCCGAAAAAGGTGGCATCAGAGGAATCGCCCTGGTTGGCGGAGCGGATATAAAAAGGCAAATCGAGAAATTAAAAACACACCCGCAGATTGTCGCAGGAACGCCTGCGCGCATTCAAGAGTTAATCAAAGTGAAAAAAATGAAAATGCATGAAGTCAAAACGATTGTCGTCGATGAAGCGGACCAGATGATGGAGATGCATCTGCTCGACACGATCAAAGAAGTGGTCAAAACTACACTGAAAGACCGTCAACTCTTGTTTTTCTCCGCCACCGTTACGGACCGTGTCGAGCAAACAGGAAAACACATGATGAAACAGCCGGAAGTGATACGGGTCAGCCGGGCGAACCTTGCTTTTTCGCCAGTCGAACACATCTATCTGATCTGTGAGAAACGAGAAAAGATTGATCTGCTGCGCCGAGTTGTAAAAATGGGTGCTTCTAAGGCGATTGCCTTTGTCAACGGCACCAGCGATTTTAACGAACTGGCCGCAAAACTGGAATATAAAGGGATACCTGTGCAAGTTTTACACGGCGAACGCAGTAAAACGGAACGGGAGACAATCATGAAAAACTTCCGGGCAGGCAAGTTCCCGTTGCTGCTTGCGACCGATCTGGCCGCCAGGGGATTGGATATTGAAGGAATTACTCATGTCATTCATTTTGATGCGCCGGACACGCCGGATCAATACATACATCGATCAGGCCGGACGGGCCGGATGGGGGCAGCCGGAACGGTAATTTCCATCATTACGGAAAACCAGGAAGGGCTGTTAAAAAAGTTTGGCAAACACCTCGGGATTCCGATTCGAAAGAAAACGCTTTTTAAAGGTGAATTTGTGGATCAGAAGCCATTCCAGGCAAAACCGAAATCTAACGGCTTGGCCAAAACGGGCAAGAAGAACAGCCGGTAGGTTCGCATTCATCCAATCCGGGGAGGGTCCGCTAGAACGGGCCTTTCTTTTATTTTTGCCCTATTTCATGACACTGCCGAAATTTCATGGTAAAGTAAATAAGTTATGGGTTATTTTCAAAAAAGGTGGTTGTTTGATTGATCAGCACAAACGGCATTACGCTTCGATATGGAAAACGGGCATTATTTGAAGATGTAACGATAAAATTCACGCCAGGCAACTGTTATGGATTGATTGGAGCCAATGGGGCCGGCAAATCAACCTTCCTGAAAATTCTTTCCGGTGAAATCGAGGCGACTCACGGGGAAGTTCTGATTACCCCCGGTGAACGGCTTGCGATTTTGAAACAAAATCACTTCGAATTTGATGAATTTGAAGTGTTGAAAACGGTCATTATGGGTCACAGACGGCTGTATGAAATTATGGAAGAGAAGGATGCCATTTATGCAAAAGGCGATTTTTCCGAAGAGGATGGCATGCGTGCGGCCGAATTGGAAGGCGAATTTGCTGATTTGAACGGCTGGTCGGCCGAACCGGAAGCGGCCGATTTATTGCAGGGACTGGGCATTCCTGTCGAGCTTCATTCGAAAAAGATGAAAGAACTGGACGGCAGTGAGAAAGTGCGTGTGCTCTTGGCGCAGGCGTTGTTTGGCAATCCCGATATTCTGTTGTTGGATGAGCCGACCAACCACCTGGACATGGAATCGATCAAGTGGCTGGAGAATTTCCTTTTGGATTATCCGAATACGGTGATCGTGGTCTCGCACGACAGGCATTTTCTGAATCAGGTGTGTACACATATTGCCGATATCGATTTTGGAAAAATCCAGTTGTATGTAGGCAACTATGATTTTTGGTATGAATCGAGCCAACTGGCTTTGCAATTATCGAAAAACGCCAATAAGAAAAAGGAAGAGAAGATTAAGGAACTGGAGGAATTTATCCGGCGTTTCAGCGCCAATGCCTCCAAATCGAAACAGGCAACCTCCCGCAAAAAACAGCTTGAAAAAATCACCCTGGATGACATTAAGCCGTCTTCGCGCAAGTATCCGTTCATCGATTTTAAACCGGAGCGCGAAGCGGGAAATGATATATTGACCGTAAACAATTTGACGGTAACGGTAGAAGGGGAGAAAATCCTCGACGATATCAGCTTTACTGTCAATAAAGGGGACAAAATCGCTTTTGTCGGGCCGAATGAAATGGCGAAAACGACGCTGTTCAAAACGTTGATGGGCGAATTGACGCCGGATTCCGGGAAATTCAAATGGGGAATCACATCGACACAAGCCTATTTTCCAAAAGATAACGCCGAATACTTTCAAACTGATTTGAATTTGGTCAATTGGCTGCGTCAATATTCGAAAGAGCAGGATGAAACATTTATCAGGAGTTTTCTGGGACGGATGTTGTTCTCCGGTGAAGAATCGCTAAAGAAAGCAAATGTTCTTTCCGGAGGCGAGAAAGTTCGCTGCATGTTGGCCAGGATGATGTGTACAGGCGCGAATGTCCTGTTGCTGGATGAACCGACCAACCATTTGGACCTGGAATCGATCACCGCACTCAACAACGGATTGATAAACTTCCCGGGAAGTCTTTTGTTTGTCTCCCATGACCATCAATTTGTGCAGACGATTGCCAACCGGATTATTGAAATTACGCCAAAGGGTCTGGTTGATAAAGTGATGACGTACGATGAGTATTTAGAGGATGAAAATGTGAAGAGCCAGCTGCAGATGATGTACTAAACTCGGACACAACAATTCGAACTGACCTGAAACAGGTCAGTTTTTTGCATTGGCCCCATCAGATTTTACATCACTGTTTTCGGTACTGATTCGATACGGGACGCAGGATATTAGAAGCGAATATGGAATATAGTCAGATTAATTACGCAATTCATACAATCGGAAAAAATCCGGTCAAGTCGTAAAGGAGGCCTATTGATTGGATACCATGCAAGTTTTGGTAGAGAAAAACGTACCTTGCCCAATGAGGGACGGCACGATTTTGCGCGCCGATATTTACCGGCCAAACGATGCGGAAAAATATTCTGTGCTGTTGACAAGACTGCCCTACAACAAGGATCTTCCCCGGTATGTACACCGCTTTGTGGACCCGATTCGGTTTGCCGGCAACGGATAGGTGGTGATCGTTCAGGATGTAAGAGGGTGCCACCCAGCGTCCTCCTCATTTAACGGCCATTTTGAATCATAAGCTGGAGGAACCGGTATGGGAAAAGCTCAGCATCGTCGAAGAATACCCGATTTTGGATGTTCCCGCTTATCATCTGGGCGGATGGTATGACTGCTTTCTCGGTCCGACACTAAAAAACTTTACGGAAATGCGGGAAAAAGCCCCTGGCGAGAGAGCTCGAACCTGGCAAAAATTGATTATTGGACCCGGGGCGCACGGGGTGTTTACGCCGGTTATCCAAATACGGGAGGCACCACGATCGAAAGTGCGGAAATGAAAAAGCGCAGCAAGTCATTTTCCATAACGAACAGTATCCGTCACACATCCTGCTGCCCGTGATCCCAAATACAAAAAAACCTGACGATAGGGGTGTTTAACATGCGAAATATTCAAAAGGAAATTGACCGGTCTCTTTATTCGGATAATCTGCCGCGTCCCAAACCAGATGCGAATTTTTATACAGAGGATGCAAATATCCAATATTTGATGAGGCGTTATTTGCCAGAAAAGTTGCAGGAATGGGCAGATCGCGAATTAACCCGGTTCGGCGCCTTGATTGCCGGCCCTGTAGATCAGCGGGCCTTTTTTACCGATGGGGAAGGCCGTCCAAAACTGAAGAAATACAATCGGCTGGGAGAAGACATTTCCGAAATTATCACGAATGACGGTTACAAGCAGACCGTTAAAGAGGTTTATGAATCCGGTATTGTCGGCTACTTATATCATGAGATTCCGGAACTGAACGAGAAAGCCCCTTATGCCTATTCGTATTTACAAGGGTACCTGCTCAGCCAGGCGGAACCTGGTTTTTTTGTATGAAGGAGCCACTTGGCTCACGGAAAGGCAAGGCGGGTCGGATGTGGGCGCCAACTTGACCATGGCAGTACCTGATCCGGAGCAAGGGGAGGGAGTGTATCGGCTAACGGGCGAAAAATTTTTCGCCAGCAATGCGGGGGCCATGGTGGCAACCGTGCTGGCTAGAATCAATCCGGAATTGCCCGGCACAAAAGGGTTAGGGTTGTTTTTGGTTCCGTGGATAAAGCCAGATGGGCAAAAAAACCAGATCTATGTGCGCCGGTTAAAAGAAAAACTGGGAGTGAACGCAGTTCCCTCCGCCGAGGTGATTCTGGAAGATGCGGAAGGGTATTTGATCGGAGACGCCGATAAAGGATTCAAGTATATGGCGGAAGCTCTCAATATTTCCCGAATTTGCAATGCAATCGCATCGCTTGGAATCATGCGGCGCGCCTTTTATGAGGCGGTTCAGTACGCGTCAGGCCGGAAGGCGTTTGGCAAGCCCATCATTCAGTATTCCATGGTGCAAGAAACGTTGGCAGACCTGCTGGTGGAACTGGAGGTCAATACAGGGTCGTGCTTTGAAATGATCCATTATTTCGACAAGATGGTTACAGACCAAGCGGCTTCCGAGGATGAAAAAGCGATGGCCCGGTTCCTGATTCCACTTTTAAAATACAGGACCGGTGAACTGGCGATAAAAGCAGCCCATCAATCGCTTGAAACACACGGCGGCAACGGATTTATCGAAGAGTACGTGACACCGCGCCTGCTGCGGGATTCGCAGGTGCTGACCGTTTGGGAAGGAACAGCCAATATTTTGGCACTGGATCTGGTTCGGGTGATGAAAAAGGAGAATGGGCACCAGTCGTTTTTCCGCATTCTGACACGGGACATTGCCGCTCTGCAGAACCCTTTGTCAGAACCGTTTAAACCCGTTTTGCGGAGCGCCCTGCAGGAAATTCAGGAAAGCTTGCAGCAGATTTGGCAACAGTCGGAAGCAGTCATGACCTATCATCTGAAGGCGTTTGCCGACTATTTGGTCGACGTGTTCCAGTTGGTTCAGATTCTGAAGGAAGCAGAAGATCAGGCCAAACAGGACGGAAACGGACGAAAATTCATTGTCGCATATCTGTTCAGGAAGCGGCACTTCGACCGCCCGAGCCATCGTGGGCTGTTGGATACCCATCTGGCAGACTTGGCATTTTTTGAAGAACTGGTTTCGTATCAGACGATTCCCGTTGCAGCGGCCACTAATTTCTTTGAGAGCAGTCAAATGAAAAAAACCGTCCCTAATTGACAACATCTCATGCAGCTGTAGGATGTTGGTATAGCAGCGACAGGGGCTGACAAATTCTCAGAGTACCACCGTTATTTGTTTATAAATCGAGAAGAGAGCAAGGGAATTCATGGAAAAGTCGAGTATGCGCTGGAAGGAAGCATATTTATTGCCGGAGCTGCCGTACAATGGCTGCGGGACGGACTGAAACTGATCGATTCAGCACCTGATTCGGAGTATTATGCGCTAAAGGTAAAGGATACGGACGGTGTTTACGTGGTTCCCGCTTTTGCCGGATTGGGGGCTCCTTACTGGGATATGTACGCTCGCGGCGCGATTTTTGGATTGACTCGGGGAACAAGCAAGGAACATATCATTCGAGCTACGCTGGAAGCGCTGGCCTATCAGACCAGAGATGTTTTGCGGGCGATGGAAGATGATTCCGGAATCAGATTGCAGGCTTTGCGAGTGGATGGAGGAGCGGTGGCGAACAATTTGCTGATGCAATTCCAGTCGGATATTTTGGGGGTGAAAGTCGAACGCCCTGCGGTGACGGAAACAACCGCACTTGGGGCGGCTTTTTTGGCGGGGTTGGCAACAGGTTTCTGGGATATGGGGGAGATTGCGAATAATTCGCAGTTGAATGCCGTATTTGAACCTCAAATGGATGAACAAACCAGAACCAAATTGTACAAAGGATGGCAAAAAGCGGTTAAGCGAACGATGAGCTGGGAAAAGGACGAAGAATAGGATTTTCGGGAGGAACATGGAGAAAACAGGAGCACTATCTTCTTTTACAAGAATCAACAAACTGCAGGAAATGGCTCAGCAGCGATTGGACTTATTGGTGAGAGGCGGCGGCATTACCGGTGCCGGGCTTGCGTTAGATGCATCGTCTCGCGGATTAACGGTTGGACTTGTGGAGAAGCAGGACTTTGCTGCAGGCACAAGCAGCCGATCCACCAAATTGATCCATGGCGGTTTGCGTTATTTGAAACAAGGCGAATTACAACTGGTAAAAGAAGTGGGAAGGGAACGGGCCATACTCTATCGAAACGCTCCCCACATCGTAATTCTGGAGAAAATGTTATTGCCGATAGTCACAAATGGCACCTACGGAAAACTTGCCACTTCGTTTGCTCTCTGGCTCTATGACCGGCTGGCCGGTGTAAAAAAAGAAGAACGGCGTGTCATGCTGTCCAAACAGGCAACAGAGAAACAGGAGCCCTTGCTGCGCAAAGATATTTTAAAGGGAAGCGGGCTCTATATTGAATATCGGACTGACGATGCAAGGCTTGTGATTGAGGTGATCAAAACCGCTGCTGCCTATGGAGCGCTCTGCGCCAATTATGCGGAAGCCACCCGCTTCATTTACCAGGATCAAAAAGCAATCGGTGTTGTTGTAACCGAACTTCTTTCCCAAACCGAGTATCAGATATTCGCAAGAAAAATCGTTAACGCCGCCGGTCCGTGGGTGGATCAGTTGTGATCAAAAGACAACTCCCTGTACGGCAAACGTCTTCACCTTACGAAGGGAGTCCATCTTGTGGTTCCGCACTCCAAGCTCCCCCTGCAGCAATCCGTTTATTTTGATGTATCGGACGGGCGCATGATCTTTGCCATACCGCGTGAGCAGGTTAATCACCATTGCTTTATAGACAAAATGGGGCGAGTCAACGACTCATCATACGATCCGCAGCAACGGTTGGCAGTCGCCGAGTTATGGTATGGTATCGAGCAAGAAATGGTAGTCCATATCAGTGATTGTCTGATTCGAAGGACGGGACGGCTGTTTTTCAAACGAGATTCGCTTGCTGCTGTCTATCCTCTGTTGATCGATGAAATGGCAAAAGCATTTCAATGGAGCGCAGCAGAAAAGTGGGCTGTTGCCAACAATTTGAAGAAGAATTTGATTTGGCAGTCGATTTTGTATAATACCTTTCATCATGCCAATACCTTCGACCATGCTTGGCGAAAGCCAAGTTTTTTTCTGCATTCACTCCAAAATAACTTTTTGAATTTGGTGGGATATTACAGTAGGTGCTGGAAAAACACAGGAGATCCCATTACAAAGGAGTGAAACAGAAACAATGAAACGGTATTTGATTCTTTCCGTTGTTTTTGCATTGGCATGTGTTGGGTTATTGCAGAACTCAGCCATCGCGGTTTCGGATGTTCCCTATCACTTTGGCTTTAAGAAAAGTAAAAACGGTCAGCTTCCCTCTATTGACCAGGAAGGATTTAAGGAGTTTCTGCAAAAAAATGGCGCCATCTTTTTGGGGGACACCACAAAAAAAGAGCTGTACCTTACCTTTGACAATGGATATGAAAATGGGTACACCAAGCAAATTTTGGAAACCTTGAAGAAAAAAAAGGTGCCGGCCATCTTCTTTGTGACGGGTCAGTATATAAAAGATCAACCGGAGTTATTGAAACAGATGGTGGCGGAAGGACATCTGATCGGCAATCATTCATGGAATCATCCGGATGTCACTCAAATTTCAAACGAACAAATGAAGGAAGAGCTGGATCAAGTGAAACAGCGTGTGACAGAGGTGACCGGGCAAAAGGAGATGCGTTTTTTACGTACACCGAGAGGGATTTTTAGTGAACGAACATTGGCGTACAGCAGAGAACTCGGGTATACAAACGTCTTTTGGTCGATTGCCTATAAAGACTGGGATATCAAGGACCAAAAGGGGGCCAACTACGCGTATGAGAAAGTGATGAACCAACTTCATCCTGGCGCCGTGATTTTGCTGCATTCCGTGTCCAAGGATAACGCCAAGGCGTTGGGAAGAATCATTGATGACGCCAGGCAAAAGGGATACGAATTTAAAAGGCTTGATCAGCTTATACAGAAAAATTATTGAAAGCTGCCGCAGGCAGCATGGAGTATAGCCGGAACTTAATTCCGGTTTTTTTTTCAAAGATCCAAATTGGCAATCCAGTCTTTCACGAGTTGATGAATCTCAGCGTTAGATAGTATCCCATCGTGAGATTCATTTGGAACGATTGCAACCTTAGCTTTGGTATATTCAGAAAAAACAGGCTCATACTGGTCGGAAGCGAATACTTCGTCATTGGAGCCAGCCAAAACAAGTGTAGGTTTGTTGAGTTTCTGCAAATCTCTTTTGTATTTCATGGGCGTTCGGGAAATAAGCAGGCGAAAACTGAATTCGAGCGTTTCGCTGCCGTGTCTGAGTTCTTCCGGCTTGTTATTTTTCATCACCGGAAGGTAATTCCATTTTTTAATCCCTATGCCATTTAAGAGGAAAAGGGTGATTAGACGTTTCTTATTGATCTGAAGCGTGCCATCGGACGGTCTTTCGGTTGGAGCGCCGGGACCTAAAAGCGGAGCTAACAGAAGGTACGCTTGAACAAGCTTTACATACTTGCTTCCTGCAAAACGGATGGCCGTTCCCCCGCCAGCCGAGTGTCCCGCCAAAATTATTTTGGCAGGGCAGTGGGATGTCGCAATCCATTCGATCAGATCGGCTATGTCATCTTCAATTTGTCCAATGTAATCCACGTCGCCTCTGCGTACCGGGTTTTCGCCATATCCCCTAAGATCGGGTGTATATACGTTCGCAAGATTGTTGGCTGAAATAAATTCAGCAAGCGGTTTCAGGTATTTGCTGTCTTCTGAGATTCCATGCAGGATAATCATAGCGATAGAAGATTTTGCGGGATAGTGCCGAACAAAGAGCTTACCCCCATCTCTTGTTTGATAGGGCTGGCATTCCGGAAGAGATTGAACAAATTGCGACATTTAGATCACCTCGGGATCATTTTAAATTTTGATGGAAAATCTTTCAATAATTTTCAGTCTCAACATACGGGGCCATTAATCCGAATATTGTGAAATTAGGAGGCGTTGCTAACTAAAACTATCTATCTTAGCAATTCATTTTAAGGGAGGGGTTCATGTTTTATGGATAGGAAACATAGACCGTTTCTATCACTGCTTGCCCTCATGACTCTCGCACTGGGTATTGTACTGTCCGGATGCGGATCGGACAACAAGCCCTCTTCGTCCGGACAAAGCGGTGGGGAGCTGGTTGTGGCATATGACAGCGATGTCACCAATTTTGATCCAATCCTGGGAAGCTCCGGCAATGACCACGCGATGCTCTATTTGGCCTATGAAACTCTTGTTAATTATAATGGCGAGATGCAGCCGCAACCCGGTCTTGCAAAATCGTGGGAGTTCTCTGACGACAAAAAGACCATTACACTTCACCTGCAGGAAAATGTCAAATTCCAGGACGGTACAGATTTTAATGCGGAAGCTGTCAAATTCAACATCGAACGTGCCAATTCTGATTCATCCAAGGTTTCCGACCTGAAAAATGTAGAGTCGGTCGAAGCGGCTGATCCTCACACTGTTAAAATTCACCTGAAACAACCTGATTCTTCGATTATTCTGGCTCTCTCAGACCGTGCGGGCATGATGGTATCTCCCGCCGCCGTTAAAAAATACGGAAACGATTATTCGCAGCATCCTGTAGGAGCCGGTCCATTTAAGATGGTCAACTGGGTGCACAGCGGAGAAATTCAATATGAAAAATTTGCTGACTACTGGCAAAAGGATCAAGTGCATCTCAATAAAATCACCGTTAAAATCATGCCAGATGAAAATTCACGTTTAAATGCGCTCAAATCCGGTCAGGTGCAATTTTACTGGAACGTCTCACCGGATAATTACGCAACGCTGCAAAACGACTCCAGCATTACGTTAAGCGGAAAAATGACCTTCCTATTTGCCAATATCTATCTCAATACGACGA
The DNA here is from genome assembly GCF_015097055.1 of Effusibacillus dendaii. NCBI lineage: Bacteria > Bacillati > Bacillota > Bacilli > Caryophanales > Alicyclobacillaceae > Effusibacillus > Effusibacillus dendaii. Next base: position 495,835 of record NZ_AP023366.1, read on the forward strand.
AACCACCGTTTGACAACAAGAATGTACGTTTAGCGCTGCTGTATGGCATTGATCGACCGCAAATTGTGAAAGGTCTATTTAATGGAATCGGTGAACCTGCATATTCCACCTTCCCGAGCGGATACTGGGCGCATTCTGATCAAATGGTTCCGTATGATCCTGACAAAGCGAAACAATATCTGCAAAATTCGGGTTTAAGCATTGTCTCGTTTGATATGGAAGTGGCAGCCAATGCCCGTGACCAAAGAATTGCGGAAGCAGTGCAGCAGCAGCTTAAACAAATCGGCATTACGGTCAATATCAAGCCGGCAGAGTTGACAAAAGCGGTCGCTACCTATTTTTCAGAAAAGCAAGTGCCTGCTTTTCTATCGTACTGGACGGGCCGACCGGATCCGCAGCAAACGGTCAATCTTTTCCTAGGTTCGAAAGGGTTCTATAACGCTGGCGGTTATACGGTGCCGGAAAAAGAGTCTTTAATCTCGCAAGCGGCACAAGAAACCGATCAAGTGAAACGGGCCAAACTCTACGATCAGATCAACAAGATCGCGATTGTACAGGAAGCGATGGATATTCCGATTCTGTTTCTGAAGCAGACAGGTGCAATGAACAGCCATGTGAAAGGGTTTGAACCGACAGCCTTGGGAAAACCGCGATTCGCTTTCCTGCGGCTTGAATAGCCGTGGAGGAAGAGGAGGGAGAACGATGTTACTAAGGTTTTTGTTGCGCCGACTCCTGTACGTGGTGCCTATGGTTCTCGTAACGACACTTGTTGTTTTTTCCCTGATTCTTCTCATTCCCGGAAATCCGGCTTTGGCACTGCTGGGAGAGAACGCTACGGAAGAGAAAATTGCCCAGTTGAACCATCAACTGGGTCTTGATCAGCCGATTTACGTACAGTACGCAGACTGGCTTGTTCGTGCGCTGCATGGGGATCTGGGCAGATCCCTCTTTACGGGGGAAATTGTAAGTTCTGCGATTGGTACCCGGGTCGGTGTGACACTGCAACTGGTTGTATTTGCGATGCTCATTGCGATTCTTGTGGGCATGTTTTTTGCCATCATATCGGTGATTCGCCCCAACAGTTGGCTGGATTACATTGCGCGGCTGATCGCCATGCTGGGTACGGCCGTTCCCAACTTTTGGCTGGCGATGCTGCTCGTTTTTCTGTTCAGTGTAAAAATGAAATGGCTTCCTGCAACAGGGTTTGTGAGTATCACGGAGAATCCTGGCAAGTTTCTGGAAAATGCCGTCATGCCTGCGATCTCCCTGGGTGCTTTTGGTGCGGCGCAAATTACCAGACAGCTTCGTTCTTCCCTGCTGGAAGTTCTGGATGCCGATTACATTCGTACGGCATATGCGAAAGGACTTGGGCTGTGGGGAGTCATATGGAAGCATGGGCTGCGGAACTCTTTTGTGCCGGTGGTAACCACAATTGGCCTTTTGTTTGGGAGCCTGCTGGGAGCTACCGTAGTTGTTGAAACCCTGTTTGCTATACCGGGTATGGGGCAGCTTGCCGTCTCATCCATTTTGCAGCGTGATTTTCCGATGCTACAGGGCGTTGTTCTAGTCATGGTGATTCTCGTTCTTGCCATCAATTTCATAACGGATGTGATCTATGCGATTGTCGATCCAAGAATCGAGTATTAGGGGGGATAGGGTTGCGTGCAGCAGCCATTTGGAAACGGTTCAGGAAAGAAAAGTTGGCCTTGGCAAGCTTCTTTTATTTGATAGCATTGATAGTTATTGCGCTGATTGCACCCTGGATTTCTCCCCATGATCCGCAAGCGCAAAATCTGAATGCTGTTATGCAGCCTCCCGATGCCCATCACTGGTTTGGGACGGATGAACTGGGCCGAGACGTATTGAGCAGATTGCTGTTTGGTTCACGAGCGGCAATTGAAGCCGGTTTTGTTGCGATTTTGATCCCGCTGGTGATTGGCGTTCCGATAGGGATTGTATCAGGGTATATCGGGGGCGTCTTGGATGATATTTTTATGCGGGTTGTAGATGCCATCTTGTCGTTTCCAGCCATTCTTCTGGCCTTGGGAATTACCGGTGCGCTTGGCGTAAGCCTTAAAAATGCGATGATTGCAATCGGTATTGTGTTTACGCCGCAATTTGCTAGACTCGCGCGGGGGCAAACGCTGCAAATTCGGAAATCCGCCTATGTAGAAGCGGCGCAGATTGCGGGAGCGGGTCCGTTTTGGATTATGTGCAAACATATTATTCCCAATACCCTGTCTCCGATTATTGTGCAAGCATCTTTTAGTTTTAGTTTTGCCGTATTAGTGGAAGCCTCTCTAAGCTTCTTGGGACTTGGCGCACAATCGCCCCAGATTAGTTGGGGGATGATGCTGCAACAAGCCTATACCAAAATCTATCAAAATGCGTGGTTGATGGTGTTCCCGGGACTTGCCATTCTTTTTACCGTCCTGGCCGGGAATTTCTTTGGAGACGGACTGCGTGTCGCCGTTGACCCGAAAATGAAACGGACATGAGGAGGAAAAGTATGGGTGAACAACGTCCCCTCCTTGAGGTGAGCCATCTGCAAGTCTCGTTTCCTGCAGATGCGGGGCATATTTCTGTGATCCATGACGTATCGTTTCATGTAAATAAAGGGGAGATTGTAGCGCTTGTTGGCGAATCGGGAAGCGGCAAGAGTGTCACTGCTCTTTCGGTTATGCGGCTGCATGGCGCAGGAATCCGTTATGGAGCCGACAGTTCCATTCGTTTCCATGAACAGGAGCTGCTCGATCTGCCAAACAAGGTGATGCAAGACATACGCGGCAATCAAATATCGATGATATTTCAGGATCCGATGGTATCGCTAAACCCAGTGCACAAAATTAAGAAGCAGATCATGGAACCGATTTTGCTTCATCAAAAGAAAAGCAAACAAGAGGCGCTGGGCGCCGCCAAACAGCTTTTGGAGCAAGTGGGTATATCCGATCCGGAAAAACGGCTTGACGAATATCCCCATCAACTGTCAGGCGGCATGCGGCAACGTGTCATGATTGCGATGGCGCTTGCTTGTAAACCTTCTTTGCTGATTGCCGATGAACCTACAACCGCACTTGACGTGACGATACAAGCGCAAGTGCTTCAGATCATGAAACAACAGCAAGAACAGACGGGAGTTTCCATTTTGCTGATTACTCATGATCTGGGTGTGGTTGCGGAAATGGCAGACCGGGTACTTGTGATGTATGCGGGGCGAATTGTGGAAGAGGGGGATGTGGCTGCTATTTTCGAGCGGCCGTTGCATCCCTATACAAGGGCGCTTCTGCAAAGTGTTCCCAAACTGGATGGAAAGAATGAACGTCTTGCTTCGATTCCAGGTACTGTACCGAGTCCATTTGATCTGCCGCAAGGCTGTCCGTTTCACGCGCGGTGTTTTTATGCAACAGATCCATGCAAGGCGGAGTTTCCTGCCATTTCAAAGCATACCAATCAATCTGCTGCGTGCTGGAATCCTCTGAACAGGGAGGAATCGTATGTCTGAGCCGCTTCTTTCCGTGCAAAACATAAAACGGCATTTCTCCGCAGGCGGAGGAATGTTCAGGAAAACGCGTCGCGCCGTAAAGGCGGTCGATGGTGTCAGTTTTGCTATCGGGCAAGGGGAAACGCTGGGGCTTGTCGGCGAGTCGGGCTGCGGAAAATCTACGACAGGCAGGATGATTGTAGGCCTGTTGGCACCGACAGACGGAGAGATTTTCTTTCAGGGCCAATCGATTGCGGAAAAGACAATCCGGCGTAATGCGGGCAAAAATTTGCAAATGGTGTTCCAGGATCCGTATGCATCCCTCAACCCCCGCATGGTCATTCGGCAAATCGTTGCGGAACCGCTTTTGCTGCAAAATTGGGGAAGCAGGGCGGAACGGGATAAACGGGTGGATGAACTCCTGGAGCGGGTCGGACTTGCCTCCTATCATGCAAGCCGCTATCCTGATGAATTTTCGGGAGGTCAGCGTCAGCGGATCGGGATTGCCAGAGCGTTAGCCCTCTCTCCAAAACTGATTGTCTGTGATGAACCGATATCGGCGCTTGATGTATCGATTCAGGCGCAAATCCTTAATCTTCTCACGGATATCCAACAGGATCTGGGAATTTCGTATTTGTTTATCTCACATGGACTGCAAGCCGTTAAATATGTCAGCCACAAGATTGCTGTCATGTATCTGGGGAAAATCGTCGAGCAGGCTGAGGGAGATTCTCTTTTTTCCAATCCTCTGCATCCCTATACGAAAGCTCTTCTTTCTGCTGTCCCGGAACCGGATCCGAGTCGCCGCGAACGGGAGCGGATCGTTTTAAGCGGGGATCTTCCAAGCCCCTCCAATCCGCCAAAAGGGTGCCGGTTTCATACCCGCTGTCCAACGGCCATGGAGCGCTGCAAAACGGAAGAACCGACGCCTCTTACTGTGGCGGAGGATCGTCAAATCGCCTGTTTTCTTTATGAATAAAATTGTTATGAGGTGAGAGTATGCAAGAAGAAATGTATCTGGAAACCCTGCGAACTCTTTGGAAACAGCAGTGGCCCAATCATTTGCCGTCGGAACCGAACTATCCTTTTGGCGAAGTTCCGCTGACAACCTATCTGCAAAGATGGGCAGAAAGGCAGCCCGATCATCCGGTTTTGATCTATTACGGGCGGGAAGTGAGTTTTCGCGAACTGGATGATCTCAGCAGCCGGTTTTCTTCCTGTCTTGCCGATTTGGGGCTTACAAAAGGGGATAGGGTGGCTGTTTTCCTGCCGAATTGCCCGCAGTTTCATATCGCGTTTTACGGAATTTTGAAACTGGGCTGTGTCCATGTTCCGGTTAATCCCATGTTTAAAGAACTGGAACTTATTTATGAACTCAGTGACAGTGGCGCCCGTGTGATTGTCACATTGGATCAGTTTGTGCCGCTGGTCCAATCTGTCGTGGATCAAACGCCCGTACATACGGTGCTTGTGACGCGGTTCTCCGATTTTTTGCCGCAAAATCCGACGATTCCTGTTCACAAAACGATGACGGATGCAAATGTGGATCTTACGGGAACCGTTCCCTTTATGGAGACACTTCTTCTGCAAAAGGCGGATTATCCGAACATGGATGTAGGCTTGGACGATGTAGTGGCTTTTAACTACACCGGCGGCACGACAGGGATGCCAAAGGGCTGCGAGCACACGCAGCGGGATATGATCTATACGGCTGCCACCAGTGCAACTTACACCATTGAATCTAAACCGGGCGACATCAGCCTGATCTATGTGCCTATTTTTTGGATTGCAGGCGAAAACAGCGGGCTGATCGCGCCGGTCTTTACAGGGAATACATGCATATTGCTGACAAGATGGGACGCGGAAGCGGTTCTTACCGCGATCGATCTTTACAAAGTCACCAATACCGGCGGAGTTGTCGATAATCTGGTGGAACTTATGGAGCATCCACGGGTTCCGGAATATGATCTGACCAGTCTTAAAACTGTCCTTGCGATGAGTTTTATCAAAAAAATGAATGTGAGCTACCGGCGGCGTTGGCAAGAGATTGCCGGTGCTCAGTGTGTCATACGTGAAGGTGCTTACGGAATGACGGAAACGCACACGATGGATACGTTTACCAATGGATTTCAGGAGAATAACATGGACCTTTTAAGTGAACCTGTTTTTTGCGGATTGCCCATGCCGGGAACTGAATTTAAAATCGTCGATTTTGCCACGCGGGAACTGCTTCCTTTAGGAGAAAAAGGAGAAATTGTGATTCGTACGCCGTCACTGCTCAAGTCGTATTGGAACAAACCGGAAGCGAGTCAACAATCGCTTCAAAACGGGTGGTTTTACACAGGGGACATTGGCGTGCTCGATGAACAAGGATTTCTTCATTTTCTTGGCCGGAAAAAGGAAATGCTGAAAGTGCGCGGCATGAGTGTGTTTCCTTCCGAAATCGAAACCCTGCTGGGACGCCATCCTGCGATTGAGGGGAGCGCCGTGGTAGGACGACCGGACGCAGAAAAAGGAGAAGTGCCTGTTGCATTCATTAAGCTCTGTGAGGGAGCTCTCTTATCAGAAGCGGACCTGGATGCTTGGTGCAGACAAAATATGGCGACGTACAAAGTGCCGGAAATCCGGATTATAAGTGAGTTTCCTTTGACCACGACAGGAAAGGTCAAAAAAGAAGAACTGAAGAAACTGTTCTAAACAGAAGAGGGAATGAGTGCGTGTCGGAAATCGCAAAGGAAGAAGTAGTCACCCGATATCTGGAAAAATGGGCTGACACAGCCGGCGACAGCCCCTTCTTTTTTTACGGTGAGGAAAATCGGCTTTTCACCCCTATAGAGAGTTTAACCGGCTGACGAACCGCATAGCGCATAGTTTGCAGGACTTGGGCATTCAAAAAGGGGACAGAATATCCGTTTTTTTTGCGAAACTCGTTGATCGCCACATTATCATTGTTTGCGATCTGGAAGGCAGGGGCTGTCTATTGCCCGAAAGCGTAACCGTCGTGGTCCACGATCCGCAGCTGACAGACCATGATTTTCAGCCTGAACTGGCGGACAGCAAGCTGGATCAACAATTTGCCGAAGTATCGTTTGAACAGGTAAAGAAGGGTAAATCGGACAATTTGAGCGTGGAGTTAAACTTTGGGGATACAGCCAATATTATTTATACGTCAGGCACCACAGGTCCCTCCAAAGGTGTGGCGCAGCCGTTTCGTTGGATCAATGGCTACACATTTAAGAGAAAGCTGCTGAACAGAGAAGATGTCATTTACAACGACCTTCCGCTTTATCATGTCGGCGGGGCATTTTTTAATATTGCACGGGAAGCTTTTGTAGGGTGCTCGGTTGCCGCATGGGATAAATTCAGCCTGCATCATTTTGGGGACAGAATCCATAAAAGCGGCTCGCCTGTCGCCACACTGCTGGATGTCATGATCCCCTGGCTTTTGAAAGCGGAAAAACCGGACGATCGAAGAAACTCATTAAATAAAGTCCACATGCAGCCGCTCCCCGAATATCACTATCAGGTGGCCAAAAGATTCGGCATTGATTTTGTCACTGTCGGTTTTGGTCAAACGGAATCCGGAGCCGGATTCTCAGGTTTAATCCATGAACTGGATGAAACGGAAGGAACGCCGGATGACCTGTACAAGGGGTATTCCCGACGGGAAATCATGGAGATCGCAAGCAATTATGGCATGCCTGTCCGCGATGGCAAGACCGATTTTAAAAAAGGGTATATGGGAGCGCCATCTTCATTGGTGGAAGCGGCCATCCTAAATGAAAAAGATGAACCTTGCAAAATCGGCGAAGTTGGGCAAATCGCTATATCGCCGGAGGCACTGGGCGGCCGGAAAGCATTTGATTGACGATCTGATAGACCCGCAGGATACGCGCAAATTTGTTTGCCGTGCCCTTGAGTATTCTTGTGCAAACGGGGTGAAAAGCAAGCGATTGCTGTCAAATTGGCCAACCGGTTATTGACCGGAATGTAATTTGTCTCACATACAGCTCGCCGTTCGTTTGTTACTATACTGGTAGTAAACGTACTGGGATTGGAACGACATTTTTAAAGAATAAATAGGCGACTAGGCGACTTTGTTCCTAGATTGAGCGGCCAGTATACCTTAAAGGAGGAGTTTAGATTGTCAAACGAAAACGTCCAAGTTTTACCCAGCTTGCCGCGAATTGGAGATCCAGCTCCTCAATTTGAGGCTGTTACAACACAAGGAACGATCAAATTGGAGGATTATAAGGGTTCCTGGTTAATCCTGTTCTCTCATCCGGCAGATTTTACACCGGTGTGTACGACCGAATTTGTAGCTTTCCAAGAAATATATCCCCAACTGCGAGAATTGAACTGTGAGCTGTTGGGAATCAGTGTGGACAGTGTTTCTTCACATATTGCCTGGGTCCGCAATATTGAGCAAACGCAAGGAACCAAAATTGAATTCCCTGTTATTGCCGACTTGAACAAAAATGTTGCGATGAAATACGGCATGATCCATCCGGGAGAAAGTTCAACCGAGACAAACAGAGCCGTCTTTGTGATTGATGAAAGTCAAATCATTCGTGCCATCATCTACTACCCATTGTCAACAGGTCGAAACATGGAGGAAATCCTCAGATTGGTGAAAGCACTGCAAACAACCGCCAATCATAAAGTCTCCACTCCCGCGAATTGGGTGCCCGGAGATAAAGTTCTCGTTCCGCCGCCCGCTTCGCAACAATTGGCGGAAGAACGGGTGAACGATGAAAGTCTGGAAGTGATTGATTGGTATTTGGCGAAAAAAGATTTGAAAATCTAGGAGAGCGGTTGTATGGCCTGCGGAAAATCGGAAAGTTCACTGACACAATCTGAAATAAACGCTTATTTAAGCGTAATCCAAGAGAAACCAGCAACAAGTGCAGAAATCTCGACAAAAATGAAATTGCCATTATTCAAGGTCAGAAGCAATTTACGGGAACTGATTGAACTTGGATACTTGCGAGTCAAGGAAGACCAATATGCGATCATACGGCTGGAATAATTATAGTGCCGGATATTAACGATTAGTGAAAACCAAACACAGTGTTCGGACTACGACGGATCTCCACATCTGGGGATCCGTTTTTTGTGGTAGGACAATATCGAACGCACATAAACCTATTTCGATAACACATAGGAGGTGTTTGTGTGAAGGCCTTAGCCAAAAGACATGTGATTCTATTCATGGCCAAGCGACCAGTCAGAAGAACTGCCGGACACCGTTTGAACGGTTTTAAGCGGGCAATTCATGAAAACAGAAATCATGTAGAGCGGGGAACCATTGCACAAGTAGTGAGTATTGCTTTAGCTGCAAGTTCATCTATCCCCTTACGAGCAGCTCCGAATCTTTATGGGATTGGTTTGTCGCATTTCATGAACACCATGAGCGTTCTGTCCTTTATTTACTCTCTGGCCGAGTACCGTTATGTTTTCCGCAAGAGGCGGGGAGACCAGTGAGTGGGCGTCATATCCATTCCACAAAGATTGCATGATGCCCACTTTGCCAGCATATGAGCAATTGGACGTTAAACCTTAATCAAGATTAAATAATGAAGGGAAGTGGGATACGATGTATTGGAAAATGAAACTGTTGTCGGTCAGCATGGCATCTTTTTTAACGACAAGCATTCCTGCTGGATATGTCTCGGCAGAGGGAGCTCTGGTGGAAGTCAAGCAAGATGTAAAACTTAATACGGGAGATGAGGAGGCCCAAATCTCGGTTACATATTTGTTTCTGGAACATCTTGATCTAACGATTGATTTGATGAAAAAACATGCGAAGTCTGCAGATTTGGAGGCTGACATCCACGCGCTTAAGCAGAACGCAAGTTCTCTTGCATCCGCCGTTGGTTTGATTTATGGGCAAAATGCCAAGAAAGAGTTTCAGAAAATCTGGGGCGAACAGATTGATCTATGTGTAGATGCGATCAAAAACATAGACCGCAACGATCAGGACTGGAAGAAGATGGTGGAACCTCGTTTTATACAGTATCAAAAGGAACTGTTTGATTTCTTCCTGTCCCGAAACCCTCAGTCCAAGGATAACATTATGCGTGGTCTGAATACGCACGCCGATTTTCTTATGAAAGCGTTGGAGCGTTATAAGAAGAAGGATTATGAAGCCGCATACAAAAACCTGTCGGAGGCCTACCGTTGTTTATTTGACACAGAAGACGTGAATTTTGGCAAGATCTTCTGGCATTTTACAAAGAAAATCAACGGATCAGCAGAATCAAACAGCCTGCCGTTTAGAGCCAGCTTTGAACGCGAGTTTCTCGTACATGCGAATCTGTTGGTTCTTTTCATGCAAAGTGAGGCGAACGATTCAATAAGAACGCCGTTTCCAAACGGATAGGGCAGTATACAGACCAGTTAACTCAAGCGTGTAATTCCGTTGTTTACACAGAACTTATACACGAGTAGACCGCGAAAAACGGCTTAACCTTTAACGGCTTCCCGTGAAATGTGACAAATTCTCCGTTCCGCCTGTTGACATGCAAAATCTTGTCGAATAATATAATTATTAGTTTGTCTAACAAATTAAACAACCTAATATATCCTTATCAAGAGCTGACCGAGGGACTGGCCCTATGACGTCCAGCAACCTACCGGTTTTCGGTAAGGTGCTAACTCCAGCAGGATAGGATCCTGGCAGATAAGGCATCGCAGAACGTGTCCATGCCTTTTCGTTGTTGAAAAGGCATTTTTCATTTTGGGGGTATGGCCATGATTGAACTGGTAGATTTATATAAAGAGTACCAAACAAAACGTGGAAAAGTGATTGCTGTTAACCATGTAAGTCTAAAGATCGAACCGGGAGAAATTTTCGGGATTGTAGGATACAGTGGGGCGGGAAAAAGTTCCCTGCTACGTTGCATGAATCTGTTGGAACGACCCACAACAGGAGTTGTGCGGTTGAATGATGTGGATTTGACGACATTAAACACGCAAGAACTGCGTCAAGCACGTCAAAAGATAGGCATGATTTTTCAACACTTTAACCTGAACAGCAGTCGAACCGTTTTTCAAAACGTTGCTTTTGCCTTAAAAGCTGCCAACAAGTCAAAGGACTTTATTGAAAAACGGGTGCCGGAGCTGCTTGCATTGGTAGGGTTAGCCGATAAGGCAGACCAATATCCCAGTCAACTCAGCGGAGGCCAAAAACAAAGAGTGGGGATTGCAAGGGCATTGGCAAATGACCCGCATGTTTTGCTTTGTGATGAAGCGACCTCCGCTCTTGATCCGAAGACTACCAAATCGATACTCGCCTTGTTAAAAGAAATCAATGAAAAACTCGGATTAACGATCGTTTTGATCACCCACGAGATGGAAGTCATCAAAGAAATCTGCCATCGGGTGGCTGTCATGAAAGAAGGAGACATTATCGAAGTGGGCAATGTCTACGATATTTTTGCGAATCCGAAGCAATCTCTTACAAGAGAGTTTATCGAGACGGTTCTGCATTTTGAGTTACCCAGTGAGGTTTTACAGCATCGGAATCCGCACGGAATTCTGGTGAAAATACAATTTAAAGGCGAAATTGCGGAAGAGAGCATTGTGTCTGACGTTCTACAATCCTGCAAGGTAAAAGGAAATATTCTGCACGGAAAAATCGAATATATTCAAAATGTGCCGCTTGGCATATTCATTATGGAGTTGAGCGGTGATTCACAAGAAGTGGATAAAGCACTCGGTCTCCTACGGGAAAGAACTTCTGAATTGGAGGTGATCGCGGATGTCCTTAAATAAAGTGATTGAACTCCTGCCCGACCTGATGAAAGCGTTTAATGACACGATGTATATGGTGGGAGTATCGCTTTTCATCTCGATCGTTATCGGAATTCCGCTGGGAATACTTCTGTTCGTGACCGATAAAGGCTTGTTTTTTGAAAACCGGTTCATCAATTTGTTGCTTGGGACCTTGGCCAATATTGTCAGGTCGGTTCCGTTCATTATACTGCTGGTTGCTTTACTGCCATTTACCCAATTTTTAATCGGGTCCACAATCGGCCCTACTGCTGCTTCTGTCCCATTATCAGTTGCAGCGATACCTTTTTACGCACGTCTCGTTGAATCATCCCTGCGTGAGATCAATAAAGGGGTAATCGAAGCGGCCATTTCAACCGGAGCGTCCCCCTGGCTCATTATCCGAGAAGTATTGCTTCCAGAAGCGCGACCCGGCATCATTGCGGGGTTAACCATCACCGCCATCAGTCTGCTGGGTTTTTCCGCGATGGCCGGTATTGTCGGCGGCGGCGGAATTGGCGACTTGGCCATTCGGTTCGGCTATTATCGTTACGATAATGAAATCATGTTGGTGACCGTTCTTATCCTTATTGCACTTGTTCAAATCATTCAGTTTCTGGGTGACTGGGCAAGAAACAAAGTGGACAAGCGGTAAACATAAAAAATTTTTAAGGAGTAGGAGAGAACAAGATGAAAAAAGCATGGAAAGTCATCACAGCACTTGGCCTGTCAGTTTCCTTGTTGGCAGGCTGCGGCGGCGGCAAAACCGAATCGACAGCTCAACAGGGCTCGCAGCCGACCGAAAAGAAGGAGTTAAAAATCGGGGCTACAGCAGGACCTTACAGCGATATGGTGACAAAAGCCATTAAGCCGATTATGGAAAAGAAAGGATATAAGGTAGACGTTGTTGAATTTCAGGATTACGTGCAGCCGAATTTAGCCCTTGCGAATGGATCGATTGACGCAAACCTGTTTCAACATACGTTATACCTAAAGAAATTTGCGGCTGACAAAGGACTCGATCTTTCTGCCGTCATCAGTGTTCCAACAGCCCCGATGGGACTGTATTCGAAGAAATACAAATCACTTGACGAAATCAAGCCGGGCAGCACGGTCGCTATCGCGAATGACCCGTCCAACTTGGCCAGAACACTGATTTTGCTGCAGAATGTAGGTTTAATTAAGATCAAAAGCGATGTCGATCCTACGAAAGCATCTGAAAAAGACATTGCGGAAAACCCCAAAAACCTGAAAATTACGCCTCTCGAAGCCGCACAGCTTCCTCGCGCAGTGGATACAGTAGATGTGTCGGCAGTTCCGGGAAACTTTGCACTGGCAGCCAAGATGGATCTTTTATCCGCTATTAAATTGGAAAATATGCCGGAAGAGTATCGAAATATACTGGCAGTCAAAACGAAAGACCTTGACGCACAGTTTACGAAAGATTTGAAAGCAGCCATTCAATCAAAAGAATTTGAACAAACGATCGACGATCAGTTTAAAGGTTTCGGAAAGCCCGATTGGATGACCAAAAAACAATAACGGGGCAAACGCCAACGCCATGACTTGAAAAAAAGTCATGGCTTTTTTTATGTAAGTCACTTCCGTTTCACTTTCGAACATTTTATCTTCCTAAACCTGCTTCGTTTGCGGCGGAAACTAGTTGGCATGGTTATTGCTTGTTAAATCGTACAAAAAAACACGCATTCTATCTTATAGTTCAACGGAGAAGGAGATGATCGAAATGTTTTCTGATTAGGTCTTGTTTGGGCTTTCCTCTTTTTCATTGTGTACCGCAACATCCCGGAGGAACATAAATGGGTGAACAAGTCTGAATTAGCTCATATCAGGGGCTTAGACGAACAGGGAAATATTAATAAACCGTTTGATACGAAGAAAAAGCCGAAAGTGCCCTGGAGGACTCTGCTGGCAAATTCCAATATGTGGTACATTATGGCGGCTTACGCCTGCTACAATTATTGTCTGTATTTCTTTGTAACATGGCTGCCTACCTACCTCGTTGATTATCGCCACTTTTCTCTGGTCAAAATGGGGTTATTTGCTTCTCTCCCCTTATTTGCCGGAGTGATTGGAGATACCGTAGGAGGAATCATAACGGACAAAATTTTGGAAAAAACGAAAAACACGAAATTTGCGCGAAAAGTTGTGGCCATAACGCCATAACGGGAATGCTCGGTTCGGCCATTTGTCTTATACCTGCCGCAACACTTCCAATCCCTATACGGCTGTATACTGTTTGACCGCCTCCATGTTTTTCTTAGAGTGTGTGATCGGTCCGGCCTGGGCCGTTCCTATGGATGTAGGAGGAGAGTATTCCGGCACTGCGATTATGAGACCATCCGCCATCTGAATCCCGGCATCATTTACTGTTCGATTTCCGGGTTTGGCCAAACGGGTCCCTATGTGAAGCAGGGCGGTTTTGACTTGATCGTGCAGGGGATGAGCGGTCTGATGAGCATGACCGGACTGCCGGGACAACGGCCGGTAAAAGCAGGGATTGCCCTGTTTGATATTGGAGCGGGACAGACCGCCCTGTACAGTATTTTGTCCGCCTACATTTATAAGCAGAAGACGGGAAAGGGTCAGCATCTGGACGTATCGCTGCTGAAATCCGGGTTGGCTTGGTTTATATGGGAGGCAGCCGCTTTCTTTGGGAACGGAATGATCCCGCAGCCGACCGGGGGACGTCACCGGGTATCCGCGCCGTACCAAGCGTTTCGTACAAAAAACGGGTATGTGATGCTGGGGGCGGCTAACCAACGAACATGGGAAGGTTTTGCACAAAGGTGTTAGAAAAACCGGAATGGCTAAAAGATCCCCGTTGCTCGGTCAGCACACGGATGAAGTGCTGTCCCAGTTGGGGGTGCCGGACGAGGAGCTGCAGCAACTGCGAGAACAAAGGATCATCAGGTAACAAGATCCTATGGCGCACATATCCTGTCGTTAGAATACTTCAGGAGGGTGAAGCTATGGCAGTTGTGAAAGCCAGGGCATCTGACGTTGCGCTCTTAGGAAGGTTACTCCGGGCAGAGGCGGAAGGAGAAGGCAAATTCGGTATGCTGCTGGTCGGAAATGTAGGAATTAACCGGATAAGAGCGAATTGTTCCGATTTTAAAGGGATTCGTACCATTCCACAAATGGTTTTTCAACCACATGCTTTTGAGGCTGTTATCCATAGCTATTTCTATCAAAAAGCAAGAGAAAGAGAAAAAGCGTTGGCTCGTCGGTGCATTAACGGAGAGAGACATTGGCCGGCAAAATACAGTTTGTGGTATTTTCGACCGGAAACGGGAGTTTGTCCGCCGCAATGGTACAATCAGCCGTTTGCGGGACGTTATAAGCTCCACTGCTTTTATGAACCAACCGCCGAAACTTGCGAAAACGTATATAACACGTTCTAAACAATTGGGCCGAGAGGCTCTTTTGTTTTCTGGGTAATCAAACTTTCGTCCCATCGGTGGGGTCTTTTTTCCCGGGATCTTTCAGCAGAAACGAGGTGAGTGAAAAGGATAAAAAACAGCCTCCTATTGGCACAATGTCGATAGGAGGCGCCGAAACTTTATATCTGAATCTTGACCGCTATATTTTTTACCTGTGTATAGTGTTTAAGAGCCTCAAGGCCTTTTTCTCGTCCAAACCCGCTTTTTCGATAGCCGCCAAATGTCATTTCCACGCCTCCACCGGCACCGTAGTTGTTGATAAACACCTGTCCGGAGCGTACACGGTTGGCAAGCCAATGGGCTTTGTCAAGGTTTGATGTCCAGATACCTGTCACGAGGCCATACTCTGTACTGTTAGCAAGTGATAACGCCTCCTCAATCGTATCGAAAGGCAGAACTGCAAGAACAGGCCCGAATATCTCTTCCTGGGCAAGGCGGCTATTGGGAGATACCGAATCAAGGATAGTCGGTTCAAAGAAGAACCCGTTACCGGCATCTTTCATCCGCTGTCCACCCAGATGCACCGAAATACCTTCTTGTTTCGCCAGGTTTATAAACGATTCGATCCGGTTCAGTTGTTTTTCGGATATGATAGGTCCGATATCGGAATTATCAATACCAGGACCAATCCGCAACTGTTTCATAAGTTCCGACACTTTCAAAACAAATGATTCGTGGATGGTTCTTTCCACTAAAAGTCGGGAACCGGCTGAACAAGTTTGGCCCGCATTTTGGATAATAGAACGCACCACCCATTGCGCCGCTTCGTTTAAATTAGCATCAGAAAAAACGATGTTTGGCGATTTTCCGCCTAATTCAAGCGTAATGGGTTTAATATTTTCGGCAGCCGCCTTCATTACGAAAGTACCGGTTGTAACGGAGCCTGTAAACGTTACATGGTCAATATTCGGATGCGCAGCGAGAGCGGCTCCCGCTTCTGTTCCATATCCGGTCACTACATTAACAACCCCTGGTGGAATTCCAACCGTCTCACAAATTGCCGCCAACCGCAAAGCGGTAAGCGGAGTGTCTTCCGCCGGCTTGATAACTGCCGTGTTGCCTGTCGCAAGAGCCGGAGCAAGACTGCGAGAGGCAATTTGAATCGGATAATTCCACGGTACAATATGAGCGGTTACACCAAGTGGCTCTCGCACCGTAAAGTTTAAAATTTCTGGCCGTACAGGAATCGTTTCACCGAGAATTTTGTCGGCTACCCCCGCGTAATACTCGAAATAACGAGCTGCCACTTCTACATCGTTCTGAGCCTGTGCGAGAGGCTTTCCGGTATCAAGTGTTTCCAAATGTGCCAACTCATTCTTCTGTTCTCGAATCAGTTGGGAGATTTTGAATAATAACCGGCCCCGTTCAGACGGAACGATATCTCTCCATTCACTTGCTTCAAATGCGTTTTGTGCCGCTCGGACAGCCATATCAATATCTGATGCGTTTCCACGTGGGACATAAGCAATCGGTTCGGTCGTTGCCGGATTGATAGTAGCAAATGTTTCTCCTGACTTGCTCCCAACCCAGCACCCACCGATATACATTTTCAATTGTTCCGTCAATTGAATTCCTCCCTGTTTCGTTTACGGGTTTGCAATAATGGAAGCCCGAGTGATCTCCCGGCTGGCCGATTTGTCCAGGGCAAGACCGATTTCCTCAAGGGTAAAATCCGCGTCGAGCATCTCGCCAAACGGATATTTGTCGATTGTCCTGGAAAGGAATTGCAATGCCTTATTCAAATACCAGGGATCATAACGCACAACCGGAATGATCTCAATCGATTTCCTGGTCATCAGTCCCGGATCAAAAGGAGTCATTTGTCCTGGTGAAATATTCCCGATACTGACGTAGCGACCGCCGGGACGAATGAGTTGAATTCCCTCATTAAATGCGGCTGGTACACCTGTCAATTCCATTCCCACATCGGCACCCTTGCCGCCAGTCAGTTGATATACCGCTTTGGCCCGTTTTTCAGTTGTATCATATTCTTTCATGTTGATCAGATGATCGGCTCCGAACTGCTTTGCTTTTTCCAAACGTCCGGGTACAGCGTCGATCACGATAACAGTCGCGCCAAACTCCTTGGCTACGGCTGCCGCATTCAGGCCCAGACCGCCGGCTCCCTGAATCACAATGGTTTCGCCATAACGCAAATGGGCTTTTTCAATCCCGAAATACACCTGGGATAACGCACAGTTTGCGCTTGCGGCCGCAGAATCCGGAACATTGTCGGGAACTTTGTAAAAATACTGATCGGGATGGATGTAATAATGAGTCGCAAATGATCCGTGAAAGTGGGGCGCTTCTTCCGGATCCTTCGTCCAGAAACGGTATGCATTTTCGCAAAGATGGAACTGGCCTTGCTGGCAAGGCGTGCATTTCCGGCAAGTCAAAAAATAGGCGGCAGCGATTCGATCGCCAACTTGAACCGGACTGCCGGCAAAATCTGTTTCCACGCCGACGCCGAGCCTTTCGATTTGACCTACCATTTCATGACCCATGACACCTGATTTTTTAGTCGGATGATGGCCTTGCCAAATGTGCAATTCGGATCCGCATACATTGGTCCGAATCACTTTTACCAACACAGCGCCCGGTTCCGCTTCCGGCAGGTCATATTGGGCAAACACCAATTTTCCCGGTTCCGTCATTACCGCTACTTTTCCTGTCATACAAAAATCCCTCCCGACTTTTCAGAAATTCGATTATTCGTAGCAACCTTCGGTCGATTTGATAAACGTTTCAAACTGCTCACTGTCATGCCCAAACCAGACCTGAGAATGGGTCCGGGCCGCATATTCACGAATCCGCTGTACTGTATTGATATATCCAACCGAATCGTAGATGATGCCAGGAATTCTTGCCGGAGGCCCATAATTTTGCGCGGAGTAAATCGCATCGGAAGCTAAAAGAATTCCTCCGTTTTCGGGGAGTGTAACGTGCAGCCCCAACATGCCCCACGCATGGCCAGCGCCAAAGTTGAGGATTTTCACCCCTTCCACCAGGGGAATTTCATCCTCGGTTGGACGAATCGGATGCCAGTTCAGTCCGGTTCTTACCCACGCGTCAATATCAGCCCATACATATGCGCCCATGTCCTTGTTAATTGCGTAGGTTTTCATCGTGTTGGACAGTTCGGTTTCATGCACAATGATCGTCGCGTTTTTGAACATTTCGAGACATCCGGCATGATCAAGGTGCAGATGAGAAGCTACCACGTATTTAATATCTTCAGGGCGAACGCGTAATTGGGCCAAACGATTGATGAGGTAACATTCTTCCGATGCCGTAAACGGAAACAATTGCTGTACACCTTGCGGCCAGCGGCCATGATCTCCCATTCCTTCCGGATTGCACCCGGTGTCAAACAGGATTTTTCCTTCCGGGTGATCGATCAAAACCGCATAGACGGGGAACTCTACGAATTCGGCGGGGGGATTCGGATTCAGTACGGATGCAGGGTTATGCATAGCCACCATAAAGCCTTTGTCCATTTTCATTCTTCCTGTATCAAGTACATATAGTTTTGGGGTTGCCATATTCTGAACCTCCTTGAATATATTTCAGAAGGATATCTTGCAATCTCCATGCCAACCCTATTTTTTCAGGAAAATGAATAGACTGAGTATAATGAGCATTTCTTTCGGTGTTTGATTGCACCATTTGTGGCAGATATAACGAAGACTGACGGTGCAGCTTTGAACCAATCGGTGTCAATACGAACCAAGCAAAGGGGGAGAATTCACACATGAACAACATCGACAACAAACTTTACGGAGCTGTCGGGATTTTGCAGGACCTTTCCCACTTCGAACCAATCATAAAAGAATTGGATACCTATAAAAAATTGGCTCACCAATTGGATGCAATCTTTGAATCTTGCCAAGACGGTCTTTATCTGACAGATGGTGATGGATATACGCTGCGCGTGAATACTGCTTATGAAAAAATGATCGGATTCAAACGGGAAGATCTGATTGGGAAACATATCAGCTGGCTGGAGGAGAAGGGGCTGATTTCAGAATCGGTTACCCTTCAGGTGTTAACGTCTAAAACTGCCGTCAGTCGGATTCAGAAGCTGGCAAACCAGAAAGAGATCCTGGTGACGGGTACACCTGTAAAGAATGAAGAGGAAAACATCAGTCTGGTAGTCCACCATGCGCGTGATATCACATATTTGAAAGCTCTCGAAGCAGAAGTGGAGAAAGCAAGAGAATCAAATGAGACCTTCTCGAGGGGAATTTCCCAATTTCGGTTTGGCAGCCCGGTTGAGGCAGAATTCCCCCTGCAAAGCGAGGCAATGAAAGAAATTGTAAGACGGATCAGACGAATCTCATTATTTCCGACTTTTGTTCTATTGCAAGGGGAGACAGGTGTCGGCAAAGAGGTGATTGCTTCCATGATCCATCACTACAGTCCCCGTGCGAAAAAAACCGTTCATTAAAGTAAATTGTTCAGCTCTGCCGGAAAATTTGCTCGAATCGGAACTGTTCGGGTATGAAAAAGGGGCTTTCTCAGGTGCTCATCCAAACGGTAAACCGGGGCTGTTTGAACTTGCCGTTGGTGGGACGATCCTGCTGGACGAAATTGGGGATTTGCCGCTCAATCTTCAAGCCAAATTGCTTCGTGTGATCCAGGAGCGGGAACTACGGCGGGTAGGCAGTACCAAAACGATCCCGATTGATATTCGGGTAATTTCGGCGACCAACAAAGATTTAAAAAAACTGGTGAAGATCGGCCAATTTCGTGAGGATCTGTACTACAGGCTGAACGTCATCGACATCCACATTCCGCCGCTCCGCCAACGGATTGAAGATATACCCCTTTTGCTGGACTATTACATGCATAAATACGGTAAGGAATACGGGATCAAGAAACGTATAGCGCCTGATACGCTGGACTGTCTCAGATCTTATCACTGGCCCGGCAACATTCGGGAACTGCGTAACCTGCTTGAAAATTTGATTGTGTCTACGACCTCTTTTGAAATTTTGCCCACACACCTTCCTGACTGCATGAAAAATCAACCGGAACCGCAATATCTAGCCGCAAAGGAACCGGAAACAATAACTCTTCTGTCAGATGAGAGGAACCATCACGGGGGTCTTAAACAGGCTCTTGAACAGGTAGAATATGCAATGATCCAAAATGCGCTTCATAAACACGGGAGCATCCGACAGGCGGCTGCCAGTCTGCAAATTGACCATTCCACGCTCATCCGCAAAATGAGAAATCTGAAGATCTGTAAGCCTTGATTCATTTACCTCCTACTTTAGTAGGGGGATTTTTCTAAAACCGTATTTTTGACGATTCTGTATATTATCAAGTGAGTCTAATAATGATCTAAGGATACTTCAATAAAACGACCAGAATACGACCTTCCTATGATCGTATTCCCACTGATAGTGAGTACCCACATATTGAACACCAGGCGCATATGAATTCGATCGGATCTTTGGAGAGAGAAGCAGGCGATCTCAAGATTCTTTATTCTGTTTTAAGTGATCACCAACCCAAATCTGTCGATTTGAAGAGCTTTCCATTGTTTTGGATGCCGGAGATTCCTGGAGCACCCGTTAAGTCTTATATCCTGGATACTTGTCGGAAAGTGATCAAGGAGTTGGAAATGGAACTGCGCAGTCCGGTCCGGGAAATGGACGGAAAACACTTAAAAGGGGTTGTTTCTCTCTGGCAGTCAATCATTCTGCAAGACAAAGGGGAGCAGATTATTGAAGAAATAAAAGAGGATGAAAAATTCCATTTTTACCGGGAGTATTTCAAGTCTCTCTTTGCAAAGAGCCGTTACGATCGTTGGATACTGTCTGTTCTTTTAGGGGCGAGATTGTTTGCTCCGAGTGAGGAAAAGGTACGGACTCTTATGGATGAAGTGGAGCGTTTACGGCTGAGGTTTACGGAACTCGTTCAAGGAAACGGGGTGTTACTGACCCCGGTCTTTCCAGTGGAAGCCCCCAAACACGGTTTTGTTACGAACCGTGTCCATGCGAATTTGGGAAGGCGGATTGTCCCGTATCTTGTTTTTGTGAACGCAATGGGATATCCGGCGGCGACTGTGCCCGTGGGAAGGACGAAAGAGGGTTTCCCCTTTGGTATTCAAATTGTTGGAGGCTTCCACGAGAAAGAAAAAGTATTGGCGATTGCGGAATCTATTGAAAGATGCGCCGGATTTTCTCCATTAGGCAAGACGGGGAGTTTTTAATTGACTTCTTCAATGATCTCATTAATTTTATCTTGGTATTTAGTAAGCTTCTTCAAGTGATGAAATAATTCATTGAGTTGCTGCTGGTTAAATTTTTCTTGCTCCAGAAGCGTACTTAATTTTGTTCCAAATTCCAATGCAAGAAATGGCTGCAGCTTCTCCTTTACATCTTGAAGAGTGTGGTCGATTGCGCACTCTTCTTTTTGATCTTTCATCGCAACCCCTCCTGTCAAAATAAGACTTAGCTTTACGCATTGATCTTATTGTAATGTTTCCTGGAGAAAATGAAAATAATATTCTGATGTTCTGATGTAAGGAAATGAGAGCGATGGGGATGGACCGATAATTAGGGTCATCCCTTTATTTTATGGGCTGTGCATATGATGTTGTGATCGATAAAATTTTATTCTTTGTAGATAATTTTTTATGAATGTATTTTCTAGTCTATTACAATAGAGTTGAGGAAATTTCGTTAGGAGGACTGTTGTGTCACAAGAATTTGACAATCAGATCAATAAATATATTGCCAGATTTATTCCTATCGCCGAATCAGTCGCTGAAACATTCGGTTCACGGTGTGAAATTGTGCTTCATGATCTAACGCGTCCCCAATCTTCCGTAGTATACACAAAAAAACTGATGGGTGACAGACCGTAAAGTAGGGGAGTCGTTCCGTCATTTATTTTACCAAGTATTACGGTCAGGGAAATTTCGAAACGACTATCTTAGTAATTACAAAATCACAACACCAAACGGGAAAATCATTAAGTCTACAACCGCTTTAATTCGTGATGATGATGGCGTAACGGTGGGGGCCTTTTGTATTAATTTCGATATCGGCGATTTGCTGAAATCCAATTCATTTCTGGATGAATTTTTACGAATTGATGAGGAAGATCCCTCTCAAGAAGAAAGTGAGATCGTTGATAACGTATGGAATGTAGTAACAGATATGATCCGGCATGCCGTCAATGAATATCCGGTTTCGATTGAAGAAATGACGAAAGCTGACAAAATAAAAATTGTTTCTTTCCTTAATGAAAAAGGGCTGTTTTTAATAAAAGGAGCTATTGACCATATACGGGTATCTGGACGAAGTTAAAAGAAAAAAATTAGGGTAAATGAATTTGGAGGCGTGTAGAGCTAATGACCGATATTTTATGTCTTTCAACAAATGATTTAAAACGTGTACTCACTTTTGAAAGTGTGATACAGGCAGTTAAGGAAGCATATATGGCACATTCCTCGAAAGAAGGTTTTACTTACCCCGTTATCCGAGAAGTAATTTTAAATAATGCGGTATTTAGCGTAAAGGCAGGTTACTTACCAAATATTGAAACACTTGGACTAAAGGCTGCCGGGGTTCTGGAAAGAAAATCGCAACTGCGGCGAGGAAGCGCACCAGGCAACCGTACTCTTAATAGATCCCAAAAGTGGGACGCCAAGGGCTTTCATGGATGGAAACTTTATATCAACTATTCGGACGGGAGACCAGCTGCTTTTCCAGTGCATGCAAAGCTGTGACGAAGTACAAGGCTATCTGATCAGTGATGCTCTGCCTGCCGAGGAGTTGGAACTTCTGCTCATCAATAACGGCTCAGGGGTAAACAATTTGTTGAATGGACTCTTATGTATGCTCACATCGACGGATTTCGAAGGTTTAAATTTTAACTAGTTGAATTACTTATATAATACAGCAAATCATCAAAGGGAATTGAGGAGGCGAATCAATGGGAAATCAATTCAAATCTGTACGTGAGAATGTGGAAGCTTGTCTTGCGGCGATCGCAAGTATGGATCATCAGTTGCATGCCTGGGAAACCGTTTTTGAAGATTCAGCTCGTGTTAAGGCAGACTTGCTGGATCGCGGTACGAAGTCTGGTCCGCTGAAAGGACTGATAATCGGATTAAAAGATATTTTTGAAATTGCAGGGCGTCCACCAGGCAACGGCGCCAACGTGAAACCTGTAAAAATACCGGAAGCGGATGCAACTTTGGTACGTCTGATTGAAAATGCCGGCGGCATCATATTGGGAACGACCAAATTGACCGAATTTTGTTGGTTCCGCCCTGGCCCAACGAGAAATCCTCATAACTTAAAACATACGCCTGGCGGATCAAGCAGCGGTTCTGCGGCTGCCGTTGCGGCAGGCATGGTTCCGGTTGCAATCGGAAGCCAAACAAAGGGTTCAACAATCCGGCCTGCCAGCTTTTGCGGTATATATGGCTTTAAACCAAGTTTCGGTGTCATCAGTTCCGCCGGTATGACGCATTTAACCCGCTCCTTCGACCATCCGGGTATACTTGCCCGCAGTCCGGAAGATATAACAAGTGTGTTTGAAGTTCTTGCTCAGTACGATAGAAAGGATCCGTCATCAAGTTATTTAGCGCCCCCACAGGAATTTTCTTCCGATTTAACCATTGGGGTGTTTGATTGCGACAAGCAGGTCTCTTTGAGCCCTGAAATGAGTCAGGCAATGAAGGAGTATACTCGCCGACTTAAAGAAGAAGGGTATCGTGTTAAGGAAATCCCTTTGCCGGATTGGTTTTTGTCTGCAGAAAAAATATACCAGCCTATTTTTCTGGCAGAGGCAAGTGATTTGCTTGGTTTCATCGTGGAGCAAGGCGATAGGGAAAAAGTAGGGGAAGAAATAAGAGGCGTGATTGAAGACGGCAAAAAAATTACAATCGATTCGTATTTTGAAGCTTTGAATAGGCGAAATGAATTAAGTGCACAAGTGGATCTTCTATTTGATGAATTTGATATCGTGATGCTTCCTTCCACTTTGGGATCTGCTCCTGCAGGCCTTCAATCTACCTGCGATCCGCTGATGACGGTGATTAGCAGTATCACAGGCATCCCGGCAGCATCTATTCCGGTAGGCCTTGATCAGGCAGGGATGCCTTTGGGGATACAAGTCTGGGCAAGAAAGTATTATGATCGTCTATTGCTTTCTTCTTTAAAACGTTTACCTGCAAAACTTGTACCCCCGGCGTTTTTTTGCCGAAATACCGGAAAAATAAATTAAAAGGGACAGGGGAGCCATTTAATTGGCTGAACCTGTCCTTTTTTAACAGCTTAGGGAATGGATGATGACAAATCAAATTCAGAAAAAAGTCATTGCGGCCGGTCTCTAAAGCGTGTGAGCTATACATTTATTTTTCAGAAAAGAAAGGAGAATGGGAAATGATTAAAAATTCGAGCGTAGAGGAAATTTTTCAGCAAATAGAAAAGGTATTGAATGCAAATCCGGAACCGATTCAAGGTATGAATGTCGTATATCAATACGATTTGTCCGGAAATGAGGCCGGAATCTACCAGCTACATTTATCCGACGGAACAGCAAAGGTCGAAAATGGTGCACCCGCTGAGGCCGCCTGCGTATTCGAAATGTCGGTAGATAATGTTAAAGACTTTCTACTTGGAAACTTGAACGGAACAGCCGCTTTCATGACAGGCAAGCTGAAAATCAAAGGGAATATCGGAGAGGCGTTGAAATTGGAAAGCTTGTTGCGTAAATATGATATGAGCCAATATCAATGAGGCAGGATGCGGAATCTGCGAACTTGGAAACCCACATCCGCATGGTGTGGTTTCCATATGTATTTAGGATAATACCTCATATAATCTATGAATCCCTTCTTCAATCTTCTCTTCAGTCAAATTCCCATACCCCAAAATTACCCGATTTTGATGTCGCCTTTCTCAATGGCATGGATTTCAACCGGGTATACCCGAGCACCGTTTTGTTCGATTTTTTCCAGCAACGGTTGAGTAAATTCCACGTCCGAAAATTCAACCACCAGATGCAGCCCGGTGGAATGACCGAAAATATTTATCCGAGTCGGGAAATATCGGGTTAAGGAATCGATCAAATAATCCCGACGTTTGTGATATGTTTTTTTCATTTTTGCGATATGGCGTTTTAAATGTCCTTCTTCAATAAATCGGGCAAGAGTCAATTGTTTCAGTGACGGCGTATGTAGATTCGTAAACCATTTGAGGTTTCGGAAACGCTCTGTCAAAGAGGGGGGGGAAATCAAATATCCAAGTCGAAGTGCAGGAGATAGTATTTTGCTGAATGTCCCGATATAGATGACTCGATCCGGGTCCAGCCCCTGCAAGGAATTAAGAGGAGCTCCTTCATAACGAAATTCACTGTCGTAATCATCCTCCACAATGTAGCAGCCAGCTGTTCGGGCGAACTGAATCAATTGAACACGCCGTTGAATTGGTAAAATTCCACCAACAAAATGAATTATAAGTGGCTCTACTGGAAACCAGTTTACCACGGTATTTTAGAAATAAAAAGTTTAGTTGATCAAATGGATGGAAAGGGGTTTACATACGATGTCCAACGAAGAAATGCTTGCAGCAAGCGCATTGAAATCGATTGCCCGGAATGTGCAAATTAAGGAGTATATTCAAAATTCGACAGAGTTGTATCCTTTATTACTTCGTGCAGCCAAGCGTTTCGTAACAGGGGAAACGAGGAGAGATGGAATTGCGAAGGCGTTAGATCTAACAAAGAAGGGATATTTTTTTTCTCTTGAATACATAGGGGAAAATACCCGAATAGCCGAAGAATGCATGAGGGCTAAAAACGAATTCCTGGAGTTAATGAAAGAGACAGATACTCATTTGGCGGGAACAACTATTTCTCTGGACCTATCCCACATCGGTATGTCTGTGGATTCGGGGATCCAACTGCTATCGGCCCCATGCAGGAGGCGCTAAAAGATCCAAGTAAAATCGTTCGCTGGCGTGCCGCACGATTCTTGTACGAAGTAGGGGACAAGTCAGCCATTCCAGCTCTGTGCGCTGCCCAAAACGACCCTGAGTTTGAAGTCGGAATGCAGGTCCAAATGGCTATCGAACGAATTGAAAACAGTGAGACTGCGAGTGAAAACGTATGGCAGCGGATGATCAAAAACCATTCGTCATAGGAAAGAAGCAACAAGTGGGGATGCTTTCGGTTGTTTTCTGACGATTGGCAGCTCAAAAATGTCGCGGTGCTTACCCGGCCCGTAATAATTGGGTTCTCTTTCTACGAATTTAAATCCGAATGATTCTAACGCACGGATGGAGGGCCTATTCAGTTCACTTACGGTAACCAATACCCGGTTTACAGTCGGAAATTTTTCAAGAGCTGTCAGCCGGGTCCGGATCAATCGTTTCCCGATTCCATTCCCTTGAAATTCTTTTTTTACGATATTGAACAGCAGCCACCCGGTAGATTGATACATATCGATGCCGGCGCAACAAAATGCAATGATCTTACGTTCATATGTTGCCTTGAAAATCAAATCGGGAAACAGTTCAAAGTACTTTTTCAACTCATGCAGGTTCATTCTGTCAGGCAGCGTTAAATCTGCCAATTGTATCATTTCGGCAAAATCTTCTCTTTCAGCCAGCGTGATAACAGGTTCCATCACTATCAAACTCCTGTAAACCAGATTTCAATTACAGCTTCAGTGTAGCGTTATATTATGGAGATTTTATGGTCGATTCATTAAGAAATTGTAAGAGAGTATACTAACTGGAAGCCTTTCTCTCTATACAAAAAATTAACAGTCCGAAAACAAGATCTTCATACATATTTGGTAACTTAATTGCAACACAGGGAAAAGGAGCGGTGCGGGTGGTAAAATGCCCAGTTTGCTCGGAATTGTTGGAATTGTTGACAACGGTACATTGCGAAATGGTACACGGATTGACCAGACAACAAGTAATTGAGCGGTACGGGAAACCGGAATCCTTTTTCATGGAATTTGCAAAGAAATATGTCGATTCGGCACCGGTGATTCGGAAAAGAGATTTTGTGAATTCTCAGCTTTTGACAGACAGAATTCGTTCCAAAACTCGTAAGTTCCATATCGACCGTTAAACTAAATCGGAGGTATTGGAACCGGTCTCAATGTTCCCGCTTTTTTGCTTTCATGGCCAGAAGGGGAGGGGACCTATGATTCAAAGACAAACGGGGATTCCTTCCGGTTTACGGACAACATGAACATTGTCCGTAACAACATCTGTGTTACCGGAAAAAATGGTGCCTGGTCTCGAGAGATACCTCAAGGACTTCCGGTCGCTTTACGGACTATTAAAGGAGAATTATCATTTCACTCCGCTTCGGAAAAGATCCGTTTTCTCGGCAATATTTCCGACTATTAAGGATGCGGCAGTTTTAAATATGCCGGAAGATGTGCCCATTTTACGGATTGAAAGTGTGATGCATCATCCGGACGGGTTTCCGGTTGAATACGGAATAACCCGGATTCGCGGCGATATGAACCAGTGTCTCGTTGATTTTGGGGAGGTGGTTCTCTCGAAATAAACGGGCAAGACCAAGGGGGTGTCAAGCAATGATCAGCCAGGGTGTGATCAAGCAAGATGAAATCAATGTGATCTGGAAATCTGACCTGATTCCGGGGTCACCCATTGCCGTACGGAGCGACCTGGATCCTGAAATCAAAAAGAAACTCAAACAGGCCTTGATCAGTGTTCATGAAAAAGACCCCAGCGCGATTGGTGGTATTGGCAAAGTTGAGAAGTACATGGAAACAAACAAGGAATTTTACAACCCGGTTCGTGATGCGGCAAACCTCTTGGGAATTGATTTGGCTAAGAAAAAATAAGAAGAGAAATCTTGTGAAAAGAGGGATTTGCCTATGATTCAGATTCTAAATTTGGAGAAGGTCTATGGCACGGGTGTTAAAGCGCTCAGTGACATTCATATGGAAATCCAGCAAGGTGAATTTGTGGTTTTTCTTGGCCCCAGCGGTGCTGGCAAATCTTCTCTTTTGTGTTGCATTAATGGACTGGTAACTCCCACGCACGGTTCCGTAATTGTCGATAATATTCAGTTGGGAAAAAACAGGAAAGACTTGAAAA
The DNA here is from genome assembly GCF_015097055.1 of Effusibacillus dendaii. Lineage (NCBI taxonomy): Bacteria > Bacillati > Bacillota > Bacilli > Caryophanales > Alicyclobacillaceae > Effusibacillus > Effusibacillus dendaii. Next base: position 523,662 of record NZ_AP023366.1, read on the forward strand.
AGGTTCGATCGCTTGTGGGATGATCTTTCAACAATTTAACCTGGTTAAGCGAATCACTGTTTTGGAAAATGTATTATGGAGCTCGCGGTTCAGTGCCTTGACAGAGTCGGGATGAAAGAGAAGATGTACCAGAGAGCGGATCAACTTAGCGGGGGACAACAGCAGCGGGTCGCCATCGCACGCACTCTTTTACAGAAACCTTCCATTCTGTTGGCTGATGAACCGGTCGTGAGTTTGGACCCAAAGACCTCGATTCAGGTAATGAACTTGCTGAAGAATTTTAACCAACCTCAAAAATCTATTGTTTACTTTGCTTGTTGTTCTTGTCCTGATATGGACTGTAGAAGAAACCAACTTTAGCATACCGGAATTGATAGATGGCAGGGCTGCCATGTCTGATTTTACCGGCCGCATGTTTCCGATGGATTTTACCGGTACACAGCGCTATCTGGTTGCGATGTATGAAACGGTCCAAATTGCTCTTTTGGAAACCGTGCTCGGGATATTGCTAAGTATGCCTTTGGGCCTGTCAGCTGCGAGAAATATCACGCCGCATCCTGTTTTTTACGTAGTTTCAAGGTTTCTGCTGAATGCTTTCCGGGCAATCAATAGAAGAAAAATCAGGGTGGTTCGCCGGATTTCGACCGCTTTCAAGAATATTCCCGGCGGCCAGTACCTGGGTCCAACTCGGGATTATACGAAGCGGCTGCTCAAGTTTGAGCTGGCAGATGAAACCGAACAGCATGTGCGTGCCTTCACGGAGCAATATCTTTCCGAGGTAAAAACGGAACCGGATCAGCCCATTCCTGATTTTCCGAAAGTCGTGGAGTTGCTGCGGAGTGAAGGTCTGTTGGAAGACCGCGATAAGGGCAATGCGAATCAGGATTCGATCGACGATATCACTCGGCATTCCATTCAGTTTCCGGCTTCCTGCGCCATGCGGCTGCAGTCGCTTGCCCGCGGGGAAACCGGAGCCATGATGGCATTGCTTATTATTGACGGCATCGAAGCATCCGGATTTGTCTCTCACTGGAAACTTCCGCACTATGTAGATTTTCAGGCTGAATCGATCTGGGTCCGGTCGATTCAGAAACGGGGGCAAATGAAAAATGAGCATCTACAATTATGGGTTTCTTGATGAGAATACAAAGAAAGAAATCCGCAGAAAGCTGTTAAAAGCGGTCGCCATTCCCGGCTATCAGGTCCCGTTTGGATCACGTGAACTGCCGATCGCGAGAGGTTGGGGAACCGGCGGGTTGCAGATTACATTATCGATTGTGGGAAAGGATGACATCGTTAAAGTCATTGACCAAGGCTGTGACGACAGCGTTAACGCCTGCAACCTGCGTGAACTGATTGCAGAGACAACCAACGTCGAGACAACAATGGACACACTGAAGGCAACCATCATCCAAACCCGGCACCGGATTCCGGAAGAGAAAATGAAGGAACATCAAATACGGGTGTTTCAGGTTCCCTATCCCGAAGCACTGCGCTAGGGGGAGCCCAGTGAAAGGAAAACCCGAAGAATGCATGCGGAAAAGGATTACAGCAAACGATGGGTATTCCTGTATGAAGATATCGTAAAGTGGGGAGAAATTACACTTTCTCACCGATACCCCGTATCAGTCAATGGTCGTTATGTGATCGACCCCTCGCCGATTCCACGGTTTGATGTGCCCAAACTGCACCAGGCAGAAACATTGTTCCTGTTCGGTGCGGGCCGGGAGAAACGGATTTATGCGATTCCTCCTTATACCGACGTGGTTCCGCTCCAGTTTGAAGATTATCATTTCCACGTTGAAGATTTTGGCGAAAAATCCTGCGAATATTGCGGGAGCACCGATTCTTACCTGGATGAAGTGTTCGACAATCAAACGGGAGAACGTCATTTCTACTGTTCAGATACAAGTTATTGTCTGAAAATGCGAAACAAAGCACAGGGGATTCCAGTGGAATTAGGGGGCCGATGGAATGAATAGAAGAATGGCTGTCCCGGAACAACCGCTTCTTCGCGTAAGGAATGTCAGTAAAATCTATGGCCGAAGCTGTGGGGAATGTATGGAAGGAACGGGACCTGAGAGAGAAAGCAATATTTGTCCGAAATGCGGTTCAATCGTTGCCGGCGGTCCTATCAGCTTTGATGTGTATCCGGGCGAAATCCTTTGCATTGTGGGAGAAAGCGGATCTGGTAAAAGCACCTTGATCAAGTCGCTCTACTTCGATGACACATTTTCGTCGGGAGAGGTGTACTTGCAAAACTACGAAGAAGGGAAAACCAACCTGCTTGCCCTCAGCAGCCAGAAGAAAAGACGGGTTCGCAATTGTTTGATGGGTATGGTGTACCAGAATCCGCAACTCGGGCTGCGGCTCGATTTTACGAGCGGCGGAAATAACGCGGAGAAGCTGTTGACAGCGGATTGGCACCATGTCGGTAAGATCCGGGAACGGGCACAAGAACTGCTTGCAAGAACGGAAATTCCGATTGAACGAATGGACGATTGTCCAAAGAATTTCAGCGGCGGGATGCAGCAACGCGTACAGATCTCGAAAGCGTTGGCAAATAATCCTTCGCTGCTGTTGTTGGATGAGGTCACCACTGGCCTTGATGTTTCTGTTCAGGCACGCGTGCTGGATTTGATCCGACAGATCCAAAGAACGCTTGGCATCACAATGATCGTAGTATGCCATGATTTTTCCGTGATTCGAATGTTAACCAACCGGACGCTGGTAATGAAAAACGGACGTGTGGTAGAAGCAGGTCTTACCGACCAGATCCTGGAGGATCCGCAGCACGAGTATTCCCAGATTTTAATCAATTCGATGCTCTGAGGAGGGAACATAATGGGCTTGCTACTGCATACGGAAAATTTAACGAAGTCATTCACGCTTCACCAAACTCAGCAAAAACAGATTGTTGGCTGCAGAGAGGCAAATTTTACAATCGAACAGGGTGAATTTGTCGGCATAACCGGATAAAGCGGTGCGGGGAAATCCACCATCCTGAAATGCATCTATCGAACCTATATTCCTACTTCGGGATCGATCCGTTTTCAATCGGAACAGTTCGCTACAATCGACCTCGCAACTGCTTCCGAACAGCAGGTTATCGCTATCCGACGGTGCGAGATCGGATATGTGTCCCAATTTTTAAAAGTGCTTCCCGGATTACAGCGTTGGGTGTGGTGGCAGAGGGACTTATGGAAATCGGATGCGATGAGGCGAAAGCAGTCGAGGAGGCCAAACAGATGCTGCGGCACTTCCAACTTCCGGAAGTGCTGTGGGATGCTTACCCGAACACATTTAGCGGCGGGGAAAAGTTACGTTTAAATCTGGCAAGAGCGTTGGTAAGACGCCCGAAGCTCCTGTTACTCGATGAACCAGTTGCGTCGCTTGACAACCGTTCCAAAGAATCTGTCAAAGAGATGGTTACAGGCCTAAAAAGCAGGAACCAGTATGCTCGGTATTTTTCATGATCTGGAGTTTATGGATTCGGTGGTGAATTCCCGCTACACCATGCACCAAGGAGTATTAAACGGCGGGAGGGTGACGGTATGAGTCAAAAGCGGCTTTGCATTCGGAATGCCGAGATGGTCCTTCCTGACCGGGTAATAAAAGGCGATCTTTTGGTTGAAGGGGATCGCATAGCGGAGATACGGCCAACTGGGCTTCCGGTTACAGCAGACGAGCCATCAGATCAGGCATTGGATGCAACCAGGATGTATTTGCTGCCCGGGAACGGAATCACTACGATGTATCACTCTGTCTCGTTAGCAGACGGAGTCGGGGTTCGGAACAATGATATGGTGGTCCAGATTATCGAAAATATTGTCCGGCACCGAAATACCCGGTCTTCGATCCGGCACCGCGTTCACTTGCGGTACGAGATAACGAACCTTCCCGGACTGCAAGCCGTGGAACATCTTTTGCAGCAGGGTAAGATCGACCTTCTCTCCTATATGGACCATACACCAGGATAGGGGCAATTCGCTGCGCCAGGGACGTATGAAGCGTATGTCATGAAAACCTATGGATTTAAGGATGAACTGGCCAAGGAGATGGTTGAGAAAATCATTGCATGGCAGCAACAAATCGAATGGAACCGGCTGAAGAAACTTGCCCGGTACGCAAAGTCCCTTAATATTAGCGTCGCTTCCCACGACGATGATTCGCCGGACAAAGTGGATCAGATGCTTGGGTATGGTATCAGGATCAGTGAGTTTCCTGTGAATCTGAAGGCGGCGCGCCGAGCAAAGGAAAGAAATATTCATGTCTGCGTGGGTGCGCCAAATGTGGTTCGCGGCAGTTCCCACGGCAACAACATGAAAGCGATCGATGCAATCAAAGCGGGGTATGCGGACGTGCTGTGCTCCGATTATCATCCATCGACGATGTTGCCAGTTGTATGCAAGTTGGTTGCAGAGGGAATCGATTTGCCCCAAGCAGTAAGGAAGATCAGTCTCAATCCTGCACAAGCGCTGGGGATTGATGCGTAACTGGGTACGCTTGAGCAGGAAAAAACAGCAGATCTCATACTGGTTGAAATGTATGAAGGATACCCGTTGCTGCAAAAGGTCTGGAACAGGCGATGGTCATCGGGCGGGAGTTGGGTGTAGAAATCGTACCCGGTATTGAAATATCAGCGTATGATTTTGAAAGAAAGACACGGGCGCATATTCTTGGATTCTATGTGGAGCCGGGACATCCTGCGATTGAACTGCTCTGTAATCCTGTAATCGAGAAGCGCCACAAGGTCTCACTTGAAATGATCGACAAGATCATTGCGGCGGGTTATCGGATATCCCGAGAGCAAGTAGAACGGTTTGCAGAAAGCGGAACATGTATTACAAGCAACATATTATGCATGCGTTATTGGAAAATGGGTATTGTGACGAAATTTACGGAGATCTTTACAAGACGCGATTTTCCCGAAGTGAGAAAGACGGCAAACAGGGAGTTGCGTATGTTTCCATGGAGTATGTTGATGCCGTTTCTGCCATCCAAGCGATTCAGGCCGCAGGAGGGGATCCGGTGGTTGCCATCCCGGTTTAATTTTGAGAATAACAATTATGTACAGGACGAAGTAAATCAATATTTGGCGCAAATCGAAAGCCTGCAATATAACTTATTTATTTATCGTTTTTAAAATACGAATCGAGTAAGCAGGGGTTAGTAATCCCACTATTGGCACTGTTATAATGCGTACGGTAATGAAGGGCATTCCAAATAGTGGAAAGGTGACAATGATGGTCACCACTTATCCAACTCAACGCTTGAAACGTATCTTCCATTCGGCGGATTCCGTTTCGATGCGTACTTCATATCCGGAACTGCGGAGACTATTGACCAGGTCGGAAGCCGTATTTTTGTCGGACAATGAGATCTGATACCAGCCAAGGTTTTTCCGATTCGTTTTGGAAACAATCGTTTGCAGTTGTCGTAAAATCATTCGAATACCTCCTGTTCTCTTTGAATACAAGCAACGATATCAATTCTTTGCTATCATCCCTTGCACTTCTAGAATACGTGTGAAAGATAAAAATCAGTTAAAGTAACGGTGAATTTTTCGTGAAGAATTTGGTACAAGAATTTGACTTTGACAGTCAACATGAGGCTCCCAATAGGGAAAAGAAAAGGACCACGGGTTGGAAACCATAGGTCCTTTCCAGGGAATCACTTTTTATTTGCTGGTCACGGTAACAACTCCGTTTTCAGTCTGCATGGACCAACCGAGAGCGTCGACTAAAGATTTTAACGGCACATAGGTTTGCTTGGTAGGACTTACCCACGTTTGAGTTTTCAAATGGACAGGTTTCCCATTGAATTTGAACGAGATTTCGTCTTTTGCACCGTCATTTTGAGCGTTACGATCATTTTCGTTCTGGTTGTTGTTTTGATTCTTGTCGTTGTTTTGATCGTTTTCGTTGTTGTTGCCCAATATACGGCCGTTGATACTGCGTACAAAGTCAACGAGGGGCACCATTACATTCCCTTTTGTATCGATAAAGGGGGCTTCCCCAGGGGTGCTCACTCCCAGCAGAGCGTTGTTAAGTTGAACTTTCACCGGTGTTCCGTACGTTTTTGCCGGTGTCAGGCTTCCGTCATTGTACATGTAAGCAGCAAAGTTCGGATGGTTAAAATCAAACATATCCAGAATGTTATTGGCACTAGCGTCGCGGTTATTGAGAGTGGGGAGGTGATAGTTCCACTCAATAAACTTCAGAATCGACGTTGTGTCATATGGAACGTGGCTTACATAGTTTTCCTTCGCATATGGAGAAATCACCAATGCTGGAATGCGCGGGCCGTTTCCTTGCAGTCCGTCAGGGCCTGGAGTCACTTGGGGCGGTGCAACATGATCCCAGTATCCGCCCGACTCGTCATAGGTGACGATGATGGCCGTGTCTTTCCAATATGGGCTGTTCATGATCGCATTGATCATTTTAACAGTGAAGTCTTCTCCTTCGGGTGTACTGTATCCGGGATGCTCGTCTTCGGGGTATCCTGCCTTTAAGAAGCTCACATCAGGCAATTTGCCGTTTGCGATGTCTTTCACAAAATCATTGGTGTCTTTCAGATTGTTCTTATACTTTCCGTCCTCATAGTTTTGGAAGTATTGAAAAGGATTGTGGTGAGGAGAGTACGTATTGTCGTTTGCCGTGTAACCCCCCTGATACCAGGCCCAAGTCTTGTTGTGTTCCGACAATGTATCACCTATGTTTTTGTAAGTGAGATTGTAGGAAAGCGCGGATTTTGGGTTATCACCGCCGTATGGTTCATTTTTGGGAGTCGGGTCTCCCTTGATCGGCTGGTCTTTTGTGCCGGACTGAGCGGCTACCAGGTATAATGCGCCCGGCGTTGAAGGTCCGTAGACAGGTTGGAAGAAATTATCCGCCAGGGCAAAATGTTGAGCATATTGCCAGTAAGCAGGTATTGCATGGTAATCGTAATATCCCATTGCAATTTTTCCTGCGCCGCGACGGTTATTGACAAGATAAAATTTGTCCATCTTTCCGCCGTCAACCATTTCCATCATATGATCAAAGCCGTGATCCACATCTTTCGTTTGCAGTTGATCTAACGGAAATAAATAGGGATATACGGGATTGCCGTTTTCATCCGGATTAAAAGCGCCAGCCGGGATATTTTTGACATCCTTGGGTGTGCCTGGAAGCGCGTGAAAGCCTGGAGCTGTCGGATATGTACCGAAATAATTGTCAAAGGAACGATTCTCCTGAAAGATAACCACGGTGTGTTTGATAGGTGAACTTGTTTCTGTTGCGGCTTGCACTGGGGAAAAACCAAATGATGCAGTGGCGGAAAAAGAGCATACAACTGTCGCCAGGGTTTTTTTACGCAACCATTTTTTCACAATCTTTCCTCCTTGTAGTTTTTCATAGTCATTAGCATGGTTAAGTATGAAACAAAGTTATGAAGTCGTTGTTAGGGAATTGTTATTTCTGTGTAAATAAATGGCTGTGTGAAGTCAAAAGGTGGTATTCTAACATTGAGTCATTACTGGAAAGGCAGGAATCAACAGTGGATCTCTTACAAACTATTGTTTTTGCAATTATTCAAGGAATAACCGAGTTGTTTCCCATCAGCAGCGTTGCACACGGAGTACTGACACCGTACGTATTTCATTGGAACCTTGATCCTGAATTTTTAAAAGAACACTTTCTCCCGTATGTGGTCATGCTTCACTTAGGAACAGCCTTAGCTCTTTTACTGTTTTTCCGGGATGAGTGGATTGACATCATCCGATCCATTTTTGACAGGAGGCAAAAGAATGCACGTCATTTGTTGGTGCTGATTCTGGTAGCGACCATTCCGGCGGGACTTATCGGAGTCGTATTTGAAAAGCCGCTTCGCCATATTTTTAGTAACGTAACCAGTGCCGCCATTTTTCTAATCGTAAACGGTTTGTTCCTCTACTTTGGAGAAAAGTGGCGTACCCGAGGTACGAAAGATATTAATGATCTGACGTATGGACAAGCGATCGTTGTGGGATTGTTCCAATCATTGGCATTGATTCCTGGATTCTCACGTTCGGGAGCCAGTATGGTCGCCGGGTTCTGGATGGGTCTGAAGCATGAAGCGGCGGCACGCTTTTCTATGTTATTGGCGACCCCGGTGATTGCAGGTGCGGCTGTGCTTGAAGTTCCCAAGTTGGCTAACTCAGGCATTCACGGGTTATTTCAAACATCCTTGATCGGCGGGGTATTGGCGGGTGTATTTGCATACGTAAGTGTGTGGATCTTAATGAATTGGTTTAAAAAGCATGAGATCGACGCCATGCGTCCATTTGCCTACTATTGCTGGGGTGTCGGGGTTGTCATTTTGCTCTCAAATTTCCTGTAGGAACAGAGAAGATTATCATTTTGAAAGAAAAGGACTGATGAAGTAATCATTCTTCAGCAGACGGGTCTCCTTAAACTAGGAGACTTTTTTATTTACAAATAGACTTTGCACTCGACGTAAATCATCTCGCTTGTTCTGTGCCGTGGAGCCCAAACAGGAAGCCAACCGGATGCTCTGACCTATAGCCCGGATGGCCGGCTTTATGTGGCAAATGCGGGAAACAATGACATAGCTGGCTCTTTTGATCATATATGATTTTTTAAAAAATATACTTGAAATCATATATGATTTTATATATGATTAAACCATGGAAAATCTAAAAACTAATATCAGCAAAACTCAGTATGCCTATGAATTCATTCGATCCCGGATTGTGGATGGCAGTTATGGGCCGGGCCATCGAATCGTGATCGACCAAATTGCCAGAGAGTTGAATTTAAGCGCCATCCCGGTGAGGGAAGCCATTCGTCAACTTGAATCGGACGGCTTCATTCAGTACAAACCCTACAGTGGCGCAATTGTCAGCATGATCAATGAAACCGAATATCTGGAGACTCTGTCTGTATTGGCGGTGCTTGAAGGATACGCAACGGCTCTCGGCTCAAAAACAATTGCAAAGGAGGGAATCTCGGACCTTGAAAAAATGAATGAAGAAATGAATGAGGCCCTTTATAACTTTGAGTTTGAGCAATTTGGGGAGTTAAACCGGAAGTTTCATATGATCATCTATGAGTGTTGCGGCAACTCCTATCTGAAAGAGCAGATTGAACAGACGTGGCAAAGGATGGCCCGTGTTCGTCAATCTGGATTTACCTTTGTGCCGCAACGTGCCCGGGAATCGGTTGAAGAGCATGCCCGTATCATTGAAATGATGAAAGAGCGAGCTCCATTTGAAGACATTGAAGCGTTTGCAAGGCAGCATAAGCTGAATACCGCCAAGGCATTTCAAAACCGCAAAGATGCTCCCAAAGCGGAAGAAATCACGCCAAATTTCTTGTTGGATCTATAAAAAATACTAAATCAACGAATCTATCACAGGAGGCAAAACGATTATTTTCTTCTTGTAAAATAACTGAAAATACAATGTATACAAAACAATCAAAATTGGAGGTATGTTTCGGGTGTACCAAGAAGCGAAGCAACGTTTAAGAGGTTCCATCGCTCCCATCGTGACGCCGTTTGATGCAACCATGAATGTGGATACAAAGGCACTGCAAAATCTGATTGAATGGCATATTGAAAGCGGTTCCCACGGGATTTCCGTAACCGGTACTACGGGTGAACCCAGTTCGTTGACCATTGAGGAGCGCGAACTTGTGATGGAAACCGCAATAAAGACGGCAGCCGGTCGTGTTCCTGTCGTGCCGGGAACCGGATCGACCAACCATGCAGAAACCCTGCATCTTACCAAACGCGCCCAAGAAATGGGTGCCGATGCGGCCATGGTGATTGTGCCTTATTATAATCGTCCCAACCAGCAAGCGCTTTATACCCATTTTAAAATTGTTGCAGATTCAGTAGATATTCCTATTATCATTTACAACATTCCCGGAAGAACCGCTACCAATTTGGATGTCAAGACCTTAACCCGCCTGGCGGAAGATTGCAAGAATATTATCGGCGTAAAAGAATCGAATAAAGATTTTGAACATGTCAATCGAGTATTGCTGAACTGTGGCCGCGACTTTTTACTGTATTCAGGAATTGAACTTCTTTGTTATCCGATGTTAGCTATCGGTGGCGCAGGTCATGTCAGCGCAACCGCTAACATTGTTCCTAGGGAAGTGGCTGATATCTACAACTACTGGGCAGCGGGTGAAGTTGAGAAAGCGATTGATCTGCATTATAAATTGATGCCTTTAAATGATGTTTTGTTTAAGGATACGAATCCAGGGCCTTTGAAAACCGCCATGGGAATGATGGGAAAAATCAATCCTGCACTTCGTTTGCCAATGGGTCCGCCATCGGAAGAGTTGCAAAAAGAGATATGGCAGACCCTCAATCAATATGGATTGCTGGATCAGGAAGCGGGGATGTCGAAATGAAGCACGCCCGATTCCTGCATGAAGGTCGAATCGTTACAGGTATTGTTGAGGGTGAACTTATCGTGGATGAGGCAGGGAGAGAACACCATGTGGATGCGATCGATGTCTGGCTTCCTCCGGTGGTTCCCAACAACATGATCGGGCTGGCCTTGAATTATGCGGACCATGCGGAAGAACTGGGATTGGAAAAACCGAAAGAACCTGTCTTGTTCATCAAACCGAACAGCTCGCTCATCGGTCATCAAGCTCCTGTATACTATCCCGATGGAGCCACCTACATGCATTATGAAAATGAACTGGCGGTTGTAATCGGAAAAAAAGGTCGCAACATTAAACACGTCCATGCGTTTGATTATGTAAGCGGATACACGATTATCAACGACGTAACGGTTCGCGATTTTGTCAACAATTTCTATCGCCCTCCGGTTCGGGCTAAGGGCCACGACACATTCGGCCCCCTGGGTCCTTACTTTGTCGACAAAGAAGACATTTCCGATGTTGGGAATCTGGAACTGCGTACCTATGTCAATGGAGAGTTGCGTCAACAAGGGAATACCAAGGATTTGATCTATACCATTCCCGACCTCATTGAATTTATCAGTTCGTTTATGACACTGCAAGCGGGTGACATGATATTGACCGGAACACCGAAAGGGATCTCGCCTGTAAATCCCGGAGATACCATGCGCTTGGAGATTGATGGCTTGGGAACCTTGGAAAATCCGATTCTTGATGGAAGGACCGATCAGGCTGCAGGGAGGAAAGACTATGAAACAATTCAAGGTTGATAAGGTTCTTCACTATATTAACGGCAAGTTTGTTGAGGGAGTCTCCGGTCGGCAATTCCAAAATATCAATCCTTTTACTAATCAATCCATTAATGAAGTGGCAGAAGGTTTTAAGGAAGACATTGATTTGGCCGTGGCAGCCGCTCGTCAAGCGTTTGACAACGGCCCCTGGCGCACGATGAGTGTCGGGGAGCGGATGAAGTATATCATTAAGATTGCCGACCTGATTGAAGAGAATGCCGAAGAAATCTCGTATTTGGAATCTCTCGACACAGGTTTGCCGATCAGCCAAACCAAGAAACAAGCGGCCCGTGCAGCGGAAAACTTCCGTTTTTACGCGGAAATGGTCAAGAGCCGTCTGGTGGGAGAAGCCTACCAGGTGGACCAATCCTTCATTAACTATACGATTCATAAACCGGTAGGGGTGGCTGGTTTAATTACACCTTGGAATGCTCCGTTCATGCTGGAAACATGGAAAGTCGCTCCCGCTCTCGCTACAGGAAACACCTGTGTCCTGAAACCGGCGGAATGGTCACCGCTCACCGCAAATAAGCTGGCGCAAATCATCCATGAAGCGGGGTTGCCGGAAGGCGTCTTCAACGTCGTTCATGGATTCGGAGAAACAGCCGGAGCTGCTCTTGTAGCCCACCCGGACGTTCAGTTGATCTCTTTTACAGGTGAAACGAAAACGGGTTCGGAAATTATGAAGAACGGTGCGGACACATTGAAAAGGTGTTCGATGGAATTGGGAGGCAAATCACCTGCGATAGTCTTTGCGGATGCGGATTTGGAGAGTGCGCTGGATGCGGTTGTATGGGGGATCTTCTCCTTTAACGGCGAACGCTGCACGGCGAATTCCCGAATTTTTCTGCAAGAATCGATCTATGACCAATTTGTAGACGCTCTGAAAGAACGGGTATCCCGCATTGTGGTCGGGGATCCCATGGATGAAGCCACGGAAGTGGGGCCGCTGATCCATCGGAAGCACTGGGAGAATGTGAAGAATTACATTGAGATTGCCCGGGCGGAAGGCGCTGAAATCATTTCGGGCCAAATACCGGAATCCTGTCGGAACGGGAACTATGTGGCTCCTACGCTTCTATTGAATTGCACCAATGATATGCGTGTCGCCCAGGAGGAAATTTTCGGACCGGTGATGGTTGTTATACCGTTTAAAACGGAGGAAGAAGCACTGCGAATGGCCAATGATGTGAAATACGGACTCGCCGCTTACATTTGGACGAGTGATATGAAACGGGGTCATCGTCTGGCACATGCGGTTGAAAGCGGCATGGTGTGGGTCAATTCACCAAATGTGAGGGATTTGCGGATTCCTTTCGGCGGTTCCAAACACAGCGGAATCGGACGCGAAGGCGGCCACTACAGTTTTGAATTTTATACCGAAACACAGGTCATTCATGTGGCTGTGGGGAATCCTCACATCCCGAAATTCGGCAAAACCAGGAAAGCGGAAGCTGTAACCGTCAGCCGGTTATAATGGAAGACGGATCATCCTGAAAAACTGCATTTCCAAATGCTGTGAGGGGGATACCAATGCCAGCGAAAACAGGAAAGCAATATATAGAACGGGTAGACAAGGCGAAATCGAATGTTTGGATTGACGGCAAGCCAGTGCAGGGAAATTTCTCTGAGCACCCGGCATTTAGAGGGGTGATGAAAAGTCAGGCTGAACTTTATGATATGCAACATGATCCGGACAAACGGGATTATATGACATACGTGTCGCCGACTACAGGTGATCGTGTAGGCACTTCTTTTATGCAACCAAGAACAAAAGAAGACTTGGAAAAACGGCGGATGATGATTCAAGAATGGGCCAGGTACAACGGAGGGATGATGGGACGTTCGCCGGACTATATCAACTCCGGTATGATGGCTTATGGCGCAGCGGCCGAGATGTTTGGGCAACAGGATCCCATGTTTGCTGAAAATATGCGCAGGTATTATGAATACTGCCGCGAAAACGACCTGTCGCTAACCCATACGTTGATTCAACCTCAGGTCAATCGAGCAGTAAATTCCGCTGAACTTCCGGATCCTTATATCGCGGCACGCATTGTGAAAAGAACCGCGGATGGAGTAGTGATCCGGGGAGCGCGACTGCTTGCGACGCAGGGGGGAATAACAGATGAAATTATGGTATTTCCATCGACACTGCTCAAACAGTCGGATGAAGAGAACCCGTATGCTTATGCTTTCTGTATTCCCAATCATACACCAGGGTTGAAATTTATCTGCCGGGAAACATTTGACTATGGAAAATCGGCATTTGATCATCCGCTTGGTTCGCGGTTTGAAGAAATGGATACGATTGTCGTGTTCAATGATGTGACCGTTCCATGGGATCGCGTATTCGCCCTTGGTGATGTGGAAGTATGTAACCGAGCTTATGTGGAAAGCAACGCTCAGGTTCATATGACCCATCAAGTAGTGGCAAAGAACGTAGCCAAGACGGAATTCATCTTGGGAATTCTGCAATTGATGGTGGAAACCATCAATATCGGACAGTTTCAACATGTACAGGAAAAGATGGCTGAGGTCATTATAGTACTGGAAAATATGAAAGCGCTTTTGATCGCTTCTGAAGTAAATGCCAAAGTGGATAAGTGGGGAACGATGACCCCCGACTTCAAACCGTTAAATGCGGCACGAAATTATTTTCCACGCATTTATCCCCGTTTTTCCGAAATCATGCAGTTACTCGGGGCGAGTGGTTTGATGGCGATTCCGAATGAAAGCGATTTCAGATCTGAGCTTCGGGCTGATTTGGATAAATACCTGCAGGCAGCGAACGGAGATGCATATAACCGTGTGAAATTATTCCGGTTAGCGTGGGATGTCTGCATGAGTGCATTTGGATCACGCCAAACGTTGTACGAGCGCTTTTTCTTCGGAGATCCCGTACGCATGGCAGGTGCTTTGTATAACGGCTATGACAAGCAGCAATATGTCGATCGCGTGAAAGAATTCTTAAATCGCTCGGATGAGTTGGTGGCAAACCGGTAATTCAATCGAGTGAAAATACCGAATATTCTGTTTGCGGGAGGGGAAAGAATGGATTTTTCTATTATCCGGGTCGCCAGAACGGTAATGAATGTTACCGACTTGGATCGTGCCAGGGAATTTTATGTAGATGCTTTAGGGTTTATTGAAACTGAGAGTGATGATCAGCACATCTACCTGCGGGGATTGGAAGAACACTGTCATCACAGCCTTGTATTAAAGAAAGCGGAAAAAACAGGTGTTCATGCGATCGGATATAAAGTTCAAGAAGAAGGACAGTTAGAAAGCCTGGAAAAGCTTTTTCAATCAAAAGGACTCAAAACGAAATGGATGGAAAACGGCTCGCAGAGGGCGATAGGGAAAACATTGCGAGTGCATGATGTTTCCGGAATCCCGTTGGAATTTTTCACAAAAATGGAAACTGTTGAAAGAATGCTTCAAAGATATGAAATGTACAAAGGGGCGAGAATTCAACGAATTGATCATGTAAACTGCCAGGTGCCTGATGTCGAAAAAGCATATGATTTTTATGTAAAGGAATTGGGGTTTGCTTGCTCTGAGTACACGGAAACTGAAGATGACAAAAAATGGGCCGCTTGGCTCCATCGGAAACAGAATGTACACGATCAAGCTTTTATGAATGGAGAGGGTCCGAGACTTCATCATATCGGTTTTTGGTTGTCCGATCCTTTAAGCATTATTCACGCTTGCGACGTGCTTGCCTCACTGGGATATGGAAGCAATATTGAGAGGGGGCCCGGTCGGCACGGACTTTCAAATGCATTTTTCCTTTACCTCAGAGATCCGGATGGCAATCGAATTGAACTCTATAACGGGGACTATCTGACAAGCGATCCTGATTTTAAGCCAATTCGCTGGGATATCAACGATCCGAGACGTCAAACATTCTGGGGGCACAAGGCGCCGGACAGTTGGTTTGAGGAAGCCACTCCGTTTTTGGATATTGAAACGGGAGAAGAAGTTGAAATCAAAAATCCAACGTTAAAACAAAGAAAACCTGAATTTGTCATATAACGAAAGGGGGGCGATCCTTCTTGCCAGGATTAAAAAATAACGGTTCCCGTGAAGGAATCTTCAGGAGGTTACTATGCAAAAAATATGGTTTTTTCTATTAAGTCTGTCTATGGTGTTTTTTGTAACCGCATGCGGCAACAATACGGCCACCACAAGCTCCTCAAACAATTCTACCAGTCAAAAAACGATCAGAATCGGTGGTGTGTTCTCTGCGTCGGGTGGATCATCCCCTTTAGGGAAGCCGGAAATGGATACTCTTAAAATGATGGTTGACAAGGCAAATGCGGAAGGAGGCATAAATGGACGGAAAATTGAGTTGGTAGCCTATGACGACAAATCGGATCAAAACGAAGCGGTCCTTGATATGAAGAAGTTGATTGAGCAAGACAAAGTGGTAGCTGTCATTGGGGGTACATCATCCGGAAATTCGCTGGCCATGATTCCCTTGGCCGAAAAATCCAAGATCCCTTTCCTCTCTCTTGCCGCCAGCAAAAATATTAACATACCAACCAAGCAATTTGTTTTTAAGACCGCCCAGGGTGACGACGTTGTCGTTCCGCGCGTGGTGGAATATTTAAAAACCCACAATCTGATGAAAGTCGCCTGGTTGGGGGTGGATAACTCTTTTGGTTCCAGCGGGAAAGAAGAGTTTGATGCTCTGACGAAGCAGGCGGGCATTCAGACCGTGATCTCCGAAACGTTTGAAGCTACCGTCAATGATGCAAAACCTATGTTGACCCGCGTGAAAAATGCCAACCCACAGGCAATTGTCATTTGGGGGACAACACAGGAATCTGCCGTTGTGACCAAAAACGTTCGCGAGTTGGGAATTGACGTTCCGATCGTGGAGTCACACGGGATCGCAAGTTCGAAATTTATCGAATTGGTGGGAAATGCAGCCAACGGTTATTGGAAATTGCAAGGGCCGCAGCCTCAGACCCCAAGCTGATTTTACTGGATGAACCAATGGCGGGTCTGAATCCGCAGGAATCGAGGGAACTGGTTGATATCATTCTTGAAATGCGGCAGCAGGGGATGACATTTCTCTTCGTTGAACACGATATGGAAACCGTGATGTCTGTTGCCGACAAGATCGTCGTGCTGGACTTCGGGGAAAAGATTGCGGAAGGTGCCCCGCAAGAAATTTTTAATAATCCGGTTGTGGTTGCTGCCTATTTGGGAGACGAGGAGGTGGCTATTTGATGCTTGAAGTTACCGGTTTGCATACGTATCATGGGTACCTGCATGCCATAAAAGGGATCAGTTTTACTATAAGAAAAGGGGAAATCTTATCCATCGTGGGTTCTAACGGAGCAGGAAAAAGTACGTTAATGGGAACCATTGCAGGGATCTACACGCCAAAAGAAGGCAGAATCCTGTTTGAAGACGAGGATATTTCCGGACTGCCGACCGACAAGATAGTAACGAAAGGGATATGCCTGGTTCCGGAACGCAGACAAATATTCGATTCTCTTAGTGTCAAAGACAATTTGCTATTGGGTTCTTACCACCGAGTGAAAAGAGAAAAAAGACAAGTGCAGCGGGATTACGATAAAATTCTGGATTTATTCCCGAAATTGAGAACCATGCCAGACCGACCCGGAGGATTGCTTAGCGGCGGAGAACAACAGATGCTTGCGATCGGCCGCGGGTTAATGGCCAATCCCAAATTGATGATGCTGGATGAGCCGTCACTGGGTTTGGCTCCGCTTATTGTAAAAGATATCATGGCGATTTTCAAGCATTTGAAAAACGAATTTGGAACCACCATTATTCTTGTTGAACAAAATGTAAAGGCGGCACTTGC
Source organism: Effusibacillus dendaii (assembly GCF_015097055.1). Taxonomy (NCBI): domain Bacteria; kingdom Bacillati; phylum Bacillota; class Bacilli; order Caryophanales; family Alicyclobacillaceae; genus Effusibacillus; species Effusibacillus dendaii. The sequence goes on from NZ_AP023366.1 coordinate 540,722, forward strand.
AATTGCGGATTATGCTTGTGTACTGGAACGGGGAGAAATCGTGATCCGTGGACCCGCAAAAGAAGTGGGAGACAACCCGGCAGTTCGCAATGCCTACCTCGGTAGAAGCAAGGAAGTCTCATAATTTATAAGAAGCAAATCGGATTACTGAACGGATGAAACACTGATTCTCCCGGGTACCTTAATTGGCGTAAATCCCCCTGATTCGATTTCTCCGATCAGGGGTTTCTTTATACTTGGGAAAGCGGCGAAATCAATCAGAGCTCCATATACTCAAGCCTAACGCCGAAAACTTTTTTGAATTCCGTTCCCAAATCCGCGTCGGCCGAATTTGCTACGATGCTTCTCATCCCCGGTGCTTTTCCAATCCATACACGGTTTTCTTCCACGGTGCATGTTAAGTTTTCGATCTCAATTCCTGACTGTAAAATGGCCAGTTTGGCCAAGCGAATCAGCAGTGATAATTTCCTAAGTGTGGGGTCGTTTTTTCCGCAGAGCAGGCCTGCGATCTGCTCGCATTCGGAAGGCTGCAGCCCGTGCAAGTGGGAGGAGAGCGTCAGATAAGCAGAGTGCCTTGTCCATTTTTCCGTATTGATATAGCAGCCGCAACTTTCGATTTGTGAAGTCACTTGAAGCAGCTTCCGTTCGAATTCGCTCAGACCATGAACCTGCTGCAGTGAATCAAATAAGTATAGCGCCGCATTCGTCACCAGGGTTGCGATGTTGGTGTTGATCTTAAACAGTTTCTGAAAATTGGCCAAGCTGTAATCCAACACGGATGCTACTATCGGTTCCGAATTTTCCCGCAGCAAATACTCAAATGCAATTCCTTCCCGCAGTCCGCTTCGGCTGACAATGATGGTTTGCGCGGAAATCTGGTCTGCAAGCGCTTGGATTGCGGCAAACCCTGCGACCAGAATATCAGCCCGTTGCCTGGATAGTCCCTTGATTTTTTTTCGATCCTTGAGTGGAGATGATTTTATTTCTTGATACATATTTCTTAAGGAATTCAATGAGATTTGATAACCGTGTATACGTTTGGATAACTGATCGTTCTTGCTCCGATCCAGTTTTGCCAGTGCCCGGGCTGCGCCACCCAGTCCGACGAGGGGGAGATTGCGCAATTTTGTAAGCCATGGAATTTCCAAAAATTGTTGCTGCATGAAGCGATATACTTGATCGCCCTGGAGATCAGCCGGAACCTCCTTGAACTGTGCGGTAAGGGTAACAGCACCATAAGGCAGGCTGACGACCTGCAGCAAACGACGGTTAAAAATGTACATCAGTTCCATGCTGGCTCCGCCAATGTCAAACAGGAGCGCATCCTGAATATCCAGAGTGTTGATGACGCCCAAATAGCCATAACGCCCTTCCTCTTCACCCTGAAGAACACGAAATGAAACACTTGTTTCCTTTTTGAGAGCCGCAAGAAATTCTGTCTGGTTCTGCGCTTGCCGAACTGCCGCCGTCGCGACGGCAATCCAATCGGTAACCCCGTACATGCTGCCGGCACGATAAAATAACTTTGTACAATGGATCGCTTTTGCCAATCCATCGGGTGAGATCCGCGCCTCCTTATCCAAATGCGCGGCTAAACGAATGTTACGTTTCATCTCAAAAATCGGATGGTAAGCGCCGTCCTCGTATATGTCATAAATTACGAAACGACAAGAGTTGGAGCCTAAATCAATAATCCCGATTCTCTCTGTCGTCATGCCATCTTCAACAACTTCTTCACTTTCTTTTTGATATGATCGTGGATATCGTCGATCGGCTGCGTACCGTCAACTGCATCGAACTGATATTGATCTGCCAATCGGTCATATTGTTCCAACAACCGGTTCTGGTACATGAGAAAGCTGTCAACCATATCGCTGGATAAAGCCAAATCCATTCCGGACTCCCAATAAGACAACTGGCCGTAAGAATAAAAGCAGCGGTGCATTAATTCCTCGGCAGGCACAGACAAGTAAACTACAAAATCCGGCTTCAGAGCAAATCCCAGCAATGTTTCCAGCCAATCCGACTGGGCGCCGCGAACCTTTTGACGAGCCATGAGGGTAAACACGTAACGGTCGGCGACAACAATCATCCCGGCGCGAAGAGCAGGTATGATCACGTTCTCCAATTCATCCGCAAAATCGGTCGCATATAGGAGGCCCAGAGTAGTTTGTCCGAGAATATGCTCTTCTTTGGCTTCCTCAATCGCCTGCCGCATCAGTTTCGAGCGTTTGATTCCTGCCTCCGCCACGGCGTGACCCTTGACTTCCAACCATTCTTTCAGCAGAGCGCTTTGCGTGGAGTGCCCGGAGTAATCGGACCCTTCGATTACAATCAGTTTTCCTGACAGTGATTCATTCTCTAGGCCAGGAATGCCGTGCCCGAAAAATCGTCTGTCAACAGCCAAGGGAAATCCCTCCTTTACCTGTATTTTTTGCGATTTGGCGAATTGAGGCAGGGGGCACGTAATCTTCCAGAATACCGGACACCAGGTCACGGACAATCGACTGTTGTTCCTCGATCGATTTGGTGGCGTCAATCATGGTAAGTCCATCCGTTTCCACCATCTCATCGTATTGATCTTTGATCCGGCCCTGGTAAATTTTAAAACTTTGGACCGGATCCTGGCTTACACCAAGATCCATGCCCGCTTCATGATATTTTAATTCCGGTCTGCCGACTAAAATCCGGTTCACCGCTACGTCTAGCGGCGTTCGAAAATAGAGGGCGAGAGAAGGGCGAACGGCCATCCGATATGTATTTCGCACCCATTCAGGATCGCACCCGCGAGCCGCATCTCTTGCAAATGCGGTATAAATGTAGCGATCAGCCAAAACAATATAGCCGGCTCGCAACTGAGGCAGAATCAATTTTTCATATCGGTCGAAAAAATCGCTGGCATGAATCAAACTGAATGTGGTGGGAGTCAGCATCTTTTGTTTTTTCGCTTTTTTCGTCCAGTTCTTGACCAGATCGGAAGAGTTCCATTCGGTAAAAAAAACAGGGTAGCCTTTCGCTTCGAGCCATTTTTTCAAAAGATACATCTGGGTGCTTTTGCCGGAACCGTCCGTTCCTTCGACAATTATTAATTTTCCTGGGTGATTCACAGGGGTGTCTCCTCCCGGACCGAGAATGTTTTACTAAGTTTCTCCAATACGGGTTGTTTACATTCCCTTAAGGCTCATAAATCATCTTGCGTGTCATGCCGCCATCGATGACCAGATTTTCACCGGTAATGAAATCGTTCTCCTCAGATGTAAGGAATAAGCATGCTCTGGCAATATCTTCAGGTCTACCGACTCGCATGGCAGGGTGTTGCTTATGGTCGATTTCCTTTAATTGTGAGTAATCGCCTGTTTCAATCCATCCTGGGCTGATCGAATTCACCCGAATACGATCGGGACCCAGAGAAATGGCCAACGCATGAGTCAGGGCCAGTATCCCGCCTTTTGAAGCCGCATACGCTTCTGTATTAGGCTCTGACATTAAGGCACGTGTTGAGGCAATATTAACGATCGAGCCCCCTCCTTGTTCTCTCATATATTTAGCTGCCTCCCGGGCACACAGAAAAACACCGCGCAAATTAATATGCAGCAGTGAATCCCATTCTTCTACGGTTAACTCATAAGGAGACTTCCACTTTGTAATCCCCGCATTATTGATCAAAATATCGATTCGGCCATACGTCTCTACCGTATAACGCATCAAGGACAGTATATCGTCCGGGCGCCCTACATCGACCAACTGAATCATACACTCTTTCCCGGCTTCTCGAATCAATCGTTCCGTTTCTTGACATTCCTTCCTTTCCCGATCCGCGATGACGACTTTTGCTCCTTGATGCGCGTACATCTGCGCAATCCCGCGTCCAATGCCGCGTCCTGCTCCTGTAACAATGACGATCTTGTCAGCAAATTCCATAGTATTCCTCCCTGAGTGGAATCGATAGTTCTTTTATTTTATATAAAAATTCCGGAACGGGTAAGTGCGAGTAATGTTCCCTCCAGATTCGTACTGAAACCGTCACGGCAAGCATAGATGCATAGTAAGCGAATACAAATTCCTCCCGTTCATAGGACAAATCGATTTGTCGAACAGTTGACGCATCCATGCAGATCGGCGCTCTATTTCCTCTAAGCGGGGCAGCGGCTCTGCTCGGGGATGAAAGTTTTCGCGGCGTGGAACTGGCTGTAAAACTCAGAAACAAAAATGGTGGAGTCGCGGGTGGCAAGCAGGTGGAATTGGTGAAAACCGATGCGCCTGACGCAAACGCCGCACAGGCGGAAGCAAATCGACTGATTACCCAAAAGGGGCTTACTCTGATTCTCGGATCCTATTCCAGTGCGATTTCGTTTGCAGCCACTGAAGTTACGGAAAGAAACGGCGTGCTCTTTTGGGAAATGGGAGCGATCTCAGACCCGATCACCGAAAGAGGATATAAGTATGTATTCCGGACCAACCCGGCAGCCTCCGATTTTGCAAAAGTGCAAATTCAATATATCAAGGAAGTGGTAGCGCCAAAATTAGGCAAGAGTCCGACGGATGTTCGAATCGGCATTGTGCATGAAGATTCCCTTTATGGGACAACGGTAGCCGACTTCATACGGAAAATGACGAATGAAGAAAAGATGCAACTGGTTACTGCCCAGCCTTATAACATGAAATCGGTAGACCTGTCTTCCGTGGTGTTGAATGTAAAACAGGCAAAACCGGATGTGTTGATTGCGGTGTCTTATCTGAATGATGCGATTTTGTTCTGGCGTCAAGCGAAGGAATTGGGCCTGGATGTCCCCGTCTTTATCGGAACAGGCGGAGGCCATACGATGTCTGATTTACAAAAGGCGCTTGGCAAGGACGCCAACGGAATTATTGATGTAGACTTTCCACAGTATGAAATCAACAAAACCTACACGCCTGGGCTTGATCAGTTCGTAAAACTCTACAAGGAAACTTACAATGAAGAACCTCGCTCCGGCCACTCTTTGGCAAATTTTATGGGAACCAACGTACTGCTTGACTTGATTGATAAAGTAGGTGGAATCGATCCGGACAAAATCAAAAAGGTCGCTTTGGACTACAAATTGGAGCCCGGTAAATCGGCAACAGGTTGGGGCGTAGATTTTGATCCGGTGAAAGGCCAAAACAAACTTGGGAAACCGTATGTCCATCAGTGGATAGACGGAAAACTTGTAACCGTATGGCCGAAAGGGGCAGCCGTTCAAGAGGCGCAACTGCCAATGCCAAAATGGAGCGAGAGGTAGCACTGTGGCTCAGCTCATGCAGGTAATCATTTCGGGGATTCTTGTCGGCGGAATCTATGCCCTGATCAGTATGGGACTGAACTTGATCCTCGGTGTAGTGAGAATCATCAATTCTGCGCATGGTGAGTTTTTGATGATTTCGATGTATATCAGTTTTCTGTTTTTCGCTACATGGGGATTGGATCCTTATTTGTCAGCGCTGATTGTGGTTTTGTTGTTATTCATTTTTGGTTGTCTTGTGCAAAGAATCATGATCCAGCCGATCTTGGAAACTTCAGCTGCGGTAAAAATATTTGCCACTCTCGGGCTGTCGATTATGATGCAAAACTTTGCCCTGATGATTTGGAATGCGGATTATCGGACTGTTCACACCGCTTATCAAACATCAGTAATTCGGCTGGGCGAAGTGGCCATCAGCGTCCCGCGGTTGATTGCGTTTGCGGTTGCGATCCTGATCGCCGTTTGTTTGTTTCTCTTCCTGAAAAAAACGTTCATCGGGAAAGCGATCCGCGCTGTTGCTATGGAAAGAAGAGCCGCTTCTTTAATGGGAATTCACGTCCGCAGGATTTATCTGGTTGCCTTCGGCATCGGCTCGGCTTTGGTTGGATTGGCGGGATCGCTGCTGATGCCGATTTACTATGTATTTCCAACAGTAGGCACCTTGTTTGTCTTAACCACATTCGTTGTCGTGGTGCTCGGCGGAATGGGAAGCATGTTTGGAGCGTTTCTGGGGGGAATCCTGATTGGACTGGTGGAAGCATTGGCAGGCGTGTTTATTTCACCCGGACTTAAAGAAGCGGTTTACTTTGTGATTTTTATTTTGGTGCTGCTGTTCCGTCCTTCCGGGTTGTTCAGTTTGGGCAAGGGTTCCGAGGAGGTTGGTCTGAAGTGAAAAAGCTTTTCACAAAAAGGAACATTCTCCTGCTCGCAGTTCTTACTCTATTGTTGCTGGTTCCGCAGTTTGGCGTTAACAAATTTTATATGCACATTCTGATTCTGATCCTGTTTTATGCAGCAGTAAGCGGGTCCTGGAATATATTGGCCGGTTATGCCGGTCAATTGTCATTGGGGCATGCGATATTCTTCGGTCTTGGCGCTTACACCTCGACGTTATTGCTGATGAAAATTTATTGAACCGGAGGCGATATTCAACATCAATTTTTCCGTACAAGTGGCCCTAGTTTCCATTATCGGCGGTATGGGTACAGTTTTGGGTCCGGTCATCGGCGCCGTTTTAATGATTCCGTTAAATGAGATTTTGCGTTCCGCTTTTTCCAGTCTCAACGGCTTAAACTTCTTTGTTTACGGATTTGTATTGATTCTGGTGGTGTCCTTCATTCCAAACGGAATCCTGCCCACGGTTAGAAATGGGCTAAAAAAAAGCAGGGATGAACAAAGGGGAAGCGCTGCAAGCCGTTGCAAGTCCGAGGAACGGAGGGGAACACGTTGATTCTGCAAATTAAAAATCTTACCAAGCGGTTTGGCGGACTTACTGCCGTAAACAACGTGAGTTTTGATGTCGAAGCAAAAGAAATTGTGGGAATCATCGGGCCAAACGGCGCAGGAAAAACCACGTTGTTCAATCTGATCTCAGGCGCCCTTCCCGTAACATCAGGTTCCGTGTTGTTTAAAAACGAGGACATCACAAACCAAAAACCGAATCGGATCTGTCAAAAAGGAATCGGCAGAACGTTTCAGGTTGTGAAACCGTTTGGAAATATCAGCGTTTTGGAAAATGTGGTGATTGGCGCTTACAATCGACTCCCGAAAACGAAGGAAGCGAAACAGTACGCGCAATATGTATTGGAAAAAGTGGATTTGATCCACAGACAGGATGTTATGGCGAAAAGCTTGACTATATCAGACAAAAAAAGGCTGGAAGTGGCAAAAGCATTGGCCACCCGGCCGACCTTGCTGCTGCTGGATGAGGTAATGGCAGGGTTAAATCCTGGTGAGATCAATGACATTATTCCTTTAATCCGTAACCTGGCTGATGAGGGCATTACGTTGATCGTGATTGAACACATCATGCAGGTGATTATGCAATTGTCAAACAAGGTGATTGTAATTCATCATGGTGAGAAAATTGCGGAGGGAAGTCCGCAGGAAGTCACCAGCAATCCGAAAGTGATCGAGGCCTATCTGGGGGAGGAGATGGCGCTTGCTTAAGCTGGAAGATATCAATCTATTCTATGGGGAAGTGCAGGCATTGTGGAATGTCAGCCTGGAAGTGGAGGATGGAGAAACGATCGCGCTTCTCGGTGCAAACGCAGCCGGGAAATCCACTACCATTAATGCGATCTCCGGGCTTGAGAAAATATCTTCCGGCCGAATCCTTTATCAAGGGGAAGAGATACACGAAAAAAGCCCGCATGAGATTGTACGGTTGGGAATTATTCAGGTTCCAGAGGGAAGAAAACTGTTCTCGTTCATGACGGTTGAGGAAAATCTGGAACTGGGCGCCTATTCGGAAAGGGCCAGAAAGGATTTTAAAAAAAAATTTGGAGATGGTGTATGAACTGTTCCCGATTCTGAAAGAAAGAAGAAAACAACTCGCTGGTTCGATGAGCGGCGGTCAGCAGCAAATGTGTGCAATTGCCAGGGGATTGATGGGAAGTCCGAAAATCTTGATGATCGATGATTTGTCCAGTCCCATTGCAGCATTGGTGGAACCTTTGTCGATTGCAAATCATGCGGCAGAAGCAGTAGGAAAAGTAAAACCCGGTGATAAGGTCTGGGTGCAGGGGTGTGGAATCATTGGCTTTTTTGTCGGAGTGGTTTGTCGGTTTGCCGGGGCCGAAGTTACAATAGCCGGCCTGCCGAAAGATAAGGAAGCCCGTTTGCGGCATGCTTCTTCCTTTGGGATGAAACCGTTTATAATGGGAGAATCCGATAATACGACTGAAAAGGTGGATCTCCTGTTTGAATGCTCCGGCTCGCCTGGCGGAATCCGCGACGGTCTCGAACGGCTCAAAAAAGGCGGCAGGGCTGTCATGGTGGCCTTGTATGAACATGACATCACTCTTCCCTTAACGAAGGCGGTACGAAATGAATGGGAGTTGCTCACCAGCTATGGTTGCCAACCCAGTGATTACGTCCGCTCGTTTTCGATCCTGAAGCAACTGAAATCCCAACTGCAAAACGTCGTATCTGTCTATCCCATTGCCATGGCACGGCAAGCATTTGATGATGCTTTACAGCAAAAAGTGTTAAAACCGATTTTAAATGTAAAGGGATAAAATGCGGCAGCAAAGGTGATAGATTGCTTAAAACAAGAGGCCTGTCATTTCGATAGGCCTCTTTGATTTGAAGTTATGGTCTCCAGGTTTTACGGTTTTTTTAAACTGTTCACAAAAGTAAGAAAAATGCTACTATGTGTAATTTGTGTCTAGGTACATAAAGAGGGCCGAAATTTATAATGGCTTTGTGAAGTCGGAGGGGGGAATTTCCAAAAGATTATCGGTTAACTCCAGTGTAAGGATTCCAGTCGTTTTGTTGGGGTGACTTAAAAAAATGGAAAGGAGGTTTCCCGGTGAACGGATTAAAAGGAGAGCTTACGGCAGAATTTATTGGGAGTTTTATTCTTATTTTTGTCGGCGCAGGATGTGTAGCTGGCTTTGTTTTAAATGGCGCGCAATATGGCATGTGGGAGATCTCAATCGTTTGGGGACTGGGTATCAGTATGGCTCTTTATCTGACAGCAGCCATTTCCGGAGCGCATATTAACCCGGCTGTTACGATTGCATTGGCGGTTTATCGCGAATTTCCCTTGGGAAAAGTGTTGCCTTACATCATGGCGCAAATCGCAGGCACCTTCACCGCCGCAGCTGTGGTTTATGGATTGTATCGCAACGGGTTTTTGCAATACGAAGCGACTAAGGGAATTGTCAGAGGAAGTGCGGAAAGCCAAGTCACCGCCAGCATATTTTCTACCTATCCCGCCCCCTACTTAAGCGTTGTGGAAGCCGCAATCGTGGAAATCGTGATCACCGCTTTTCTGGTTGCCGCCATATTTGCCTTTATTGACGATCGAAACGCATTTGCCCCGTCCAAAGCGTTGTTTCCCCTGGCGGTGGGGATCTTGGTAGCGGTGATCGGCGGTTCTTTTGGTACGCTGACCGGATTTGCCATGAATCCCGCTCGCGATTTTGGCCCCAAATTGTTTGCCGCATTAGCCGGCTGGGGGAAGGTGGCTCTGCCCGGGCCGCACGGATATTTTTGGGTTCCCATTATCGCGCCTATCGTGGGAGCCCTTATAGGGGGAGGGGCGTATGATCTTTTCATTCGCCGGTTTCTGCCTGTAGACAAATCTGTAACAGAAGTTGACAGCGTTCAGAAAGGGACGGATGTTTCTGCAGAAAAAGGATTTAGTGTTTAAATCATCCGAAAGAAGAGGGGTGTTTTCTATGCGTCGCTCAAAAAGATTTGAAGTTTTGGAGAAAAGAGCAGTCAATCAAGACGGGTTTGTCAGAGAATGGCCGGAAATGGGGTTTGTAGCCATGTCAAGCCCGAACGACCCTAAGCCCTCCATTAAAGTAAAAGATGGAAAAATAGTGGAAATGGATGGCAAGCAAAGGGAAGAGTTTGACATGTTGGATCAATTTATTGCGGATTATACGATCGATGCTGCTGTTACTGAAACGGTAATGGCCATCGACAGCTTGGAGATCGCACGCAAAATGGTCGATATAAATGTCCCCCGTTCAGAAATTTTGGCGCTGTCAAGAGGAATGACGCCTGCTAAAGTGGTAGAGGTGCTGAACCATATGAATGTCGTCGAAATGATGATGGCTCTGCAAAAAATGAGAGCGAGAAAGACGCCCTCCAACCAATGCCATGTAACGAACGTCCGCGACAACCCGGTATTGATGGCAGCAGATGCGGCAGAAGCGGGACTCCGGGGATTTGACGAACAGGAAACAACCGTTGGAGTTGTTCGTTATGCCCCCTTCAATGCCTTAGCCTTGCTGATTGGCTCACAAACAGCCAGAAATGGAATCTTGACGCAGGATGCGCTTGAGGAAGCGACTGAACTGCGGATGGCTATGCTTGGACTGACTTCCTACGCCGAGACGATTTCCATTTACGGTACGGAAGCTGTTTTTGTGGACGGAGATGATACTCCTTGGTCAAAGTCGTTTTTAGCTTCCGCATATGCGTCCCGGGGTGCGAAAATGCGCTTCACTTCCGGCACCGGTTCGGAGGTTCAAATGGCCGGGGCGGAAGGGAAATCGATGCTGTATTTGGAAATTCGCTGCGTGATGATGGCCAAAGGAGCGGGCGTGCAGGGGCTGCAGAACGGTTCGATAAGTTGTATCGGGGTTCCGGCGGCGGTTCCGAGCGGAATTCGTGCCGTATTGGCGGAAAATCTGGCCACGACAATGTTTGATCTTGAAGTGGCTTCCGGGAATGACCAAACCTTCTCGCATTCTGAAATCAGGCGAAGTGCGAAAATGTTATGTCAAATGTTGCCTGGCACCGATTTCATTTTTTCCGGTTATAGCGCCGTACCAAACAGCGACAACATGTTTGCCGGTTCCAATATGGATTCCTCTGATCTTGATGACTATCTGATTATTCAGCGGGATATGATGGTCGACGGCGGATTGAAACCGGTAGATGAAGCGAGTGTCATTGAAATCAGATACCAGGCAGCGAAAGCTTTGCAGGCTGTGTTTGAGGAAATGGGTTTCCCCATGATCACGGATGAGGAAGTGGAAGCGGCAACCTACGCCAACAGCAGTGACGATATGCCTCCGCGAAATGTAGTGGAAGATCTGAAAGCAGCGGAGCGGATTTTGCGGGAAGGAATTACGGGTTACGATATTGCGCTTGCTCTCGCTAAACGTGGGTACAGACAGACGGCGGAACGGATTTTTAATATGCTAAGGCAAAGAGTGGCAGGTGATTATTTGCATACGTCGGCCATCATCAATAAGGAGAATGTCGTAATCAGCGCGGTGAATGATGAGAACGATTATGCGGGTCCGGGAACAGGTTACCGCATAAGTCCGGAAAGATGGGAAGAAATCAAAAATATCCGCCAGGCCATCAGTCCAAAAGATTTTGATTAATGGAGGAACCAGACATGACGATCACCGCTTTTACGGTAGAAATGAAGTTGACGGAAGTCGGCAGCGCAAGCAAGGGAACGAATCCGCGCGAAGTCGTAGTGGCTGTCGGTCCTGCTTTTGGCAAAGAAATGAACAAGACCATCGTCAAAGTCGACCATGCGGCTGTATTGCGGGAAGTGATTTCCGGCATCGAAGAACAAGGGGCCTTTCCCAGGATTATCAGAAGCGTGCGCACGGCGGATCTGGCCTTTATGGCCCATGAAGCGGCCAAATTAAGCGGTTCGGGAATCGGGATCGGGATACAGTCGCGAGGGACGACCGTGATTCATCAACGGGATCTGGATCCTCTAAGCAATCTGGAACTTTTCCCGCAATCGCCGTTAATTACCTTGGAAACGTATCGGGCGATCGGGCGTAATGCGGCGATGTACGCCCTGGGAGAAAGCCCCAACCCTGTTCCGGTTGTGAACGATCAAATGGCGCGTCCGAAATATCAGGCTGTAGCTGCCATTCTATATTTAAAAGAGTGTCAGTCACTTGTTCCTGATGCGAAGCCGATTGAATTGACAGCCGAATTTTTTATAAGAGACTAGGAGGATCTAGGATGGAAAAGTTGACAAGAGAACACTATCCGCTTGGTATAAAACGTCCCGAAGTATTGTTCACGCCGACTGGAAAAGCGTATAGCGATTTGACATTGGATGCGGCTCTGAAAGGGGAGATCACCAGTTCGGATTTGCGGATCAGTCCTGAGACGCTGCTTATGCATGCCGAAATCAGCGAAAGTTTAGGCAGAACCCAATTGGCGAAAAATTTTCGCCGGGCGGCTGAATTGATCGGAATTTCCGATTCCCGCATCTTGGAAATCTATAATGCATTACGGCCAAATCGTTCTACAAAGGAAGAGCTGCTGGCAATCGCTCACGAACTGGAGGAACAGTATGGAGCATTTGAAAACGCAGAGCTGATCCGCGAGGCTGCAGAAATTTATGAAAGGCGTGGCCGGTTGCGAAAAGTTGAGGGCTAACTTATGGTGAATCGAATTGTGGCTGGTGTGGACATTGGCAATTCATCGACTGAAGTGGCGATCGCTCGCATCGAGGGCGAAACGATTCAATTTTTCTCTCAACATTTGGTGAAAACAACCGGTATAAAAGGGACTGTCGAGAACGTGAAGGGGATTCGGCTTGCTTTGCAGGAAGCAGCCAAAAAAGCCGGACTTGATTGGAAGCAAATTGATCTTATACGACTGAACGATGCCGTTCCGGTCATTGGTGATCTTGCCATGGATTTGATTAGTGAGACGATTATTACAGAATCTTCCATGATTGGCCATAACCCGGATACACCAGGGGGAGCCGGATTGGGTATCGGTCTCACGGTTTTGATCGATCAGATCTTTGATGTAGCGGAAGAAGAACAGGATTACATTGCGGTCGTACCCAAAGCTTTTGATTACGAATGGGTTGCCAATCGTTTGAATCAAGCGGAAATGCAGGGAATATCCATTACGGGGGCAATTGTTCAGAAAGATGACGGGGTTCTGATATACAACCGACTGCATAAGAAGATTCCTATTGTGGATGAGGTTTCTTTAATCGAAAAAGTACCTCTGCTTAGGCTCGCTGCTGTTGAAGTGGCTTTACCTGGACATGTCATTCGGAGCTTAAGCAACCCTTACGGGCTTTCTACCGTTTTTAAACTGGATCCGGATCAGACGATACAGATTGCACCGGTTGCCAAAGCGTTGGTTGGCAATCGGTCCGCAGTCGTCATCCGTACACCGCAAGGCGAAGTGGTGGAACGAAAAATTGAAGCAGGCCGGATGATTTTGATCGGTCTCCAAAATCGGCTGGAAGTATCGATCAACGATGGGGCAGAAACCATTATGAACGCTTATGAAAAATTGGGCAAGCTGCTCGATGTTCAGGGGGAAACAGGAACGAATGTCGGCGGCATGTTAAATGGCCTTCGACAGGACTTGGCTGAATTGACGGGTCAATCCCCAAATGAAATCTCCATCACAGATTTTCTGGCGGTTGATGCGGGCATCCCTACCTCCATCAGCGGTTCAATGGCCGGTGAACTGTCTATGGAAAGCGGTGTTGCTTTGGCTTCTATGGTAAAAACAGATCGAGTTCCCATTCAGAAGGTGGCCTCCCTGTTGTCGGAAGAAATGGGAATTGCGGTAGAAGTCGGTGGAGTAGAAGCGGAGATGGCCATTCGCGGGGCCTTGACCACGCCGGGAACAAGAAAGCCGATTGTGATTCTTGATATGGGTGGTGGTTCGACTGATGCGGCTATGATGGATGAAACCGGGAACATTACCTCTACGCATTTGGCCGGGGCGGGAGATATGGTAACGATGCTGATCAATTCCGAACTGGCTCTGGGCGACAGGGAACTGGCAGAAAAAATTAAGAAACATCCATTGGGCAAGGTACTCAGCTTGTTCCATATGCAGTTGGAAGATGGGACGATGATGTTTTCCGAAACTCCTTTTCCTTCCTATACATTCGGAAGGGTAGTCATCCGGGAAGAGAACGAGCTTATACCGTTAACCATTCGCGCTTCCATGGAGAAGATTCGAGAAATCCGCCGCAGTGCCAAAAGAAGGGTGTTTGTTGCGAACGCCTTACGCGCCCTGAAGCGGGTGAGTCCTACAGGAAATTTAAAGCATTTGTCTTTCGTCGCCATGGTAGGCGGTTCTGCACTGGATTTTGAAATTCCGCAAATGTTAACAGAGGAACTTGGCAAATACGGAATTGTCGCCGGTTTTGCCAATATACGCGGAACGGAAGGTCCGCGCAATGCGGTAGCAACCGGTTTGGTGCTTTCCTCCGTAAAACACGGGGTAACAAAATGAACAAACGTGAAATTTACATTCCGATTTTATATGAAAAGAGTGTTCCATTCGAAGTTTTAAAAGAAATTTGTGCCGGACTGGAAGAAGAAGGAGTTCCTTTCCGTCTGGTGCAGAGGGAGCAAGATCTTGGGCTTGTTGCACTTGGCGCTGTGGCAGCTTCCATGTCTCCGCTGCATGTGGGCATAGGAGTTGATAGCAATGAGGGCTTGTGCCTGCACCACGACAAATTGAGAGCAGAGGAACCCTACCTGCAAGACAGGATTGAAAACGGGCGCCGGTTAGGTAAAAATGCAGCCCGTTTGGTCAAAGGGTTACCGTTATATTGTTCGTAAATCTATTCTTCGTAAAGAAAGGATTGAGGAGCAATGAGTCGGATTACATTAGAATTAGCCAAGAAAATGATTGAAAACGCGGAAAAAGAAGCAAATCAAATAGGAGTCCCCATGGTAATCTGCGTTGTGGATGAGGGAGGAAATTTTATAGCCTGTCACAGAATGGACGATGCGTTCTTAGTCAGCGTTGATATCGCCCAAAACAAAGCCTGGACAGCGGCAGCCATGAAAATGTCCACAGCCGATTTGGCACGGGTAGCTGGTCCGGGGCAAGAACTTTATGGAATCAATACGACAAACAATGGACGTATTGTGGTATTCGGCGGCGGAATTCCGCTGCGCAAAATTGGTCAAATCGCCGGCGCGGTTGGTGTGAGTGGAGGGTCAGTAGAACAGGATGTTCAGGTGGCGCAAGCTGCTGTGAAGATATTCGAGGATTTTGAATGATCAATCCGGTATAAACTTCGACTCGACTTTCCAAAACCCTTGGTACCACAATCTTGGCTCGTCCGGGCTGGTACCAGGGGTTATCTATACTGGGCAAGTAGTAGGTTATTTTTCGAAAAGAATCGAATATTTTTACATAGTGGTAAAATTGGAGGGATACTATGACCGTATTTGCATTGCGCAATATTGTAAATGTGGAGACTCTCCAGGAGATACAGGATCGCTTTGCCGAAGCTACCGGATTGGCGGTTGTTATTGCTGACGAGCAGGGAATACCCGTTACAGTGCCCAGTAACTTTACTAATTTTTGCTCGTATATACGTTCTTCCGAGGAAGGATTGCGACGTTGCATGTTATCGGATGAACGAGTGGGGATCATGGCGGCCAAACGTGGAAAGCCTGCTATTCATCGCTGCCATTCGGGGCTTGTTGATTTGGCCGCGCCGATCATTCTTAATGACAAATATCTGGGAGCGGTTCTGTGCGGCCAAGTACTGATTGAAGATCAAGATAAAGACAGGCTTGAACAGATTCGGCGAAATACCAGGAATCTGCTGGTCGATCAGGAACTTCTGCATCAGTATTTTGGGCAAATTGAATTTACCGGTCAAAAACGGGTCGAAGCGGCGGCAGAAATGCTTTATCTGGTGGCCAATTATATTGTGAAAATGGGAGCGACTCACCTGGCCCGCGAGGAATTAGACGAGAAGAATCAGAAGTTGATGGAAGAATTGCAGATTCGCGCTCAATTGGAGAAAACTCTGCAAGAAACGCAGCTACGAGTACTGCAATCGCAGATTAATCCCCATTTTTTATTTAATACGTTGAATACGATTTCGCGTCTCGCTTACCTGGAAAATGCAGAACAGACCCAAAGTGTAACGTACTCTTTAGCCAAAATATTGCGATATAGTTTGCGCAATATCGATCAGCTTGTAACCTTAAAAGAAGAATTGGAACACGTTACCAACTATCTGAATATTCAGCAATCTCGTTTCCGTGATCGAATTCAATATGAACAAACCCTGGAACTGGATGTTGAGTCAGTGAAAATTCCAATCCTGTGTATCCAGCCCATTATTGAGAATGCGATTGTACACGGTTTTGAGCCGCAGGAAGGAAGTGTGAAGCTCACACTACGGGCATTTACGATTGGTCATAAGGTTGTTATCGAGATTTCTGATAATGGGATTGGCATGTCTGAGGAAAATTTAGTATCCATATTTTCAGAGAAAGAAACAAGAGGCGGCCATACAACGGGTATTGGAATTAAGAATGTTCATAAACGAATTCAACATTGTTTCGGACCGGATTATGGTATTACGGCGATTAACAGTGAAATGGGAGCAGGAACAACCGTTCAGATCACTATACCTCTATAAGGTCTGGCGAGGAGGTGTTTTCGCTTGAAATTGATGATTGTCGATGACGAACAGTTGGAGCGAGAAGTGTTAACGATGATAATCAAGAGGCACAACTTTGGGGTAAGTCAATTTTTTGAGGCGCAAAATGGTGCAGATGCTGTAACCTTAGCTAAACAGGAGCAGATGGACCTGGTGCTGATGGATATTAAAATGCCTGTGATGGATGGTCTTACGGCTGCCGAGATAATCAAGCAGGAGATTCCGCACTGTCGGGTTGTTTTTCTTACAGCTTATGATGAGCGTGATTTTGTAGATCAGACGATAGGCGCGGATGATTATTTGTTAAAACCGGCTCATCCTGAAGACATACGACAGGCCTTGATTAAATATATACCGGTAGTAAGTGATGCAAATTCCCAATACCCGGAAATGACTTCCGAACACGATGATATCTCTAAAACAGTGGAATATATAGAACAGAATCTTCATAAAGAGTTAAATTTGGAGATTTTATCCGGGTTCGTTCATCTGAATGGGCAGTATCTCAGCAGGCTGTTCAAGCGGAAAACGGGTTTTACCATTACTCAATACATTACAATGCGTCGGCTGGAGAAAGCCAAACATCTGCTCGATCATACAACGCATACGATTTCGGAAATTAGCGACAAATGCGGTTTTACTGAGCCGAACTATTTTGCAAGAGTTTTTAAAAAAAATGAGGGAGTTACCCCCTCACAATATCAGCAGCAAGCGATCGCTGCAAGAAAGAAAAAATTAAATTCATTCGGCAGATTTTTGATGTAAAATCCTTTTTACTTTTTCATTGGGACTCCAACAATCGAATCGATAGTTTGGCTTTGTTCGATAACCGAGCCGTAAACATTGATAATCCACTTTTTTGCCATATTCTTTCAGGATTTTATAGTGCTTACAGCTAGCGCAACAATGGTATCTGTCATTCAACGTTTCCATGCCGGCACTCTTTTATTATCCAATCCATAGCGATTGACTTCAAAAATAATCACGGTTGTTTCCCTCCAAGTGGGTTGCAGTATAGAACCGAGAAACCCGCTGAAGATCGCTTTGATGCCCAAACGTCTTAACACGGCAATGTCAATGCCGAGTCCGAGTCCAGCCATCGCCATGGCCATCAGAAAATAAGAGAGGTTTACAACACCCGACGTAAATGCCGTCGAGAAAATTCCGAGCGAGTTGATACCGCTGACGGCCAAAAAACCGAGCACAAACCAGGGGATAGGAAGAGCTTTGAGCGAGAGCCCCCTGTTCTCCTTTTTTTGTTTCGAACGGCTCGACCGGTTGACTACGATTCCAATTACAATGGCGGCTGGGAGAAGGAGAGCCACACGAGTCAATTTCACGACTACAGCCATGTCAACCGCTGTTGAACTGACGGGGGCGGTGGCCGCCACAACGTGGGCAATTTCATGCAAAGTCGCACCGGCAAAAAAACCGAAAGCTGCATCACTTAGGCTCAGTATAGGAAATAAAAGCGTATAGCTGATGGTGAAAATGGTTCCCAAAATCGCAACAGCTGCTACGGCGACCGCAATCTCCTCATTCCTGCTCTTTAACTGCGGCGCCACCGCTGCGACTGCTGCCGCCCCACAGATTGCTGTGCCCACGGCGGTAAGCATTGCGAGCCCTTTTTCCACTTGAAACATTCGCGAAATCCAATAAACGGCCAAAATCGCAAACGCAATGTTAACGGCAGCTACTACCAGTACTTTCGGTCCACATGAAAGATGTCAAGCAGGTTTAGCCGCATGCCAAGCAGAATGATCCCGATCCGCAAGAGCGTTTTTCCCGAAAAACGAGATACCCACCTGTGCGGTCTCCGGTATCCCCATGATGGCTCGCCACGCAATGCCCAACAGTATGGCGATCACCAGTTGCCCCATGATCGATAGAAAAGGCAAGGTAACGAGAACTTTCGCCACGATAGCGAGAACTATAGTCAGAAAAATTCCCTGCAGCCAACCAGGGGAAATCAGACTTTTCCTCTTTATTCCAAGCACCGCGTATTCCATGATCAGGCTCTCCCTTCTCTTTTCGTTCTACCCCTAGAATACTTCGTCTTGAAACAGTAGAGAAATTAGGATCTTTTATTGAAAAGATAAGAAAGGGTAATTCCAGTTAACACCGTGTGAATTTCGGTAATTATTTTCAAACAAAAATCCCTGGGACCAGGTTCTCCGCGTTCTATTTTTGATATTCCCACATAATGTTAAGTATGTGGTATTACCACACACCTATTATCAAAAAGGGGGACTCAGGATGCACAAGTTTCTTATCCATAAGAGAGGGGACCATATCGGGGTCGCCACGCAAGATATTGCAAAAGGGGAAACTGTCATCGGGGTACATATGGACGATGACAGTACAGTGGAAGTGCAAGCAAAGGGAAATGTTCCGCTCGGGCATAAAATCTCGATTGTATCGCTGCATGAGGGGGCGCAGGTAATCGAATACGGACACCAGATTGGATTGGCAAAATCGGACCTTGTGCCCGGCGATTATGTCCACGTTCACAATATCAAGAGCGCGAGGTGGTAATCATGAGCCAATTATTCGGGTATCGTCGCCCTAACGGAGCCGTTGGAATTCGCAATCATGTAGTGATTATTCCGGTAGATGATTTATCAAACGCGGCCTGTGAGGCGGTGACGAAGCAGGTGGTGGGCACAATCGCGATTCCTCACCCCTACGGACGTTTGCAATATGGAGAAGACTTGGAACTGCATTTCCGAACGTTGATCGGAACTGGGCGCAATGCCAATGTGGCGGCTGCAATCGTGATCGGAATCGAAGAAAACTGGGCGAAAAAAATCGCGGACGGCATTGCGGAAACAGGCAAGCCGGTTGCATACTTCGGCATTGAAGGGCACGGCGATTTGGAAACCGTGCGCAGAGCCAGCTGGAAGGCGAAAGAATTCGTGCAATCTGCCAGTGAATGCGTAAGAGAGGCGATTGAGATCAAAGAATTGATTGTCAGCATCAAATGCGGCGAAAGTGACACCACTTCCGGATTGGCTTCCTGCCCAACAGTCGGGGTTGCAGTGGACCGTTTGGTCGATGCCGGGGCTACGGTGCTGTTTGGCGAAACATCCGAACTGACCGGCGGCGAGCACTTGATTGCGGAACGGATGGCAACTCCGGAGTTAAAGGACAAATTCATGAAAACGTATAATGACTATGTTTCTTTTATTGAAGCCCAGGATGCAGACCTGTTGGGCAGCCAGCCGACACAGGGAAACATTGCCGGCGGACTGTCCACCATTGAAGAAAAGGCGATGGGGAATATCGAAAAAACAGGAACGTGCCCGGTAGTCGGAGTTCTCAAACCGGCAGAAGCACCTGACGGGCCGGGCCTGCATTTTATGGACACCTCGTCTGCAGCGGCCGAATGCATCACACTGATGGCTGCCGCTGGAGCCGTGATCCACTTTTTCCCGACTGGACAAGGGAACATTGTGGGCCATCCGATCGAACCAGTCATTAAAATATCAGCGAATCCAAAAACGGTAGCCGGAATGAAAGAACATATTGATCTTGATGTAAGCGGACTGTTGTCACGGGAGTTGAGCCTGTCTACCGCCGGTGACGCCTTGTGGGAGATTATGGAGCGGACGATTAACGGCCGCCTTACATCGGCGGAAGCACTCGGACATCGTGAATTTGCCTTAACCCGTCTGTATCCCAGCGCGTAGGCCGACTCGCATGCGGTACCACTGGAATGAACTTCAGCAATTGGCAACCGATTGTTTTGTCGCAGTCGGTGTTCCGCCGGAGGATGCGGCGTGGTGTTCAGAAGTTCTGGTACGTGCCGATTTGACAGGAGTTCAAACCCACGGCTTGTCCCGGCTGGCTGCCTATATTCGTGCCATACAACGAGGTATTATCAATCCCCGTCCTCACTTTACCTGGAAAAAAGGGGCTGCGGCCGTCAGCACATTGGACGGTGACAGCGGACTGGGTCCGGTGCTTGGTCGGGCCGCTATGCTGGAAGCCATAAAGCTTGCGGACCAGGCGGGAATCGGGATGGTAACTGTCAGACGAGGGAACCATGCCGGTATCATGTCAGCCTATGTCGATTTGGCAGTTCAGGCAGGGATGATCGGCTGGGCATTCTCCAACGCCCAACCCGCCATATCTCCCTGGGGCGGAAGCAAAGCTTTTTTCGGCACAAATCCGATCGCTTTTGGTTCCCCGTGCCAGGCACATACACCTGTAATCATAGACTTGGCGACAAGTAAAGTTGCCAGAGGCAACATCATTTTGGCGGCCAAAACAGGGGATCCGATTCCTGATGACTGGGCGGTAGATGAGTTTGGCCGACCCACTACCGATGCTGCGGCCGCCCTGCGCGGGGCTGTCCTGCCGATGGCTGGCGCTAAAGGCTATGCCCTCGCTTTGATGGTAGAGATTCTCACCGGGGTTTTGGCTGGAGCGCAAATGGCGCCCCATGTGGGTTCCGTTTATGAAAAGGAGTCCCGGGTACCGGGAACGGGCTTGTGTTTTATCGCCATAAATCCCACGCCTTTTCTCGGCAGTGATGATTTTCTGAGCCGGATGGATCAGCTTGTCGACGGGATTCATCAGGTCCCTCCCGCAGATGGCTGTTCCTCCGTGCGTGTTCCGGGGGAACGGCGCATCCATGCAGAGAGAACGGCGAGACAAACAGGAGTTTTTCTGGAAGAAAGCACCTTGCTGGAATTGAACCAACTGGCGCTAGAATTCGGGATCTCTTGGAGAGGATGACTGGATATGTTTGAACCAATCTCTGACAATACAGCGTTCAGCCAAAAAATCGTCTCACAAATTACAGATGCGATCGTCCGGGGTGAATTGTCCCCCGGTGATCGTCTGCCAACGGAACGGGAATTGGGAAATCAGTTTGGAGTGAGCAGGACTGTCGTCAGAGATGCGATTAAGCTATTGGCGGGCCGAGGAATTCTACATGTCCGACACGGGGTCGGGATCTTTGTCTCGGAGTCCCAAATGGCGTATGCCGAAATGGATGGAGCGCTTTATAACAAAGACAATTCGATTAAAGATCTGTTTGAAATCCGAAAAGTATTGGAATGCGAAACGGTTGTCTGGGCGGCGCAACGTGCCACAAACGCCCAATTGAACCGTTTGCAGCAGATCCTGAACGATGCGTCGGCAAACGTGGACAACCTGACGATTCTTGGGGAACGGGATGCACAATTTCACGTCGGGCTGGCGGAGGCTTCCTGTAATTTGGTTTCGGTCCGTTTGATGCTGACGATGCTTGACCTTCTGTCAGAAAGCCGGATGGAATCGTTATCCATCGAGGGTCGTCCTCAGAGATCGCTGGTAGATCATCAACAGATCCTGGATGCCATTAAACAAAAAGACGGACAGTTGGCGAAACAGCGTATGCTTGCACACCTGACGGGAGTGGAAGAATCCATTCGCTTTCAAATAAAGAAATAAATGGCAAGAGGAGGGGAAAGATTGCCGATTGTAATCACAGAGGATGTGTGGTGGCCGATTCCCGATTGGATCACCTCCAAGTATGAAGTTTTACAGGATTTTACGTTATGGAGCAATCCGGAGCATATTGTGTCAGTAGGGGCAAACGCCGATGCATTGGTGGTCCGCAACAGGACAAAAGTGGACCGGCTCCTGCTGGAAAGTCTGCCCCGCCTTAGAGTAGTCGGTCGATTGGGAGTAGGGTTGGACAATATCGATTTGCAGGCCTGCCGTGACCTGGGAATTGTTGTAGTAGCTGCGAAGGGTTGTAATGCGAATGCAGTTGCCGAGTATGTGATTGCCTGTATGTTTCAACACGCACGCTTTTTGAGTGTATGTGACAGCTGTACACGGACCGGTGTCTGGGACAGACAAAAATGTATGGGGCGCGAACTCAACGGCAAAACATTGGGACTGATTGGCGTAGGCGATATTGGACAGCGCGTTGCGGTCCGGGCAAGAGCCTTGGGATTGCGGGTAATCGCCTACGACCCGTTTTTGTTGAAATCCCATATGCTGGTTCAGGATTTCGCCGTTGAACTCACCCGTCTGCAACTGGTCTGTCAAATGTCGGATTATATATCCGTCCATGTTCCGTTAACGGCAACGACTCGCCATCTGATTACCGAAAACGAACTGGCTCTTTGCAAAAAGGACGCCGTGCTGATCAATACGTCGCGCGGCGGAATTATAAATGAAAATGCCCTCTTTACCCACTTGACCAAACAGCCCGAAAGTTTTGCTTTTCTCGATGTGCGTGAAAAAGAACCTTCTGCAGCTGATGACCCCTTCCTTTTGTTGCCGAACCTATTTTTAACCCCTCATATTGCTGGAATCACGCATGAATCTTCCCAACGGGTCGCAGAACTTGTCCTGGATGATATCGACAGAGTGCTTTCCGGTCAAAACCCGATGGCAGCTGTGGTGTACCCATTGCCCTGAAAAGATCGTTCTCACCTGGTACGTAAGAATTCCTTTCTTCTTTGTAAAGTCATAAACACACGTAGTGTTTGTTTTACAAATATTTTGAAGGAAAGGTGAGGCACGGAATGAAAAACTTTGGCGCGATGAAAATTTGGATTTTGTTCCTCGTGTTCACAGGGACTTTGATCAATGCGATCGACAGGTCGAGCCTTGCAACAGCCAATACTTTTATTGCCAAAGATTTGCACCTGGATATGAGCACCATGGGCTTGGTTCTATCGTCATTCGGCTGGGCTTATCTTCTGTTTAATTTGCCGGCTGGTTGGCTGTGTGACCGATTCGGTACGAAAAAGGTGTACGGGATTGCCGCCTTTATTTGGTCAGTCGCCTCCGCGCTGACCGGATTGGCTAAAGGACTTGGAACGCTGCTTTTCAGCCGTATACTGGTCGGAGTAGGGGAGGCGGCCAATTTTCCGGCAGCAACGAAAGTCATTGCGGAGAATTTCAAAGAGTCGGAACGGGGAACCGCTACAGGCATTTATCTGGCCGGTTTACGGCTTGGTTTTGCATTAACTCCCGGACTGATGGTGGGGCTGATGGTCGCATTCGGATCAAAAGTTCATCCGAACTGGCAAATGGTCTTCTACATCACAGGTCTTGGCAGCCTGATCTGGGTGATACTCTGGTTTCTTACTTTTCGGGAAAACAAACAAACTGCGGTAAAAACAGCAACCGTTGAAGAAAAAGTATCTGTTGCCACTATGCTGAAATTTCGCAACACATGGGCGATTATTTTTATCAAGTTCTTTCAGGATTACCTGTATTACCTGTATCTTACCTGGTTGCCCGGTTACCTGATTTCGGCACGTCATCTCGATCTGAAAAGTGTTGCCTTTTATGCCACGCTCCCCTGGGTTGCAGGCATGTTGGCGCAGCCTGTCATCGGAATCGTGTCGGATAGGCTGGTTAACGCGGGCTACGATATTACCAAAGTGAAGAAAACGTTAATCGTAATTGTTCAAATTATATCTGTCTCTGTAATTGGAGCCGCTTATGCGGAATCGGCAGTAACCGCGGCATGGGTTCTTGTTATTGCCATGGCGGCGGAATCGGCTTCTACCGCCATCTTATGGTCGATCCCACAAGACCTGGCGCCAAAAGGAACGGCGGGGTCCCTGGGCGGTATTATGAACACAGCCGGGGCGGTCGCTTCCATCGTTTCACCTGCACTCACCGGGTATATCGCCCAAAACTTCGGATTTACCGCCGCACTGGTGCTGGGAGGGTGCATGATGGCGGCCGCCGCTGCATCTGTCATATTCTTCTTGGGCAGGATTCGCCCACTCCCGTTTGGGAACGATTTTGTTCAATTGGATGTAACCCAATCAAAGCTGTGACTATCATTTTTTGAAAGAACATGAACAAGGGTTTGAGTTGAAAAATAAACGGAAGGACGCGTGATGGCGTCCTTTTTCATGTAGAAAAATCCTTATCTCGATAGGCCTCTTGTTTTGGAGTTATTTGGTTTCCGCCAGGAACGTTTCGATCGCCCTGTTCACTTCCTGCGGTTTGTCAATCATCACAGCATGACCCCCATTTGGAATCGAGACAAATTGTGCATTGGGGATTATGTCGGCTAATTCTTTGCCGTATTCCGGTTGAATAAGGTGATCATGGTCTCCGTGAATGATTAAGACTGGCTTGTTAAATTTATTCAGTAGGGGTCGATAATCAAACTCCGTTATGGCATGATTGACCAGCAAAAACTGTTCGGGAGGAATTTGTTCCTCAAGTTTAATATATTGGTGTATTTGCTCGTCCGTTGTATCCGGTCCATACAGAAACTCCCTTGAAAAACGGAATCGGGCTTCCAATGGATCTGTTTTCTCTTGAGTATCTGCTGCTTTTGATGTAGCCGCTCCCTTACCGTGGGATTTGGTTGCGATCAGTACAGCTCTCTTGACGATTTCCGGATGCTGAATCATAAGATTCTGAACAATGTAACCACCCATTGAGATTCCTACCACCGTTACTGGCTGTTCGAATAAAGAACAGATTTCAAAAGCATCGTTCGCGTGATCCTGCATAGACAAAACCTCAGGAATCGTAGAAGCGCCATGACCACGGCAATCATATGCAAGGGTGTCAAAACTCCGGCAAAAATGTTGAAATTGATAATTCCATGACTGAAGATTGCTTGCCAAGCCATGAATAAAAACCAACGGTTCACCTTTTCCCTGTCTTTTATAATGCAGGACTATCCCGGTTGAGGTCGTAAAATTCATTGCCGTTTCCTCCTTTGTATTCTATGGTGAAATTATACGAGAACTACGTAATTATAGAAAAGTAATGGAAAATACAACTTGCGAAAGCAAATGGAACACATTAAGAAGAGAATCACCTTGCACTCACTTATTTTGCAAATACAATCTTGGTAGGTATATCCTTATACATATACCTGTCCATTTTCAGTTCGTACGACAGAAGGGGGAAAAAATATGTCCGAAACAAATTCTGTACATAAAAATAAAAAGCGGCTGAGCGATATCCGCTTCTCAGTTCTGGATCTTTCTCCGATCGTGGTCGGTGGCACACCTGCTGACTCTTTCCGCAACAGTCTGGATCTCGCCCAGCACGCCGAGAAATGGGGCTTCCACCGCTACTGGCTGGCTGAGCATCATAATATGACCGGCATTGCAAGTTCGGCTACATCGGTCGTAATTGGATACATAGCAGGAGGCACTTCCACTATTCGTGTAGGCTCAGGCGGGATCATGCTGCCCAATCATGCTCCCTTGGTGATTGCCGAACAGTTCGGTACTTTGGAATCTTTATATCCGGGACGTATTGATCTTGGACTGGGCCGCGCACCGGGTACCGATCAGGTGACCGCCCATGCTCTGCGCCGGGATTTGGGAAGCAATGGCGAGAACTTCCCGGAACAGGTAGATGAATTGCGATCCTATTTAAATCCGCCTGTGGATCCGCGTACCTTGCCTGTACGGGCGATTCCTGGTGAAGGACTGAACATTCCAATTTGGCTGTTGGGTTCGAGTGGTTTTAGCGCACAGTTGGCTGGCGAACTGGGGCTTCCATTTGCGTTTGCGAGTCATTTCTCTCCGAATCATACACTTCCAGCCTTGAAACTGTACCGCAGCAGTTTCCAACCTTCGGAAGTGCTTGATGCGCCTTACGCAATGGTGTGTGTAAACGTCATTGCAGCCGATAGCGATGAAACAGCCAGCTGGCTGGCTACCTCGATGCAACAACAGTTCCTGAATCTGGTGCGTGGTCTCCCCGGTCAGTTACATCCTCCGGTGGAAAACATGGACGAACTGTGGACCGATTACGAGAAGGCTGCTGTCAAACAGCAGTTGCGCTATACATTTGTCGGCGGCCCCAAGGCCGTAGAGGAACAACTGCAGTCGTTCCTGGATGACACCCAGGCGGACGAGATCATGGTCAATGCCCAGATTTTTGACCATCAGGCACGGCTGCGCTCCTACGAAATTGTATCGCAAATTGTCAATCGATAGCGCCCAGAGCTGTCAGAAAATGCCTGGACAGCATAGATTTCCACGTAAAAATCCCTAGGAAGCTCGTTTGGAGCTTCCTTTGTTATTGTTTGCATCAAAATATTTACTTCAACATGGCGTCTCCACTCCATTCATTCTGAAAAGGAACACTGTACTGCGGCAATGCTCAATATATGCCAGACGGGTTTCCAGGGGAGTTATAACAACAAGAGAATGTTGCAGAAATCAGAAATTGTCGCAATAACGCAACAGGACTGAAAAGTCATGCGCCAACGGGGAGAACAAGCCGTAAATAAAGGCGCGGTAACTGAAATCTGTCTCCAGCCTGCAATCCCCTTTATTGGAGACATAGGTGGAAAATAGGGGAAAATGCCATTTTTTCAAAGGATGATGTTGGCATCCGTTTTGCTTATATAAAATGTCAAATCGCCCAAAGTCCAAAAAAGAAGGGAGCTGAACGGGTGATTACATCTTGGGCGTTCGTTTACCGTCAAAGTTTCGAAAAAATCAGGAGGTGTTCCATTTGAAATTTGTATTATTCTATTTGCCGACTGTAGGAACGAAAAAACAGATTGAGTCGAGGATGCTGCCTGGTCAGAATACACAGGCTTACCAAAGTATGCTGTACCAAATAACTGAACAGGTCAAAGCGGCCGACCAATTGGGGTATTATGCGTGTGCTTTTACAGAACACCATTTTCATATTGAAGGGTTTGAAACGTCCAACAATCCGATTCTTCTGAGCCTGTACCTAGGAATGCAGACCAAAAATATTAAACTTGCCCAATTGGCCAATGTTCTTCCTTTCCATAATCCAATTCGTTTGGCTGAAGATATCGCCATGCTGGACCAAATGACCAAAGGAAGGGCGATAGCCGGAATCGCCCGCGGCTATCAGAAACGTTGGGCCGATATATTGGGTCAAGTTTACGGTGTAGGGGCCACGTACTCGGACAAGTCGGAAACGGACGCGAAAAACAGAGCGTTGTTTAATGAACACTATCAAATCATGAAAAAAGCTTGGACTTCGGAAACATTCACCTATAAGGGAGACTTTTGGAACATTCCGCCTGAGAATCTGCAATTCCCGATGGAAGCGGTTCGCGCATTTGGCAAAGGATTGGGCGATGACAATCAGATCAGCGAAATCGGAATTGCGCCGCGTTGCTATCAGAAACCGCATGTACCGGTTTGGCAGCCATTTTCATTCAGTGAGGAGACTTTCCGATTCTGCGCACGGGAACACATTGTGCCATTTATGCTGAATACAGATGATACATCTATCAGCAATCTGCTACGTGCTTATCAGGAAGAAGCAAGCAAGGTGGGACGTGAGCTTGCTCTGGGCGAGAGTGTGGGTGTTTTCCGGGATGTTCTTGTAGCCAAAACCGATGAAGAAGGGAAGCGATTGGCAGCAGGTGGAAACGGATGGGTGTGGGAGAATTGGTTCCATCCTCTGGGATTTGGTGAAGCGCTTCGTAGAGATGGAGAAAAGGGTCAAATCGGTGGGGACTTCAATACACTCTATGATCGCGGTTTCGAATATGTTGGAACACCTGATAGCGTGAATTTTATGATTGAAAAGTTGGTAAAGAATCATAACCCCGAATACTTGCTGATGTGGCAATATCCTGGCTTAGTTCCTCATGAGGACATGATGCGTCATATTGAGATGTTTGCAAGTCAAGTGATGCCAAACTGGGTGGACTAATGATGATCAACAATCAGGGGATAACCAGCGACCAGATGATGGAATGGCTTCGCAAGAGTAATGGCAACGTATATGTCTCCTGTATGGGAGAGGACGGGTATCCCAATATATCGGTGCGCCACGTAGAAATGAATGGGGAGAATGCCTTGCTATACACGGATAACGCGAACAGTCGCACCGTTCAACTAATGATGCAGAGTCCAAAAGTAATTGTGAATCTATTGTCTGATACGGATCCATACCACGGGTGTAAAATGAAGGGAGAAGCAAAATTCGAACAAACTGGGGAGAGCAGTTTACAGTATACGCCTGTACGGGTCACGATTATTCTAAAGGAAATGTTTCCCTATTAACACTCTTCTGAAACGATATTCAGAACTGTTTATATCGAATTAATATACTGAATAAAACGTATAATAAAATCGATGTAACAGTGGGAGGGAAAATCATGTCCATCATTCCTGTTTCAATTTACAAACAAGTAAATGAAGCCGATGTTGTGTCGATTCGAGACAAATTGTTTGAAATTTGGAGGAAACAGCTGTTTGAAGAACAGAAAGATGGACATCTTTCCTCCAAAGATTCTATTATACGTGATTTGGTTTTACAATCTTGGGAACGTTGCAAAGACTATCGGTTGAACCCGCTGATCCAAGGTTCTACGAAAAATTTGTCGGAACATCGATTGATCGATTTGCAAAAATCCAACGAAGTATTATCTTTGGCAAAACCGATTATAAAGAAATTGGACCATGAACTATCCAATACCCACCATGTCGTTCTGTTCGCAGACCAAGAAGGCGTGATTTTGGATGCGCAGGGTGATCCGTGCACTCTGCAAAAAATCGGAAATACGGTCAATGCTGCAACCGGTTCGCATTGGGGAGAGCGTTGGGCGGGAACCAACGCAATTGGCACATCTATTGTTTTAAAGCAACCGGTGCAACTGTTTTCCTCAGAACATTATGCGCAAGGTTGCCATCAGTGGATCTGTTCAGCCGCTCCAATCCGGGATCCCTTCTCGCATGAAGTAGTGGCGGTTCTCAATCTCTCGACAGAAAACCACATTATACAACCTCGCAGTATGATGATGGCCATTTGGGGAGCCAATGAAATTGAGCGGATTCTCTTTCAAAATTACTATGAAGCTCGAGAAATGATGCAAAATATTTACGTCAATAGTGTGATGAAGTGGAAGAATCATCTGGTTATCTTAAGCGATTCCAAAGGCAATCCGTTGTGGATGAATGAAGACTTTCCTAAAGAGGATGTCCGCGCCATCCTCTCTCGTGGTTTGGAAGGCAATGAAAGGGATCGGGAGAAGGAATGGGAAGAAGGAGTGATCCTTGTTGATTCACGTTATAAAGCCAGATTTAAGAAGATTTTCTGGAACGGCCGTCTGATCGGACAATTAGCACTCTTGGAAGAACCGGCACGCATGAACCACCATAAAGTAAAACAGCGTAACCATGCCAAATATTCATTCGAATGCTTGATTGGACAATCCGAGGCTTTCCAACGCACCATACGTTTGGGCAAAGTGGCTGCCCAATGCGATTCCAATGTGCTGATTACGGGTGAAAGCGGCACCGGCAAAGAATTGATTGCAAATGCCATTCATCAGGCGAGCAGCAGATGCAATCAACCATTTGTTGCCATCAACTGTGCAGCCATCCCTCAAAATTTGCTTCCCAGTGAATTATTCGGCTACGTAGGAGGCGCTTACACAGGCGCCAATCCGAAAGGCAGCATTGGTAAATTTGAAATGGCTGACCACGGAACGATCTTTTTGGACGAGATTGGTGACATGCCGTTAGGACTGCAGGTTCATCTTCTACGCGTCATTCAAGAGCAAGAGATTATGCGGTTGGGTGGTACACACTGTATTCCGATTAATGTCCGAGTGATTGCGGCCACCAACAAAAATCTTCCGGAAGAGATTAAGTCAGGAAGATTTCGTCAGGACCTCTACTACCGGATCAATGTGATAGAAATCGAAATGCCTCCATTGCGCCACCGCAGAGAAGATATTCCATTGCTCTGTGAACATTTCTTCAAACATTTTGCGAAAAGAAAAGGAATTGGACCATGTGTGATCACGGATGAAGCCAAGCAGATTTTAACTCAGTATCCTTGGCATGGAAACATTCGTCAGTTGGAAAATGTGATGGAATATGCAGTAAACTTCTCTTCCAATGGGCAAATCACACCGGAAGATTTACCGAAAGATCTGGCTCGGCACGACTTCCCCCTGGCAGGCGGTCACGCAGAGAATCTGAATCCGGTAGAGCAGGCGGAAATGAAATGGATACTGGAAATATTGGAACGTACCAAGATGGATGTTACCAAAGCGGCCAAAGAACTAAATATGAATCGAAGTTCCATTTATCGCAAGCTAAAAAAATATGGATACGATGTTGCGAAGTTAAAGCAGCAATTCATGGAACGAGGCATCCTGTAAATTTCTTTCAATGGGAGGAATGATAATATGGCAAAAGGGTTGAAGGTGACCGTAGTTGACTGTGGACCTTTAAATATTGACAAAGGGGTTTTGATGACTGGGGCTACTGGAAAGATTACCGTACCATCAAGTGTCTATATCATTGAGCACCCGCAAAAAGGATTAATTCTTTACGACACGGGTGTGAACTATCAGGTAGCCGACCCGGAAGCGGCAGAAAAATACTGGGGTCCCGGAATGCGTGATGCCTTCGGCTGTACTTTAACGCGCGAAGGGGCAATTGACCGTCAATTGATTAACTTGGGATACAAACTGGACGATGTAAAATACGTGGTCATGTCCCATTTGCACCTGGATCATGCAGGGGGGATGTGCCATTTTCCGGATGCCACTTTCGTGGTACAGAAAAATGAACTTCGCTATGCCTGGTGGCCTGATCACTGGCCGGGACTGGTTTACTGCTTAAACGATTACAAGGAAACGAGGGGATTCACATTCATCCAATTAAATGGCGATGTAGATTTGTTCCAGGACGGAACAATTAAACTGATCTCTACTCCAGGACATACCATCGGACATCAGGCGATGATGATCAGATTGGAGAATCGCGGACTGGTATGTCTGGGTGCGGATACAGCTCATTTGAAAGAAGCCTATCAGAGCTTGGCGCCAATGCCATACGATTGGAATAACGAGGCTGTGACCGATTCTTATATGAAAATTCGTGCCATCGAACAGGCTGGCATCCCTGTCTATTTCACACATGATCCGAAAGATTTTGAAGACTTTCCTCATAATGGAGAATGGGCCGACTAACCGATCATGATCATTTTCCAAGGAAGAAGAAGGGTTCGCTCTTCTTCTCTTGTTTTCTTTTTTACCTATAAACATAAATCGATAGGAGGAGAGGTATGTTTGATCCGATCGAAGACAGTATGGCAGCTTTGAAAAAAGGGGGGATGGTCATCTTGGTTGATGATCATACGCCTGGACATCCATTGGGTTATCTCTATACCCTATCTGAACATATACAACCGGAAATCATTAATTATATGATCACACAAGCTAAAGGCTTGGTGTGTATAGCTTTGACAAAAGAACGGGCTAAATTTCTCAATATTCCTTTAATGGTAAATCCTTACGGTGAACCTGGTGAAAAAGCATTTACCGTTTCAGTAGATTACACAAAAACCAGTACGGGCATATCTGCTTATGAACGTGCGGAAACCATTCAAGCTTTGCTCAGGGAAGAGTCATCACCCGAGGATTTCAAGCGGCCGGGCCATATGTTTCCCCTCGTGGCGGAGAGCAGGGGACTTCTGGATAAGAAAGGAATCGCCGAGGCGGCGGTTGATTTGGCGCAATTTTGCGATTCTTCCTCATTGTCCGGAACATTTTGTGAGGTATTGGGTAAGGATGGGTCTATAGCGAACATGGCGGAACTGAAGAAGCGAGCTAAAGAAGAGGGTTTGAAAACAGTATCCATGACTCAACTTTACAATTATCGAAAGAAAACGGAATCTCTTATTGAACGCATAGGCCAATTTTCCTTCCCTACCAGATATGGCATGTTACACGCCATCATATATATCAATCAGTTGGACGACAGTGAATATTTGGTAGTCGTGGAAGGCAGTGTAAAAGGGCTGTCCCCCATTCCGTTATATATGTACGCAGGAAATATCTTGGGTGATTTGTTTGTCAAAAGCGAGAAAAAGGGTATGAGCAATTTGTGCAGATCGTTGGAAGAATTGAAGAAAAGCGGCCATGGAGTTCTGATTTATCGAAACATAAGGTATCCCGGAAATGATTCCCTTCAAATCAAACAAACAGGAACAACTGGCGAAATTTGGGATGAGGTGATCATCCAGAAAATTTTAAAGGATATCCATGTTGCCGATGTAGTGGTAAAAGATAGTGTTTCCTGAATATGGGAGCTTTTCCGGAAAAAATAAACAGAGGTGAGTCTTATTGCACAAGTTACTGGAGTTGCCGGTCGTTAAACTGTCGGAAGAAACCGAAAAGCTGAGGGAGGAAGTCCGTAAATTTATTTCAGAAGAACTGAACGCAGATTCATTCGAGCCAAAGTGTGATTCATGGCTTGGTGAACTATCGCAGGAATTTAGCCGCAAGTTGGGGGAACGTGGCTGGATTGGAATGACCTGGCCCAAAAAGTATGGGGGACATGAAAGAACAGCAATCGAACGCTTCGTTGTAACCGAAGAACTGTTGGCAGCGGGCGCCCCGGTTGCCGGGCATTGGATTGCGGACCGCCAGACGGGACCTTTATTGTTGAGGTACGGAACGGAAGAGCAGCGGCAATTTTTTTTGCCAAAGATCGCAAAGGGAGAATGTTACTTTGCGATCGGATTGAGTGAGCCAAATGCGGGTTCCGATTTAGCGGGCGTATTAACGAGTGCAACAAAGGTGGAACAAGGATGGATTTTAAACGGCAGCAAGTTGTGGAGTAGCGGCGCCCATCATGCTCACTACATGATTGTACTATGCCGTACCTCACCTCAAAATCCGGAGAATCGCCATCAAGGGATGAGTCAGCTTCTCGTAGATTTGTCCGCGAATGGTGTAACGATCAGGCCGATACGTTTAATGAACGGCGAACATCATTTTAATGAAGTAATCTTTGAAGATGTATTTATATCGGATGACATGCTGGTGGGTGAGGTCGGTAACGGCTGGAAACAGGGAATGGCTGAATTGGCGTATGAACGAAGCGGACCGGAACGTTTCCTAAGCACGTTTCCATTGTTGGTCGAATTAGTGGACATTCTCCAAGACCATACAGACAAACGAATTCACATTGAAATTGGACAATTGGCTGCCCGTTTGCGCACATTGCGTCACATGTCTTTAGGTGTTGCCAGTTTACTGCAACGCGGTGTAACACCTGACATTGCTGCAGCACTCGTTAAAGATTTGGGAACACAATTCGAGCGTGACGTCGCAGAGATCGCGCGATTGCTGGTTTCCCCTAGGTTGACAGCCCCCTCTGCAGTCCATGCCCCGACAAAATATGAAAAAAGGTTGGCCGAAGCGTTATTGCATGCACCTGGTTTTACGCTTCGCGGTGGAACAACCGAAATTTTACGCGGCATTGTTGCTAAGGGGGTAGCTGCGCGATGAACGAGATGCGTAAAATGATTATCGACTCCGTCACGAAAATAATGAAAGACTTTTGTTCAAAAGAGATGATAAATGAATCCGAACATGGAGCTTGGGCAGGTCAATTGTGGAAAACACTGGCCGAAGCGGGGATGATTACCGTAGCTGTATCCGAAGAGGTTGGCGGAACCGGCGGAGATTATGGCGATGCTTTAAGCATACTTAGAATTAGCGGTAAATACTCCGCTCCCATTCCATTAGCGGAAACATATATGGCGAATTGGCTGCTCGCCGAATTAGGGCTGCCGATTTACGAACAGCCGTTGACGATTTTGCCGTTTGAAAATAATGGAACGATAGAAGTCAGGAGAAATGCAAATGGGATGACCATCTGCGGAACAGCGAAGAATGTGCCATGGGCGAGATATGCGGAAAAATTAGTCGTTATGGGTCAATCGGAACAAGAATTTTTGGTCGCTGTGATTGATCCTGATGATTGTATCATTATACCTGGCAAAAATCTGGCTGGTGAAGCACGCGATATTGTCGAATTAAACGGCGTGGAAATGCAAGATTGTCCCTATGCCGCGGTCGACGGAGAAGCAGTGCAAAACAAATTACAATCTTATGGAGCATTAACCCGATCCGTCTTAATGGCGGGAGCACTGGAACGGATTTTGGAACTGGCTCTGGCTTATTCGAATGAACGCCAGCAGTTTGGGCGTTCTCTTAACCGCTT
The DNA here is from genome assembly GCF_015097055.1 of Effusibacillus dendaii. Taxonomy (NCBI): domain Bacteria; kingdom Bacillati; phylum Bacillota; class Bacilli; order Caryophanales; family Alicyclobacillaceae; genus Effusibacillus; species Effusibacillus dendaii. The sequence continues at coordinate 575,074 of NZ_AP023366.1, forward strand.
CCAGGCAATCCAACAGCAAATTGCCATTCTGGCAGGGGAGGTGGCAGCGGCGGGGGTTGCTGCCGACTATGCTGTTGAAGCGTTCACAGACGCAGTGAATCCGACTGAAACTATCGTTGCAAAAATCCGAATCGGGCAAGCAGCCAGCATAGCAGCGCCGATTGCCCACCAAATTCATGGTGCGATAGGATTTACCGATGAACATGTGTTACATCAAAGTACCCGCCGTCTCTGGTCTTGGCGTGATGAATTCGGAACCGAGAGCGAATGGGCAGAACAGTTAGGGAAGCGATTAATGAACACAGGTGCTGGATCCCTATGGTCATTTATTACTTTATAACCGTTCATTCCTGAACCTATCATGCAAGGTGCGGAGGTGGTGCTTATGAGTAATACAAAAATTCGTTTCATTATAGAACAAGCAAGGGAAGAAAAAAGAGAACTCTTAACTGAATATGAATCAAAGTTGATTTTATCAGAACTAGGAATTAATACTCCTCCTATTATGATCGCGAAAACTCGTGAGGAAGTGGCGGAGAAGGCATCTTCATTGGGCTTTCCGATTGTCATGAAAATTCATTCTCCCGATATCGCGCATAAATCGGATATAGGGTGTGTCGTAGTAGGAATTGGATCGGTTGAAGAGTCAATAGAGGCCTATGACAAAATTATGAACAGTGCGGCAAAAAACGTGCCAATGGCCCGTATACAGGGTGTGTCCGTTCAGACGATGGCTGACAAGGACATTGAAATTATCATTGGAATGAAAAGAGATCCGGTTTTTGGTCCTACCGTCCTGTTCGGTTTAGGTGGTATCTTCGTTGAGTTAATCAAAGATATCTCCTTAAGGGTCTACCCTTTCACTGACCAAGATGTGGGAACCATGATCAAAGAAATTAAAGGATATCCATTGCTTCGTGGATACCGGGGACAACAGAAGCGGGATATCGATGCGATTAAAGCGGTAATTCACAAAATAGCGGAGTTAGCTGTTCAAGTAAACGAAATCCAGGAAATCGATCTCAACCCGATTTTTGTATATGAAAAAGGGATATGTGCTGTGGATGCGCGTATTTTGCTGGACTTTTGGTAAAGCAAAAAAGGGGGAGCAAAGGTGGAGAACACGCGAAATCAAGTGCATAAGTTACTCTACCCAGAGTCGATAGCCATTGTAGGGGCTTCAAATAATGCGGCGAAAATGGGGGGACGTTTGCTGTCTTACCTTCTGAATCACTCTTACAAAGGAACCGTTTATCCTGTTAATCCGAAAGAGGATATCATTCAAGGATTAACCGCCTACTCAAGCGTCAGGGAAGTCCCTGAAAAAGTGGACCTGGCCTTCCTCATTGTTCCCAACCAGCATATTTTCAGTGTGCTGCAAGAATGTGCAGAAAAAGGGATAGAGACGGTCATCATCAGTTCTTCGGGATTTTCGGAAACGGGTAAAGATGGGGAACGACTGCAAAAACAACTGATCGACTTTGCGCGGGAAAAAGGCATCCGACTATGCGGACCGAATTCAATCGGAGTTGTTAATACACATCATCAATTGTTTTTAAGTTTTAGCATGTCGATGGAAATGGAAAATGTGCCGGTTGGAGCCATTTCCTTTATCACACAGAGCGGAGCCGTTGGCGGAGGCTTATTGAGCAAAGCCTGGGAAGAAGGAATCGGTATAGGGTTTTGCATCAGTTCGGGAAACGAAGCGGATTTGGACTCATCTGATTATCTCGATTATTTATTGAATGATGAGAATACAAAAGTGATTTGTTTGTTTTTAGAAGGCATTTCAAATGGGGAAAAGTTCAAGCAGGTGCTTGCAAGAGCCAGAGATATAGGAAAGCCCGTTATCGTTTATAAAAACGGACGAACAGACATTGGCCAGAATACGGTTAAGTCACACACCGGATCCTTGGCTGGAAATTACCAAGTCTATCAAGCTTTGTTTAACCAATATGGGATCATTTCCGTTCTATACTTAGAAGATATGTTTGACACGGCGAAAGCTATGTCAGTCTTACCACCACCAAAAGGGAACCGCGTGGGGATCATTTCCACATCCGGTGGCGCATGTACAATTCTTGCAGATCATTGTGTCGCATGTGGATTGAATTTACCTGATTTGAATGTGACAAGTAAAGAAAAACTGAAACAAGTTTTGCCATCCTTCGCGCAGGTGAAAAATCCTCTGGATACCACAGCCAACATCATTATGAATCCGGACATATTTAAAGAGACATTACTCGTATTTTTGGACGATCATAACATTGATTCGATCATTCTTATGTTAACGACAGTAGGTGAACCTATCGCTTCCCAGGTGGCGGCTGACATTATTGAAATCTTCCAACGGGCGGAAAAACCGATCATTCTGGCTTGGTCGATAGCCGAATCTCTGGCCAAACAAGGGATGATGATGCTGAAACAAGCGCAAATTCCTTTATATCCTACAGCAGAGCGTGCCGTACGGGTATTGCATCAAATGGTTCAGTTTTCTGTGAAAGAATCAAATTTTTAAAAATAAGGAGAATGGAAAATGGGCGACTTGTTATTTTCGGTAGAGAATGGAATTGCAAGGATTACTATGAATCGACCCGATAGCTTGAATGCATTTAGCAAGGAAATGATTCTTTCCTGGATGGAAGCATTGGAAACCATTCGTGACTCGGAAGAAATAAGAGTAGTGATCCTTACCGGCAGCGGCAAAGCATTTTGTACTGGCGGAGATATTAAATCCCTGATCAACGGAGGCGGATTCCTGTACGACGATTCGGATGAGAAGGAGGACTTTACCTCAACCGCATTGGCAAGGAAAAATGTGCTATGGAAGAAAGTGCAGAGGATTCCTCTGTTAATGCAAGAAATTGATAAACCTGTAATTGCCTCTATTAACGGATTTGCGGTAGGGGCAGGTTTAGATATGGCATTGATGTGTGATATTCGTATTGCCGCACAAAGTGCCAAGTTAGGAGAAGGATATGTGAAAGTCGGTATAGTCCCTGGAGATGGCGGAGCATACTTTCTGCCGCGAATTGTAGGAATTGACAAGGCTTTGGAAATGTTATGGAGAGGTGATATTCTTACTGCCGAGGAAGCAAAGGAAATTGGCTTGGTTACACATGTAGTTTCTGATGAAGAGTTGACCGATTTTGTTGAGAGCTATGCAGAAAGATTGGCAAACGGCCCTCAACAAGCGATACGGTTTATGAAAAGAGCCGTTTACCAGAGCTTAACGATGGATCTGCGTTCGTCATTGGACATGATTTCCTCAGCAATGGGAATAGTCACAGAACTTCCCGATTTTCATGAGGGCATACTGTCTATGGCAGAGAAAAGAAAGCCAAATTTTAAATAAGCGAAGAGGAGACCGGAATATAACGTGGAAGCTCATTATTGTTTGTCTTGTGGCCAGCGTTTGGAAATCCGCAGCATAGGAGGGGAGAACCGGAAAGCGTGTCCCAGCTGCAGCTTTGTATTTTGGGGAAATTACAGCATTGGCGTCGGTGCACTCATAATGAAGGATGAAAAGATCCTGCTTGTTCGGCGCTGCCAGGATCCAGGAAAAGGGTTATGGACGAATCCGGGCGGTTATATCGAACAGTATGAACCGATTGAGAAAAGCATTGTGCGGGAAGTATTGGAGGAAACAGGAATCTCTTCCAGGGTGAATGGAATTATAGCTCTTGGGGATCTGCCGCGTGATGTACACAATGTATACATCGTTTTTCTGATGGAGTATCTGGAAGGACAGCCTCAACCGGATAAAGATGAGGTCGATGAGGCAGGATTTTTTAGTCTGAACGATATGGAATCAATGAATGTGGCCGATTTGACCCGCCGGTTGGCTCATATCGCTTTTCAGAAACCTTCGCACGGCTTAATGGCTGATTCAAAACCAATGATCTCTTTGCCTGGTTACGGACTGTACCGTGTACAGTGCCTTTAAATGCATATAACGCGACCTCTGGATTTTCTGTTGATTCACATAACGTATATTATGGTGTGGGATAACCGGTGTTATGGGATGGACCGAATAGGCTCGGGACGTCCCTTTTTGTTATAAGCAGTTATCGATAAAGAGAGGGAAGTAATGGTTGTTTGTCAAATCTGCTTATAAACATGCATTAAGAAAGATAGGCAGGTGTGATCTTTCGACATATTTTTTTAACTGAATATTTTATAATTTTTTAATAGTACATATAAACAGAAAAATGAATTGACAAATAGTGAAGAGGTAAAATAAACTGATTATATCGTTAATCGATAATCAATAATCGCTATGAAAGCGCTTGCTGTTGATAGGGGGGAATTTGAAAGCGAAAAAGCAGTGTACAAGAATTGTATGAGATGAAAAATCTACTAAATCGACAAAAAAGGGGTGTAAACATGAAAAAGTCGATTCGCGCCATGTTCGCAATGTGTGTAACCGCAAGCATGGTCATTCTATCTGCTTGTGGGAGCAGCAGCACGGGTGGCAACGCAGACGGAGATAAGGGCGGAGTGATTAAAATCGGTATGTCAGCCGACCTGACAGGTAAATCTGCGCTGACTGGCGAGTTTAAGAAAAAAGGAGCTCAAATCGCGCTCGATGAGATTAACGCTGCTGGCGGCGTTAAAGGGAAAAAGCTCGAGTTGGTGGTCGAAGATGATCGCGGGACAAATGACGGTATGGTATCCGCATTCCAAAAACTGATCTCCGATCCGAATATTGTAGCGGTTATCGGTCCGATTACGAGTACGATGTCGCTGTCGATCAATGAGATCGCACAGAAAACAGGCGTTCCGGTCATGATCGGCGGAACCAGTCCCGCTTTAACAACCGAATTGAAAAACAAATGGTTCTTCCGCTTCCGACCCAGTGACCTCTATTCCGCCAAAACCATCGTAGATTTCTCAACAGACAAATTAGGCAAAAATAAAATCGCTATTGTTTATGACACCGACGCTTTCGGCACCAGCGGCAAAGACATGCTGCTTGCGGAATACAAGAAAAAGGGTATTACCCCGGTAGCGGTTGAAGGGTATACGGCCAATACCAAAGACTTTACTCCGGTCCTTGAAAACATCCGCAAATCAGGTGCAGAAGTAATCAACGGCTATATGACTCTTTCGGCGGATGTTGCCCAGCTGGTTACTCAGATGAGACAGCTTGGCGTCAATGCTGAATTCGTCGGTTCCGCATCAGCAGCCCAGACGACGACGATCAAATTGGCGGGCGACAAACTGGACGGCATTTATGGAGTGAACGATTTCGCTCTTGACCAAAGTGAGGAAACGAAAAAGTTTGTTGCAGAGTTCTCGAAGAAATATACGGATATTCCGGATTTGTACTCGGGTTGGGTGTATGATTCGATAAAAATTTTAGCCAAAGTTATGGCGGAAAAAGGCACTTCCCCTGATCAAATCCGTGAAGGAATCCTGGGCATTAAGGGATACAAAGGGGTCGAAGGCGAATACAACTTTGATCAAAACGGTGACGGTTTGCACGCGTATTCGATTGTAAAAGTCGATAAAGGCCAAATTGTTACAGTGAAACAGTAAACCAAATGTTGAATTCGGCGGGCGTTCGATACCGCCGAATTCAACCAATACACGAGGAAGGGGAAGTTTATGGATCTTATCAATATGCCCCTGCAGCTCCTGGTCAGCGGAATGGCGATAGGAAGCATTTATGCGCTTGTGGCGCTGGGATTTGTTTTAATTTACGTATCCGTGAATGTGGTCAACTTCGCGCAAGGCGAGTTTACCATGATGGGAGCTTTTGTTGCGTTTACACTGATTGTAAGTCTTCATATGCCGATTTGGGTCGGCCTTATTGTCGGGACGATCATCGCCGGCGTGATCGGCTATTTATTTGAGCTTACCGTATACCGCCCTTTTGCAAAACGGAATAAGGCGTTTTTGGCTGTTATGATCAGCACACTCGGAGCTTCAATGATTCTCCAGAATATCTTCCTGCTGATTTATGGTGCAGTTCCGCTAAAACTGCCGCCCCTCTTTCAAACGGATACGATCAATGTGGGGGAAATCGTGATTTCCGTCCAATATCTTTCAATCCTTTGCTGTGCCGTTATTCTGCTGATTCTTCAGTACTTTTTATTTGAAAAAACGCGGCTGGGCAAAATGATGCAAGCCACTGCACAGGATCCAAATACCGCAAAATTAATGGGTATAAAGGTTTCCTATATGCAAGCGCTGACATTTATTTATAGCGCTGCACTGGGCGGGGCGGCCGGCATTCTTGTCGCACCTATTTTTATGGTAAGCCATACAATGGGATCCATCATTGGATTAAAAGCTTTTGCGGCAGCCATCGTTGGTGGTTTAGGCGACGTCAAAGGCGCGATCATCGGCGGCTTGATGATTGGCATTGCGGAAACCTATGCTGCCGCTTATATTTCAGGTCCTTATAAAGACGGTTTTGCGTTTTTGTTCTTAATTCTGTTCCTGATCTTTAGGCCATATGGAATATTTGGAGAAAAAGTCGGAACAAAAGCATAATCCCCCGATGAATTTCAACTCTAGGGAGTGTTACTATGCAAACCAATACTCTTATAAAAAATCATTACAATCAAAATGAATTGAAAAGCGTGAAACCCACTCAACCTCTATTTCTAATCGGTGGCCTGCTATTTGTTGTTGTCGCCTTTTGCATACCGTTTCTACTTCCAGGAGGCCGCTTAGGCAACTACTATATGACAGAGGTTTTGCGAACAACCGTGTATTGCTTTGCTACGCTCGGACTAACGGTAGGTATGGGATATGCGGGACAAATTTCGCTTGCCCAAGCGGCGTTTTTTGGTCTGGGGGCGTATTCGCTTGCATCCTCGACCGTACTGTTCGGATTGCCTTATGGGATCGGAGTGATCTTAGCCCTACTCATTCCGATTGTAACGGGATTGTTCCTTGGCGCCATCTCTCTGCGTCTCGTTACTCACTACTTGGCGCTTGTTACGATCGGATTTCAAATCATCATCCAACTTGTCCTTCATAACTCGAAAAGCATTACTGGAGGTGCCGATGGATTAAGCAAAATTCCACGTCCGTTCGGGATTGAAAATGCAACCTATTTCTACTGGTTCTGCTTGGTTCTTTTATTCCTTTGCATTCTATTTGTTTACCGTTTGAGAAAATCAAGATTGGGCCGGGCATTGCTCGCTTTGCGCGAAGATGAATTGGCCGCATCCGCCGCCGGTATTGACCTGTTTAAAACAAAAATGCTGGCGTTTTCGGTATGCTCCACTTTAGGCGGCATTGGCGGTTTCCTGTATGCATCAAGTACCGGATATATCAGCCCGGACGTCTTTAGCTTTGATCAATCAGTCAGTTTTTTTGCGATGTTGATTACCGGCGGCTCGGATTCCATAATCGGTACGCTTGTGGGAACGGTTGTGTTAACGTGGCTGCCGGAATGGCTGCGGTCGTTCAAAGAATATTATTTGGCCATATACGGCGGTTTGATTATCGTGTTCCTGATTTTTGTTCCAAACGGAATCTGGGGAATCGTCAGCGATCTTTATCATTTGGCATTTAAAAAGAAAATCAACAATCAAGAAAAGCTTGCAGCGATTAAGTTTGTTGAGGGGAAAAAACTCGCCTACCTGGAACGGGAAGATGCCTTAGCGAAAATCAAAGAGGACAAAGTGATCTTCGAAGTTAAAGGGTTGAAGAAACATTTTGGCGGCGTTAAAGCGGTGGACGGTGTCGATTTTAATGTAAAAAAAGGCGACATTCACGTTCTCATCGGTCCGAACGGATCCGGGAAAACGACGGTGATTAACGTGTTAAGCGGGATTTACACCGCAACCGACGGGCATATCAAATACCGCGACCAGGAAATCACTAACCTGAAGCCGCACTTGATTGTAAAAATGGGAGCCGCCAGAACATTTCAGAACATTCGTTTATTTCCGGAACTTTCCGTCATTGATAACGTCATGATTGGCCAGCATACACGGACAAAAGCAAATCTGTTGAATATTATTTTTAATTTCAAAATGCGGGATGAGGAAAGGAAGATTAGAGCCCGTGCAGAAGAAGCGCTCGCTTTTGTAGGGTTTGAAAACTATTTTGAGAAAGTAAAGAATCTTTCCTACGGCCAACAGAGGATGGTGGAAATTGCCAGAGCGCTTGCCACAGAGCCCGAATTGCTTTTTTTGGATGAGCCGGCTGCGGGTATGAATCCGGAAGAAACGCAAGAACTGGTCAAGCTGCTGAAACGAATGAACGAACTCGGTATCACCATACTGCTGATTGAACATGACATGCATTTGGTTACACAAGTCGCGGATTATGTTACGGTTCTGGATTTCGGTAAAAAAATCAGTGAAGGATCTGTCGGGCAAGTATTAAGTGATCCGGAAGTGATTAAAGCCTACCTCGGGGAGGAATTTGTACGTGCTGAGGCTTAACGGGGTCGAAACAAGGTATGGTAAAATTGTCGCTTTGAGAAAAATCTCCCTTGAAGTAAAAGAAGGGGAAATTGTGGCTCTGCTGGGAATGAACGGAGCTGGCAAATCCACAACGCTCAAAACCATTTCCGGATTGATTCGGCCGAAAACAGGGACGATCGAATTCATGGGCAAAAGGATCGATCATGTCTCGCCGGAAGAGATTGTTCGCCAGGGACTTATTCATGTACCGGAGGGAAGAAAAATTTTCCCGGGACTCACTGTAAGAGAGAACCTGGTTTTGGGAGCAACCGGCAGGAAAATTCCTATGAGCCAAGTCAACAAAGACATGGAGGAAGTTTTGGAGGTATTTCCAGATCTAATTCCATTGATGGATCGACTTGGATGGTCACTTTCCGGCGGTCAGCAGCAAATGTGCGCGATCGGAAGAGGGTTAATGGCAAAGCCCAAACTGTTGATGCTCGATGAGCCTTCGCTGGGATTGGCTCCTGTGATCGTGCAAAACATGTTCCAAACGATTAAGAAAATTAACCGGAATGGCACAACGGTGCTGTTGGTTGAGCAAAATGCGAGACAAAGCCTGGCAATTTCCCATCGAGGGTATGTTTTAGAAGCGGGCAAGGTTGCCGCACACGATACTGCCTTGAAGCTGCTCGACGGAATCCAAAACGCTTATCTGGGAGCGACCCGATCGTAATCGCTAATGCATTAACTAAAAGAAAAAAGTTTGAATACTCGCTTTACTTTTTTGGTGTGTGTGATAATATGAAGATAAATTATCGATAATCGATAAAAACAGTAAAGGCGTGGTAAAATATGAATCTTGCTTTAGACTCATTTGAATTCGGCCTGCATACGCAAATTTATTACGGAGTCAATAAGTTAAACGAACTTCCGGACATTATCAGAAAGTACAACTACAAAAAAGTTTTTATTTGTACGGATAAAGGGATTGTGCATTCCGGCAATCTGAATCGTTTGGAGAATCTACTGAATCAAGCGGGGATTGATTTTTTCACATTTACAGATGTAGAACCGGATCCCAGCACAGAGATTGTCCAGCATGTAAAGAATCTGTATATAGAAAACGGATGCGACGCACTTATCGGTATGGGGGGCGGAAGCTCCATCGACACGGCGAAAGGTGTTTCCATAGCGGTAGCAAATCCGGGGGATCTCAATCAGTATGAAGGAAAAGACAAAATCCCAAACAAAGGTCCGGACATTATTGCCATTCCCACAACGGCCGGTACCGGTTCGGAAATTACTCATGCCACCGTGTTAAAAGATAAGAAACGCCATTATAAAATGGGAATTTTAAGCCAAAAATTGCACGCCAAAGCAGCGATTCTTGATCCTCAATTACTAACCACTGTTCCAAGAGGCGTTGCGGCGATCACTGGTATGGATGCCCTAAGCCATGCGATCGAATCGTATACATCTAACCAGGCGCAACCGATTACAGAAGCACTGGGTTTATATGCGATTCGCTTAATCGGGAAACACCTGCGCCCATTCGTGGCACAGAGAACGGATATAAACGCCGCTTCGCATATGATGTTGGCTTCCACTATTGCTGGCGCGGCGTTCATTTGGGGAAGAGTTGCCGCCGTTCATGCAGTGTCACATCCGCTCGGAGGACGTCTCGGAGTTGCGCACGGGCTGGCGAATTCACTGCTATTGCCTGTCGTTATGAGATATAACGTCAGCACCAACTATGAAAAATTCAGGGATATCGCGATCGCTCTTGGCGAAAATGTGGAAGGATTAAGCCTGCGTGAAGCCGCAGAACGCTCGATTGTCGCAGTCGAGCAGTTGATTCAGGACCTGGAAATCCCAACTACGTTAAACGCGCTGAATCTGCACCCATCGGATGAAGAGCTGGATGTGATTGCGCAGGAAGCATTTCAGTCGGGGATTGCCAACGCAAATCCGAAGGATTGTACAGTCGCTGATTTACGCAAGATGATCGAGAAAATCAGATAGGGGGGAAATTCAGAATGGCAACCATACAACAAACAGCCATACAAGTGAAGAATTATATCGGAGGTCAATGGGTTGCATCAAAAAGTGAAGACACCATTCAGAGAGAAAATCCTGCCCATACAGATGAAATTGTAGCAATCGTAACCAATTCAACGCAAGAAGAGGCCATTCAGGCGATTGAATCGGCTCACGAAGCGTTCCAAAGTTGGTCGAAAATGCCTGCTCCGAAAAGAGCGGAGTATATTTTTAAGTTTATGGATGTTCTGGAGCAAAGAAGACAAGAGGTGGCCGAACTCCTTACAAGGGAAATGGGCAAGCCAATCAGGGAAGCACACGGTGAAATTACGAAGGCGATTAACGAGGCGCGGTATTCTGCCGGAGAAGCTCTCCGTTTGACAGGGGAAACCCTTCCAAGTGAACGCGCGGGAATTCAAGTGAGAACTATCCGCGTTCCAAAAGGAGTCATCGCCGCCATTTCCCCTTGGAATTTTCCACTGGTTACACCGTTGCGTAAAATCGCTCCGGCACTGGCCGCCGGGAATACGGTTGTATTTAAGCCTGCAACGGTGACAGCGTCCATGGGAGCAAAAATCATAGAATTGTTTGAAGAGGCGGGGCTTCCTGCAGGCGTATTGAATCTAATTGTCGGTTCCGGCAGGAGCGTAGGAAATACGCTCGTATCGCATCCGCTGGTAAAAGGGGTTACCTTTACCGGTTCGACGCTTGTTGGGACCGGTATCTATAAACTGGCGGCAGAACGTCTGATTGAAGTGCAGTTGGAAATGGGTGGTAAGAACGCTGCTATTATTTATGATTACCCTGATATTTCGGGGGCGGTCGATCAGATTTTGTCTGCTGCCTTCGCAGCAAGCGGACAGCGATGCACGTCGATCAGCCGCATCGTCGTAGAAAGATCGATTGAAAGCGAGGTAGCGCAGTATTTAGCGGATAAACTTGCTTCCTATGTAATTGGCGACGGCATATCGGAAAACGTAAACATGGGTCCGTTGGTCAGTCAAGATCAACTGGAAACTGTCGAGAAATATGTCAAAATCGGGCTTGAGGAAGGCGCCACTTTACTGGTGGGAGGCAAAAAACCGGATGGAATTGCCGGAGGCTACTATTATGAACCAACGGTATTCACAAATGTCAAGTCGGATATGCGAATTGCCCAGGAAGAAATTTTTGGTCCTGTGCTTGTTGTGATTCCGGTAGACAGCTTTGAGGAAGCGATTCAAGTGGCTAATCACAGCGAATACGGGCTGGCTGTTTCCTGCTTTACTCACAATATGTTCTATGCGGAGAAAGCCGTGGAAGAAATCGAGACGGGTATGATCCATATCAATAACGGCACAATCAGCGAATCACACGTTCCATTTGGCGGCCTTAAAAATTCAGCCGTTGGTTCATACTCGATCGGTTCGACCGGCAAAGACTTCTTAACCGCACTAAAAGTGGTGTATGCCAGTTCGAAGTAACGGCAAGCGCAGTTATTTGAAATCGCTTTTTTGGGGAGAGTTGACTTATGGCTTATCAATTGACAGCAGAGCAACTGCAGTGGCAGTCCGTTGCGCGGGATTTTGCTGAGCGGAAATTGACGCCGGCCAAACACTGGCTGGAAGGCGAAGAATTCTGGAAAAATGCAGAGATGCTGGCGGAACATGGATTTCTCGGAGTGACCCTGCCGGAAGAATATGGCGGTATGAACCTGGATCTGTTCAGTGCCATGTTGATCATTGAAGAGTTGTGCAAAGTGTGTCCTACCAGTGGTCGCCTGGTGTATCATACGGGCCCTGGAATCACGAACTTTATCAATCATCTGGGGACTCCGGAACAGAAGAAGAAATATCTGCCGCAAATCACTGCGGGTAAATACTACGTCGCGTTGGGCATGAGTGAACCGGATGCAGGAAGCGCGGCTACTGATTTAGCAACAACCGCTGTTGAAGAAGGAAATTTCTATAAACTGAACGGCTCCAAAATTTTTGTAAGTGAGGGTCATTTTGCTCATGCATTTGTCGTCTACGCCAGATTTGGCAATACAGGCAGCCCGTCAGATATCGGCGCCATACTTGTGGAACGAGGCACACCCGGCTTTTCTGTGGGAGTAGCCGAGGAAAATATGAGCGGTGAATTTCAGACGGCTCTTTATTTTGATGATGCGCTTGTTCCGAAAGAGAATGTATTGGTTACAAGAAACGCCTTTAAAGCATTGATGGGAGTTTATAACGGCGTTCGTTTGGGATATGCGGCACAAACTCTGGGTATTACACAAGCGGCATTTGATCGGACCTGTCAGTATGTGAAAGAACGGAAACAGTTTGGCAAACAGATTTGCGAATTCCAGGGTGTGCAGTGGATGATTGCCGATATGTACCTGCAACTCGAATCCGCGAGAGCACTGCTGTACAAAGCGGCTGCGGAAGTGGTCGACAATAAGACCGATAAAACGTCTGTAAGCGTTGCTAAAGTCTATGTTGCGGAAGCTGCCAAGAAGATAACAGATGACTGCTTGCAACTGCATGGCGGATATGGATTTTCAAAAGAATATCCGCTCGAGTGGTACTATCGCTGTGTTCGGGCAGCATCGATCGCGGGTGGAACGATCCAGGTTCATAAAACGATGCTTGCCTCTTCTGTACTCGGGAGAAAATTCGATCAGCGAAAGTAAGCAACACGTCTATAAATGACGGGAGTGAAACGTATGGCAGAACAGGAAACGATTACAAGTTTAATTGATCAATTGGCTCAATTCGACGCGGCAATCGTATCGGATTGTTTGGCAGGGAATGAACAGGCAATGTCGGCTGCGATCAAACCGCTTGTTCGTAATTTTAAGATTTGCGGGCCGGCTTTGACAGTCAAGTGCCAACCCGGGGATAACCTGATGCTGCATCTGGCAGTTGCACAGGCCAAACCGGGAGATGTATTGGTTGCCACAACCAATCAACATTATGAAGCGGGCTACTGGGGCGAGATTTTAACAATTGCAGCCAAGGAACGCGGGATCAGCGGATTTGTGATCGATGGCAGCGTCCGGGATATTGAGCAAATCATAGACCTTGAATTCCCCGTATTTACTCACTCGGTATCGATCAAAAAAGCGGAAAAGAAAACTGTCGGTAAGCTGCAGGCTCCGATCATTGTTGGCGGCGTCACAGTCAATCCAGGAGATATTATTCTTGCCGATGCGAGCGGTGTAGTTGTGGTTCCTGCGAATCGGTTGAAAGAGATTGTACGCGCCGCGGAAGAGAAGGTCGAGTTTGAAAAAAACGTCATCGCCAAATTGAAGCAAGGACAACTGACAGCCGATTTGTTCGATCTGCGAAAATATGAGATTCAGTAAGGAATGGAGATGCTAGCATGCCGATGCAAAAAGGGAGTACAGCCGCTCGTTCCAAAGTAATGACGGCGGAAGAGGCAGTAGCCAATATCCAAGACGGATCGACGATTGTGATCGGGGGCCTCATTTCGATTCTGTGTCCGGAAAAAGTGATCTCCGCCTTGGGAAACCGTTTTGATACAAGCGGCAGTCCGAAAAATCTTACGGTCGTTACACCCGTACGAGTTGGGTGGGATAAAGGAAAAACAACGGGCTTGGACCATTTTGCAAAGCCTGGAATGTTGAAAAGACTGATCAGCGGCAGTTTTAATGTAAAAGAAAGTCCGAAAATCACGGACATGATCCGAAATAACGAAATTGAAGCGTACAGTTTTTCGATGGGAACGTTATTCCATTTGATACGGAACATGGCCGGTGAAAAAAACGGAATGTTCACGAAAGTCGGACTGCAAACGTATGTCGACCCCCGGATTGAAGGGGGCAAACTGAACGAAAAAACCACAGAAAACATTAATGAAGTGGTTCAAGCGGCAGGAGAAGAATATCTCTACTATCGTCCACTGCCCATCAACGTTGCGATTATTCGCGGTACGACTGTCGATGAGGACGGGAACCTTTCTCTGGAACAGGAACCGGTTACACTTGCCGGATTGGAGATGGCGATGGCAGCCAAAGCCAATGGGGGATATGTGATCGCACAGGCCAAAAGACTTACGGCAAAAGGCTCCCTGCATCCGCGTTCCGTAGCCATTCCAGGCATTTTGGTGGATGCGGTCGTGATTGACCCGGAGCAGAAGCAAAGTCTGTTGGATTATAACCCGAGTTGGACAGGTGAAGTAAAAGCTCCGATCGATGAATGCGCCCAACCATTGCCGCTCAACACGAAGAAGATTATCTTGCGTAGGGCTGCACAGGAACTGGGTCCTGACTCGGTCGTCAATCTGGGGGTGGGAATACCGGTTTCCCTGCCGCAGTTATTGATGGAAGAAAATGTATTCGATCAGGTCACTTTCTGTTTGGAGCATGGAGCAGTCGGCGGGATCCCGATGGGGGAAGAGGTTTTCGGAGCGCATATCAATCCGCGTGCCATTCTCGGTTCTCCACAGGTTTTTGATTATTACCATAATGGAAGCCTGTCGGCTACTCTGCTCGGCTTTGCGCAGATTGACGGGGCAGGGAATGTCAATGTCAGCAAATTTAACGGTATTTTTCGGGGGTCAGGCGGTTTTATCGACATCACTCACCGTACGAAACGAGTGTTGTTTTGCGGCACCCTAACCGGCGGGGGATTAGAAACCCAGATTCGTGGCGGCAAGCTCACCATTCTCAAAGAAGGAAAGCTTAAAAAGTTTATTCCGAAGGTCGAGCATCTTACTTTCAACGCTGATGCCGCCAGGGAAAAGGGGCAGGAACCTCTCTATATTACGGAGAGGGCAGTTTTCCGATTGGGTTCGAACGGTCTGGTGCTTACCGAATATGCGCCGGGAATCGATATTCAAAAAGACATTCTTCCATTTATCGATTTCGAGGTCGAAATCGACCCGGCAATAAAGCCAATGTCTTCCGATATTTTTGCGTAGGAAATGTAAGTGCAAAGGCAGCTTTACAAAGGGGATACTACCATGTCCAATTTAAAGATCGCTAGAGAAATTGACGCGGATGTGCTGGTTGTGGGAGGCGGTGGAGCAGCCACTCGTGCGGCACTTTCCGCAAAGCAAGAAGGGGCCGACGTGCGGATGGCGGTCAAATCAAAATGGTTAAAAAGCGGATCCACGGCAACCGCGTTTTCCGAACTGCTTTCCATTGCAGCGGCAATCGGTCACGGAGACGAAAGAGACCATCCGGAAATTCATTTCTCCGATACGATGAAATCAGGTGAAGGATTCATTGATCCTGACCTGGTTTGGGGGTTGGCGCATGAAGCGCCTGACAGAATTTTTGACTTGATCGAGTTGGGGCTGGATTTTGATAAACAGCAAAACGGAAAACTCGTTCAGGGAATGAGCGATTTTGCCACATATCCCAGAACCTGTCGGGTGAATGGTGTCACAGCGAGACACATACTCAATATTTTGGCAAAAAGATTGAAAGAATTGAATGTGCCAGTCGATCAAGACATGATGATTTTTGACATTATGACTGACGAAAGTCAAAAGGTGATCGGTGCGTTAGGCTGGGACCATGCAGCAAAAGAATTGGTGCTGTACCGAACCCCGGCTGTGATCTTTGCTTGTGGCGGTTCTCACAGCGTTTACAAATATGGTGTCGGCACTTCGGAAATGACAGGCGACGGTTATGCGATGGCTTATAAATTGGGTTTGCCGCTGGTCAATATGGAGTTTGTGCAGATCGGACCGGCGGCGTTGTTTCCCTCAGTCACTCTTCTATCAGGACCGGTGTGGAAAACCAACCCGATTTTGATGAATGGGAAAGGGGAGAGTATTTTTGCAAACATTCTTCCGGAAGGCGTATCGGTAGAAGAGGTCTATCAGCACAAAGTGTTTCCGTTTTCTGTCTCCAACGTCTCATTTTATTTGGATACCTCGATTCAACGAGAAATGGAAACCAATCCAACGCCAAGAGGCGGGGTTTGGTATCAAAAAAGGCCTGGAACCGACGAACTGATCGAGTCGAAAATGCCAAAAACCAAGCGTGTGCTGAAAAGCAAAGGGATTGAGCTGGACGACGATAAATTTGAAATTGGGCTGATTTCCCAGTGTAATAACGGTGGCGTACAGATTCTCAATATGGATTGTGAGACCGATATTTCAGGCTTGTATGTTGCCGGAGAAACGGCAGGTGGCCTGCGTGGACCGGACCGGCCGGGCGGTAATTCCCTTGCTGAGGGGCAGGTATTTGGACATAGAGCGGGTATCGCCTCGGCGCGGTACGCCAAGCAGCTAGGCGCGAAACCGCAGCCGCAGCTGGGCGCTTCGATCACGCTGGACAGCTACAATTCCTGGCTGCAGAAGTGCGCGAATGGGACTAAGAGTGTACAGGAAGCGGCAGATTCGGTTCGAGCAATAATGCACAAGAATTGTCTGGTCATACGAAGTGAGCAAAGACTTTCAGAAGCCTGGAATTTTTTGTGCAGCCTGGAGTCGGAGCTGCAGAGTGGTGAATTCTATGTCGATGAGGGTCAGTTCTATCAAGCTGTGGAATTGAATCACATGATTATTGCTGCCAAAATAATTGTCCGTTCCGCACTGGAACGAAAGGAAAGCAGAAGCTGCCATTACAGGGAAGATTACCCTGAGAAAAACGATAACGAATGGAAGAAAAGCATCCGGGTTAGATGTGTCAACGGTGAAATGAGAACGGAACTTTATTGTTGGCCAACCGTAAGAAAACGG
Source organism: Effusibacillus dendaii (assembly GCF_015097055.1). NCBI lineage: Bacteria > Bacillati > Bacillota > Bacilli > Caryophanales > Alicyclobacillaceae > Effusibacillus > Effusibacillus dendaii. The sequence goes on from NZ_AP023366.1 coordinate 592,167, forward strand.
CTAGGGTGATGACCATGTACGTAAAGATCGAATCGAATAGGGATGGAATTGCTAAAATTTCGCTTTCCAATCCAAATATGAATCTGTTGTCCAATCAGGTAAAGAGAGAGATTCATGATGTTTTTTCGCAAATTTCCCAGGCTTCGGACGTTCGGGTTGTGATTTTTGCTGCGGAAGGCTCACATTTCTGTTGCGGCGCCGATTTGAAAGAGTTTCCGGAACGTATTGAGAAGAAAGCGGCCAGACAGGTATGGGATGAAGGGCACGCCATGCTGCAGGCAATTTTAAACACTCCGCAGCCGACCATTGCATGTATCCAGGGAAATGCCCTGGGTGGTGGGGCCGAGCTGGCGGCGGCTTTCGATTTTCGGATTTTTGCGGATCAGGCAAAAATCGGGCTTCCGGAGGTAACAAGAGGCGTCATTCCGGGAAATGGAGGACTGGAAAGATGGATTGACATTGCCGGAGCAGGCTACGCGATGAAGTTGCTTTTGACGGGCAGCGTAATCGAAGCCGTCGAAGCGAAAGAAATGGGCATTGCGACAGAAGTAGTAGCGGCAGAGCATCTGTATGAAAAGGCGGCAGAACTGGCAAAACAGATCGCTTCCCTTCCGGCGGTTGCGGTGCAAACGGCGAAAAGGGCTGTACATCAGTATCTTGTTGCGAAGAATGATTTCAATTCGATAGGACGAGAGCTTTTTTACCAGGTTCATGAAACTGAAGATGTAAGAGAAGGCGTTCAGGCGTTCATTGAAAAGCGGAAGCCTGTATTTAAGCACCGCTAATTGTAAGCACTGCAAAAAAGAAGACAGTGAGGGGAAGAGGGAGTCGAGGGAGCTCCACACACTATGGAGTGGAATATAGAGAATTTGATATATTATTGATAGTGGAAGAATCGATGCGATCTCCTGAAGCTGTATGCTCATAGCAACTTTTCGAACAAATTGAGAATCATTATGTAAAAAGGAAGTGGGATCATTAACAAGAAAGTGGTTTACAAATCTCTTGCCGAACAAGTGTATGAGGCTATAAAAGAAGCTATTATTAAATCCGAATTGAAGTCAGGGGATCGTATCATTGAGATGGATCTTGCCAGAACTTATGGTGTGAGTCAAAGCACCATTCGTGAAGCATTGTCTCTGCTTCGTAAGGATGAGTTAGTCATTACTCACACGAATAAAGGAACGTACGTTTCGAATTTTTCTAAAAAAGATATTGAGGAAATTTACAGTTTCCGTGAAGTGATTGAAGTATTTGCAATGAACAGGGCAATTGAAAGGATTACTGACGAAGGAATCGCTTCCTTAGAAGAAGTTTATAATAAAATGGTTGAGGCCGGTAAAACAGACGATATTGAAAAAATGAGAATCAACGATGTCGCTTTTCACAGTATTATATACCAGATTGCGGAGCATTCGTTCATGTACCAGGTATGGGAAGATATCACCAATAAGATGAACCGTATTTGGTATTTTACAAATCAGTTTTACTTCCGGGATTTGCTTGAACTGGCAGAGATGCACAAGCCGATTCTCGACGCATTCAAGCAGAAGAACAAAGAAGAAGCTCGTACAGCCTTTGTTTCACATTTGAACTATGTCAGACATCAGCTTTTGGGCTCCAAAAACCAGTAAGTGTTTTCGTAAATTTCCATATACTGCTAAGTTGTCAGAATGTATATGATGGTGCGTGAAATAACGCGTGTTAGGGGATGGACCGATATAATCGGGACGTCCTTTTTTGTTATGCGATGCGTAAGTGATCCATGCAGATCGGCAGATGCATAAAGCTGGAAAGGAGTGTAACCCTACATTCCAGGTGGATGAAAAGTGTGCCTGCACATTATCTTAGAAATGGGTGAAAATTTGAGACTTATATTAGGGCTTTTTATACTGTTATTTTTGGGGGTACATACGGCAAGAGCTGAAGGTTCCAACCCCCCCGTGATTGTAATTGATCCCGGCCATGGGGGGATAGATGGAGGCACTCAAAGTGCAGACGGGGCGATTTTGGAGAAGGATTTAAATTTACTGATTGCAACTCAACTTGCGGCAAGGCTAAAGAAAGATGGCATACAAGTCGAAATGACCCGCAATACCGATGAAGATGTAACGAAATTTGCTCCTAAAAATCGAATATGGGGACGGTATAGGCGCGACCTGTTTGGCCGTGTTGAAGTGGCACGGCAAACAAATGCAACTTTATTTATCAGCATTCATGGCAATCATGGCAAATCTACAAGGAGAGGGGGAGTTGTTTTTTATAAAAAATCATCCTTGCACAGTTACCTTTTGGCTAACGAATTACAGATCCGATTAAATGCGTTGACGCAGACGTTTCATATGCCTCATCCAGGGGACTTCTATATTCTCAGAAATCTGGATATTCCGAGTGTCCTCGTCGAGTATGGATACTTGTCGAACCCTAATGAATTAGCCAGTCTTCTTGAACCGAGGTACCAAACAAAAATGGTTGATTCATTAGCGGAAGGGATTGAACATTTTCTAATCGTACAAAAATGGGAATCGTAAAAAATTTAACAGGCTTTTCTTATTCATTTGCGGGAGGTATAACTGAGAGAGGAGAAATATTGTGATTCGGAAAGTGGGGAAATGGCATGTCAGTGGACAAGTCAACCTTGGTGGAGCATTTAGCTGAGCTGCGCAAACGCCTGATTTATACAGTGGTGGTTTTTCTCGTGTTTCTCATTCTCTCGTTCTTTTATGTAGATCGTATTTTTGGCATTTTGAAAGGCAATCTCCCGGCGGGAATGAAGTTAACCGCACTGGGTCCCGGCGATGTGCTGCACGTGTATGTATTGGTCGGGTCGCTGGCTGCGTTGGCCCTTACCCTGCCGTTTGCGCTGGTACAGGCTTGGTTGTTTATCAAGCCCGCTTTGAGCCGGAAAGAGCAGAGGTGGGCCATCACTTATATTCCGGGCGTCATCTTGATGTTTGTACTGGGAGTGTTGTTTGCCTGGTATGTGATTTTCCCCATGCTGTTGTCCTTTTTAATCCGGCTCGGCAGTCAACAGTTCACCGTTTTAATGACCGCCTCCAGCTATTTTGGGCTGATGACAAACATTGTCTTGCCGCTCGGATTTTTCTTTGATATGCCAGTGGTGGTGCTTTTCTTGACGCGAATTGGAATTATCACACCACAGCAATTAACCAGATTCCGCAAATACGCCTACCTGGTTCTGGTAGTGATTGCATCGATGATTTCGCCGCCTGAATTTATCTCGCATCTGTCTGTTGCAGTCCCATTGATACTGCTTTATGAAATTTCGATCTGGATTTCAAAATGGGCTTATCGCAATCGGGGTGAGCGCTTGTCAGACAGCAATCTCGTAAAAACCGATACCGATCAATAAGAGTCCCGCGCATAGGTTTGAATAACGCCCGAACCATGTATGTGCAATTCGGTCGCCCATTCGTACGCCGAGAGCGATGGTCAGCAGGGAAAACAATCCCACCGAAATGGTTGCCCACACAGGGGATACTCCGCTGATGCCAGCGCCAAATCCGCTGGTCATACAGTTTAATCCTAGCGCAAGTCCCAGTGTGACCGACTCTTTGCAGGAAATGACATGGTCCTGATTGATGTCTGCATCAGACGGTTTACGAATTATATGAATGATAGGTCCTTCTTCGGGCGAAGCCGTTCCCGCCCGACTCTTGTGTATGTCCGACCAAATGCTCCAAACTCCGACCATAACAATCAAAATGCCGCCAACAAAATTGGCCACCATGGACGATACAAATCCTGAAAAATATTCACCCAGCAGGAGCGATAAACTGGTTGCAATCATGGATATAATGGCAATGATAAGATTTGAAATAAACGGGATCTTTGTGGTTCGCATGCCGAACGAAACACCAATTCCCAAATTGTCAAGGTTGGAAGCCAATCCAATCAGCACAATCGAAAGCCAATGCATGAAGCCCACCTGTACCCTTCCTGTATCTTTTTTAGTCAGATACCCACAAGATATGAGGAAGAAGCAAAAAATGTGTCGTCAATATCGGGAGCTTCCTGTGAAAAACCATGATATTTGTTGTTTACCAATAAATACGTAAAGAGTATTATAATAAAGAATTTATAGTTGAAGGAGTTGAGTTTTGAGTGGGTAGTCAGTGTTCTAGCTGGAATTCCAAGACAGACCCTAGCCCTAGATGGAGGGGGTCCATAGTCATACCATTCGAAAAGAACTGGCTGTCTTACAGATCATCAACTTTTTCAGAAAGGTATCCTATCGGCCCCCTCTAAATAAAAGAGGAGTGAATAACGATGGGAAAAAGAAATTTCTATGTAAAACCAGTGGACCATAAGGAAGGTTCTGTAATTGAAGGTTTTGACATTGCGATTAATGAGGATCACGTAAAAAGAATAGACCGTTTAGTAAATGACTACGAAAATCTTATTTTGACCCATTTGGACGAGGAATACCTGCGTAAAACAAAATGGTCAGATCGCGTTGCGGATCGAATTGCAGGTTTTGGAGGCAGTTGGACATTCATCATTTGGTTTGGCTTATTTCTTGCTGTATGGATGATATGGAACACCGTAAGTTTTACAAAACATTTTGATGAGCCGCCCTTTATTTTATTGAATTTAATTCTTTCTTTTATCGCAGCATTTCAGGCGCCCGTCATTATGATGAGTCAAAACAGACAAGCGGCGCGTGATAAACATGAATCCATAATTGACTTTGCAATAAACTATAAAGCGGAACAGGAAATCGATGATATGCAGAGTCATTTACACAGAATAGAGGGAGAATTACACGAAATTAAAAAAATGTTGCTCTCTATTCAAAAAACAGAGAATAGTAAATAATTGCTAAAAAGCCCCTAAAAAGGGCTTTTTACTTAAGCAAGACGGGGCTTTCTGTCCCCTAATGCACCCGTTTTTGTGATAAAATTTATCACTGACAGTTACAATTAGAATCGGAACGGAAGAGGATTTCTATGAAAAAAGTTATGAAAAAAGTGATACTCGGATTGCTCACGTTTGTTTTGGTAGCGGGCATAACGGTTTATGTTCAAGCGAATACGGGTATTAATGCGCTTCCGGATGCAAATAAACGACATGCCATGCTTCGACTCGAAGATGTGGGGCCTGGCGGCAATTATAGTACATTAGACGATTTGGGACGATTGCGTGCCATTTTTGAATATCTGGAGAAAGAACAGGTACCGTTTCATGTAGCGGTCATTCCACGTTGGAAATACCTTCAACCAAACGGAACATGGTATGAAAAAGGAATTGATGATCAGAACCCGGATTTGCAGGTAAAGAAGTTTATTGAGTTGCTGCAAGACGCTGAAACACACGGCGCCGTTCTTGGCATGCACGGATATACACACCAATACGGGGACCATAAAATGGATAATAATAATCAAGATACCGGCATAGGAGCCGAATTTCATGTTAAAGGCGCTCCACAGACCGATCAGGTTGCATATGCGGCAGATCGAATTACGAAGAGCTTGGCCGCGTTTGATAAGGCAGGACTGCAGCCCGGTTTTTGGGAATCACCGCACTACAATGATACACGGGAACAGGAACAGGTCTTCCGGTCGTTTATGGGTATTCTCTATCAGCCGGATTTCTACTCGCTTCGTTCTTTAAAAGACTTGAATGTCTACGAAAGTGAAAATCACTATAGTAGGAATACACTCGGTTCCGTCTACATTCCGGCGCCCCTCAAATACATACATGACAAGGATAACGTGGAAAAAGTTTTGGCGGAACTGCCGACCTATCAAGGTTTGGCGTCGCTGTACTATCATCCTTTCTTGGAATACCCTTATTTAGAACCGGAAAAAGATTCAACTGGCAAGCCTCTCATCCGTGACGGTCTACCTGTTTACACATACAAAGCGGGAGTACAATCGAATCTGCAGCGGCTGATCAACGGGGTGAAGCAACAGGGCTTTCGCTGGGTTTCCATACACGATGCAGTACCGTTCTCTCCTGCGCATCGTATTGACCTGCCATCGGGAACAAAAGCATCCGATTTGTTGCTGGGGGATGTGTGCGGCTATGGGCATGCTGACGTTGTAGTTCGAGCAGAAAATCAGATCCAAGTCATCCAAGGCACCTATAAATGGCCTCGCAATCGGGCCCAAGAGCCATCCCAGGTGTGGTTAAAACGAAAATTTTTACCAGAGGAGCAATTGTTACTAGCCGACATGAATGGTGACCAGAAACAGGATCTGGTTGTCTATAACCGGAAAACAGGTGAAGTCAGTGCATTCTACTCAAACGGAAAATCATTTGGTCCTCCCGTTTCGTTTGGTGAATTACCTGCTGGACTTGATTCACTCCAACCCTTCCATATGAATGGCGGCGGAAACGTAGATTTGATTGGCCGACAGCAAAAAGAGTTGAACATAGCCGTCAATCAGGGGGGGAAGTTTGAAATTACAAACTTACACCTGCCTATACCTTCTGACGCAGCGTTGTTAGTAGGAGATGTGAGCGGTCAAAGGCTTGATGACATTATCTATTATTCACCGAATGAAAAGACGATTCGAATTTACCCAAATTCCGGTACTGGCAAGATTCTGGAACCTATCAGCATAAAAATGCCGTTTCCTGATAAAAAAGCGCAGGTTCTTGTGTCCGATACAAGAGGTAACGGGAAAAGCGATCTGGTCATTTATTATCCGGAAGAAGGACTCTGGCAGATTTTACAAGGAAGCGCCAACTTTCATGTGCAGCCAGCCGACAATATGTTTGGTCCGTGGTCGCGCGGGACCACACGAGTTGGTTATACGGCTGATTTTGATGGGAATGGAAAAGGGGATATCGCATCCTATTCTGAAGAACAACATACACTGGATCTCGCACTGTCTTTCCGAGGCAGTTCAAAGTGATCATAGAGCATCGGTTCGTTTCGTGCCATAAATTGAAAAGAAGAGTCGGCTGGGTTGTTATCTAGGTTTTTGCAACCGATCGCCGACTCTTTTTTCGATAGTTAAAGTGCTGATGGTCATGTAAAGGCGATGTGAAGGCAGAGATGAAATTTTTTCGTTGATGATGAAATTATTTCATGTTATAGTACAAACGGTGATAATCCTATGAAAGAATTACAAGCCTATGGTCTTTGTATACGCAATTTATTGCAACAGAGGAAAATAAAGTCTGAATATCTTATATCCTTGTTGAATTCTCGCAGAAATGTAAACACGAATAAGTCCGCTATTTCTCGTATTCTCACAGGGAAAAGAATGCCAACGGAGCAAGAGGCGCTTGGCATGGCGGATGTGTTAGAAGCACCTCAAATCTATGAGGCTTATTTGTTGTTAAGTGAATACTTATGCAAGAAGGATGCGGGCATCGTTCTTTCGTTTTATGAAACGCTCGATTCGGTGTTGGATGAAAACGAAGGGAACAGCAGCCTAAAGGAATCATCGATTGATTATGCTTTGCTTTTTAAGATGATACAGAATTTGTATCACCATTGTACAGTGGATGATGTGACTATTCATATAAAGGAAGGCTTCCAGGGAAAAGTAGCTGAGGTAAGTGGCTTTAGCAGCATGCTTCGACGTCTCCGAACAATGTATAAATGTTTCCTTTACGAGAAGCAACTATCCATAAAGGAACGCGCCTGGCTCGCAACTACGTTATTATATTTTATTTCTCCCATTGACCTGGTACCCGATTACTCCATTCCTTACGGTTATATCGATGATTCGATCGTAGTTGGGTTTGTTTTTTACAAACTGTTTACGCTGCTTAAGAAATATACCGAAGTAGATTCATTGCAAACTCATTCTAACGAAACCGTTTATGACTTAAGCAGGTGACGAACAAAGATGGCAACGGGAACAGAGACAAAAAAGAAACCAGGGAAGAAGAGAAAAAGAAGATTCCTCTTACTTTTGGCAATCATTTTATTAAGCATTTTGGGTTATTACGGTTATCACCTATATAGTTTTGCCAACAAAATCCAGTCGATTCCCACTGAGGGGTCTACAGAAGAATGGACGGGCGGCAGAGTCAATATCTTACTTTTAGGTGAAGATGCGAGACCTGGGGAAGGGCATACGCGATCTGACAGCATGATCTTGCTCAGTATGGATCCCACCACTCATAAAGGCAGTCTATTTTCGGTGATGCGTGATACCTGGTGGAAAATTCCAGGAAGTGGTTATGACAAAATCAATGCGGCCAATGCACTGGGTGGTCCTCAAAAAGCAGCACAGGCAGTAAGTAATTTTCTTGATATTCCGATCCATTATTATGTGGAAACGAATTTTGTCGGCTTTACAAAAATTGTGGATACCTTGGGTGGAGTTGACATAAATGTCGATCAGAACATGGAATACGATGATCCGACAGATGGCACACACATTCATTTGCGAAAGGGAATGCAGCATTTAGACGGTGCACAGGCTTTAAATTTTGTTCGTTTTCGGCATGACGCTTTAGGGGATTACAATAGAACAGCCAGACAGAGAACCTTTTTACAGGCTTTAGCAGCGAAAGGCAAATCTTCGATTGCACTTTTCAAACTGCCACAAATTCTGGATGAGATGTCTACCTCCGTAGAAACCAATATGTCTACAAGCGATATGCTGAAGATTGGCCAACTTTTATATGGTATAAATTTAGCTGATATTCAAACTGAGCAAGTGCCGCGCACGAACGATTTATTAGAGCAATATTTACCGGACGGCGGAGATGTTTTGATTCCGCACGTACTTGCGACAAGACAGTTCGTCCATCAAGCGCTTGGAATGAACGACAATGTAGTGTCAACTGCGGCAGAAGAATATTATTGGAATCAATACTATGGTCGTGTTCCTGCAGCCTTGAACGGCGGGCAGGTTACATCCAACAGTACAAATGGTAACGTAGAAGCCCAGAAAAAACCTGATGCTTCAAATGTGAACGCTAATAACAAAAACAACAATCAAAAATCGAAAACCGACCCACTTAATGTAAGAAATAGCTCTGACGGGAATTCGACCGTTGGCAATACGCCATCCGGAAAAACATCTACGGCCATCAATTCGAAGACGGGAACCGGTGATAGTGGTACTACGACGGGTCATGACACCCCGACTTCCGTAACCGGTGGTACAAACAATAAATCCGGACAAAACTTGAACACGAACCAGGCGGGTAATTCTGGAGGAACAGTCGCGCCTACTACGAAGTGAGTTTATCCGAAACGTACGACACGTATTGTCTGTAAACGAGTTCGATTCCTGGCAGATAGAAGCTGGCATTTATAGATTCCGACAACATGGTTTTGATCAAAAAAGGAGACGGAATGCAATGAATCTGAATTGGGTGAAACGACGGGGGAGGGATTTTGACTATTATATAATTCCCGTATTGGTTATCATTTCTGTCATCAGCACACTGGCGATATACTCCATTACAAGAAACAGGCAAGGCATGGAAGACTGGTACATTCGGGAGATAATCTGGCAAATTGCATCGTATGGCCTTATGTTTGTGTTTGTTGCGCTTGATTACTCCATTTTAAAAAACCGGATTGCCCGTATATCTTATTATATTGGGCTATTGTCACTGGTTATCGTGTTTGTTTTCCCTGCCAGTCACGGAGCTCATAGTTGGATTACATTGCCCGGATTACAGTTGCAACCTTCTGAGTTCACTAAGATTTTTATGATTCTTTTTATTGCTGATTACGGGGCGAAACAGAAAGAATTAGGCAACCGTTTCGGTTGGAGACAGTTCGGCGTAATGTTAGCAGCCGTCCTTGTCCCCGCCCTTCTGATATTGAAACAGCCTGCACTAGGCCAGGCGTTAGTGATGCTGGCGATCTTTTTTTGCATGTTGGTTGTCATGCTGGAAAAAAAGCAGTTTTACGTGTTGCTTGCTGCCAGTTTTGTATTTGTTTTGGCCGTTGTTTTAGCTATGGACGTGTTTCCTGACCGATCCATGCATTTCCTGAACAGCCTTCCTTTGGCGCAACACCAAAAAGAGAGATTTGTCACCTTTCTAAATCCGGAGGCGGATCCTACCGGCGCCGGTTTTCAGGTGCATGAAGCAGAGATTGCAATCGGATCAGGGGGATTGTTGGGGCAAGGTTTCCTTAAAGGGTCCCAGACACAGGGAAATTGGGTACCGGAACAGTGGACCGACTTCATTTTTTCAGCGATTGGGGAAGAGTTTGGCTATGTAGGAAGCAGCGGGGTAATTCTCCTATTCTTTTTACTGATTTACAGGATGGTGCGGATTGCTGTCTCGACAGAAGATTATTTTGCCGTTCTGTTTATGGCCGGTGCCATAGGGATGTTTGGCTTTCAAGTATTTGAGAATATTGGTATGAATCTTGCCATTATGCCTGTGGCCGGTATTACGCTTCCTTTCATATCTTATGGAGGAAGTTCATTATTAACCAATTTTGTGGTTATTGGAATTTCATTGTCAATCGGTATCCGCCGCAGAAAATTGGCGTTTTAATTAGTATCGTTTGTACAAGTTTTTGTTTTTAAGTGTGAGGAGAGTTATTTGTGGCAAAAATTTCGCGGTCTATACTAGGAACATTAATGTTTCTGAGTCTTACGGGATGTACAAACTTTTCACAGCCAGTATCTGTAAATCCAAACGTTAGCGTGCAAAAAGAAGAACCTGCCATTGTGGTTCCTGAGGCTGTGAAACAAAAATTGGCAGAGCCCGGTAACGCACAAAGAAACGATATACGAAAGTTCCCTTACCCGTATGAGGCAATGTTATCGATTGCATCAGATATTGACGATACAACGGTAGAGGAATTTAAACAATATCATCGGTTCCTCAACACAAAAGAAACAACTCCATACGGACAAGGAGTAGGACTTGATATTTCCGATTCCATGTTCATGTATATGGGAAACGACCAGCAAGTTAAAGTGGATAAAGAGGGTCATGGGATGAATTTTGTCATGACGTACTTCGATGGACTGAATCCGAACCAAATACATAATGCCGCACAAATTGACTATTTCTTTAAAGCCGGTTGGATCGATTCTTTACATGGCTATGGGGACTTTTCCCGCAAAAACACTCATGATATATCGTTTAATCGATCCTTGGTGGAGAAGGCGTGGCAAGCGTTAAATCAATCAGGTATACATCCTAAAGTTCTGATTAATCACGGTGATGAGGCGAATGTAGGGAACTTTGGAGGCTACAGTCCAAACCGTGTCACAAAATATCAAGAAGGAGACGTGCCCAAATCTCCATACTATAATGCAGATCTTACACTAAAAAATGGAATCCATTATATATGGAACTCCATAGCTGAATCCGAATTTGGACATGACAGTCCCATATTTGAGATCAAACTTCGCGACGGTCAAAAAGTATGGGGATTTCATCGGTACACCCATGAACTCAAAGGATCGCAGTATAATTGGAATTGGTCGCCCCGTGATTTACATCTACAACTTACGAATCAGCATTTGGATGAACTCATCAAAAAACATCAATACTCGATTTTGGCCCAGCATTTTGGAGGGTATAACCTAGGATTTCCTTTGGGGGAAGAGGATATAAAGAGTTTGCGGGAATTGGCTTCCTATCAAGAACAAGGGAAAATTTTAGTGGCCCGTACTTCGCGATTGCTTGATTACTCTGCAGCCCAGCAGTTTGTTGATTACACTGTGGCACATGAAGAGGGGAAGATGTGGATCAATATCAAAAGCATTAAAGACCCTATTTTTGGAGTAGAAGAACCATCCATTGAACAAGTTCGTGGGCTTACGTTTTATACGGATGATCCCGAGAATACAATTCTGCTTCTAAATCTTACCCCGATTCCATCGTCGGAAGTACAAAGAAACAAAGCGGACAGCAGCGGTAAAAAAAGTATCAGTATAAGATGGTTTGCAGCTGATTATACAGATTATACAAAAAACGCGCCTTGATTGGCATTACAGTTACATACTCTGTTACTCTTTAACCTTGAACCCTTACAGTTCAGGGTTTTTTCGCGTTGGCAACAACATGCAGCCAATTTAATCATCGTCTCACCCGCGAATACTTTTCCCACTCAAACATATAATCCCAGTAGATGAGAGGTCGACAGTTAGTCGACAACTTCATCTTCTGCGGGAAAGGAGTTTAATCGTGAAAGCTGCCAATAAAGAAAACCCATTGTATGAACTTATTTATAATTCTTTGCGCACGTCGATTTTTTCCGGTGAATTACGGCCAGGTGAACGGCTGATAGACAGTCGTATCGCGGAAGAAATGGGAGTCAGCCGGAGCCCCGTTCGGGAAGCTTTCCGAAAGCTGGAACATGATGAATTGTTGAAAAACAAGGATGGATTAATCTTTGTTTATGAGCCGTCATTACAAGATGTGATAGACCTTTATCAAGTTCGGGTAGGGCTGGAGGCGGTGGCCGCCTATTTGGCAACCCAGTATATGCCTGATGCGGAACTGGAAAAACTGCAAAACTCTATATATGAAGCAGAACATGCGATTAAAAATAACAAGATCAATGAAGTCGTGGACTTAAACACTTTCTTTCACGAGTTTGTTGTGATGTGGAGTAAAAACTCTCAATTGCAAAAGATGATGAGCAACATTCGTTCCCGTGTTTTACTGTACCGGAATACATTATTCAAACAATACAACCGTGGCGATGATTTTGTTCCGGAGCATCAAGCCGTAGTGGATGCCATTCGCGAACGTAACCCAAAGATGGCAGCCAAAAAAATGTCCGAACATACGATGAATGACATGAATATTTTCAAAAAGTTATATGTAGCTGAATTTCGCTATTGAGTAAAAAGAAGAATCCCCCTTTTCGTTCCTATGTTTCTACCATCTTCCAGTATTTCGCACTTAATACGAGATTACCCTCAATTTAAACGCCATCATTTTACGCAAATACTCTTCCCGGAAAATCCGCAATTACGTGCACAACTACCAAGGTTATTAGCAAAGGCATTGCCTGCTATAGAAAACGAGGCCACAAGGAGGTGGGAAAGCGCTTTTTATTCTTGTACCAAAATACAAATTTATCTCATGGGAGGTATTTAAATGAGCACAGAAACCAAAACGATTTATCAGCCGCTTTATGAGAATATCAAAAAGTACGAAATGTTTATTAACAACGAATGGGTTCAAAGCGTTTCGCAAAAAACATTTCCTTCTGTTAATCCGTTTACCGGTGAAGTCTGGGCAGAAATTCCTGCCGGGGAAAAAGAAGATGTTGATCGCGCCGTGCAAGCTGCTAAAACGGCTTTTGAAACAGGGGAATGGCCAAAGCTTCACGGCAGTCAGCGTGGTGCATTACTCCGCCGTTTCGGAGACTTAATTGCAGAAAATGCGGAGATGCTCGCTGTGAGTGAAGTGGTGGATAATGGAAAATTAATCCGGGAAATGCTTGGGCAGGTGAAATCTTTACCGGGCTGGTGTTACTACTTTGCTGGTTTTGCTGACAAGATCCACGGGGAAACGATTCCTGTTGAAGTGCCTAATATGATTAATTACACGGTTCGTGAACCGCTGGGAGTGGTCGGAGCGATTGTTCCCTGGAATTCTCCTTTGCTGTTGACCCTTTGGAAGCTGTGCCCCGCATTGGCAGCAGGTAACACGATTGTCATTAAGCCTTCGGAAGTGGCGTCCGGCTCGATTTTGGAGTTGTCCAAATTAATTGAGAAAGCCGGATTCCCGCCGGGTGTGGTAAACGTGGTAACCGGGTTCGGTGAAACGGCTGGAGCGGCGCTGGCCAGCCACCCGGATGTGCGTAAAATCGCTTTCACCGGTTCTGCAGAAACAGGAAAATTGATTGTCAAAAGTTCTGCCGATCATTTTGCGAGAGTATCACTCGAGCTTGGCGGGAAATCCCCCAACATTATTTTTGAGGATGCGGATCTTTCGAATGCGGTTAATGGAGTGCTTGCCGGAATATTTGCCGCAACAGGCCAAACTTGTATGGCCGGATCCCGGGTGCTGATTCAAAATTCGATTTATGATCAATTCGTGGAAGCTCTTGTAAGCCGTACCAGCGAGATCAAGTTGGGCAATCCTTTGGATATGGCGACGGAAATGGGGACGGTAGCCTTTGCCGGCCAGCACCAAAAGGTAATGAACTACATCGAGATTGGTCAGCAGGAAGGAGCAAGGCTGCTGTATGGAGGAAAGCGTCCAACCAGAGAAGATCTTAAGAACGGTTTATTCGTTGAGCCGACTATTTTTGGCGATGTAAGTAATGATATGCGCATCGCGCAGGAAGAAATTTTTGGGCCCGTTGTGTGCCTGATTCGATTTGAAACAGAAGAAGACGCCATTCGCATTGCCAATGATATACAATTCGGGCTCGCCTCTGCGGTTTGGACGAAAGACGTTCAACGTGCGCACCGGATTGCGTCAAAAATTAAAGCAGGCACCGTATGGATCAACAATTACCGTAAAGTCGGTTTCAGTTCACCATTTGGTGGGTATAAAGCGAGTGGCATCGGCAGGGAGAACGGTTTGTACGTCATGCAGGAATATACACAGATCAAGAGCGTTTGGGTCGATACCGGCAATATTATTACAGATCCTTTTAAAATTTTATAAGGCATAGCGAAACCAGGGGGGAAACGATGAACAGATTTGACCTATATCGTGGAGCCGGCAACCCGATGTTTAATGACAACAAACTAAAATTAGGGATTTTTGGACCGAACGTAAATAATTCTTGTGCCATGACTTTGGCAGATACCTCGTTTACTCCAGACTTTCGTACAAATGTAAAAATTGCAAAAATGATGGAAAATGCAGGATACGAATGTATTATTCCGGTTGCGCGTTGGCGCGGTTTTGGCGGCCCCAGTAATTTTAACGGACGCTGCATGGAAACGTATACATGGGCAGCAGCGATCGCGGCCGTCACAGAAAAAATCTATCTTTTTTGTACCTCTCACGTTCCTACGATGCACCCGATTGTGGCATCGAAAATGATTGCGACGATAGACGACATCTCGCAAGGAAGAATCGGCTTAAATATCGTAAACGGCTGGTTTCCAAAAGAGTTGGAAATGTTTGGCGGAAAAAAGATGGAACATGATAAAGGCTATCGGTATTCGACTGAATGGATTGAAATCGTTTTGAAAATGTGGTCGGAACAGTATTTCGATCACAAAGGAGAGTTTTTTGAAATTAAGGACGGATGGCAAGAGCCAAAACCTGTTCAAAATCCTCGCCCCGTCTTGATTAACGCAGGTTCTTCCACTGCCGGGATGAATTTTGCCGCCCGATTTGCAGATTTCCATTTTTCTTTTCTGGAAACGTATGAACAAGGCAGAGAATGGACCCTTCACATGAAAAAACTTGCATGGGAAGAATACCACCGCGAAATTAACATGTTTACAACAAGTTTCGTTGTTTGTCGCCCGACCGAAAAGGAAGCTAGAGAGTTTTATGATTATTATGTGAGGGAGCAAGGGGATTGGGAAGTCGCCAATATTATTTGTGATATGTTTGGAATTCAGTCAGCATCCAATTCGCAGGAGTTCTTGACGAGAGCACGCGAGAACTTTATTGCGGGCTGGGGTGGTTGGGCACTGGTCGGTACGCCGGAACAAATTGCGGAAGAAATGGTGAATCTTTCAAAAACCGGTGTTTCCGGTACACTTGTTTCTTTTCTCGACTACGTTGAGGAAATGCCTTATTTTAATGAAACGGTTCTCCCTCTTTTGGAACAGGCAGGTATACGGAATCCTGTAAATCAGGATCTGCCTGTTTGTCAGAATACTTGATTGAAGATTATGAATGGAGGGGACTAGGTTCATGCATATACTGGGCATTTGCGGAAGCTCGGCCCACAGCCGACGCACCCGGGCGTTACTCGATCATTCCCTGAAGGCAGCCTCCAATTATATGGAAAATGTACAAACGGATATAGTGGATCTTTCCGATGTAAGATTGGATTTTTGTGATGGAAGGCCTCTCGAAGAATATAGTCCCGACACGCAACGTGTATTGGACAAAATTAAAAAAGCGGACGGCTATTTATTTGGATCCCCTATGTACAGAGGAACGATGACGGGAGCTCTTAAAAATCTCATAGATTTAATTCCTCACGAATACATTAAAGGTAAAGCAGCAGGCCTCGTGGCAACCGGGGGGAGTGACCATCATTATCTTGGACTTGATCTGGGATTCAGATCTGCCATGGCGTTTTTCCAAGTGTTTACCATACCCGGGATCTTATACCACTCACGTTTCACGGTTGAAGGCGGGACTATAGCAGAGGACATCGTAAGAGAACAAGCTGAGAAATTTGGCAGAGAGCTTGTGGAATTAGTCACGCTTACCAACGGGAAAATACTCGGGCCGTCTTTGTATTAAAAAATGATGGGTGAGGTGAGTAAAAATATGACTGTAGAGAAAGAAAAGCTGTTTAAGGAAATTATGGGCAGTTATCCAACGGGTGTAACGATAGTCACAACAACAGATTCAGAGGGTAATCCATTGGGGCTGACGGTTAATTCATTTACTTCCGTTTCGATAAATCCTTTGTTGGTTCTTTGGTGTATTGATAAGAGAGCATCTTCTTTTGAGGCTTTTCAGCAGTGCAGCGGATTTGCCATCCATACACTGGCATCCGATCAGAAGGAGCTTTGTTGGGCGTTTGCCGGAAAGGAGCCCGATCGATTCTCGAAAGCAGAATGGAGTTTATCGGAGCGTAATTTGCCGATTATCCAGGGCTCTTATGGCGTTATGGAGTGCACAGTTGTACAAAGGATAGATGCTGGCGATCATACGCTTTTAATTGGTGAAGTCGTCGAACTAAAGAAAACGGATAAGGAGCCGATGCTGTATTTTCGTAGAAATGTAGGATCCATTCCAGAGAATTGGCCTGCATAACTTGAATTTTAAGACCTTTCTTATCGACATCTCATTCGAGATGTCGTATTGTTTTCATAATAGACTCGCTTTTGAAAGGAAGACGAACCGAATCGTCGTATTGCGCCATGGGCGGTCAATCTCATCGTACACTCGACCAATAAACGGTATGAGGCGGATTTGGAGCTTATAAAGAAACACAAACCACCGATTGTTATTACATCGCTAGGCGCCCCAAGTCCGGTTGTTCGTATCGTGCATGAATATGGCGGACTTGTTTTCTCAGATGTGATCAGCTTATTTCATGCACGAAAGGCTGTACAAAAAGGGAGTTGATGGACTAATCCTGGTTTGCAACGGGGCTGGTGGGCATGCGGGAACTCTTAATCCGTTCGCCTTCATTGCGGCTGTAAAGGAATTCTGGGATGGTATTACGATTCTGGCTGGAAGTATATCCAGCGGAAACGATATTCTTGCCGCAGAGATCCTTGGCGCAGATCTCGCCTATATGGGTACCCGTTTTATTGCGACTTCCGAAAGTTTTGCCAGCAAAGAATATCATGAAATGCTGATCGAATCCACTCTTGAAGACCTCGTTTATACAGATGCGTTTAGCGGAGTCAATGCAAACTACCTCATTCCCAGTATAAAGAGAGCTGGACTTGATCCAGATCAGCTCCAGAAAAAAGGGTCTGTCGATTTCTCGGAAATGAATCATTCTGACTCAAAGGCATGGAGAGACATCTGGTCTGCAGGACAAGGAGTCGGTGTGACGGGGCAACGTTAAAGATATTACAAACCGTTCGAAATAGATTCGCAAACGGATTCGTCGGATTCACCAGCTACGCTCGCTGGTGAATCCTTTGTTCCAACCGTTCAATTCTTTTCCAATACGTTTCTTGCTCGGCTTTAGACCCTCGACGAAGCAGATTCTTTTTTTTCTTCCATTCATCGAATGCCAGAAGAGTATAATGCAGCGCTTTTTCGTAATCTTTCACTTGATGTTCATATATTTTGGCTGCTTCTACATACACATTTTCCGGTACATAGGTAAATTCATGAATGCATTCTTCCCAGATTTCCAAAGCCGGCTTCCACTTCTTCTGTTTTTTGTAATGGTGTCCCAAGGCAATTTTTGCTTTCCCTCTGAGAGCATGATCGCTCTCTGCAATTTTCTTATATCCTTCCACGGCGTGTGTATCTTCACCTAATGCTTCATACCAACGGGCGATTTCAAAACGCTCATTGTGGGAAACAACGTCTCTCCCGTATTCGAGCAAAAGTTTTGAGATATGGATGTATAAAGTGATAAGGGAAAGGACGTCGATTTCGTTGTGGTACAAAACCCCTTGAATCGTTTCAGGGTCTCGATGCCTGAGATAGTCGAAATATAACATCGGCGCCAAATATCCAGGCACATCATCCTTTCGAAAGACGCCCAATTTCTCTTGCTCAATGATTGACAACCGACAGGACTCCAATTCATTTCTCCATAATCTTCTTGCCCCATGCAACAAATCGCAGTGTCCAAACGATGGCAGACGGGGAACCAAATCCCGAATCAAAGTATGTCTTGTCTTCACCTGAGGCCAGTCAAAAGCTTTCCCGTTGTATGTGACAAGATGTTTTGACTCGTTTATATCTGCAAGAAAAGATTGGTACAGGGATACTTCCGCATGAGGAGCAGCCAAAAAATGCTGGCGAACTACCACGGCATCTCCTTCCATACGGCTATACCCCAAGAGAAAAATGGTGTTTCCCGCTCCTCCGTGCAACCCGGTTGTCTCCGTATCAAAGAACAGAAGATCCGCTGCAGTTCTACCCATGGAAGACAGGGGGTGTTGATGAACTGTTTTTTCCCACGCTTCGATTACTTCATGAAGTTGATCAAATGTATACTTTCCATGTTGTTGCGTGACAGGGTAGCGGACCTCCCGAACCATGACATAATCGTCATTATATACATACGGTTTCGCCTGCAGCCCAGCCCATTTTTCCAAAAAAGGAATTTTTGCCGAGTGCGCGATTGCCGGTTGCGGTTCCTCTTGGGTCATATGAACTTTTAACCGGTTCAATTTATCCTTAAGAGACATAAGGACTTCCTCCTCGGGCAACCCGGACCAGAGCAAGGGCCAATTCTTTCCCATCCTGTTCAGATATCCCGATACATGAAGGGCATCCGGATTCACACGGACAAGAACCAATCAGTTCTTCTGCTTGTGTCAGAATGGTTTCCATTTCCTTGTAGACCTGTTCACTTAGACCGATTCCGCCGGGATAGCGATCATATAAGAAGATTGTGGGTTGTCCGGAATGGACGGCTTTCCGCTGGGGAATCACACGAAGATCCAGCGGATCGCACATTACGAAGAAAGGAGAGACGTGCTGCAGGACATGAGCGAGACCTACGAGACCCCGTTCCAATTCTTCTTTTCCAATCGTCTCAAACAGGGTTTCAGAGAAACTGATCCATGCCGCGTTTGTATGCAGCTCTTCTTCAGGAAGCGTAATGGGACCGGAACCGATATTTTCATGTGTTTCGAATTTGATTTTTTTGAAAATCGTAGCCATGGCGTGCACCGACACTTCGCCATACGCAAACTCTGTCTGCTGCTGATGCCGGGATTCATCTTCCGTCAGCACTTTCAACTGGACTGCCAAATTGGCGTCGGTGTAATAATCGACCTGTACTTCCCGGACATAGGCTTTCTTTTCTTTGTAATCCAGTTTCTCCACCTGATATTCAATGCCTTGATGCAGATAAATCGCTTCTTCATGAAGCAGGGTGAGTGAACTGAATCGATCCATTTCCCCAATCACTCTCTCGTTTCCACGTGAAGTAATATCAATAATCACGACGTTTTCCTGGGAAGCAGACCGGAGGCTGATGTTGTGAGCAGGGAATGACTCGTTCATCCAGAACCATTTTCCTCTTGAATAATGTAAAATTTGTTCTTCCGTAAGAAACTCCAAAATCTCCAAAATTTCAGCATTTCCGAAGCGGTCCCCTTCTTTAAAAGGCAGTTCGTAGGCAGCACATTTCAGATGATCAACCAAAATGATCAGATTATCCGGGTTGATGCGCGCCGATTCCGGATTTCGTTCAAAGAAATAATCAGGATGTTGGAGAATGTATTGATCTAATGGAGAAGAGCTCCCGACAAGGACCACGGCAGATTCCCCTTGACGCCTTCCAGCCCGGCCTGCTTGCTGCCACGTGCTCGCAACAGAGCCGGGATACCCAGTGATTACACACGCTTGGAGCTGCCCGATGTCCACACCAAGTTCGAGTGCATTTGTACTCACTACACCCATAATGTCACCCTGACGCAATCCGCGTTCAATTTCCCGACGTTGACTGGGGAGATAACCTCCCCGGTAGCTCTGGATGGACTTTGGACCCAGCTTCTTTTTGATCAATTCCTGCAGATATTTCAAGAGAATTTCAACACGAACCCGACTGCGGGCGAAAAGAATCGTTTGAATACCGTTCGACAGGAATTTCTCAGTGATATCACGGGCTTCAAGTGTGGCGCTTCGCCGGATGTTCAATTGATGATTTACAACAGGCGGATTATAGAAAATAAAATGTTTTTTCCCAGAGGGAGCCCCATTGTTGGTAACCAGCTCCATTTTTTCTTCCGTTACTTGTTCGGCCAATTCCTTAGGATTCGCAATGGTAGCAGAAGTGCAAATAAATTGCGGTTGGCTTCCGTAAAACGTGCAGATTCGTTTTAAACGGCGAATGACGTTCGCCACATGGCTGCCGAATACCCCTCGATAGATATGGAGTTCGTCTATCACTACGTATCGCAGGTGTTCAAAGAAAGAAACCCATTTGGTGTGATGTGGCAGGATGGCCGAATGAAGCATATCCGGATTTGTGATCACGATATTGCCGGCTTTACGTATCATCTGACGAATATTGGCCGGTGTGTCACCGTCATAGGTTTCCGATTTTATAGATAATCCCATTTCGTTAATGAGTTCATTCAATTCACTTTTCTGGTCTTGAGCCAGCGCTTTGGCAGGGAAAAGATACAGTGCGCGTGCTTGTGGGTCTTCCGACAACTTTTGTAAAATCGGCAAATGGTAGCACATGCTTTTGCCGGAAGCTGTGGGCGTAACTGCCACAACGTTTTTTCCTTCCCGGACAAAGCGAAAGGATGTCTCTTGGTGAGTGTACAACGAATTGATTCCTCGCTTGCACAACGTATAACGAATTCGTTCATCCAAGTCGGCAGGGAAGGGGACCGTATGGGCATCGCGGGACGGGATGGTTTCCCAGTGGACAATATTTTTCTTGAATCGCTCATCTTCCCGGAACTGTTTTAAGAGCTGGTC
The DNA here is from genome assembly GCF_015097055.1 of Effusibacillus dendaii. NCBI lineage: Bacteria > Bacillati > Bacillota > Bacilli > Caryophanales > Alicyclobacillaceae > Effusibacillus > Effusibacillus dendaii. The sequence continues at coordinate 613,329 of NZ_AP023366.1, forward strand.
CATGTTTAGTTTCTGAATCATGGTTTATCACCTTCTTCTTACTATTCTACGAATATATGTTCGTGATGTAAATGTTTACGTCGAATTTTACAAGAATGAGAGAGAAGGCCAGTGTAGGGAATCAGGTAAAACCTGTCGAATAATTGACAATGGTTCAATGTGAAGGATCGAAATAAATATTCCTCTCCTGCTTATAGGCTTCAAGCTGCTCGGAAGCAAATTCATGATCTATACCATTATCTCCATCATTTCTTTTTCTGCGTTTCTGAATTTGATCCATATTACGAAACTGTTTACAGAAGATGTCCTTCTGTCCGCCATTTTTGGCGGTATCGTGACAGGCGTTGGCGGCGCGATCATCTTGCGGGCCGGCGGCAGTAACGGAGGAATTGGTTGTAGGCAGAATTGTCGCCAAGTATAGGAACATTCCGATTGGCAGATTTACCCTTTTGGTGAATGGATTCATTGTGATCGGTTCTGCTTACCTGTTTGAAGTACAAACGGCACTCTATACATTAATTTCAATTTATACGGGGGGCTAAAACCTATCAAGCCCTATTAAATCACGTAGACCGTATCACTGTCTTGATTGTAACAGGTGAGGGGGAGGCGGTATCGAAAGCGATTACCCGCTCCATGAACCGGGGAGTAACAAAATGGGATGCGAGCGGAAGCATTTATCACCGTATTGCCAACACAAAATGTAGTGGGGAATTTCACCCATGTGTGGTAATCTTATACTTCATATACAAAACTGGGGGATTGGAAATGAAAGCACAAGTGATTCATGAATTCGGGGATACATCCGTATTCTAATTGACAGAAGTTCCCAAACCTGAAGTGATACCTGGTCATGTTCTTATACGTGTAGCCGCATCAAGTGTCAATCCAATCGATATAAAAATCCGGCAAGGTTTCGTAAAGGGAGTAGCCCCGGATTTTCCCGCTATTCTGCACGGGGATGTTGCCGGAGTAGTAGAAGAAGTGGGAGAAGGAGTGACAACTTTCCGGCCAGGAGACGAAGTTTATGCTTGCGCCGGCGGTTTTAAGGGTACAGGGGGTGCCCGTGCCGATTATATGCTGGCAGATGCCGCGCTAGTCGCTCGTAAACCTCGTTCTCTGACAATGAGAGAGGCGGCAGCATTTCCTCTGGTCTCCATTACCGCTTGGCAGGCGCTGATCGATAGGGACAACGTCCGTCCCGGACAAAACGTGCTGATTCATGCGGCCACTGGAGGTGTAGGCCATATCGGGATCCAGCTGGCCAAATGGGCGGGAGCAACCGTTTATACTACGGGCTCTTCCAAAGATAAGCTGCAGACAGGGAAGGAACTGGGAGCGGATTTCGGAATTAAATATCGAGAAGAAACGGTGGAAGAATATGTTAAAAAATACACGAACGGAAATGGCTTTGATGTAGTCTTTGATACGGTTGGCGGAGACAATTTAGATCGTTGTTACCAAAATCAATCGAAAGCGGCATGGAAGGAAGACCCGTTCCATATGCATGCCATTGCAGAATACGATATTATCGAATTCTCGCCGACGAAATACGATCCTCGCTTCTCCTGTTGTTAACTGACCCAACGTTCTAAAAGTTGCTTGTCGCATATACTGTAACAGAGGCCAATTCCCCTCTCCCATTTCGCACAATATGGAAGATAGTTTCAACCTCTTTTCCTTTCTCACTCGGTTCGTTACAAATCACAAAGACCCCTGTTGGGGTCATTGATGAGTAATGGGCCTTTTTGCAGTTGATTGGAATACCGGTAACGATCTGGTATAACGTTTTGAAAATACTATCAGTTTATGCCAAAATACGGTATCCTTGGTATAGAGAGCTAGTCGGGAGAGGATACCAATGGCAGCCTACTATAAAAAACCTGTACTTGGGGTAGTACCAACTGGTACTACCCCTATTTATGGTCTTTGGCACCTTCATCAAATTGAAATAAGATGAAAATTGTGAGAAAATAGGAAAATCAACTTACAAGATTAGCCAAGAGACAATCAATAAACTTGCCGAGGTAAACGAGGGGATCAAACGCATTCATTTTGACCCGTCTTTTGCATCCACAAATAAAATCAGGGAGGAAACATGCGTTGAAACTGCTTACTTTTCGTTCAGGGAAAGAATTAAAAACCGGAGTAAAGACAGATAAAGGTGTATTGCCCGTTCCGTACAGCGTAGACGAACTGCTTGCGAGTGAAGATGCTCGTGGAAAATTGACTGACTTTGTAAACAGCAAAATTTCCGGGGGAGCTGACAACCTATTTTTGGATGAGGAAACTCTTGACCTGGCTCCTTGTGTGCCAAATCCGGGAAAAATCATTTGCGTCGGACTCAATTACCGCAAGCATGCGGAAGAATCAAACATGCCGATCCCCGAATATCCAATTCTCTTTAACAAGTTTAACAACAGTGTAAGCGGTCATGGGGATGCGGTTCCTCTTCCTCATACTTCTAAGCAAGTGGACTATGAGGCGGAATTGGTAATCGTGATAGGAAAAACTGCAAAACGGGTAACGAAAGAAGAAGCCTTGAATTACGTGTATGGTTACTGCGCGGGCAATGATCTGTCTGCCCGTGATTTGCAATTCCGCACCAATCAATGGTTGCTTGGCAAAAGCTGCGACGGTTTCTGTCCGTTGGGTCCCTACCTGGTGACGGCGGATGAAGTAGGCAATCCGAATGATTTGGGTATCCGCGCCTATGTCAACGGTGAGATTCGGCAGAATTCCAATACGGCGGATATGATCTTCCATTGTGACGAAATCGTCAGCTATATCTCGGAACATATGACACTGGAACCGGGCGATGTGATCCTTACGGGGACTCCTTCGGGCGTAATTATGGGTTATCCGAAGGAACAGCAGGTTTGGTTGAAAGATGGAGATGAAGTGACCATCGAAATCGATAAGCTGGGTCGTTTAACGAACCGGTTAGTCAACCAGGCATAAGGAGACCGGCGGTAGCCATGCGAAGTGGATTCTAAAGACTGACAATTCTAAAGACTGAGGGAGCTCCCGGGGAGATCAAGGTATATGATCTCCCCATCTCTTGTATGTGAACTATATGTGATGCCGTCAGCTTTCGCTTTATCATTGGGAAAAGCATGCGACTTTGGTATAGTGGAAGAAACTACAGCGGAAACGGAGCGGGTACAGCATGGTGCAAAATGTGAATAAGTCGCCGAACAAATCGCAAGCGGTCCATCAGCCGAAGAAGACAAAGCGGAAGCCACCCAGTCCCGCCAGAGCACCCTCCTCAGCCGAGGCGGTACAAGTGGGAGACCGAATTATCGTAACGATCAAACGAATTGGAATAAACGGTGAGGGAGTCGGTTACTACAGACGCAAGGCCGTTTTTATCAAGGGCGCTCTGCCTGATGAAGTCGTCAAGGCGAAAATTACGAGAGTGGAGCCCAGTTACCTGAACGCGGACATCATCGAGCTGGAGAAACGGTCCCCCAACCGCCAGAAGCCGCCCTGTCCTGTCTATGAATCCTGCGGCGGCTGCCAACTGCAGCATATGACCTATCAGGCGCAGCTGAAGGCAAAGGAAGAACTTGTACGGGAATCGTTTCAGCGGTATGCCGGTCTTCACGAACTGCCGATACGTCCGATTCTTGGGATGACTGATCCATGGGACTACCGTAACAAAGCGCAATTGCAGGTTGGACGTGAAGGTGAAAAGATTATCACCGGTCTCTATGCGGCAGGGTCGCATCGCTTGGTTGACATCAGCGGGTGTGCCGTGCAGCACCCGATCGTTAATCGCGTTGTCGATCAGGTGAAGGCGATCCTATCGGAGCTCCGGATCCCGATCTACAATGAGCGTACTCGCGAGGGGGCGGTCCGAACCGTCGTCGCCAGAGTCGGCCAAGCTTCCGGGAACGTACAGCTGACGCTTATCACAGCTACCGACCGTCTGCCTGATTCCAAGCGGCTTGTGCAGCGCATCCGTGAGACTCTCCCGATGGTCACCACTATTGCCCTGAATATCCATAAGGGCAAGTCACCGCTTGTATTCGGAGAGAAGACCGTCGTGCTATGGGGTCAGGACAGGCTGGAAGAAACGCTTGGCGACGTGCGCTTCTCCTTATCCCCACGCGCTTTTTTCCAGCTCAACCCGGAACAGACGGTGAAACTGTATAATACCGTGAGGGAGGCGGCCTCACTCAACGGCTCGGAGCTGGTCGTCGATGCTTATTGCGGTACAGGCACGATCGGCCTCTGGCTGGCGCCCCATGCCCGGGAGGTGCGGGGCATCGAGATCATCCCTGAGGCAGTGCAGGACGCTCGGGACAATGCGCGCTCGAGCGGTATCGAAAATGCACACTTTTTCGAGGGCCGCGCCGAGCAGTTGCTGCCCGAGTGGGTCGAGCGCGGCATCAGACCTGACGTAGTCGTCGTCGACCCGCCACGGACTGGTTGCGAACGCCCTCTGCTGCAAGCTCTCGTACAAGCCCGTCCGGCAAGGTTGGTGTACGTGTCATGCAACCCGGCCACCCTGGCCAAGGATTGTCAGGTGCTGCTCAAGAGCGGATTTCACCTTGACTGGGTGCAGCCGGTAGATATGTTCCCGCATACGTCTCATGTGGAGTGCGTAATAGGAATGCAACGAATCGATACGTAGAAATCCTTTATTTTCAACACTTTGCGCGTTTTATGACTTTCACGGCAGACGGCAGTGATTTCAAAAATAAGGTATTGAAAGATAAAATTGGGGTTTCCGTTGTTTTGGACATGGATTTGGACGTCGTGTGTGTAGACATGTTGAATTCTTTTGTTTGAGATCACTACACTGCCAATTAGGAATTAGACCAAATGACAGGCAATTAGCGAAATGGACGTCCGAGGAAGTAAGAAATATCAATTCATTTACTTTTGGAGTGATTTCTAATGGATTGTTGTGCACCGTCTAATTTAATTGAAGCTGTAAGAACGGAGTGTCCTTCCTGCGGCGAAAAGGGCAAGAATGTGCAACTCATTACGCTAAAGTCCCTGCTTCGAGCGTCGCCATTAGAAACCATTGAACCGGAGAACTCTTACCTCTTTTGCTCTAATCCTGCTTGCTCTATTGTCTACTTCAGCAGGAACCATTCGCAAACGTTTGTGGAGAACGACCTGAAGGTGCCAGTATACCAAAAAAACCAGAGTGTAGATGTTCCCGTGTGTTACTGCTTTGAATGGACGAGAGAGCGGCTTCTTCAAACCGTTAATACCAATCAAAAACCTGCTAGCCAAATTAAAGCTCATGTTCAGGCGGGGCGATGTGGGTGTGAGGTAAACAACCCCCAAGGGGCTTGTTGCTTAGGTAATGTGAACGATTTTATACGGGGTTTCAAAGAGATTAAAAAACCTTGATGATTACATTGCGGTATGAACTAACTAGCAAGAACCTATAATCATATTTGATTAACAGAGAAGCATTTAAAAAGTTAGTGACTTACCGAAAAATTCATTAAAGCGTCGATATAGATGCCTTATACTTGAATGTCCAAGAGGACGCCCTTGCGGTGTTCTCTTTTTATATAGAGCTTGTTGAATAATTAATTGGCACGTTTCATTCGATATTTTTCCTGATTCGAGTTTATTATCGGTTCCAAGGAGCTTTCGCACTGGTTGTTCCGGTAGACTTGTCTACCAGCCGATCACAAAGGTAAGCAAAAAGCACCCACATGACATGCCGTCGATACCGCTTTTGTCCAAATAGTCGTGGGTTTTCGAGGTGATATTGTACCTCTAGGGTCGAAAAGAACCTTTCTGCTGCCGATCTCTTGCGCAACATCCGTTTGCCAAGCCCAGTCTTCACATATCGGATATTTTGTTGTCGATATGGATCTTTGATATTCTCCAGTGACTTCGCTCTTCGGGGGTTCACCTCTGTCGCCAGATGAACACCCGTTTCATTGGCAGCCTGGAACAAACGTTTGTCGTCGTATGCTCCATCGGCCAAAATCATGAAGATATCGAGTTGCACAACTTTTTTAAGTAGGTGCGGGAGTTGATTGTCGTAGACATTGGCAGTGGTTAGATCCCATGCCAACGGAATCCTGTCTTCCGAAATAATGGCATGGAGTTTGTAGCCAATGTACCAACCTAATCGGGTTCCCTTCCCTTTACGAGCTTCTGAATCAAAGCGGGAAGCACGCAAAGAGGTACTGTCCCAAAAACAGATACGGGTTTTTGGTTGCAAGACAATCAGAGCAACTTGATAAATGTCTTCATATAGGGTGTCTTCCAGTTCTTGTGCCCGAATACACAGTGTGGAGTAGTCAGGCACAGATGTCAATCCAATTAGAGCCTGGGCAATTGGATCATGTTGCAAACGCCATTCAAGTTCTCGGAAACCATGAATTCGCTGAAACGCTTGATAAACAAAACATTTTAGGATTTGTACATCCGAATAAAGCTTGGGACGACCCCTTCGGGGGCTGACTTCCTCCTGAAATTGTTCGAGCAAATGATCAATTCGGGAAAATAACTGTAACAAAGGATTTTCTTTGGTGATGTTCAGTGCTAGAATCAAACTAGATCCGCCTTTCTTGGTGATGTTTGGTCGCACTTACATCTTACCAACAAATGGCGGATTTTTGTTGTTCATTTCAAGACAAGGATTTATTCAACAAGCTCTATATAGATATTTTTCAAAAAGCCGGTTGCCCTGAAATATTCAGCGCAACCGGCTTTTTGCGTGAAAGGAGAAATGTCGGATGACCAAAGTGATTGCCCTCGCCAATCAGAAAGGCGGCGTGGGCAAGACCACAACGGCGGTCAATTTGGGAATCGGTTTGGTTCGGTAATTGTGGTTCTATGCATTGTTATGGCGGTAGCCGCTGTCATTTCCTCTCCGTTCGGTATCTTTGTGTCCGGTGAAAATACGGATGCCGATGTCAAGCCGCTTTCCCAAATCGTTCAAGAGTTGGACGCTGAATTTGCCGCCAGACTGGTAGAGATACAGCAATCCGCTGGCAATGTAGACCGGGTGGAATATCATTATCCCGGTAGCGCGGACAATACGCGAATCGATAACTGGATGGACATTATTTCCGTCTTTGCCGTGAAGACCGTCACGGATGTGGAAAACGGAATGGATGTGGCCACGCTTGATGCAACAAGAATCGGTATCATCCGATCGGTGTTTTGGGATATGAATTCGCTGGAAACTCGTGTTGAGACGATAGAACATAAGGAAACGGTTACGGTTGAACAGGAGGACGGGAGCACCAGCGAAGAGACGATTACCCGATATGAGCGCATTTTGCATATTACCGTCATTAGCCAAACTGCGGAGCAACAGGCAGATATATACCGCTTTACAAATGAACAGATGGAATTAATGAAGGAAATGCTGTCCGAGGAGTTTCGCCCGCTTATGTTTGCGATACTTGGTAAAGATGCGGATATTGGTTTGACGCCGGAGCAGCTTGATTTGGTTCAACAGCAGTTGCCCGAAGGCGAACTGGGCAGTGAAGCCGTTAAGTTGGCGCTGACTCGTCTAGGCGATCCGTACAGCCAACCGAAGGCCGGTCAGGACCACTTTACGGATTGCAGCTATCTCGTCCAATGGGTTTATCGACAGCTAGGCATCAGCTTGCCGCGAACCGCAGCGGAACAGGCCAAATTTTGCGTGGAAAATGGACTGACCGTAAGCGCGGCGGATTTGGTTCCTGGCGATCTCGTGTTTTGGAGCTACGAGAGTAATGGCAGATTTATGAATATTACTCACGTTGGGATTTATGCTGGTGATGGTAAAGTAGTGGACGCTTCCTCAAGTCGCGGGCAGGTGGTGTATCGGGACTTGTTTGATTCGGATAAGCAAGTGTTGTTTGGCAGACCTGAAATTTTGGACATTGAGGCTGCCTTCGATACCTTCAATTAGTGGTAACGAGAGAGTGAAAAGACACAAAACATTAGGTTGAGAGATTCAACTCGATTGTTTGAACAATCAAGAATATATTCTGGGCGAAGAGGGATTATAATTGAACACAAATAAATTTCAATAGTAGACAACACGACAAAGAGTAAATTAAATTTTCCATTGTTGTTGAAACAAACAGGCATTCCCTGAGGATTGCCTGTTTGTAGCAATTTATGTTATTGCTCGGTCTTTTTATTGCCCCCTCTGAATAGGACGAGTAGGAAGAGATTCATATAATTTCACATATGTCATTCCCGCTTCATCTAACAGTTTATTTAATGTAGCTGTGTAAGTGGCACTGTCACTTGTTGTATAAGCATCAAACACTAAAGATGAAATGCGATGGGCTAATGAAGAAATTTCTGACGGTGTCCAAATATGCATTTGTTCTCCAGGACTCGCTGTTGGGTGAGCCGGTATTATGGGACCGACAATCATTAATTTAATATTTCGGGCAGAGTTCGGGAATTCTTCTTTATACCATTCACTATGATTTAGAGCTTGACCAACATCTCTTTTTGAGTAAAAAGAAGTATCTTTCTTCTCCTCTTTACTTTCAATTAATATATCAACCTCTGGGGAAGTCCAAAATATATCAGGGCCACGTCCCCCTGTTTCTGAATCAGGTCTGTTTGATGCAAAGCCCAAATATCTCCCCAACCATGATAAAGCTTCTTCGTATTGATTAGTCGTATTTTTTTCAGTGAAAAGAGGAGAGAGACGATCCTGCATTTCACTAAAAGAACCGTAATTGAAGTCACCGCGCGCACTGAGAACACTCGCGATTCTTTCTCCTTGCGAATCGCCAAATATTACGGGAGGGGCGTAAGTAGTGACTGATTCAGGATTAATTCGGCCCAGGACTCGATAAGCATTAGAAGACCTATTAAAATATCTCTCGGCTGCGGAGGTATTGCCACCTAATAAGTAAGCATAACCTATCCAGTGTGCATGCCAAGCCGCAAGTGCTTTGTCTTGATTAAAAATAGAATCTAAATGTTGTTCCAAGGCGCGTGCTGCTTGTTGATATTCACGATCCCATAAATGTTCTATAAATTTTCGTTCAGCAAATGCAACTTGTATACTGTGTTCTTCAAGTTCTCTCACAGAATCTTCTGATGCCTTTTCGTTTGCAACAGAATGAGGTTGTATTCTTGCTCTGTGTACAGAAGTCCATCCGGGATCACGTGGTACGGCTACAACGGACATAACTAATTTGTGCAAACTCTGGAAGTCGGAGATACTCTTTGTGAGTTGCTCGCCCAGTTCTAATTGAGCACGTGTATATGGAGGTATCACTTTGCGATTGCTTCCTCTTGTGATCCAATCGCCTATGTCATCTCCAAGTAGAAAAACGACACCAAAATCATCATTTCCTCTTGAAATCCTACCCATTGCTTGAATTAACCTAGAAGCAACTGTTCCTTGAAGAAATTTGTTTTCCCCCAAATTGTTCCATAAGAACTTTTCCATATTACCAGTACCAGAAGGGAGGCCATCAATAACGAGAAATCTACATGTGTCTCCAGGGAAATCCATTCCTTCAAATCTAGCAGGGGCAACTAATATACCTGTTTGTGCATTTTTGAATTCTTCCACTTTCAACGTAAAATCATCTGACGAAAAAGTCATTTCATGCTCACGCCAACGTTTAGCCCTGGGCTCGCTTTTAGGAATAATAAGTATCTTGATGTATTGTGATAAGAAAATGATGTAATCAAACATCCCATTTTTCAGTCCAGGATTAACATATGGAGTCACTATAAGACGCTCAGATTCTCCTGCACTTGTTTTAGGCTCGATATACGCATCAGGCAAGAAGCCAAAAGTACGAACAAATTCAGGTTTGTTTTGCATAGTAGCGGATAAGAACACTTTAGTTACTGATGAAGACATAAAAGGTAAAGTATTAACTGGTGGTAAGAAAGGCGATATCTCAATTCCATCTGAACTTAGAAATGCTACACATAGATCTAAATTATTTCGTAAGTGTTCCCAAGCAAACATAGAGATCCTGTTAGTTGTAACACCCTCATTTGTAAGTGACTCAATAACGCGACTTACTACTTGCCTCCAAACAAAAAGAGGAATAAAAAGAACACTTGGGTCATCTTTAAAAGTAACTACTTGATCGAATTCAGGTCCCCGGTGAATGGACTCAAAATATTGTCTGACTTGTCCAACCAACGTGGAGTAGGTTGTAGGGAATTCTGATTCAGGAAGATGAAGAGTGAAATTTTCCCTAACAATGTGGGAGGCAACATGGGCATCATCAAAAATTATCCCTTCAATATCTGTCCTAAAACGAGTGTTCTTCCCATTAAATAAGGTTTGATAGTTGGTTAAACATTGAATTTCGCCAGTATTAAATTCAAGCTCATTGACCATATTTCTATTAAAATATGTGGCTACGGATAGTCCCAGTCTTTCTGCAGCCTGAGCCGTTTGAACAATAAGTTGATTTGATCCACACAGGTAAAAAACTCTATCTAAAGAACGATTAGTAATTGATTGCCCTTCTAAAAGTCCAATTACCGTTTTTCCGCCTCCAGTATTAAGAATTACAACAACATGCTTTTTTCCTTGATCTAATACATGATGTATTTCCTCAAGTGCTAAGTACTGCCCTCGCCAGAGGTCATTAACCTTTCCTTTTGGTAAGTTATCATATATTTTTATCGGGTGTTGTTCCCTAGGACCAGTTGTTTTGTTAAAAAATTGGCTAAAGTCAAAAGACATATCTCCACCCCGTTCTGTTACAAGGTTTTTTTATTTAATCCATTCTTCAGGAATGAGTTTATTATTGTCGCCGCGCCATTCGCAAACTTCATTAACGTTATGAATGTCGCCCCAAATACTACTGTCAGCATGTTCTAATACGATAATTTGGAATTTTGATTGAGATATTTTTAATGCTTCTGACATTGTTTCAAAGATTTTTTTGACTGCAATCCTATCCTCGTCATTTTCAAGCTTTGGATCTAATTCTTGTTCATTTTGTCTGGCTGCTATTTTTTTAGGAAAATATACTTGGCTAGGTTGGTCATAAACAATAAATCCCGGTACTGGTGAATGACTTTGTTGATTGAAAAATAATTGGAATGCGAGTGTCACTGAGATGTGATAAGCAAGCCAATTCGAACCGCTGCCTATTTCCCAAAGGTAATCGTCACGCCCATCTTGTCCACTGACAACAACAGTTAAATTTTGATAATCAATCCGAATGGGATCATTTGGGCGTTCTGAATCTAGCAACGGCAAGAGTCTTATAGCATAGCCCCCAATTTTATTTATTGCTGAATTGACCCTTTGTATTACTGCACTTTCATTTACCTGTGCCCTTAAGTTTGATAGTGTATTATTGATAGTTTCTATCTCATGAATTAATTCACTATCTGTACCTAATGATTTAAATGTTTCGTTTGCATATTGAACTTGGCCTATAAATCTGGAGATATTTTCAACAGTATATTTTTCATGCTCGGCAGAATTTCTTATTTGACTTTGCAATTTGATTCTTTTTTGTACAGCCGTAATCTGCTCAGATAGTATACTGATTTCTGATTTAACATTATCAAATTCACGCTCGAACGCTGCTGGGATTTTATTTGTAAATCCCGTTTCATCTTCAAGTTTAATTAAATTGGTGTAAAATTTATCAATTTGTTCTTTTGGATGATTCTTAGTTCCGAATATCGGACAGGTTTCATTGTCTTCTGTCAGGCTTTTTAACCATTTAGATATATTTAAGCGTTCAATTTGAATGGTCAAAGATTCCCGATATCCGTCTAGACTATTCATCAATTGACGCATTTCTGTATAACGATTTTTTAAGGATGAGAGCTTTAGAGAGAGCTCGCTTTCTTCCTTTCTTAATGCGACAATTTCTTGAGAGGAAGCTTCAATATTGTTATTAAGAATGCTCGAATCCGATGCTCGTTTCTCTGATATTAATGTCAGCATCTCAATTTGTTCCTCAAACGAAAGGTCATTCAATGCATCCAATTTAATAAGGCCAAACTCTTGTGCTATAGCAAGCCAGCCATTTACTTCGGTTTTCCATTTCTCGGATACCTCTTTGAGCTTTAATAATTCTTTTTCTTTGCGCTTAAGTACTCTAGTTAGATTATTAATTTCTTGTCGTTTTGCAAGAATATCAGGGGTAACTGCACCAAGTATATATGGGAATATATTTATAAGCTTTGTTCTATGTTCTGTAGTATCCGCTTTATAAAACAATGTGTTTGCATTTGCTACAATATTCTGAGGTTGAAAGCAGAATGCCATTAAATCTCTAAAAGATGGTCTACCTAGGTAGTTGCTTGAATTCTCATCGTCGATGTCTAAGAAAGTTAAAGATGACAATTCATCTAAAAACTTTTTTACTGAATCTCTATTCGTATTTTTTATAGGGATATCAGGGATTTCTACTTCAATGCCGGATGCGATGTACATATTATCAGTAGACTTCTGCAGCCCAGGTTCTTGTCTTGCTAGAAGGACTTGTTTTTGATTGACTTCAATGACGATTCCAAACCAACTACAAGCATTTCTGATTGTTTTAACGGGTATGTAACAAGAATCCGAGGCTAAGCAATAATCAATGATCGGAATAATTGCGGATTTCCCAGTTCGAGATGCACCAGTTATTATATTTACAGAATTAGTCTTAAACTCAATCTCTTTTGGTTTGAATTGAGGTTCTTTTGACCAGAGGATAAGTTTTTTTATTTGGAAATCCATTGTTAAAACCTCACTTTTAGTATTTGAGATATTTCATGAAGAGTCAGTTGGGAACACCAAAATCCCAACTTTTCTGAAGCCTTTCCAAGTTTAACTATAGATTTAGGTTCTTGTTTTCGTTCAGTTGTTGTAAAAGGAAAAGCTAGGGCTTCCTCATAATCTAATGCGATGAGGGAAGAGTAGAGAGCTATTTGGATCGACCGAAGTGATAGTTCTTTCATGTTTGATGCACTTATATGAATATTGGATACAAGATCATTTTTAAGCACTTTTGTTGAAAGAAATTTATTAGCAAATGTTCGTAGGCCCGAGGGCTTGTTAGTGGAAGACAACAATTCAGAAATATCTTCACGAAATATTACTGGTAAAACAATAAATAATAGAGGGAATGGGACTAAGGATTTATTGTTACTATAATAGCCTCTTACAAAGTTCCATATAATAAATGCACCGAATGCAGGGTTCTGAACGTTTTGAATTTCCTTATTTAAGTTGGACACTTAATCCACTCCCTGGCATGAAAATATCTTTATAATTTGGATGCCAGCCAATTTCCACATCATCAGATAAGGCGTGATAACATCCGGCAGTAAAAAAGTCTGGCACATAAAGATGATCAATATTAACTGGATCATTCTTACATTCAAGATACAATAGCTTCCCCAATTCTTCAGGTGAAAGGTTCAGATGCTTATTTTGAAGAGAGAGAATCTTTCTTTTAGTATCCCATTTTTTTACTAGTGTTTCTTGATAGCTTGTCAGATTTCCATCACTGATGTCCCCGCGCTTAGCCCAAATTGTTCGGTTAGTAGAGGCCCGGAGATAGTCATTTATGGCTTCGATTTTTTCCGTATAGTCGCATTCCACAACGTCTAATTGTTCTACATATCTTCTTAATGCATTCATCTCTTCCTGAACTTCTTGTTCGGTCGGTCTTGGAGCTAATTCTTTTAGACTTTGTTTTTGGTTATATTCACGTCTGATCGCAATAAGTTCTGTTCTGTATTCTTGATACGATATGCACATCGGTTGTTTATTTTCAACTAATTCCGATAATCTTTTATCAATCCATCCCAACATGTACGTAAATAAAATGTCTCCTAAATCTTCTTCTAGCATAGCCCTTTCACAGAATGTTTCGTAAAGAAGAGCTGTATGGTTTGTTTGTATAGTTTTCAAACAAAATTTTTGAATGATTTGACTTGCAAATAACTTATTCTCAGGTTTAAAAAAACTTCTTATATACAGTGCATACTCGTCAGAAAATTCTTTTTCTTCCCCTGTATCTTTATAAAACTCTTGTTTTGCAGATTCCCAAGCTGCTTGTGCTTTCTCTAATGTATCTGCATCTTGAAAGGAACTCGCAATTGATCCTTCTCTATCTGCTGTTACAAAGAGGATGAATTTTGTGTTGTGAACATCAAGTTCATGATTTGTTACAGATAATAACCAATTATAAAGGGTTTTCCATAGATCTTTCGCGCGATTCGAAATGGGATTGTTGTTTGAAAGAACACTTTTTAGCTGTATTGCGTCTACAGTTCCATCAGATTTTTCAACAGCCACATCTTCAAGAACCTCTACACTTACTATATCGTTAGATGAACAACTCTGAAGTTCGTATAATGCGTGTCGTACTTGTAACGAATAGGCGTAGACTTTATCGGGAACATGTGTGTTAGCTAATTTAACTTCTTCTTTTAGTGTATCTCTTTTAGTTTTGCCCACTGACTTCAACTCCTGCTTCTAAAGATAAAAGAGCTATCAGCAGCAAGGTTAGCTAGTTTAGTCATGTTAATATAATTCTGAAGTACCTTGCGTTTACGCATCAATATTATGGTAGCATTAAACTCTTGTATCCTCAACCAACCTCTTCATTCACTACCTATTACCTCCATCGCAGTTTTGGCGGCTTTTTTGCATCCATTCTGGGAGGAGCGATCCATAAGCCATCGGCAACAGCAACTCGCAAGGTCCGATTTTGCATCAAAAATGAAATGAATAATAGAGGGACATGTTCCGTTCCTCTCAGTGAACTTTGACAACCGAATACAATCTTATCCGGTACGTTCCCCGCATGGCCTAGAAGGATAGCCAAATTGCAGGCGCGCCACGACCATTTTGCCGGTTCTTGTTTTTGCATGTCTTGTTAGCGGAACCGTCAGAAAGCGAGCGATTTTGCCCATGCAATCCATAAATGGTGGTTCCATTTAAGGCGAAGACCCATGCGGAGGGATAATGATACTTCCGTCCAGCCACAGTTCAGCGCAATGGGGGCGGCTTGCAGCGATCCTGGGAGAGGTTTGAAGCCTATGAGGACGGCTAACCACTGTCCGCCGGATAGGGTTAATGGAAGAGAAGCAACCAAAACAGAGTCGGAAACAGAGATGCGCACACGCGGTAATGTTTGCCGCGCATCTCAGTTTTTTAGCTTTTTTATGGATTATTGGGAGGTTTTTTATGAACCATAAACTCATCCGGTACAGTATGCAAATCGCTATGATAAAACAATTGCTGGCATTATCTTTGATTACCGAAAGCGAATTTCATTTGATAAAGAACAAAACGATGCGGGATTACGGCATCATTTCGGACCTTACTTCTTGATTCGCACATTTGTCGGTCCGCCCATCTCTTATTAAACTGATGGCAAGTAAATAAGAATGGAGGACAATACCGTGGCTCTCGAAGTAGAAGTAATTAAAGCAAGTAGGAAAATATCCGATCGCAACGCCGGAAAGTTATCGGATGTTCTTCGCGTCGCCCCTTATGCCCGCGTAAGTACCGACACCGAGGAGCAATTGA
Source organism: Effusibacillus dendaii (assembly GCF_015097055.1). Lineage (NCBI taxonomy): Bacteria > Bacillati > Bacillota > Bacilli > Caryophanales > Alicyclobacillaceae > Effusibacillus > Effusibacillus dendaii. The sequence continues at coordinate 628,804 of NZ_AP023366.1, forward strand.
GCAGCTACAAGTCGCAAGTCGCCTATTACACTGATCTCGTTAGCAAACGAAGCGACTGGGTGCTGGTTGATATTTATGCAGATGAAGCTATAACCGGTACTCAGGTAACGAAGCGCGAGGATTTTCAGCGCATGATTAACGATTGTATGGATGGGAAAATTGATATGATCATTACGAAGTCTATCTCCAGGTTTGCAAGAAATACGCTGGACACGTTGAAATACGTCCGAATGTTGAAGGAAAAGAACATCGCTGTATTTTTTGAAGATGAGAATATCAATACACTGACGATGGACGGCGAATTGTTGCTCGTCATTCTAAGCTCCGTAGCGCAGCAGGAAGTGGAGAACATCTCTGCCAACGTAAAAAAAGGTTTGAAAATGAAAATGAAGCGCGGCGAACTGGTGGGTTTCCAAAATTGTTTGGGATATGATTACGATGTGAATACGAAACAGATCACAGTTAATCAAGAAGAAGCCGAAATCGTCCGCTATATTTTTGAACGATATACATCGGGGATCGGCGCTTACGTTATTGCCAAGGAACTGACTGAGGCGGGACATAAGACCAAGTACGGAAGAGTCGAATGGCAGGACACAACCGTTCTTGGTATCATAAAGAATGAGAAGTACAAAGGCGATTTGCTGCAAGGAAAGACTTTTACCGTCGATCCCATTTCCAAGAGAAGACTGGACAATTACGGCGAGGAAGATCAGTTTTATGTCAAAAATCATCATGAGCCGATTGTCAGTGAGGAAGTATTTGAGAAGGCGCAGGATATATTGCATCGAAGAGGCGAGAATCGCCGCCGCGGCGCAAAAGGCAAGCGGGACAAGTACAGTAGAAAATTTGCTTTCAGCAGCAAGTTGGAATGTGCTTTCTGCGGAAGCAATCTCTCGCGGCGGAACTGGCACAGCGGAACCCCGCATGAGAAGGTGATTTGGCAGTGCGTAACGGCTACGAAAAAAGGGAAGAAATACTGCTCTCACAGTAAAGCCTTGGAGGAAAAGCTGATTGAGGGTGCTTTTGTCGAATCGTACAAATTGGTGTGCCGCAATAATTCGGACGTACTGGACGAGCTTATGAAAAGAATGGAATCAGTGTTTAGTGACCAGAATAATCAAAAGCGACTGAACAAAATTAACAGCGACATTCAGGCCACGGAGCAAAAACGTTGCAGGCTGATTGATTTGTGCCTGGATGAGAAAATAGACAGGGCTACTTACGAACAGAAGTATGAGGAACTTGATACTTCGCTTACTAAATTGCTCGAAGAAAAGGAACAGCTGGAGCAATCCGCACAAGATGAAATTGATTTGGGAAAGCGGCTTGAACATTTCCGCAAAGTGCTTCAAACAAATGAGGTTCTGACCACATTCGACCGGAACGTATTCGAAAGCATCGTTGATAAAGTGATTATTGGGGAGAATTCTAATCAGGAAAGTCCCGAGCCGTACAAACTGACCTTCGTCTATAAGACCGGTTTTCATAACAGCATCCAAAGCAAGATGCATAAGCAAAAAAAGTCCTTGCGAAGTGAAAGGGGGAGAGTGCCTTCCTATTCCGAGAACAACACATGTGGAGTGCGTATCGTCAATGGTTTTGGATAAATCTAGGGGGTAGTTGGTGTAGATGTTAACGCCGGACTATAATTGACCCAGGATCGCCGGATAAGAATTGACCCACTCCCTGACGAATATCTCCTTTCGAGAAGTCTGCCAAGACGTCGAAGGGAGAGAGATTCATGCTAAGGAGTGGGACAATGATATCATTGCACGAACTAAAGGCAGAAGGCAAGAGCATTCGTGAGATTGCAAGAATTTCCGGTCACTCACGAAACACCGTTCGGCGGTACCTGAGGTCAGACGGCATCCCCGAAGCGAAACCTCGTCCGTCACGACCTTCCAAACTCGATCCATTTAAGCCACAGTTGCAGGATCTCATAAGACAAGGAATTTTTAACTGTGAAGTACTTCTGAGATTGTTGCAAGATCAAGGGTATCAAGGTGGACGTACCATCCTCAAAAACTATGTGAAGGACTTTCGTCCTCCACGACAGGCCCCGGCGATCCAAAGATATGAAACAAAGCCTGGCGAGCATGCACAAGTGGATTGGGGGATCTGCGAATACATAGATCTCGACGGTCACGTACGAAAAGTTCCGGTGTTTGTGATGGTTCTGGGTTATTCCCGAGCGATGTATGTCGAGTTTACCAAGCGCTGCGATATCCACAGTTTTCTTCGATGCCTCATCCATGCCTTTAAATATTTTGGAGGTATCCCCAAGATTATGCTGACTGACCAGATGAAGACGGTCATTCTCGGCATGGAGGATGACCGGAAACCACGGTGGCACCCATTGTTTGCGGATTTTGCAGCTGCCATTGGGTTAATTCCTAAAGTCTGTCGTGTCAGACGTCCTCAGACCAAGGGCAAGGTCGAGCGTGGGATCCGATTTGTGAAGGAAAACTTCATTCCCGGACGACGGTTTGTTGACTTAGGGGATTTAAACCAGCAAGCCATTCACTGGTGTGACGAGAAAAACCAACGGATTCATGGAACCACGGGAGAACGCCCGTGTGACCGCCTGCTACAAGAGGGATTACAACCCCTTCCTGACAAGGAACGATGGATGAAGTACCTGCAAGAACCCCGCCGTGTCAGCCGGGATGGTTTTGTCAGTTATGATGGGGTTCGTTATGGAGTTCCTTGGCGCTACAGCGGCCGAGACGTTACCGTACGAGAAATTCATGGTAGGGTTGAGATCTTGCTGGATGGAAGCCCAATTGCAATCCACGAAAAGGTCCACCGCTCAAGAGCCGTTGTTCCCTTACCCGGTCAATATACGGGATTGGTGGCAGCAAGTGGACATGCTCATCCACGCCCCCAAGCCAGACAAATTCCGTCCTATGATGTCGAAGTGCGTTCTCTCGACTACTATGAACAGTTGGCGGAGGTGGGAGTATGATCGAGCTGGAACAGGCGCGAATGAGACTTGAAGAACTAGGACTTGGGCAAGCAGCCCTTCTTCTGGATGCACAGTTGGAGGCTGCCAGCCACAGCCAAAGCACCTACTTGTCATTTCTAAACAGCTTGCTGGATGCAGAGTTATTTGAAAGGCAACGACGGAACCTCGAAGTCCGTACGAAACTCGCTCATTTACCTTACCGCAAAACACTTGAAGAGTTTGATTGTGCTTTCCAGCCGAGTATTGATGAACGCCTGATCCGAGAGCTGGCCACCATGACATTTGTAAACCGAAATGAGAATGTGTTGTTCTTAGGTCCACCGGGTGTAGGGAAAAGTCACTTGTCAGTTGCGTTGGCTGTGGAAGTCATACGCCTTGGCGTATCTGTTTATTTTGTAAGCTTGGCGTACATGATGGAAGATTTACGAAAGGCCTACGAAGAAAACCGCTTAGAGAAACGGTTACGAGTGTATGTACGGCCCAAGATCCTTGTAGTGGATGAAGTAGGCTATCTACCTTTGGACCCTGTAGCTGCGAATCTCTTTTTCCAGGTGGTGAGTGCACGTTATGAGCGAGGAAGTATCTTGATGACGAGCAATAAAAGCTTTGGAGAATGGGGAGAACTTGTTGGGGACTCGGTGTTGGCAACGGCGATTCTCGACCGTCTCCTCCACCACTCCCATGTCATTAACATCCGTGGAAACAGCTACCGCTTGCGAGAAAAGATGAGAACAGGTGTATACGGCACACCAAACCAAGGAACAAATTAAACGCCGGGCTGGGTCAATTCTAAACCGGCTAAGATGGGTCATTTATATTCCGGCCTTGACAGTAGAGATCGGGGATTGTTCTGGTCTCTTCTTTATTTCTCTAAGGCAGAGTATCCGCAAAGTCGTACTTTCTCCCTGACCTGACATTCCTAATAAGGCAATCGTGATGGAATCAGCGACAATCGATGTCGTAATATTTGAAAATAAGTACCATTCAGTTGCCTTAGGGTGTTTCTTGGCAATACAGTTCATGCCAAGAAAAATATCAAAGCGCTTCACCTTCCCATACTTATAAAATTCACAGTAATCACAAATACATATTCTAACCCAAAAGGGGAAACTACTTGGTATGAATTGAAAGGAGTTGGAATGGATGAAGAAAATTTCTATTATTTTGGCTTTGTGTATTGGATTGTCCTCAGGTGTTGGGTTGGCGAATGCCTAGGCATCGGCAAAAAATGCTTGTCAATATCTTCAGACGGTATTTCATGTAACTGTCAAAGATGAAAATGGGATTTGCAAAATTGAAATTCCACGGAAATTATCTGTCACTCATAAAGGGATGAAATTATCTCCTGAAATGATGGAACTTGCTTTTATGGCAAACTTTGAAAAGGTCGGTAATCAAACAATAGTCATGGGGGAATTCGCGTTACTTGAGGACGAAGTAAATCCAGTCATATCCGAATTACGTAAAGGAAAAATTGAGGTTTCAACTTTGCACAACCATATGCTCGGCGAAAATCCGCGCATCCATTATGTCCATTTTCAAGGAACCGGAAAATTGGATCAACTCGCACAAACAGTCGAAACGGCAATTAAGACAACAAAATAATAAAATAATCTTTAGTCCGATGGTTTTGTTTCAGAACTGGTTTCCTCTGGTGGACGCAACTTGTTAAAAAAGCCCAAAAAGAGAAATGGTATTGAAAATTTGCAAGACAGCACCGCCTATAAAAGGGAAAATCACACTAACCTGATCCATCAGATAGCCGGCAGTAGCCTGACTTACTGCCCCCGTTCCTTGCGAAGGCAACTGGGAAAGCGATGAAACACTGCCGCGTCCTCGGGTTTGATGACTGCCATAATATAAGACTGGCGGAGTGAATTGGCGAATCGAGATAGTAACGCGCGCAATATGTACAATACACCCATGGCCCAGAACGTAGGGACAATCGCCATGGCTCCCATGGCAATAAACTGCAATGTCCGACTAATGACAATGGCCCGAACCAGGCCAATACGACGTGAAATATGAACTGCACCCATAATGGAAAACATCGAAACGATGTTAGCGATCAAATACAGGGTTCCTATCGTTCCTGCGCTTACTCCAAAATGATGATAAAACCAATAGGTGAGAAACGGACCGCCGCTCCAGTGCCGCGTCCAATAGCTCCCAATATCGCAAAAATGAAATCAGAACAATATTGTCGGAGAATGCAAAACCAACGCTCGCCAAAGCTGTTACAAGCGGGACACCTATTAAAAATGGTTTGCGACCGACACGGTCAGATAAAATACCGATTACTCCTTGTAAAAATCGCGATACCCATAGAAATGAACGCGAACAGCAGACCCAGCTCTGTTGCAGAAAAGTGGATCAAACTCAGATAGATAGGCGCAATGGTACCCGCTAGGGCACGGGCTGTACTCATTTTCAATCGTGCTGTTATCATGAGCCGCATATCCCGTGGCATCCATTGTGGCCAAACAGTAATAGCATCCTCCGTTTCATCGTACACCCTCCGCCAATTTCAGTTTTTGCCTCGAGGCTAGATGGAACTTTTAAGTTAGCGCAGCAATGATAGCCCCGCCAAAAGCGGAGAAAACGACGACTACCCATGGCGGCAGTTTCCACAGCATGAGTAACCCGAAAGCGGCAATCGCCAAACCAAAGTCAATTGGAGAATTAATCGCTTTCGTCCATACTGGGTTATAAAGGGCGGCCAGCAGGATACCCACTACGGCAGCGTTTATGCCGCTTAATGCAGACTGAAAGCCTGGATGGCTCCGTACCGAATCCCAGAACGGCAGGGCGCCTGCAATTAGCAGGAAAGACGGCAAAAAGATAGCGACTAAAGCAATCACCGCCCCTGATAAACCATTCATTGCCCCGCCAAGATAGGCTGCGAACGTAAACAGGGGTCCCGGTACCGCTTGGGCGGCGCCGTAGCCGGCAAGAAATTGCGTGTCTGTCAGCCAACCAGTAGGAACGACTTCCGCTTGGAGCATCGGCAGGACGACATGCCCGCCACCAAATACGAGGGAACCGACGCGAAAGAAACTATCAAACATGGCCAAAACATGGGATGCGTTCATTTGCCGTAAAAGCGGAAGGCCGGCCAATAATCCCAAAAAAAGAACCCACGAAACGATCGCCGTTCTTCTGCTAATGGGAAAGTGTAGACGTGGCGAATCAGGCACCTTGCCCTTCGGGAAAAAGAGCCATCCGAATATACCGGCTGCAGCAATGAGTGCAACCTGCCCAAAGGCGGTGGGCCAAACAAGCGTAATGATCGCGGTAATGATGGCAATGCTGGCTCGATTTCGATCAGGCGTCAAGGTGCGCGACATCCCCCACACCGCTTGGGCTACAATCGCGACGGCGACAATCATTAGCCCATGCAGCCAACCCGCATTCGTTACGTCAAATCCTTGAAGGACAAGGGCAAAAATCATCAGGGCGATCGCGGAAGGCAGCGTGAACCCGATCCAAGAGGCAATCCCGCCCAGCAATCCCCCGCGCATCATCCCGATGGCAATTCCCACCTGGCTGCTGGCTGGGCCGGGAAGAAACTGACAAAGGGCGACTAAATCGGCGTAGCTTTTTTCATCCAACCATTTCCGTCGGTTGACATACTCCTCGCGAAAGTAGCCCAAATGGGCAATGGGCCCTCCGAAAGAGGTTAGACCCAATCGAGTGGCTACACCCAAAATTTGAAACCAAGATCCTTTGGTGCTGCTGTTATGGCTACCGATTGAGGACAGGTTCTGATTTTGTTTGACTTCTTGATCACTCATTAGAAGCAAATCCCTCCCGTATGTAGTATGAACTTACAATACTTCGCGCACGAGTTCTTTCATTTTCTCGCGGGCTTCTTTTAACGCAACCCGTCCCTGATCCGTGATAACATAATATTTGCGGATTTTCCCATGGACTAGCCTTTCCTCCTTATGAAGATAACCGCTTTTCTCCATGGAATGGAGGGTGGGGTAAATCGTTCCCGGGCTAATCTCATACCCATGATGCGCCAGTTCTTCAATCAAAAAGGCGCCGTAAATTGGCTCTTTGCTGGCATGATGAAGGATATGGATTTTAATAAAGCCAAGAAAAAAGTCTCGAATCATCATGATATCATCTCCCGTTATCATATTCTGATTTTAAACGAATCAATCTCTCATTTCAATGCTTTCAATAGAAAGAATTCCATATACATGTCAATGAATTTTGGAAAAAGATTTGAAGGGAGAATTACCATGGAACAACGTCATAAATCGTATCAGGCTATACTTGAACGGATGTTGATCGGGGCAGCCTCTGATGCAGATTCGATGGTATCGGAAGGCAAGGCCAATGTTGTCATTGATTTAAGGGCGGAGGCGGCGGATGTTCGGTTAATGATCCACGTTTAGCCTGTATTCACATGCCAATGGTTGATGCCAAGGAGGGACAGGAGGAAATCCTCCAAAAAGCGATAAACGAGGCGGTTCGTAACTACCAATCCGGGAAAATCGTGGCTTTTCATTGAGAGGGAGGCAAAAGCCGCGCTGGCAGCGTGGCCATCGGAATTTTATTAGCTTTAGGCATAGTGAATACGATAGAGGACGCAGAAAGCTTCATACAGCGTATTCGGGCTGAAATAAATGTTCATCCCTTATTAAAAGAGGATTTACGGAGAATGTTCCCAGGTTCTTAACTTGGGGGAATAGAAGAAGAAGGAAATCCTATAGATTCAATAATCCGGGTGGCTGGTTGCCGCCTTATTTTTTTATGATTGGAATTCGTCTGCTTTGACATCGTTTTGACATACGACCGAGTTATTCTTTACTCACCAGTAAAAAATAATAACATACAGGAAAGGTCGGGTGTCCTATGACGGATTGGATTCATCAGCACCGGCGAAATATGCAGTGGGGCATTCTTATCGGCGGATTTGCCTTTGTGGTTGGTGCCATTTATTACGGCTATTGGGTAGGACAATGGAATATTAGCAGCATTGTTTGGAAAGGGGCGCTGCAATATTTATCGAAACCAGCTGAATTCGGCATTTATTTGTTATTGGGCACGTTATTTCTGCGATGGGGATTTAAGCGAAGTGACCATTTTAAAGCGTTGACCAAACCATTGATGCCTTTTTTAAGAGCGATTCATATTCCTCTCGCGTTGGTCGTCTTTGCATCGTCCACGTTACACGGATTATTGTTTTTGCGCTATCAGTGGAAGAATGATTTTCATTCGTGGACGGGCATTATCGCCCTTGGACTGATGGCAGGGGTCGGGGCGATGGGATCTATTACTTTTAAAATGAAGAAACCGCTTCTAAGAAAGATCCATCTTCGTTTGGCGGTTGCAACGTTCATTCTTATTCTGGTTCATATTGCGACGGCATAGTCCGGATAAAAGCAGGTGAAATCAATGGAAAATCTTATTTTTTCCCAATATCGCATACTAATCGTGGATGATGAACCGCTTGTCAGAGGGATAACATGAGTCGGCAAGATATTCGCAAAAGAGTTTGCAAATGTGCTGGGCAGTTGTTTGCGGAGAAGGGGTATGTCAGTCCGGTAGACTTGCTGGTCAAAATGAATACAATCCTGGTGTCGCTAAGGGAGTTTGCCAAGTCCATGGAGTTGAAGCCGTCTGTTACGGTCTATATGTCGTGGGGAAAGGTTCCGAAGCAAAGATTGCGCTTCTCCAAATACGGCAGCCCCCACGTGGAAGAAATGTACGCAACACATTATGCTCGGCCAAATAAGGCACGTAAAACAGGAAATGGATGATGAAACGTAATGTGCGGCCATAAGCCGGGCAGGCGTATTGAGAATCATCGTTTATAAAATTTTATTCCAACTCTATCAATATGTTCTTTTAATTCCTTATGATTCAAAGAATTATAGTCTATTACATCCACCGTATAAGGGATGGGCAATTCCTCATTAATATAGGATTGTAATGTCAGAGCCAGACTCGCTGAACATTCTTTTCCCTTAATTGCTAAATCAATGTCGCTTCCTTTTTTGTAATTGCCTTTTGCTCTGCTGCCGAAGAGGATCACTTCTTCCACTTGAGTATAATGAATAAAAGTATCCAATAATAACTGAAACGATTTATCTGATATACCAAATTGATTCATTGTTCTGCTCCCAGCTTCAACAAGACTTGTCTCAAAGCGGCATAGTAATGATCAGCAATTAAACTATAAGCGAGTTCTGCCAAGGCTTCATCGTAAGTGTGTGCCATGAGATTTCTCTTTTGCAGCATATCCAGCCATAGTTCACCATCTTCTATTATTTCATATTTAAATGCTTCCTTGATGGTGTCTCTGGGGAATTTTACCGAAACCCCTTTTTCTTCCAGGTAATTTTTGGTCGTCTTCCATGCCAACTCGAAGGTAAACTGGTAAATCTGAATGACTCCGGCTTTTTCTAACTTGGAAAGTTCCGTTTTAGCCAGGGCCTCTTCTAAATTTTTGAACGCTTTTTCAAAGTTATGAAAGCGTTGTTTCCATCTTGTATCGGCGCTCATCATTCGTACCTCACTTTTTTCCGTATGTTTTTGGAAAAAATTGATCAGTGACAACAGTTCAATTATACCACAAAACCAAACTTACTAACCGGTTTGTCCCTCCTTGATCGGGAGTTGGTCCTGCTTTTGGTCAAGTCAAACCGAAACGGATTGATTATCCTCGTAAATGGGAAGGTTGCAGTTTCTCAAGCTATTCACGGTACAACTACTGTCAAATTACGTACGAGGCTATAATATAGTTGTGTTTAACAGGTATAACTACAAGGGAGGGGATTATATGAAGGACGAAGATGTGCATCTAAAGCAACACATAAAAGAATTGACGCTCCTGCTTCTTTATCTTAATTCATGGATGGAAAAGGAATGGGGCTTCGAATATCGACGCAGTTGGAAAGGATATGATTTCGGCGCGTTGAACGAATTAGCTGAAGAAGGGGTGATCACGGACAGTCGTCGTTCTAAATCAGTCGGCATCACAGAAGCGGGTGAGAAAAAAGCTAAGGAATTAATGAAAAAATATTTAATGGAATGATTACATGCTGATGTTACATAAAAACCATGGTGGATAAATTCTCGACTTAGGGCTGAGAAAGGAAGGATGGCGGAAGGAAGTGCAAAAGCTTGAAATTAAGTGAAATTACCAGTTATATCCCCTGGTTATTTTGGATAGAGGGCGAGATTATTTATTAGACGGCCACATCATAGAGTTAGATAAAGTGAAAGAATTGATTTTTCAGGCGGTAGTGGAAGGTAATGAATTGTATAGTGTGTATGTGGAGCTTGACGGAGACGGCAGAATTATAACGTTGGAATGTGATTGTCCATACGATTATGGTTTTGTAATCTGGAGAAATGTCGACCGTGCGGTGGAAGGCACGGAAATCGTGGCCAAAAGGGCTCATGAAGCAATGGAGGATGAAGATGGGGTTCTAACCGTACGGATGAGCCTGTGCATCATGGAGGAAATGCTGAATTTGCTTCAGTCGGCGGACGATTCGGGAGGAATAATCGGAGGCATCATTGAGGAGAGTTTTGAACGCATTCAAGAGGTAACTCAGTCAGGTGATCGGTTTTCTCGAACAGAGGTTGAGGAATTATTCCGCTTGCTTCTCAAGGAATCCGAACACTCCCTTCTTGAAGGATGGCCGGACTGGCAGCTTGCTTTGTTGGAAAGCGCCTCCCGGTTGGCGAAAACCAGTGATTTATTGAGGGAATGGGAAGAATACGTTTCCCGAATGATTTCCACACAAGCAGAAGAGACATGGAGTGGAAGGTATTTTGCCGAGCGCATAGCCGTGTTGCGTTACCGCTTTATTCAAGAGAATGAGAGTAGGGAACGGGCAAAAGAGTATTTGAACCAAAATCTCCAATTTCCTGAATTTCGTAAATTCGCCATACAGCAGACGCTGGATAACGATCGTTTCGAGGAAGCAATCAATCTAGCTCTGGAAGTGGAAGCAGTTTCGATTTGAAGCGTATCGACGTTCCGGACAGTTGGAACTGCAACCCCGTCTTCCGAATGGTCGACTGTTTATCGGCCCATGCTGCATAAGCTGGAAAAAGACGGTTGGCACAAAGAAATTTACACAAGGATTCTGGTAGAAGAGCAGGAAACTGCAAGACTCTTGGAATTTGTAAAAAAGCATCCTGCAAGGGTTGAAGATTTTCATACCTACCTATTGGAGCGATTTCCTGAGGAAACCAAGGAACTGTTTCAAGCACACATTGAAAACACGGCGAACCGGTCGAGTACGCGAAAACATTACCAGGATGTGTGCAGGATCATCCGAATGCTACAACGAGCGGGCGGGGAAACGGAAGCTCAACAATCTGTACGGATGCTTCTTGCAAAATATCCTCGGAAGTCCGCTCTCAGAGAAGAATTGATAAAGCTGAGATTTCAATGATTAGATAACAGCCACTGCCACATCCCGTTTGTCATATTGAACATATTACTCATGTGGAATGCATATCGTCAATGGTTTCGAAAAATCTAAGGGACAGTTGGTGTGAGAAGATCAGGGTTTTTGCCTGATCTTTATTTTATTACCAGTCATCAAATGATGGGCTTCTTGCATCTTTGGCCTTTCATTATTCTTTGTGCCTATATCAAAGCCTACTGCTACAGTTGTGATGATAGCATTTGGAACAAGTGTTCTCGCTTCCACGATCTCATTCACTAGAGCGAGAAAAAAGGAAAAATATGCACAAAACATGAAATTAGCCGTTCTATTCGGCGATATTCTGTGTTGAGTCATCCGGCGAAATTGACTATATTTAGTAGTAAATTTAGCACTCACCTAGATAGACTGCTAACAACGACATTTATCTCTTAAAATCATAAAATCATATTTTCCTCTATGCGAAAAGAAGCGTGTTCATATTTGAAGCTTTTTATGGCTCATGGATTCATGGCATAAAAAATTTCACATATGCCATAGCTTCTTTTTTCATATCTTTCCAAAATCATAAATCTAATCTTGGAATGGAGGTTGATGATGAATGAAAGCTCTGTTATTGGCTGGTGGCTTGGGGACACGGTTACGACCCTTGACCGAAAATTTGCCGAAGCCTATGGCCCCGGTGGGCAACCGCCCATGGCTGGAACATCTCCTGTTGCATCTGAAACGGGAGGGCATCGATGAGTTTGTGATCGCAGTCAAACATTACCCGGAGATCATCCAGAATCACCTCGGGGATGGAAGCCGTTTTGGGGTTCAGATCGAGTATGCGATTGAGCAGTCTCTTCTTGGTACAGCCGGCGCAATCAAAAATGCCGAATCGTTGCTATCCGATCGTTTTCTCGTTGTGAACGCTGATATTATCCATGAAGTGTCGATTTTACCCCTTGTGGAATATCACATTCAGCATAAAGGACTTGTCACGATCGGCTTGACAGAGGTGGAGGATCCTTCTCATTACGGCGTTGTGCAGCAAACCGACAATGGTGAGATCGTACGTTTCGTTGAAAAGCCAAAACAGGACGAAGCACCGTCAAGACGAATCAACGCGGGAATTTACGTGATGGAGAAAGAAGCACTGCAATGGATTCCCAAAAATAAGGCTGTCTCGATCGAGAAAGAAACTTTCCCGTTATTAATCGAAAAGAACGTGGGAGTCTTCGGCAAAATAATTAACGGCTATTGGATGGATATGGGGACCAATGAAAGGTACCGGAAAGTCCATTGGGATTTGTTGGATCGCAAATGTTCGTTTCCTTTAAAAGAAAAGGAACAGGGAAACGGAATCTGGGTAGGAAAAGATGTGCAAATAGGGTCAGGTGTGCTGTTTCTTCCCCCTGTCCTGATTGGCGATCAGGTACATATTGGAGAGCGCAGCGTAATCGGCCCATACGCGGTGATTGGGGACGGCTGCACGATTGGCAAACATGTACGCTGTTCAGAAACCATTTTATGGGACGACTGCAAAGTGCATGATTCCGCTCAACTGAGCAATTGTATTTTTGGATACGATCTCGAACTGGGAGCCAGTCACATTTTATACCAAGCGGTAATGAACCGGACGGCGGGGGTGCTTCAGGGATGACACAGATAGCTTATGTCAGTACGTATATACCGAAAAAATGTGGTTTGGCAACTTATACGCATCACCTTAGACAGAGTGTGAAGGATGCAAAAATGTGGAAGGGGATTGACCCCGTAATCGCGCTGACAGACGAAAGTGAAAGAGCCGATTTTGACAGCAATGCCATCTGGCCCCTGTTGAAGGAACAACGGAGCGCATATTCCAAAATGGCTCAAAAAATAAATCGCAGCCATATTTCTTTGGTATCACTGCAGCATGAATTTGGCATTTTCGGGGGACAAGCCGGGTCCTTTATTCTGGATTTTGTGCGTGAATTGAATAAACCGCTCATCACCACTTTTCATACGGTTTTCAAGAATCCCGAGGAACCTTACCGTTCCATTCAACAGGAAATTGCCGACAGAAGTGATCGAATCATCGTTATGAATCGTAAAGCCATAAGTTACTTATGCAGTTCTTTTGATCTACCTGAGGATAAAATCGTCTACCTTCCTCATGGAACACCGGTGCCGAATCGGCAAAAAAGGGATGATTTCCGCAGAAGCCTGCAATGGACCAATCGAAAAGTAATCATGACGTTCGGCCTTCTGAGTCCCGGAAAAGGAATTGAAATGATTTTGGATGTCCTGCCGGATGTGGTCAGGTCTGTTCCGGAAGTTCTATACGTCATTGTGGGACAAACCCACCCCGAAGTGAAAAAACGTGAGGGTGAGTACTACAGGCACCAGTTGCAGGAATTGATACGGCAGAAACAATTGGAGAACAACGTAATGATGGTGGACCGGTACGTCAGTGAGGAAGAATTGATCACGTATATCACCGCATGCGACCTTTACATCACTCCTTATCCGGGATTGCAGCAAATCACAAGCGGTACTCTGGCCTATGCAATCGGTCTTGGGCGGCCTGTTTTAAGTACTCCCTACAGCTATGCACAGGACGTGCTTGCAATGTATGGCGACCAGTTGCTGATTCCGTTCGACAATCGTACGAAATGGTCGGAAACCATCGCAGCCATGCTGGCAGATCCCATCGAATTGCAACAATGGGAAAAAAGAATGGAACGAATTGGCAAGTTACTGCATTGGCCGCTTGTTGGAAAAAAACATGCGCTCCTGTTTTTACGGACCATACAGATGGCGAAAGAAAAATTTGCGGGTATAGGAGGAAACCAAGTTGTATCGATCACCGGTTAGTTTTCGCCACCTGCAGCGGATGACCGATGATACCGGGCTGCTGGAACATTGTCTGGGAAAAATCCCCCGCCGTGCAGAGGGGTATACCACAGACGACAATGCACGGGCTCTTTGGGCGTGTGTCGAATGGTGGTCGTTACTGGAATCGGAAGGCGCAAAAAAAGAATTACAGGACAAGCTGCTGGAGCTGATCGAACGCTATCTTTCGTTCCTGCTGTGGGTTCAGCGTGATGATGGAACATTTCACAACAATATCAGGTTTGACCGAACTCCGGAGCCAGAGCAGCCTTCCGATGACTGTCTGGGCCGAACGATTTGGTCCTGTGCGGTGGCATATGCCAAATTAACGGATCCTGATCTGCAAATTGCGGTACAGGAGATGTTGCGGAAAGCTATCCCGGCAACTAAACAGATGATGTTTCCTCGGGGATGGGCATATGCACTCGCCGCCTGCAGCTTGCTTTTGCAACATGCACAAAAGTCTCCTTCCCACGCCCAGGACCGGTTTTCCCAATGGGTCGTTTTCGATTTACCGGAACGCGTTGGCATGCTGGAAGAACAGTTGGTGGATCTTTATCGACAACAAGCGGGAGAAGGTTGGCACTGGTTCGAACCGGCCATAACCTACGGAAACGGCGTGCTGCCTTGGGGTTTGTTTTACGCATATTCGGTTACACACCGGCAGGATACACTCGACATAGCAAAAGAAAGCCTCGATTTTCTGATCGAAAAGATGACCGGCAACCAAGGGAGAATCAGCCCCATTGGCAATCAGGGGTGGTGTACTCGGGAACAGAGAAGCAATTGGGACCAACAGCCGCTTGATGTGATGAAATTGGCTCTTGCCTCGGCGCAGGCATACATTACACTTAAGCAATCTGAATATTGGGAAATCGTGAAAAAATGCCATGCATGGTTTTACGGAGACAACGATTTAAGCATTCCGTTGGCAGAAACCGCGGACGGAAGTTGCTGTGACGGATTAAGAGAAAATGGGGCAAATCGAAATCGAGGTGCGGAGTCGACCCTGTCCTATTTACTGACGGAAGCGATTTGGCAAACGATCGAATGGGAGGATGATGTTCATGACTGTAGAAACCGACAGCAAAATCAGGATTCCTTCACATGTGTTCAGAGAATATGACATCAGGGGCAAGGCTCGCGAAGAGCTCGACGCAAATTTCGCGTATCTGCTTGGCAAAGCTTTCGGAGAGAAGCTGAAGGCGGAAGGTTTTCACAAGGCAGTAGTTGCAAGAGACAACCGCGAGTCCTCTCCGGAGCTGCGCCGTTCTTTGATCGCAGGGTTGAATGAAGCCCTTTGCCGGGTTGTGGATGTTGGGGAAGTAACCACGCCTATGTTTTATTACAGTTTGGAATACCTCAATATTCCATGCGGGATTATGATTACGGCCAGCCATAATCCGGGAGACGAGAACGGGTTTAAAATCGCAATGCACAAAACCACAATTTTTGGCGAAGAGATTCAGCAATTAAAAGACGTCATACATAGAATCCTTGAATTGGAAGGTGTGCCGGATACGATCTCCAGCCATGCCAACTTACTGGAACAAGTAGATATTGAAACCCCTTATCTGAACATGCTGCGGCAAAAAATCGTATTGGGTCCGAGAAAACTGAAAGTGGTGGCCGATTGCGGAAACGGTACGCCGTCGCCGTTTGTCCCCAAAGCGCTGGCGGCTTGGGGATGTGAAGTGATACCGCTATATTGCGAATCAGACCCCAGCTTTCCCAATCATCATCCGGACCCGGTCGATCCGAAAAACCTGCACGATCTGATCGCGAAGGTGAAAGAGACAAAGGCAGACGCAGGCATTGCGTTTGATGGAGACGGGGACAGGTTGGGGGTTGTCGACGAACAAGGCCGCATTTTGTGGGGAGATCAGTTAATGATCTTGTTCTGGCGGGAAATCCTGCCGAAATATCCGGGCTGTGAGTCGCCCGTCGAGGTGAAATGTTCGAAAGCGTTGGTCGAGGAAATTGAAAAACTGGGTGGCAAACCATTCTTCCATAGAACGGGCCACTCTCATATCAAGGCGACGCTAAAGAAACTGAATACTCCATTTACGGGAGAAATGTCAGGTCATTTATTTTTCAATGACGAATATTTTGGCTATGATGACGCTTTGTATGCGGCAGGCAGGCTGCTTCGGATCCTGTCGAACACGGATCTGCCGTTGTCAGGCCTGTTCGCCGACGTGCCCCAGTATCCCTCCACTCCGGAAACCAGAGTGTATTGTGAAGAATCCAAGAAAAAATCGGTATTGCAAAAAGTCAGGCAGCATTTTGCCGATCGCTTTGAACTGATTGACGTGGATGGAGTGAGAGTCCTTTCGCCAGAAGGGTGGGGATTGGTTCGCGCTTCCAACACGCAGCCCGTTCTGGTGTTGCGGGCGGAGGCCGACTCGGAAAGCGGTTTAAAACGGATTCAGGATCGCATCGAACAGGCTTTGAAATTGGCCGATCCTGCACTGTCGGTGAAGTGGTGACCAATCGGATAACCGCAATGAGTTTGTTGAGAAGGCGGCTTGAATGAAAACCGTTGGGGGTGAAACAAAGGATGCAAGCGTATCCGTTGCTTTTTACTCCTTCCTATCACGAACGAATTTGGGGAGGTACACGACTGAAAGACTTTTTTGGGTATCCGATTCCCAGTCACAATACGGGTGAAGCCTGGGTGATATCGGATCATCCGAACGGCCGAAGTACAATTGCAAACGGCGTTTACCAGGGAAAAACGATTCAGGATTTGTTGCTGAAACATCCGGACTGGTTTTCTATGCACAGAATGCAGCGCTTCCCGATTCTGGTGAAGCTTTTGGATGCGCAAGACGATTTGTCGGTACAGGTGCATCCGGATGATGACTTTGCAGCGATTCATGAGAACGGCGAGATGGGGAAGAGCGAATGCTGGTACATCGTGCATGCCGAACCGGGTGCTGAAATCGTCTATGGCCATACAGCAGAATCCCAGGAAGAATTGGTCAGCAAGATCAAGAGCGGCAGGTGGAAGGATTTATTAGTGAGGGTCCCGGTCCGTACAGGCGATTTTTTCTACATTCCAAATGGCACTATTCATGCGCTTGGTAAGGGCATCGTGGTTCTGGAGACACAACAAAATTCTGATACAACGTATCGGGCCTACGATTACGATCGAATCGATGCATCAGGCCGCAAAAGGGAGTTGCACATCGACAAAGTCCTGCAAGTCACCAAAGTGCCGTTTGCAACACCCTTAATCACCGCTCGAGTGAAAGAGTATGGCGCATTAAAGGCAACCAACTACTTGCAGGGACCCTATTTTACGGTGGAAAAATGGACCGTGCGAGGGACTCACTCAGGAAAAACAAGGGAGAGTTTTATCCTGGTATCCGTTCTCTCCGGATCCGGACGCCTCGTCTGGACGGACGGGGAAATTCCGCTGCAAAAAGGCGATCATCTGCTGCTGCCGAGAACACTTGGCCGGTACCAGTTATGTGGGGAGTGGGAGGCGATAGCCTCCTGGCTGCCTGAACAAAAAATAGCAGCCTAAACGAAACACGACCACCGATCATTCCGGTGGTCGTACTGCCATAGCTGAGATTAACTCGAGGGCAAGAAAGCCACGCCGATTTTTGAATCGGCCATGCCGTAATACAAAAACCAGGTATCGTTGAAATTGACCAGGCCTTCCACAAATACCACATGATCGACCTGCCCTCTTATTTCGTCAGCTGTTTCAGGTATAAAAATGGGTGTCAGATCCGTGCTTCTGCTTGACCATTAATTCTTTGCGGCACAATCGCGCCCGATTTTGACCACTCGTAATTGGGTTCCTGATTCCACCCTGGGAAAAGCGCCCCGTGTTTTTCCCACAACAAAAGATCTTTTGAGGTAGCCAAACATAAGCGTGCGGTTTGTCCGAGATACACTTTTCCGTTTTCCACGATGGCAGTGGGATTGAACAGATCCTTCGCTTCCCAGGCATCCCCTTGTGGGCCCAAAATCGGATTTCGTACATATTTTTCAAACGGGCCCATGGAAATTGAAATGAGGGGTTTTTCATGCACAAACCACCCTTTAAGCAAAAAATGTATGGTATCTGCTATTATTTTGTAACCAATTTTTCGCCGTTGTAAAGGGGGGGATTCAATGACTAGTCGGGGAGAGATGGAAAGTAACAGGAGCTATGCCGTTGGAGTTGATGTCGGCGGCACCAAAATTGCGATTGGGATAGTCAATGACAGCGGTTCCGTCAAGGAACAAATGATTCTGCAGACAAATAAGGAGAAAGATCCGAACAAAATGATCGGGTATATGGCACAATCGATACAAAAACTGCTTGATACTGCACGTGTTTCGGTCGAACAACTGGCCGGAATCGGTATTGGCGCGCCCGGTCCCTTAGATGTCAAAACAGGGGTGATTTCCTGCCCGCCAAATCTGCCGTCATGGGTAGATGTGCCAGTGGTGGAAGCGTTCAAGAGAAAATTTTCCGTGCCGATCGTGTTGGATAATGATGCGAACGCTGCTGCGCTTGCTGAAAAACGGTACGGGGAGGCGCAGGAGAATGAAAGCTTTGTCTATCTGACAATCAGTACGGGGATTGGTGCCGGTCTTTATTTAGACGGAAAACTTGTTTCCGGATCGCGGGGGAATGCCAGCGATATAGGCCATACCGTGATTGATCCGTCATATGGAACCTGCACGTGCGGCCCAAAAGGCTGTTTCGAATGGATTGCATCCGGTACAGCTATTGCACGGCGAGCATCCGAGTTAAGGGGCCCCCCCCCTTACAACCAAACAAGTCTTTGCTTTGTACAGTGCAGGAGATGCCAGGATTGTGCCATTTGTGGAACAAGTGTTTACATATATAGGAGTTGGATGTGTCACACCCATCAATCTGTTTGGTCCGGAGAGATTGTAATCGGCGGCGGGGTTTCGGAAGTGGGGGATCCTCTTTTTCTGCCGTACAGAATTATGCCAACCGCTTTCGGGCGTAAATTTGTATGCTCATAAATCATGAAAGGAAGTGGATCGCTTGGCATTGCTGCACAAGGATGTAACGTTTCTGAACTTTGACAGAACTTATACCGCACAACCACAACTTCTTGAATTTCCGTATGAATGGATTGACCTGCAAGATGTTTCCCATACCAATCTATATTGTGACGCAGATGCTCTTTCGAGAATCCATCACCGCTTAAAAAACCGGTCCAACCACGGAATTACCTTTATTGGAAGCGGAAATTATCATTATGTTTCGTATCTGCTGCTTTCCGAGATCCAAGAACCCTTTTCATTGCTTTTGTTTGACCATCACACTGACATGCTGAGTGATTTATCCTCCTCTGTGATCTCTTGTGGTTCCTGGGCAACCAGAGCGATCACCAGCCTGCCTCTTTTACAAAAAGTCATTGTCATTGGGGCTCGCCCGGATTTGCTTTCCCTGCTGCCCAAACATTGGTCACCCAAAGTTACGGTATTCCCGGAGTCGTCTTTTATGGAATCGACTGATTTCAGCAACTGTGTTGTGTCCGCGATTGAAACGCATGCCGTGTATATAAGTATTGATAAAGATGTACTGGATCCCGCCTATGCGGAAACAAACTGGGATCATGGAAGCCTCAAGCTTCCGGTGCTTTTGGATCTGCTGCGGCTTGTCATCTCGCGAAAAAGAATTTATGGTGTGGACATTTGCGGAGAATATCCCATCACGCCCATCGAACTCTTTCATCCGGGCTGTTTAAAGGTGTTGGCAAAAAATGAACAGGCCAACAAGCAAATATTGCGGCTGATTAAAAATCACAACCGTCCTTCAGCAAGTACGGGTTAAAGGTTTCCTGCATTCGTTCCATCGAATTGTCTATTATCGATTAAAACTCGTCACAAATTTGCAATTGAGGTATAATACAATCTAGTGAATCAACGGCAATACACAATTGAAAGCGAGTGGAACAATTTGGGTCGCAAGTGGAACAATATTAAAGAAAAAAAAGCGTCAAAAGATGTCAATACAGCTCGGATATATGGAAAGTTTGGAATTGAGATTTATGCGGCAGCAAAACAAGGTGAACCGGATCCGGAAGCAAATCAGGCTTTAAAAGTCGTACTGGAGCGCGCAAAAACGTACAATGTACCGAAAGCGATTATTGACCGTGCGATTGAGAAAGCGAAAGGCGGTTCAGAAGAAAACTACGACGAACTTCGTTATGAAGGCTTCGGACCAAATGGATCGATGGTAATCGTAGATGCGCTTACAAATAACGTGAATCGTACCGCACAAGCGGTGCGTGCTGCATTTCGTAAAAACGGCGGAAACATGGGAGTTACAGGATCTGTAGCCTATATGTTTGATGAAACGGCTGTCATCGGTTTTGAAGGTAAAACAGCAGATGAAGCGCTTGAAATATTAATGGAAGCAGATGTAGACGTGCGCGATATTTTAGAAGAAGAGAATGCGGTGATCGTTTACGCCGAACCTGACCAGTTCCATTCGGTACAGGAAGCATTGAAGAATGCAGGTATAACCGAGTTTACAGTTGCAGAACTAACAATGCTTGCGCAAAATGACATAACACTTCCAGAGGACGCACAAGCACAGTTTGAAAAACTGATTGCCGCATTAGAAGAGTTGGAAGATGTTCAACAAGTGTACCACAATGTAGATTTAGGTGAATAATAAACGCAATCAGATAACATCATTACATTCAAGATGGGGAAATCCAACTTCTGGGGATGGTCCAATAATTATCGGGCCATCCCTTTTTGCTACAAGATGCGTCCTTTTATGGAGTTGGTAGCGTATTGTTTTTTTCATAACATAATTATGGTTAACCGGATACCCCATTCCGGTTACCGATTTTGGAATATTGGGGCCTAAAACATTACTATCACCTAAAACCATAAGACATATTCGCCTTTACTGTTGGGGAAACTCCAAAGGGAATCCTTGACTACGCAGGTGAAAACATGAAATGGAAGAAACGAATTATTGCCGGATGTCTATTCTGTTTTATTAGTTTAACGGTTCCTCAGAAAGATGTTTTGAGTCAATCCGCTGTACCTACAGGCGAAATTTCTCTGCAAATTGATCCGTTGCGCAATCAATTGACCGTTCTGATCGACGGAGTTGTATACAAAAAATATCCGATTGCGCTAGGGAAGCCTGAAACTCCCTCGCCGGTGGGAGAGTGGAAGGTCGTTAACAAATACAAGAACTGGGGATCAGGTTTTGGAACTCGTTGGATTGGTCTGAATGTGCCTTGGGGGATTTATGGAATCCATGGCACAAATAACCCCCATTCAATCGGACATGATGCCAGCCATGGATGTGTCCGCATGTTCAACCGTCATGTTGAAGAACTGTACGAATGGGTTAGAATTGGTACGCCGGTTTCTTTTATTGGCCATCCCCTGAGGGAGTCTTCATTAGATCCTCGTCGACTGGCGGCCGGCCACAGCGGTTCTGATGTTCAGTTGGTTCAGAGTCGATTGCGAAGCGCAGGATTCTATAAAGGGAAATGTAACGGAAAGTTTGGACGTTCAACAGAACAAGCGATGAAGGAATTCGAAAAAGCTAACGGTCTGCCTATCGATGGTGTTGTCAGTCTGCATGACTTTCGTGCGTTGGGCTTGCTTGAATAATGTCTACCGATTTGTTTCATCTAGCCAACGTGATTCAACAGATAGTCTTTTCCTTAATGACTCTTTAAAAAGGATTTTTGAGGGGCAACATGGAATTCTCTAATTCAAAAGGAATTCTTGCCCCTCGGAACGGAATGTTATGTGGACAGTAACAATTTCCATGTTGAGGTATTGAATTCCTTTTTGTTTTGCTTCAAAAACCTAGACTTTTTCAGGGGGGAACTAACTATTTCTTTTTATTAGATTCCCTCTCAAATTTTTCTCTTATCCACTTTAGTGTGAAATCGCGGAAAGCAACTACAGTTATCGATGGATGCGGATCTCTGTGTATAGCAATTGCGGTTGTTCTTTTATTGCTCTTTTTAAGCCTTATACGTGCTAAGTAGGGTCTCGAAACATACTCCACAACCCGAGATGTTAATAGAGCAACTCCGAGACCGTCTTCCACTAAACCGCAGATCGTTTCTACGTGACTGCTTTCGTAGGTAATATTGGGTTCAAATCCCGCTTCCCGGCATGCTTGTAGACAAATTTGCCTCATTCCGTAACTGGATTTGATGAATATGAAATTTTCTTTTGAAGCCTCCGCAAGATCGATTTGTTTCCTTTTGGCAAGAGGATGAGAAACATTTGTAATCAAAACAACTTCGTCGTCGAATAACGGGTAAAAATCGATTGCGCTCTCGTAATTCTGACTGTGTGGGTAAGTCAATACGGCAACATCAATTTCTGAAGATAGCAACAGTTTTATTAAAACATCACTGCCGGCTTCACGAAACTGTATTTGAATTCCTGGGTACATTTTCTGGAAAGAAGCAATTAAAGACGTTAGTCCCAAATAGCCGATAATAGGGATTGTACCTATTACGATACTTCCGCGCTTTAAAGAGTTATATTCCAACATTGCCAGACGGGCCCGTTCGACCTCCCCCAAAATTCTCTTTGCATAAACAATAAACTCCAATCCAGCCGGAGTGAGCAGAACCGATCGTGTGGTGCGTTCGAATATTTTGGTTCCCAGTTCATCTTCCAATTTTTTTATTTGTTGAGAGAGTGTGGATTGGGACATATTGATCTCATCGGCTGCTTGGCTAAAACTTTTAAATTTTTCAACTGACAATACATACTGCAATTGATGGAGTTCCATTTTCTATCACCCTTATTTCAATTAATTAGTTTTGTTAATTAATTATATCGGAAATATAGATTGTTTCGATAATTAATAATGGTTTAAATTTAAAATAAGTTCACCTTGCTGCTAATAATGAAAGGGGAGATGATATGAAAAGAAAGTATTCTTACGATGTAGCAGTTGTAGGGGGTGGCGCTGCCGGAGTGGGTGCTGCCGTTGGAGCTGCCCAAACAGGGGCACGAACCGTTTTAGTAGAAAAAAATCCGTACTTTGGGGGTATTGCTACACATGGTTCTGTCCTGACATATTGCGGATTCTTTACACAAGCGGACCCAACTGAGCAAATTGTTGGCGGTGTTGGACAGCAGGTGTTAACTCACTTATCGAAACTCGGCATGTACGATGGACCACGAAGAACTGCCCGGACAGGCACCGTAATTGTGCTGCTGGACCCTGAAGTGACAAAAATAGCTCTTGATCGGTGTGTAACAGAAGCAAAAGTAGAACCTTTATTGCACGCGCAAGTGATTGGTGCGGAAGTAACGAACGGCAAGATTGAAGCAATTGAATGCGTTGATCACAGTGGAAGATTCACCATAGAGGCATCCGCGTTTGTAGATGCAAGCGGTGAAGCCAATCTTACGGCTTTGTCCGGCGGAGATTTCGTATTTGGCGATGACAAGGGACATCTTCAGTCCGCTACTTTGATGATCCGAATCGGCGGTGTTCCGCCGGAGGCCAATGCACACCCGATAACGATTCAAGAGGCGGTTGTAAAGGCAAAAAAAGCCGGAATACCTAATCTTACTAAAGAGTTAGGGACGATCGTCCGAATGCCAGGATCACACGATGTATTGGCGATTCTTGCTGATGAGGAAGTTAATGGTTTAGAATCAACCAGTTTGACCTCTGCCGAGATATCAGCACGGAAACAAGCCTGGGCTTATCTGGAGTCGTTTCGCCGTTTCTTACCCGGTTTCGAAAATTCATATTTAGTGCAGACGGGCCCGCAGATTGGAATCCGTGAAACAAGGCATATCCGGGGGGAATATACACTGAGCGGCGATGATGTCTTGCAAGCCAAGCGGCAGGAAGACAGTGTTGCACGTGGCGGTTGGCCGGTCGAGTTACATCCGGTACCGGGAGAGCCGAATGAGTGGCATTCTATTAAAGACAATTCTTATTATGATATTCCGTTGCGCTCTCTTAAAGTCCAAGGAGTTCGTAATCTCTGGGCAGCCGGAAGAATAATTTCATGCGATCCGATAGCTTTTGCTTCCGTTCGAGTGATGGGAACAGCCTTTGCGACTGGCCATGCAGCGGGTGTTGCCGCATCTGTTGAATTGAATAACGGAGAAGTAAGCGTAAAAGCTGTTCAATCCGAATTGCGTCGGCAAGACGCCATCATTTGATTCCCTTCACTTAACAGCAACAACTTGAGATGATCAATAAACAATGAAAGGGTGGATATTATGAATTCGCGCGTAATGCAGATTGGAGCACTTATCATTGTTTGGTTGGCGTTCTTGTTTTCATTCGTTGACCGTTTGTCTTGGCCTCCTATTATACCAATCGCTTCCAAAGAACTTGGAATGACCGCCGCACAGGCCGGCAGCTATATGACTGCTTTTTATGTTGGATATGTAATTACTCAATTGCCGGGCGGCTTATTAACAGACCGTTTTGGTTACAGGAAGGTCTTATTGGGATCCTTTTTCATCATGGGGATTTTCACGGCTCTTATGGGAATGATTCAAAGCTTTGAACAGGGATTGGTTTTACGCATCCTCGCCGGATTGGGCTCTGGTGCAGTGTTCTCCGCATGTGTCCGTGCGATATTCGATTGGTTTCCGGCAAAAGGCCGCGGCACTGCCATGGGATTTTTCATGACTGCGT
The DNA here is from genome assembly GCF_015097055.1 of Effusibacillus dendaii. Classification (NCBI taxonomy): domain Bacteria; kingdom Bacillati; phylum Bacillota; class Bacilli; order Caryophanales; family Alicyclobacillaceae; genus Effusibacillus; species Effusibacillus dendaii. The sequence goes on from NZ_AP023366.1 coordinate 653,705, forward strand.
CCTCACTTGGAGTATCTGTGGTAAATCTGTTTGTTCCAACAGTAACAAAATCATATGGCTGGCAAACTGCTTTTTTGGTAGCAGGTTTTCTACCGATCTTGGGACTTGTACTGGGCTACTTTTTCCTGAAAGAAAGAACTTCCGCAGCCGAACAACGGCAGAATGCCCAATCTTCGGTTGGTTTCTGGAAAGATGTAGCGGGCATGTTCAAAAACCGTAACCTCATGATGGCAGGTATGTCCGGTTTTTGTGCGATGTGGGCAACCTGGGGGACAGCAACATGGGCAAATACCTATATGAATAAAGGACTGCACATGTCCCTTGTACAAGCAGGTTTTATAATGTCTATATATGGGATGGCGGCACTTTTATGTAAGCCTATTATAGGAATACTTTCCGATATTCTTAAAGTACAGCGCAGAGTGCTGTTGTTTGTTGTTCTCATCTGTTTTGGGCCTGTTTTGCTATGGTTTGGATCAACAACAAGCATCAGTCTATTGTATTTAATTGCTCCGATTCTCGGGATCGCCGCTTTTGTGTATAGCCCGATCATGAATAACTATATTGGCGAGTTGGTGGATCAACGGCTTGTCGGTACCGCAACAGGATTTGTCAATACAATCTGGCAACTGGGTTCTCTAATTTCTCCGCTTGCTGTAGGTGCTGTTATTGACGCAACCCATAACTATTTTTATGCTTTTGTCACGCTCGCGATCGGACCCGTGTTGGCAGCTTTCATTATTTTATTGGTAAAAGAGAAAGCAACACCCCAACAGAATGTTCCATCTGGCTATGAAGCCTAAAAACTTTTTAGGGAGAGATCATTGGTGATTGCACATGTACTAGCGACCATGCCAGTTTTGAATTCACTTTTCCCCATGGCAACATTGGTACTCTCTGACAAGACGAATATACTCTATTATCATGAAGGTGATGTCAAACTTGATTTGATTGTTGGCAATCCGGTCAACAAAGGATCTGTCACCGCCAAGACGCTGGAAGCGGGCAAAACGATCCGTCAATCCGTGGCTAAAGAACAATCCAGATTTGGTCTCGCTTTCAATGTAATAAGTGTCCCTATTTATGATGAGAAAGGTAAAATCGAGGGTGCGTTAACTGTAATTTTATCACGTGATAAAGAAGAACGGATCTCCATTGCTGCTGAAGAGTTGGCTGCATCGGTGATCCAAATGAATGATTGGGCTCAGCACATTGCAAATAACGCAACGCAGTTATCGGATTCGATTAACGAAATATCAATAAATTGTCAGAAAGTCGTGGAATCGGTCGATGACAATTCAAAAATTGTCGATGTCGTAAAGTCTATTGCCAATCAAAGCAACATGCTGGGGATAAATGCCGCGATTCAGGCGGCTCATGCAGGCGAATATGGCCGGTCCTTTGGAGTTGTGGCCAATGAAATTCGGACATTGGCGGAGAGATCCCGAGAATCGTCGGAGAATATATTAAAAAGCATGACTGAAATGAAAACAAGAGTAAACAGTGTTATGGAAGAAGTAGAAGAGGAGTTAGTTTCAACTCGAGAAATGGCGTCGGGTATTCAGCAAATTAATGCTGCCATTCAACAACTTCAGACAATGGCTATTCAATTGAAAGACCTATCGAGGTTTCAATAAATATTAATTCATCCCGAATTTCGAAAGTAACATAGCTTTAAATTACTAAAAAAGTGCCCTGATCTTTGGTAGAATGGTGTTTGCGAGACCAACATCACCCAAAGAAAAGGAGCACCTTTTAGGAGGAGTCTACCACAAATACCTCCCAAATGAAAACGGAATTTACGTTAAAGAACGCTACTTCTCACGCCGGTGGCAAGGTTGTCTTGGATTTCCTTGAGAAAATAAAGCGGGAAGGTGCTTTTCAACAACTCGACTGTACCAAAGAGGGGAATTCGATCTTCCCGTTTTGGAAGATCCTCCTCTATCTTGTAGTCGGCTGGCTGTTTGGTTGTCAACGATTGTTCCACTTTCGCCCCCTTCAGAACGACTCTCTCATCAAGCGATTCTTAGGTGGACGGTGTCCTCACCATTCCCTGCTTTACAAGGAACTGGGGCGATTTGCTGCAAAGAGCCCTTCTTTGAAGTGGCAACTTCGGCAGCTTACTCACTACGTCATTGCCCCTCATTTACCGGAATCTCTTATTCTGGATTTTGATTCAACCGTTGAGACGGTCTATGGAAACCAGGAAGGAGCAGAAATAGGAGTGAATTCAAACAAACCCGGTCGAAAGAGCTATCATCCCCTTCTCGTGTTTGAAGGGCAATCCCGTTTTTGCTTAAATGGGGTTCTTCGTCCAGGTAATACGCATTCCTCTACCCATGCGATTGAGTTTGCGAAAACCACACTCGAGTTGCTTCCTTCCGGTTCCAATGTCAAATTTGCTCGATTTGACAAAGGGTTTGGGGGAGAAGAGTTTTACCGGTTTTGGGAGCAGAAACGAATCGGTTATGTAGGAAAACTGAAATGGACAAAACGCCTTCAAGATGCGATTTCTTCTTGCAACCATTGGAAGCGGTACGTAGACGAGGATATCGTGATTGAAGGCATCACACTGATCTACCAAGCTACGACATGGAAGAAACCCCGGCGTGTCGTAATAATCCGGAAAGCCGAACGTTTTGATTTGGATCAATTACAACTGTACGATTTTCTTTGGGAGTATGAAGCGATCGTCACCAACCTGGATGGGTCACCGATTGACATCTGGCGGTTCTACAACCAATGGGCAAGTGTAGAGAATTCGATCAAAGAAGCCAAGAACGGGTTCTCCATACATGCGATTGCAAGTTCCGATTTTGAAGCCAATGAAGTCGACATGCTCATCAAGCTTTTCACCTATCACTTGTTTCAACGCTTCAAGAAAGACTGTTGTGATCCCATCCACCAAGGGTTTACGATACAACGGTTCCGTCAGGACTTTCTACAAGTGGCAGGGATATTGGTGAGTCACAGCAGAACCGCGATCCTCAAAATCGCCGATTGTTTCAGCAATCGTTGGATCTTGGAGCAGATGATAGTAAGGGTAGCCCAATTGGAGTGAATGGGGAAAAAACTTAATGGAAACTACGAGAGCCCGTATCGGTGGGGAGGGGGAAAGTGTGCCCAAAAACGAGAAACAATTACCATATCATGTAAAAACGCTTCCAGTTTGCAGACCAACTCACAAACTCCCATTCGAATCGAGGCTCTCTATAATTGGCTTTCGAAATTTGGGTTAAAATGTGGTAGGGAAATAAATGCTTTAACTTAACAACGGATTTTAATTTCCATTATTTAACATAATGTGTTTTCAATTATAGAGAAATGAGACTTAAGGGATGGTCCGATAATTATTGGGCCGTCCCTTTTGTTATGGGATGCGTTCTTGGATATGTCCAAGCTCTCTTCAACGGTTTGACGAAGAACCAATAAAAATAGGTGTCTGGAGCGGTAACAGTAACACTAGAGTTCCATTAATATAAAGTAACTTTTGCGGAGAGGAGGCGTTCGATCGACGGTGTATTTGGCGGATTCACCCGTTGGGCAGTTGTTTTCTTGATCATCTTCGTACTGTTCTTTTTACCAATTCCTGATTATGGAGCTGGCGGAACCTATTAATTTCATAAACGGAGGCTGTCAAAATGGATAGTTTCAAACAAGAACTCCAAAAATTAAAAGTTGATGAGTTCAAGGTGGGCGAGGTGAGGCCTTCTGAGAAAGAGGGCCAGCACGATGCTGTTCCGGCATTTTTTGGATGTTTCGGGTGTGGCGGTTGTTTCAGATGCGGCGGTTGTTTCGGATGTGGTGGTTGTTTCAGATGCGGTGGTTGTTTCAGATGCGGTGGTTGTTTTAGATGCGGCGGCTGTGCCCGTTGTTTTTAGTTTTCTAACAGAAACCGTGACTTACTAAGAAAAAGGGGTCACCCCTGCATGGTGTTAACGCTGGCAGGGGTTGTTCTTTACAAGATCAGGAACTTAGGACAGTAGCAATACATAAGATTAGAGTGCAAGTGATGGCACAGACAACAGAACAGATCACAATCAGGAGGAGTGTAATGACAAATTTCAACCCCTCTATGCGTCTAAAAATAAAAGGGGACACGTTTTTTCTCCCTGATCCAAACCAAGGTGTGTATTTTCTGAATAACATAGGCTCGTTTCATATGGAAGGCAAAACGATCGATCAATGGATTGAAAAACTGATTCCGGTGCTCAACGGGGAGCATACGTTGGAGGATTTGACAGACGGATTGCCTGACAAATACCGGGAACAGGTATATGAAATCGCGGAAGTGTTGTACCAAAATGGCATTGTTCGGGATGTAAGCCAAGACCGTCCCCATCAATTGACGGATGAAGTTCTCAAAAAGTATGCTTCTCAAATTGAATTTTTAGATTGTTTTGCTGATTCAGGCGCATACCGTTTTCAGTGCTATCGTCAATCGAAAGTGTTGGCCGTCGGCTCTGGTCCAATTTTTGTTTCTTTGGTTGCGGCGTTATTCGAATCCGGATTGCCTAAGTTTCACATGCTGGTCACAGACTCGGTGCCCACTAATCGGCTGCGGTTGGTGGAGCTGGAGGAACATGCCCGCCAAACGGACCTTGATGTGGCGGTAGAGGAGGTCATCCTGCACGAGTGGACGGCGTGTGGTTGGCGGGAGGCTGTGCAGCCGTTTGATTTCATTTTGTATGTATCGCAGGTGGGCGATTTCGAAGAACTGCGTGATCTTCATGCGATTTGCAGGGAGGAGGGTAAGGTGTTACTCCCTGCCATATGTCTGTATCAGGCAGGGCTGGCAGGTCCACTGGTCCATCCGGAGTCTGACGGATGTTGGGAGTCGGCATGGCGACGCATACACAAACCTGCGGTCTGTAAAGACCCGCAACTGCACAGCTTCTCCTCCACTGCGGGAGCGTTGTTGGCAAATGTGATCGTGTTTGAATTGCTAAAAACGGTTACGAAAATTGCCAAATCGGAATTGATGAATAAACTGTTCCTGCTAGATTTGGAGACATTGGAAGGAAACTGGCATTCGTTCAACCCCCATCCCCTGGTAACCGGACATGCGGCTGTCGAAAGGATGGAGGATCTCGATTTCCGGTTCGAACTGAATTTGATCAATCGTGGATCGAACGGATTGCTTCCCTACTTCAACCAATTAACATCGGCGGAAACAGGGATTTTCCATGTCTGGGAGGAGGGGGATTTGAAGCAACTTCCTTTGGCTCAGTGCCGCGTACAATCATCCGACCCGCTGTCAGAGGGACCGGCAGAACTGTTACCGGAGATTGTCTGTACGGGTTTAACACATGAAGAGGCACGGCGGGAAGCGGGGTTAACCGGAATTGAAGTGTATGCGTCACGAATGGTCGATCTGCTCATATCGAAGCTTCGGCCCCATCAGGAAGAATTTGTCGGTGTGGGAGCAGGGGAAACAGTTGCAGAAGGGGTTTGCCGTGGGTTGCAAAAATGTTTGGTTGAGGAACTGGGGAAGCAACTAGTGGTTCAGAACCCTATTGTCTTTCAGGTGCAATTAAGTAACGTAAGAGATAATGGTTGTCGTTTCTATTTACAGGCATTGACCGAGATGCAGGGGGAACCGATCATTGGGTTGGGAGAAGAATTATATGGGTTCCCGGTGGTGTGGGTAGGTACGAATGGCCGCTGGTATGGCAGTGTTGGCTTGAATGTGACGAAGGCGTTGCGGAACGCATTGCAACAGGCTTTGCTGAAGGAACAAAATCAAGAGGCGTACCTTATGCCGCAATCGTTGGTGACTTCGTCCGTGCATTTGGAAGAAAGGGGTTCACAAACTCTTATGATCCCCTCGTATAAAGAGGGGGAACACTCGGAGGTTTTACAGTCTGCCCTGCAAACGTTGAAAAATAACAAGAAGCGACTTTTAGTCTTTGATATGGCGGTGGAACCGTTTTTTAAACAGGAACTTGCAGGAGTTTTCGGAGTTATTGTACGAGAGGAGGAATCCTGTTGAGTTCTGCTGTGACTATTGTTGGAGAAGGGCTTTTGGCTGACTTCGTGTACGCACAACTTTCTGATGAATACCGGGTCATTCGTCGGACGGATTTCAAGGCAGGAAGATTGAATAGAACGGATTTGGTTCTGGTATTGCATGATGCCTGGAACCCCTCCTTTCATAAGCAGGCGGAAGATATGCTGCAGCCCATTGGGATCCCGTGGCTTCGCGGTTTTGTTTTATTTGGAGAGGGCGTGATCGGACCACTGGTTCGCCCAGGTATGTCGGGGTGCTCCCAATGTGCGGACATGCGGCAGCTCATGGCGGGACACGACCGCAAGGAGATGTGGGAGTTGCAAAAGAAAGTAACGACCCATGGGGGAATACGGCGTGACCAGTGGGCGTCGCGCACGGGGCTTTTGTACATGGCACACCTGGTTGTGGCTGAGGTACAGAAGGTGTTGCAAAACAACAGGGCCTACTTGGAAGGGCAGGTGATTTTAATCAACCTGAATACGTTAAAGAGTTCACGTCACTTTTTTCTGCCCGATCCACTGTGTCCCGTTTGTAGTCGATTACCCGACGATTCACCGATAGCGGCTCGAATTTCACTGCAACCAAGTCCGAAAATCCACGCAAACAGTTACCGTTGCCGTTCGATGGATGATCTGAAGGATGTTTTGGTCAAAGATTATCTGGATTACCGGACTGGCTTTTTGAATGGGAAAATGCATGACCTTGTGTCACCGTTTGCCGGTGTAAGTGTGAATCTGCCGTTGCTTATGGGGGACGAGGCCACAGCTGGCCGGACTCATTCATATGCGGACAGCGAGTTGACTGCTATCTTGGAGGGCTTGGAGAGATATTGCGGCCTGACACCCCGTGGAAAGCGGACGGTAATCCACGATAGTTTTCACAATCTGGCGAATCAAGCGCTTAGCCCTGTTAAAGTAGGCGTACACGCAAAGGAACAGTATTCGCAGCCTGGTTTTCCGTTCAAACCGTTTGATCCGGATCGTCCCATCGATTGGGTATGGGGATATTCGTTTTTGCAAGAACGTTCGATTCTGGTTCCGGAATTGCTTGCCTATTACAGCTTAGGTTGCGGGGATGGCTTCGTTTATGAAACTTCCAACGGATGCGCGATAGGTGGAAGTCTGGAGGAGGCTATTTTCTACGGCATTATGGAAGTGGTGGAACGTGATTCATTCCTTATGACCTGGTACGCGCAACTTCCTCTCCCACGTCTTGACCCTGATTCCGTTATGGATCTGGAATTGCGGTTGATGATCGATCGCCTACAAGCGGTAGCGGGTTATGATCTGTATTTATTTGACTCCACGATGGAGAACGGGATTCCAAGTGTTTGGACTTTGGCGAAAAACAGGAAACAAAAGGGAGTGAATCTCATCTGTGCGGCCGGTGCTCATCTGGACCCCGTTCATGCAGTGAAAAGTGCGATACATGAGGTAGCCGGGATGCTGCTCACTCTTGACGAGAAATTTGAATCGAACCGAGCAGAGTGTCTTAGAATGCTTCATGACCCGTCCCTGGTGCAGAAGATGGAGGACCATTCCATGCTGTACAGTTTGCCGGAAGCGGAGGAGCGACTGCAATTTTTGCTGAATGAAAATCGACCTATGCGAACATTTGACGAGCAATTCAAGCCGAAGGCGCGGCATACGGATCTGACCGATGATTTGAGGGACATTATCCAGACGTTTCGCCGATTACATCTCGACGTGATAGTAGTGAACCAGACAACACCGGAAATCAGTAGAAACGGATTGTACTGTGTAAAAGTTCTGATTCCGGGGATGATGCCAATGACGTTCGGACATCACCTTACCCGTTTGACAGGTCTGGAGAGAGTGTTTAGGGTGCCAGTGGACCTCGGGTATGCTGAACAACCCTTAACGCTTGAACAGCTCAATCCACACCCACATCCGTTTCCATAAACCGATTCTAGGAGGAGGAAAGATGAGTCTGGAGGCATTTTTGCAAAAACTGCATTTTGACCCTGACAACATCCGACCACGGGATTGGGAAGTGGATTGGGAAGACGCACCGCTTACGTATAAGCTCTACCGCGGATTGCCTGTTTTTTCCGCTCTCCCCTGAAGTGCCACTGACACTGGAAGGACAGCAATCAAGCACCAAGCCCGATCTACACGTAATCGGTGGTTTTCTCTGGTACGTATTTGGACTCGCTCAACTCTGCCAGTCGGTCTTTGACCTTGAATCTGCGGAACAAGGGACCGGTCTAATGCAATCGTACCGGCGATTTGTTCCCTCAGGAGGGGGGGTGTATCCAAGCGAATTATACGTGTATCTGAAGATACAGGATTTGCCTTCCGGAGTGTACCATTATGATGTGGCACACCATCGCTTGGTGTTATTACGTGAAGGCAATTTCGATTCATATCTTGCCCGGGCGCTTGGTAATCGCTGCGAAATGTCGGAGTGTTTTGGCACTGTCTTTGTGTCGACAATGTTTTGGAAGAATTTTTTTAAATATCATAACTTTGCCTACCGCCTGCAAGGACTGGATGCTGGAGCTCTGATTGGACAGTTGCTGGAAGTCTCGAAAAGGTTTCGGTTCGAATCGGGGGTATATTTTCAGTTTCTTGATCGGGCCGTAAACCATCTGCTCGGGCTATCCGAGCAAGAAGAGAGCGTTTACGCAGTTATTCCGCTCTCGGTAGAGCCAGCAACCACTTGGTTTACAGAGGAGAGTGACAGAAACGGGATTGTCTTCGCTACCGAATTGTGCCGTGAGTTAACTCCTGTTCGCCATGATCAATATGTCCGATCCCGTAGGGTTTTTCAGTATCCGATGCTGATCAGAATGAATGAAGCGTCTTTGCTGGAATCACAGCGGTCGTTTCGGCAGATCAAGGAAGAAAAAAGAGATTACTGTGAAGGTGAGGTGATAGCTCTGCCCAGCGTGAAACGCCTGTCGTATGATTTAGCGTCAATCACACGAAAGCGGTACTCACCAGATACGGAATTCTTTATGAACGAAGTAAGCCAAGAACAACTGTCAGCTCTGTTGCAAGAAGCAACGAGTTCTTTCTCATACCGAAATGATTTGGATAGACCTTATGCAAAGCCCGAACCTCGTGTTTCATTGTATGGCTGTTTGTATAACGCCGAAGGCATTCCCAATGGTGCATACCACTATGACAGCGCTAATCATGCTCTGCGACAGGTACGTCTCGGGGATCATCGTCTCCAGCTTCAACAGGCAATGTCTCTGGGAAATGTAAATCTGTTCCAAGTACCGCTGTGTTTGCATGTGGCAGGAGACCAGAACCACTTGAAAACAGTATTGGGATACAGAGGATATCGCATCCAACAAATGGAAGCGGGTATGCTTGTACAGCGTTTACTGCTGACAGCGTCTGCCATCGGGATAGGAGGTCGCCCACTCCTCGGATTTGATGTGAGCACTTGTGATGAGATATATAGGATGGTTACTAAGCAGGAAACCAGCTTGATCCAAATCCCGGTCGGCCCCCAGCGTGTTCGCCCCTGGTTGCAGGGAAGTTTGCATGGCTAGAGGAGGAAGTTGACACATGCTAGGGCGAATAAGGAGAAAGTGGTTCTCTACACAGGTAAATAGTGAATAGGATAAATGCAACCATGGGGATGGTCCGGTAGTTATGGTCCGTCCCTTTAAGTTATGGGAAACGTCCCTGGGAATCACAAAAAAAATCGAGGATTTTACAACGAAGAAAGAGCTCAAACAAGCTGACACCGGTTGAATACCGATGCCAGCTTGTAGCCAGGGCTTTTTTCAATTTCCACTAAATGGGGTTTTGACCAATTCAAGGTCGGTTTTTTTTTCTTCTGCTCTATGATGGGTATCAGATTCGTTACTGTTCAATCTATGTTTTCCTCATTAACAATTTTAGCAATATATTCAGTAATACTCTGGTCCTCGCTTACTGCAAGACCGCTTACACCAACGCAACCGATTATTTTACCAGCCTTATTCTTGAGCAAATTTCCACCAGGTAAAGCCGTTAATCCTGGATCACAGTAATAGCTTATTTCAAGGTTGTCTTGCTGCAGCCTGGAAAGAAAGACATCCGTTGAAACACCCATCCGAATTGCTGTATAGGCCTTTTGTTGAGATATGCGAATACTTCGCAAAGGTGCGCCTTCCATCCGATCAAAGGTTAGCAGTGCCCCCGAATCATCACCGATGGCAATACAGATAGGTCTGCCAAAGTCTTTGATGGCTTTTTCCTTTCCAATTTCAATTAGTTTCCTGGCAAGATCCAATGTAAGTTCCATATCAGTGTTTTCCCCTTATTCCATATTAGTCATGCTCCCACGCAGTAAGCGCCTTCATTCTTGATATTATGCGATAGATGGGAATCTCTTTAATTCTACTATTTTTTGTGACAGTTTTTCAATGATTCTTTTCGATTATAGGTCTGTGTGTTGTTTTCAGATTGGGATAGAAACGGGACATCCTTCAATTTTCTGGTTAGACCTTATTTTCCCTTGAGAGTGATTCGTAACCCGTCTCGCATACATCATATTTTGAATACTCTATATTGACCGACTTTTGTGTTTTTGGTAACATGTTATTAAGCTTTTAATACGATTGTCAGACAATCGTATTAACCTAACTAGATCCACTCCTCCAGACATTATGTTTAGTCCTCTCTTCATTCTTCTAAGTTTTAACTCCAAGTAATGTAGTTTCTGTTTTGTCGTAATCAATTGGACTGCTATCTTCAGGAATTGTCTCGTACAACATTATTACTGCCAAAGGGGGTATGAAAGCGTTCTCATTCCAATTACAGATAAGGTTCCGCTTGCGTGGAACCCGGGTGTGGAGAGTAACCAAAACCTTAACAGGGGAGGTTATTCCAGGGTGGAAAGGGAAACAGTGAGGGCAGCTGAAAGACAGGTAAGTGTTCGAAGAGGAATCAAAGCCCGTTGGTGGGTCATGTTTTTCATCTTTTTAAGTACCATCCTCGCTTATACCGACCGTTCGAATATTTCTGTCGTAGCGGTAACCATGATGAAACAATTCGGTTGGAATGAACAGCAGTATGGGATGCTTGCTTCCGCTTTTTTTGCTGGGTATTTGCTGCTTGGGATTCCTGCCGGCTGGTTGTCCGACAAGTGGGGAGGGGTCAAGTTTCTTGCATTGGGAGTAATTTTGTGGTCGGTCTTCACAGCAATTACTCCGCTGGCTTGGGGATTTGGCGCGATGTTGTTAATTCGATTCCTACTGGGGGTCGGAGAGGCAGTTAACTTCCCATCTCATACTTCGATTGTGTCCAGATGGTCCCCTTTGCATGTACGAGGACGCTGGCAGGGTCTGAATATGTCGGGAATGGCTATTGGCGTCATGATTGCGGCACCCATTACTACTTGGTTGACGCAAAATTTCAGTTGGCACGCATCCTTTTACTTCTTTGGGATTATCGGGATTATTTGGGCTGTTTTGTGGTTGAAAATCGCCACAGATGATCCGAAAGACAACCGGTTTATCACTAAAGATGAATTAAACGAGATGAAGGATATCAATCAACTCCATAGCGAGAATCAAACCAGAATTTCCTGGGGTGCGCTGCTTCGTGTAAAGGAAATATGGGGACTTACGTTAATTTACTTTTTTCAAAACTACAATTGGTATCTTTATCTTACCTGGCTGCCAGCCTATTTAATGAAAGCACGCGGATTCACCTTACTTAAAGTAGGATATTTCGGCATGTTGCCCTGGCTGGGAGCGTTTATTGCGATGAATGTAGCCGGCACGGCATCAGACTATCTTACCAAGCGATACAGTCTTACCCAGGCGAGAAGAATTCCGATTTACGTTTCTTTTCTTGGCACTGCGGTATTTATGGCGCTGGGAGCATATACACCCAATGAATGGGCTGCTCTGACTTATATTACTTTATCGGTTACATTCCTCGGAGTTAATTTCGCAATGTTCTGGACTTTGCCGATTGATATCGGGCCAAAGAGTGCAGGTACATTATCCGGAGTAATGAACACTTCCGGAACCATTGCTGGAATTATCGCCCCGGCACTGACAGGATTTTTAATTGTAACGCTGGGATCCTGGCAGTACGTTCTGTTTCTTGGAGCTGCACTTGCGCTGGTCGGTGCGGTTCTCACCCGCTTTATGATTTCTGCCAACCGTGTACTTGATTAAAAGTTGCACATAACAGCCGGGAGGATCCACGGAAAATGATCGTTTCCACATTGTAAAGTAGTGGGATGGGTAAATTTTTCCGCCGGGTTCTCTCGAAACGACTCTTAGTGCAGGAGGAATATCCGGATTGGGAGAGAGTGTGGGATGATTTTCATAGGGGTGAATAAATCGGAGATATTCAGGGTGATAGTCTGTTCGAATTCGGTGGTCGCCAAATCTATGTCCGGAGCTTTTCAAAGAATCAGAAAAGGGGACGCGTTCATTTTACCTTAACTGCATTGTCAGACGAAGGAGATTGGATATGTTTAAAGCGATTCGGCATAAAAAAATATTTGAAGAAATCCTTGATCAAATCAAAGAGTTATTGATTACAAAGAAGCTGAAAGTTGGGCAAAAAATACCACCCGAACTTGAATTATCTGAATCTTGGGGAATCAGCCGTTCCTCCGTTAGGGAGGCGCTCAGGGTTTTGGATGTTCTTGGTATCATTGAAGCAAAAACCGGAGAAGGCACCATCATCAAACAAGCGGATCCCGAAAACTTGAAGAACATTATGTCTTTGGTTGCTTTATCCAGGGGAATCGATACGATTGAGTTATTTGAAGTGCGGACGGTGATCGAAATGTATTCCGTTCGTTTGGCAGCATTGAACAGAACAGACCACGATTTGTCCGTTTTGAAACGTTATTTAATCAAGTTAGACGACCTTTATGTAAATCAGGAAATGGAGATTGAATCGGATTTTTATTTCCACCGTTGGATTGTGGAGGCTTCCAAAAATAAGATTTTGGTTATGCTCATGGAGATGATTTCCGGTTTATTGGAGGAACAGATCAGGGAAACCAGAAGCCTGCTGTCTGCTTCTAACGAAACATTAAAGCGTTTTCAGAATCAGCATTGGGAAATATTCCAAGCCATCGAGCAGAAACAACCGGTTCGGGCGGAAAAAGCTGTGCTGGATCATTTGAATTATGCCCAACATGAATTGGGATTGCAGCCCAAATTTGTAGGAGGGAAGCATGAATAAACTGATTGAGTTATTTAATCAAGGAGATCCGGTTGCGTTAGGCAGGCTGCTAAAAGAAGTCGAAAATGGGACTGCTATCGGCTATGAGGTATTGAAACACAGTGCAGTAAAGAAGGGAAACACACACGTTGTAGGGATTACGGGACCTCCCGGTGCAGGGAAGAGTACTCTGGTGGGGAACTTGTGCAGTGGTTGGGCTGATCAGGGATTGAAGATAGGGGTGATTTGTGTGGATCCCTCCAGTCCCTTCAGTGGAGGAGCGCTGCTTGGAGACCGGATCAGAATGCAGGAATTATCCAAATTACCCAATGTTTTTATTAAAAGCCTAGCTACAAGAGGAAGTTTAGGTGGAATTGCAGCATCCACCGCCGACATTGTGCTGTTGATGGATGCTTTCGGAAAAGACATCATTGTTGTGGAAACGGTCGGTGTAGGTCAAGTGGAGCACGACATATTGGACATCTCCGATACGGTGGTTCTCGTAAATGTACCGGGTTTAGGTGATACGTTGCAAACAATGAAGGCTGGAATTATGGAAGTTGCCGATCTCTATGTGATCAACCAGGCGGATCGCCCCGGAGCTGATGAAAGCGTAAGGGATCTGAAGATGATGATTCGAGAACTGGAAAAGGTTGGGTGGCAACCGCCTGTGCTGCAAACCATTGCCACACAAAAGGTGGGAATCAAAGAATTGATGGAAGAAATTGACCATCACAAAGCATATCTTCATTATTCAGAATTATGGGATAAAAAACGACAAGAACGGAATACGAAACGATTGTACAGCATGATTGAAGAGTTATTTTCGTCCAAAGTGAAACAGTATGTCGAATCGAAAAAAGACATCGGACAACGAATTGCTTTTGTCCGTGACGGACAATTAGACCCTTTTACCGTGGCACAGGAAATTGTGGACGGAATTATAAGCGCCAACTAGGAGATGGGGAGGAGAAAGTATGTCCAGCAATAATACGAAACCGCGAACACAAATGTTTGATTCGGAAGCTATTCGTCAAATCGAATCAGAAAAGAAACGTTGGGAGCAAGAGACGGTAAAAAACAATGAAGCGGAAAAAGAATATTACTCCGACTCGGGAATTCCGATTAAATTGCTGTATACCCCGGATGATATAAAGGACTTGGATTACTTAAGCGATCTGGGCTTTTCAGGTGAATCGCCGTATGTACGCGGCATTTATCCTAATATGTATCGAGGACGATTGTTCACTGTTCGGCAAATCGCGGGTTATGGTACACCGGAAGATACCAATGACCGCTTTAAATTTCTACTGAAAAACGGTGCTACGGGAACAAGTGTCGTATTGGATCTTCCCACCATCCGCGGTTATGATTCCGATGATCCGGAAGCAGAAGGGCACGTGGGAGCCGCAGGTGTAGCGATCGATTCTTTGGAAGATGTGGAAGCTTTGTATGATGGTATCCCTGTTGACGAAGTCTCTTCCAACATTGTTACCCATTTGCCCAGTACCACCGTAGTGATTATGGCCATGTTTGTTGTCATGGCGGAAAAACGGGGTATTCCTCTAGAAAAATTGTCCGGTACCAATCAGAACGATTTTTTGATGGAAACGACGATCGGGAGCTCCTTGGAAGTGCTTCCCCCCAGAGCTTGTTTCCGTTTGCAGTGCGACGCGATCGAGTACGCAAGTAAAAACCTGCCGAGATGGAATCCTGTCAGTTACAACGGTTATAACTTGCGTGAAGCAGGAACTACTGCCGTGCAGGAAGTGGCGGTCGCATTGGCCAATGCCATTGCGACATCGGAAGAACTGATCAGAAGAGGCAACAAAATTGATGATTTTGCCAAGAGGTTATCATTCTTCTGGAACTTGTTTAATGATTTTTTTGAAGAAATCGCGAAATGCCGGGCGTCTCGTCTGGTTTACCAGGAGATCATGCGAGACCGGTTCCATGCGAAACATGCTAAGTCACAGCTAATGCGCTTTCACGTTCAGACAGCGGGTATCACGCTTACTAAAGTGGAACCTCTGAATAACATCGCCCGTTCGGCGATCCAGGGACTTGCCGCAGTGCTTGGTGGGGCACAGTCTTTGCATATAGACTCGTATGATGAGGCCTATTCGGCTCCAACGGAAGAATCCGCCCTAATTTCCATCAGAACACAACAAATCCTGCAGGTTGAAACGAATGTGACTAATACTGTAGATCCCCTCGCCGGATCTTATTATATAGAAAGCTTGACGAAGGAAATAGCCAATAGAATCCGTGAATATATTGCGCTTATTGAATCCAAAGGAGGATTGGTGTCATGTGTGGAAAGCGGTTGGCTGCACCGCGAAATTGCTGACTTTGCATATCAAACGCAGCAGGATATCGAGAGCGGTCAGCGCAAAATCGTTGGCCTCAACTATTTCCCAACTGAAGGGAACAAAACCCAAGTCAATGTATTTCGCTATCCGGAGGATGCAGAAAGAAAGCAAAAAGAAAAGCTGAGAAAACTGCGTGAAAGAAGAGATAACACGAAAGTGGAGCAGACGTTGAACATGATTCGACAGAAGTGCCATGAGGACATAAACCTGATGCCATATATCAAAGAAGCTGTAGCAGCATACGCTACTTTGGGTGAAATTGAAGAAGTATTTCGTCAGGAATTTGGCTTGTGGCAGTTTCCATTAGCTTGATTCATTCGAGGAGGAGCCAATATGGGAGATAAAAAGATTAAAGTGATTATGACAAAATTGGGATTGGATATTCATTGGCGCGGAGCTCTTGTGGTATCAAGAATGCTGCGGGATGAAGGAATGGAAGTCGTATTTCTGGGAAATCAGTTTCCGGAACAAATTGTGAATGCAGCGATTCAGGAAGGTGCCGATGTTGTAGGCTTGAGTACGCTCGGAGGCAATCACTTAACACTGGGCCCCAAGGTGGTTCAGCTTCTGAGGGAAAAAGGAATGGATGATGTGCTGGTTCTGATGGGCGGAGTTATACCGGAAGAGGATTTTCCGGCTCTTAAAGCGGCCGGTATAGCTGAAATCTTCGGGCCTGAAACGAGAATAGGGGATATTGCTAATTTTATAAGAAAAGAAGTAGGAAAAATCATTGCTTGACTCAACCTCTGAAAGACCAAAACACCGTTGCCAAAATTGGGTAAATCGGAAGATATGGCCGCTGCTTACCTGTTCCTTGCTTCCGATGAAGCGAGTTATATCAATGGAACAGTCCCTAGTATAGACAGCGGACTCGTTAATTAAGGGAGGGAATACGTGTGATTGAAACATCAGTTAAAAATAAGTTACTGCATCAATGGCCGCCCAAATATGATAAAGAGTATATTCCAGACTTGAATGAAAAGTATTGGTATAAGGACATTGAAACAGCTTCAAGGGAAGAACTGGATGAAATCATATTGTTCAAAGTTCAAAAGGTCATGGAACATGCCTACAATCATTCCCCTTTCTATCAAAGAAAATGGAATAAGATTGGTCTTCATCCTCACGATATTAAAAGTCTGAAAGACTTTGAGCAAGTGCCTATCACTACGAAAGCGGATATTCGTCAGGATCTTGAAGAAAATCCGCCGTTTGGCTCCAATGTGTGTGTTCCATATTCAGAAGTGCATCGTATTCATGGAACATCGGGAACAACAGGAAAACCAACCGTATTTTCATTCGGGAAAGACGATTGGGAGCGGATTGCTCATCAGCACGCAAGAATCATGTGGAGCTTTGGCATGAGACCAAGCGATCTTGTGTTTATAGCTTCCCCCCTCAGTCTGTATATTGGAAGTTGGGGGGCACTGATTGGCGCGGAAAGATTGGGAGCGAAAACGTTTCCGTTCGGGGCCGGCCAGACCGGGCAAACGGAGAAAGCGGTGTCTTGGTTAAAAGAAGTGAAACCTACGGTTTTTTACGGAACCCCGTCATATTCTTTGTATTTAGCTGAAAAAGCGAAAGAACAAGGTGTGGATCCGAAAGAATTCGGCTTTAGGATAATGTTCTTTTCCGGTGAACCTGGTGCAGGAGTCCGGTCAACCAAAAGGAGGATTGAAAAAACCTATGGTTGCATCTGTATCGACTCCGGAACAATGGCTGAAGCAACGCCATGGATGAGCAACACCGAATGCGAGCATCGCACGGGGGTGCATTTATGGCTGGATGTGGTCTACACGGAAGTGGTGGACAAAGATACTAAACAGCGGGTTCCCTATGGCGGTGAAGGGGTACCGGTGTATACGCCGCTTGAAAGAACATCACAACCGGTAATCCGTTTCTGGTCCGGCGATCTTACGACTTGGACCGATGAACCGTGCCCGTGTGGACGGGTATATCCCCGTCTTCCCAAGGGAATCTATGGACGGATTGACGATATGATCACAGTTCGAGGGGTCAACGTTTACGCGAGTCTGGTAGAGAATATAGTGAGAAGTATTGATGGGCTTGGTGAAGAGTTCAGGCTGGTAGTAACCCGCGAGAACATCATGGATGAAGTTACCGTTCAATGTGAAACTCTTGGTACAAGAGCAGATGGGGAACTGGAGGTTCAAATTAGCCGAGATTTGAAGCGGGAAACGGGCGTTAACTTTAAAATAAAACTTCTTCCGTTAGGAACGCTGGAAAGAACACAATTCAAAGCAAAGAGAGTGATCGATAACCGTGATTTCAGAAGTTAGCGGTAATCATAATCAACGAATTGATCTACTCCGTAATGAACTGAAAAATGTGGGGATTTTTGCCGCTCTGATATTGAAACCAAGGAACCGATCCTCTTTACCCGCCGTGCTCATCAACTGGCAAAATCGGCCAGTTGGGCCGGTTTACCATGTGGCATGGCCTTATGAACGAAAAAATAGTCGAAAAAAACCTGGAAATTGCAGAGGTTAGAGTTTCTTCCCTGGTCACGGATTCCGGATTTTGGCATGCCAAAATCCGGGTCCGAGGTCGTTTTTTCTTAAACCGGCATAACCTTTTCAGATTTTGAACAATTGCGGTCAGCAGCGTCTGTTCTTGCATACTTTCCAGACCTCTGCTCCGTGCTCGATCCAGCCTGTGTACGGTTTTCGCTTCCGCAAAGGCATGTTCACAACGAGTACGCCTTTTCTGGATCTGCCGATACTTGCCCTCGAGTTGGATTCGTTTGGCTTTGTTTTTGACCAGAACTTCTTGTACTTTGGCCGCTCTCTTTCGCTGTTTTTCCGCCTCATGGGTTTGTCTCTTCCAGGTTGGGATCGGTTCCAGTTCCAGATTCCGAAGCGAAACGAGCGGAACCAGACCCTGTGAAAATAATGTGCCAAGGTATTCCGGAGTTCCGTATGCTTTGTCGGCGGATACGGTGCGAATCCGAATTGTCGGGTGTTGAAAACGAAGGGCTGCAAGCTGCTGAAGGCTGATCTCCCGTTCCGCCGTGCCCGCCGCAAGACTTGCCTGCGTTGACAAAATGACGCCGGAAGTCACATCGGTGACGTTGTGTACCAAATAACGCAAATAGGCTTCCTGCCCTTTGCTCTTCTTGTATAACCGGGCGTCCGGATCGGTTACGCTTCGGTGTGTCGCATTGGAAAACTTCTTGCCGTGAAAGTCTTCATGGACAGCCTCTTCTTGTAAGCGTGTCGTCTCTGAAGCGGACCTTACGGAGGACGACGGAGGGGGATCGGAATCCTCCTTTTTCGGGTCCACAGGCATTTCGTCTTGATCCTGACGAGCTAATTCTGACAAGTACTCCTCAATGGAATGCACCGGGGCCAATGTGATTTCCTGCAGGCTGTGAACGGATGCGTTGGCTCGTACCTGCGATCCGTCCACCCCTGCGTGGACGTCCGGTTTTACCAAGCCAGCCGCAATGCACTGATCGACAACATGGATCATCATTCACTCGAAAATCCCATGCTTTCGCCACAGCTTACGGGTTTTTACCAAGGTCGTTCGATCCGGAAGGGAGGGAGGGACGGTTCGGACTCGGTCGACGACTTCGTTTAGTTGGCGAAGAATATGGTCTTGATGTGTACGATGCAGTTACCTATTGGTTTATGAGACTTTTTCACCGGACTTCTAGATCAAGAACCTGAATGAGTTCTCGGGTGCTTACTTTCGGCCCCAATTCCTCTTTTTTCTGAGAATCTCAATTTGCATTTCCTTTTCTCCAAGTAGTATCTTTGCTTCCTCAAGCCCCTTTTCCGGCTGTTGCTCACGATTGGAAGGGCCTGTTGCTAATACTGAGAAACCGCCTTGTAGAAATGCTTCTCTCAACGGTAACAGAGAGTTTGTGTAATCCCATGACCGCGACAGATTTCCGAGATGTTGGCGTCCGGAGTCATTCCTTTCACTACAATCGCCATCTTTTCTTCAGCAGACCGTTTTCTTCTTGGCATAATAAAACCCCCTTTTAATCCGCCTCTATGTATAGTTTAGAGTTTGTCTGGGGTCTTATGGGGGGAGTATAAACCGGCGAATCAACATCGTTTTCAGCATGCTCCTTGAAGCTGGAAATGATAGGATCTGTTGTCGGAAGGATAATGGAACTAACGATCCAACCTTATTCTCGTGATAGTCGTATCAAATCAGGTAAGGCTTCATTCTTGCGCAATATATCCAAAAACACCTCCGTGGCTTTCGTATGAAATTGCGTTGCTTGCATGATTAACGAAAATTTGCGGGAAACGGGAATTCCATTTATTTTTAGGGCTTTCAATGTGCCTAGTGAGATTTCTTTTCGAACAGCCCAGTGTGAAAGCAGAGTTATACCTAACCCCGCTTCTACAGATTCTTTAATGATCTGAGTACTGCCAAATTCCATGATGCTATGCGGCTGAAACTGGAATTTGGCAAACATTTTTTCAGTTGCCTCTCGTGTCCCCGAACCTTCTTCACGGACAATCCATGTTTCTTCACATAATTCGGATATTCGTAATTCCTTTCGATTCGCATATCGATGATTGGCGGAGATAATGACAAACATATGATCCTCTGCAAATGATTCAATATACAGCTTCTCATGTTTAAAGTCGCCTTCAACAATTCCAATATCCAATTGATGGCTGGCGACCAGTTTCGCAATTTCTCTTGTATTGCCAATGGTAATCGTAGGCTTTATCAATGGATACTGCTCGCGCAGGTGTGCAATGATATGGGGAAGTACATATTCACCATATGTATAACTCGCCCCAATCGACAAATTACCACTAGCCGTGTGCAATAAATCATCCACCAGGCATTGCATTCGGGTATAGAGTCCCAATATTTCTTTTGCGTGATGGTAAACGATTTCTCCTGCTTTGTTTAATCGTACATATTTATTGCTTCGTTCCAAAAGTTTCGCCCCAACCATTCGTTCAAGTGTTTGAATGTATTGGCTGACTGCAGGTTGGGTCATGTGCAATTCTTCTGCGGCACGTGTGAAGTTTTCCTTTTCTGCTACGGTAACAAAAACAAGCAACGATTGATCCAATATGACTCCCTCCGTAATTACAGATAATTCGTATATTTATTATACCTATTTACTTATTATTATTATTATAATGATTTATTTTACTTATTAATAGATCCGCATTATGATGGGAACTGTAAACAATAACGGGGGTGGCGAAATGGCGACTCAAGTAAAAAAAAACGTGCCGTTGACAGATGAAGCCAGAATTTCAAAGGATGAAATAAACAAGTTCAACAAAGCTTCGTCTTTTGGGTTATGGATGGGCGGAATTGCTTTTACGTTTGTCATTGCTTTAATGGGTTATGGATTAGCAAAGGTACCAGGTTTTGACCATATCGGTCAACTCGCCTCCGCGATCATCATTGCGGTTGTGTATCGTCAAATATGGGGATATCCAGAACCCATACGTCCCGGGATTCAATTTTCAGCAAAAAAATTATTGCGGCTTGCCATTATCTTGTTTGGGTTGAAGCTCAATATTGACATTGTTTTTCATCAGGGACTGGGTTTGCTTGTACATGATGTCGGAACGATTGTTTTCTCCATTTTCCTAACGGTTTTATTGGCTAAATGGTTAAAAGCTGATTCTTCCTTATCCCTTCTTCTTGGAATCGGTACAGGGGTTTGCGGGGCGGCTGCCATCGCGGCGGTATCTCCCATTCTAAAGGCTAAAGATGAGGACACAGCAATTGGAGCCGGGATTATTGCTTTGGTAGGTACTGTATTCGCCATCGCATATACCATTTTAAGACCTTTCATAGACTTAACGGGCATTCAATACGGCATCTGGTCGGGTGTAAGCTTACATGAGATAGCGCACGTTGCATTAGCGGCGGCTCCTGCTGGTCAAGACGCTCTGGCAATTGGCTTATTGGCCAAATTAGGGCGGGTCTTCCTGCTTGTTCCACTCAGCTTTATCCTTATGTATTGGATGAAACGAAGCGGGAAGGTTCAATCTGACACAAAAATCGAGTTCCCTTGGTTCTTGATTGGGTTTATTGTAATGAGTTTCTTTGGAAGCTATGTTCTTGGCAAGCATCTGTACGTTTCGAAGACTGTGATGGACGATGTAGCGAATTTTACAACATTTGTTTTAACCATGGCGATGGTGGGACTCGGGTTGAATGTAAGCTTGAAAGATCTTCGTACGAAGGCATTGCGACCGCTTATTGCAATGTCGATTACGTCAATCATTCTTTCCCTCTTAACGTTTGTTGCCATGTAATTGGATTTTGTACAACGAATGAGAGTGTGGTTATAAATGAAAAGAATTTTATTTGCCACTGACGGTTCGGAATACTCCGAACGGTGCGGATGACAGGGAATTTTTAGATGCTTGGCCGGAAGCAATCGTGTTCAATTCTTGCATCGAACGGGTCATCCGAGCATTTCAATCTGTGAGGTTGCCAAAGAAGAGCAGGCAGATTTGATCATCGTGAGGAGTCATGAGAGAGGCATTGTAGATCGTGCCTTATTAGGCAGCGTTGCACACGGTGTTTTGCACCGTTCTCATATTCACGTCCTTGTTGTCAGGAAATAAAATGTAAAAAGGGAGATGTGATTTATGAAACGCCCAAAAATCACTATCGTTGGTGCTGGGAATGTTGGGCCTACACTTGCACACTTAACTTTATTAAAAAAATAGGCGATGTTGTACTTATTGATATTGCCGAGGGCATTCCTCAAGGTAAAGCACACGATATGCAGGAATCAGTTCCTGTCGAATCTTTAAGTAAAAAAAACTACAACAGACCAATTAACGTACAAACTTTATCTTCAAGCTTTTGTAGGTAGGCAATAGGATCTTTTCGGAACCGGCGTCTTTTTGTACTTTCTGAGAGACGTTCACACCATTGTTGGCGAACATGGTTCTGATTTTATTCAACCAAAACATTAGAACAAGATGTGGAAGTGACAGGGCCTGTTGAAGCGGTTATCTACGCATCTTCTACATCTGACGATACCGACTTCACGGTGAAGTTAGTAGATGTTTATCCAGACGGAAGAGCTATAAACCTGTTCGCTCGAACAATTTAAGTTAACATAATATATATTATCGGACTCAATATACAACTCAAAAAAGAACCTATTGCCAATTTGTAACAAAAGTTTCGATCTAAATGGCCTTTCCTCACAACCGCAGAGTAAAAACACCTCTTGTTACAAAGTCACCGGATTTGGCCTTGCTTTGTTAAGAAGGGGGCGTGAGAAACGAAAGCCCCCAGCTCAAACCATCTTCAATTAAACAAATAAGGTTTCTCCTATATAGCCATCCTCTCTTACTCCAGGCGGACATGCAAAAACTGCGCTGCTTGTGTGAAGTGTATACTCGTTTAGAGCATCATGTGCAGCCAAACGACGCAATAAAGGGATAAATTGTTCAGAAATATTCCGTTGAAAGCTGATAAAGAAAAGTCCTGCATCAAGTTGGCCAGTTTTCGGATCAATTCCATCGACGTATGAATATCCCCGACGCAAAATTTTCGTTCCTTCGACATGGGCCAGTCGAACGTGAGAGTTTTCGGGCAGAAAATTGGGGTTAACCGGATCGAATTCATTTTTCATTCCAAATCCGGCGCCACTCAACTTTGTTCGGCCGAATGTACTTTCCTGCTCATCAAGAGAAGAGCGGTCCCATACTTCAATCAGCATCCGGATTCGACGTGCCACTAAATATGTGCCGCCCTGCATCCATGCTGGTTGATCCGATCCGTTTACCCAAACAAACTGATTCATCAACTGCGAGTTACCCGTGTCGATATTCGCTGTTCCATCCTTAAAGCCAAATAGATTTCGCGGTGTTTCCGCTACTCCTTTTTGATTCTGCGGTGTACTGAGAAACCCCTGCTGCAGCCAACGCACCGCAGCAACTCCTCGCGAAACACGTACCAAATTACGAACGGCGTAAAAAGCAATCTGCGGGTCATCAGCGCAGGCTTGGATGCATATATCACCACCGGAGCGTTCTGGTTGAAGGGCGTCTCCTGGCATAGCCGGAATCTCTGCCAACCCAGTCGGATACCGTTCCGCTAAACCAAACCGATCCATACCGTCTCGATTAAATAAGGTAGGACCGAATCCGATCGTAATAGACAGACCCGATGGGAACAGTCCTACAGATTCTCCCGTGTCCTCTGGAGGTAATTTGCGATTTGTTAAGTGATCTCCTACTTGCTTCCCGGCGCACATTCGCGCAGCTGCTTCGGACCACGTACGCAACAGATCCTGTAATTCCTTTCGACTCTCCGCCGTGACATCAAAAGCGGCAAACACCATATGACCCTGTGCCGGTGTGTCAATGCCGGCTTGGTGTGAACCGTAAAAAGAATACACTTTGTTTGTTCTGCCAAATTGATTCTCTGATCGCGTCATGCTTGCCGTTTCCAGCGAGGAGAACAACCTCATACCGCTGAGCCCCAACGCAGCCCCGAAACCTGTTGCAGCCGCCATTTTGAACATCTCTCTTCGTGAAATGGGCTGATCAAGTTTCCCCATGATAATGCCCTCCTGTTTGACAAGTTTTCTTTAAAAAACTTATTAAAGAATCTTCTCTGCTTGTTAAAGAATCTTAGCTGCTTGAGAAAGGGATTCCGCTGTACTGTCAATCTCTTGACCAATGTTCTTCGTGTCTTCCTGTTTCAAATTCGTGTAGGAGACAAAGCTATCTCCTTGACGGAACGAAATCAGAGTTTTATCCAAAACCGCAAATCGTTCGTCAATTTTTTTCACCAATTCCGGATCCTTTTGTTCTATAATCGTTTTAAAAGTGTTGTAGGCAGCTTTGGAGCCTTCTACATTGGCATACAAATCAACGAGATCTATATGGGAATACCGTTCTTCTTCACCAGTTACTTTAGACGTTCCGGCTTCATTGAGCAGTTCTACGGCACCTGAGATGACTTGCGCCGGTTTTAACGAAACGGTTTCCAGTTTCTGATGAAGTGCTTTGACATCCTCCAATAGTTGATTGGCATATTTGTCCTGTCCTTTTAATGAATGATCCATCCATAGAGCCTTTTCAATTTCGTGAAATCCGGTCCATTCTTCTTTTTCTACGTCGTTTTCTCTTGCATCAATCTTCGCATCTAGATCTCCAAAGCTTTCCGCTATCGGTTCAATCCGCTCATAAAATACCCGCGACGAACCATAAAGACGTTTTGCCTGCTCCATGTCCCCCTCATGTATCGCCTTTACAAACGATGTTGTTTCATCAACAAGAGATTGGCTTTGCTGAACTACATATTTTCGATATTCATCAATGGCCGCTTGGAGTTGCGGATTATCCGCTTTTTTCGCAATCTCATGATTAGTAACCGCATTTAACAAATCATTTATTGCTAATATCAGGCTGTCATTCAGTTTAGACAGCACCTCTTTATCGTATGGACTTTTCGATGAACCGGCGATTAACGGTTCCAGGTATTGTTCCACTGAAGTATATTGGGCCGGATAATCCGGTCTGACTTGTTCTTCAAACGCAGACCAGGTCTCTTTCAGTTTTGAGCCCAAATCTTTTATTTTGCCAGCATCCCCGGCATCCAGGTTTTTCCGAAATTCCGATGTAAGAGACAACAATTTCTCCGCGCCCTCTTTGACCTGAGATGATGCTGCCGTTTCGCTCGATGAAGATGCCACACTTTTGACGCTCTTTTCTTCTGGATTGGATGTCGTACCACACCCTGTTAAGGCGGAACTTGTAATGATAGTCAACGCTACCATCGTGGTTAATTTTCGCACTATATATTCCTCCCTATACCACTTGATTAATATGATATTGATAATCATTATCACTATATACGAAGAAATATTATTTGATTACCTACGAATCGTCAAGCGTTTTCCGGAAAAAAGTTTCCATAGTACCTAAATCTGATTCTTTCAGACTGTATGAACATAGGATCACAGTTCTCCCTATTAAACAACAAACCGGCCACCCTTATCGGGTAGCCGGTTGTTGTTACGAAATCAAGAACAGGAACATATAAATGGCCGCTCCCCAAATAACCAGGGCGGAAACTTTGTTCAAAATCAAAATGAATCGACCGCTTCGATCAACCTGCCCGACGATCCTGCCGATAGCAGCTAACCCCGCAAACCACATCCAAGAGACCACCGAACAGGATACAGCAAATATAATTTTCTGCGAACCGGAGTAAGCTAAAGAACTGGTTCCGATTACCCCGATCGTATCCAAAATCGCGTGCGGGTTTAAAAGAGACACAGAAGCCGCAAATGCAATCTGTTTTTTCGGCTTAAAAATCGTTTTGCTGTTTGATAGATCCTGCGGTGCTTTGCTGTTCCATGTCGTCCACCCCATGTATGACAAAAATAGGATCCCACTAATCAGCAACACCGTTTTCACCCAAAAGTTGCCCAGCACTAGAGCGGATACACCTAATACCGCCAAACTGATTAACAAAGTGTCACAAACTGACGCGGTAATTACTGCAGGCAAAGCGTGTACAAACCGTTTCTGCAACGCGCCCTGATTAAAGATAAACACATTTTGCACACCCAGTGGTAAAATCAGGCCGAACGCTAGTATGAAACCATGCACTACTGCTTGAAACATCGCCATCCTCCATTAGATCATTGAAATCATTCACATATAACAAGAATAGAAAATAGGATACCATATCAAAAAGTAAGATACGGAAGATCATAGAAAGTAAGTATACCATCATATTATTTACCATAATTACATTATGTAAAATAAATGCCGTAAAAAAAGCACCTCCGTCATGGTTGTTTCCCATTGCCGGAGGTGCCGTTATGTACCAAGATTTATCCGTTATTTAACCAGATCTTTCAGACCTGCTCCCGGCTTGAAAGTCGGTACTTGTGACGCAGGAATTGAAATTTCCTTTCCTGTCTGTGGGTTACGTCCTGATCGGGCCGCCCGCTGTCTTGTTTCAAACGTGCCAAATCCGATCAATTGCACTTTCTCGCCGTTTTGCATGGCTTCGCTGATTGAATCCAGAATTGCATTGACCGCTTTCTCCGCATCCGCTTTCTTCAAGGATGTATTTTCCGCAACAGTAGCAATCAAATCTCCTTTGTTCATCTGATATTCCCCCTTTGTATGATCCATTCATTGATCTTATTCGATACAACCTGACAAAATCCTTTTACTGACAGGGGGATTGAGGAAAAAAATCTTACTTCTTGTCTTTATAGATCTCTCTCATGACATGCCCCAGTTCAGGCACAATGATGCGAGTCATTGCCAGTTTAACGGCACCGCTGGAACCTGGCATGGAAAAAACAGCAGTACCTTTACAGACGCCTGCAATTGCTCGACTGAGAATGGCTGCTGGTCCAATGTCTTCAGTAAAACTTAGGTAGCGGAAAATCTCTCCGAAACCAGGCATCTTTTTTTCGAGCATGGAGTCAACAGCTTTATATGTCGTATCCCGATCGGTAATTCCTGTCCCTCCGTTCAACAGAATCGCTTCTATGTTCGGAGATTCTGCTCCTTCCGCAATCAATTTCCGGATCATCTCGTATTCATCTTTCACAATGCGGTAGTCTTCTACCCGATACCCATTTTCTTGTAACAATTGCATGATCAGTTGACCGCTGGTGTCAGTTTCCTTTGTGCGCGTATCGCTCACCGTAATTACCATACAGGAAACTATTTTTGGAGCCTCTTTCCTATGCTGTTCTGTTGACATCTATACTTCCCCCTTGTCTTCTTAGGATGTTAATTTAGTGAAAATCTTGGAATGACAGAACTGTATCTACAGTTCCATATTCTTTTTTGGCATAACCATTAAAATCAACCAAGCTGGATGGCTGTTGCAAAATTGAGGGTAATGCCTTGACTATAAGGGAGCGTATACTGGTTAGTTTGACTTATGACCTGATCTTCCAAAGTAAAGGTCAGACCTTTCGATTCATATGGATCTGTGCATACAAACTGGACCGAGTGTCGTATTTTTGAAAAAAGGAATAGACTTGTACAACGATAAACAGACGATGGGGAAAATAACAGAAAATAACAAGCGAGAACCGCGAAACCGTTTTACAAACAATTCCCCACTCACGCGACTAACGAAAGTAATCGTGATGTATGGTACATTCATTATACTACATATACCACGTTTATTTTAGGTATACACGTAAACGAGGAGGAATCCGTGTGGGTTTAGCTATCGCCATTATATTCTTTCTGGCCGGTGTTTTGTTTACAATTTACCCAATATTGCCGGGCGCACTATTCGTTCTTGCTGGGATGGTCATTTATGGACTGATGGAGGGATGGTCACATTTTCCGCTATGGTTTTGGGTTGTTCAGGTGATTTTAACCGCTCTGAATTTTACTGTTGATTGGCTGTCCAGTGTGCTTGGAATCAAACGGGCAGGCGGCTCAAAATGGGCTGTTTGGGGATCCATAATCGGTACCCTCGTAGGCCCCCTTGTAGCAGGCCCGTTTGGAATTTTGATTGGACCTGTAGCAGGGGCGATGATTGGCCAACTTGTCGCTGCCAGAAAAGCAAGGGAAATTACCCGAGTTGGAATTGCCGTTTTCCTGGGATTCATAATTGGAACTTTTACTAAATTAATGATCATAATGATTCAAATGATCGTTTTCGCTGTTAAATTCTGATGATTTGGCACGTTACATCTGAGGTAAACGCAATGTTAAACCAACCGGGAGTTGAGTGTTCTGTAACCCGTTATGTTTTCGAATTTGAAACACAACTTCCTGAACATCTTGATCGGGATAATAAGTTTTTGCAATCGACCAAAGCGTGTCGCCCGGTTGCACAACCACCACCGAATCGAACTGGCTCCCATAAGCCTGCTTGTCCCAGACAAGATTTAAGCCAATGGCAGCAAACAAAACTACACAAGACGTTATAAACAACATCATGACATTCTTGCTGAATCGATTTGTTTTCACTTCT
Source organism: Effusibacillus dendaii (assembly GCF_015097055.1). Lineage (NCBI taxonomy): Bacteria > Bacillati > Bacillota > Bacilli > Caryophanales > Alicyclobacillaceae > Effusibacillus > Effusibacillus dendaii. The sequence continues at coordinate 682,207 of NZ_AP023366.1, forward strand.
CCACTCTGCGATTGTTCCCTGCGCCATGCGGAATAATTATAAGTTGCAAACATTTCCGACTCTCCTTTACGAACGTTTGTTCCTGTTTGAATCATAATACGAACTAATGTTCCTGTCAAGACAAAAATCGAACTAATGTTTGTATTTTTTACCAGCTTATGATATACTTCTTTTAGGAATAGTCTATGATTCGATTTGATTTCTAGTACACATAAGGAGAGTTTTCGAAATGAAAATATCCAAACGCCAAAAACAAATCCTGGAATTCATTAAGGGGGAAGTCAAGAAGAAAGGGTACCCCCCTTCTGTTCGGGAAATCGGCGATGCGGTCGGACTGGCTTCCAGTTCAACGGTACATGGGCATTTGGCAAGATTGGAACAGAAAGGTTTAATCCGCAGAGACCCGGTCAAGCCGCGAGCGATTGAAATTCTGGATTCCGAAACGGTTGAAACAGCTGGTTCCCCGCAAGCAAATGTTGTTCCTATTAACACCAATACAGTGATGGCGCCTATTATCGGCAAAGTGACCGCCGGCAGCCCGATTACCGCTATTGAGAATGTGGAAGATTACTTTCCGCTGCCTGCTTCATTTGTTGGAGATGCTGATGTGTATGTGTTAAGAATTGACGGAGAATCGATGATTGAAGCAGGTATTCATGACGGAGATCTTGTCATTGTCCGCAAGCAACAAACAGCAAGAAATGGTGAAATTATCGTGGCGATGACGGAGGATGACGAAGCAACCGTAAAACGTTTCTTTAAGGAAGCAGATCATATACGACTGCAGCCTGAAAATTCCTCTATGCAGCCGCTTCTGTATAAGCATGTAACCATTCTCGGAAAAGTGATTGGCGTTTTCCGATATGTATTTTAAGTCAAAAGCCACTCCATTGCAGGAGTGGCTTTTCTCATAGTCAAATCGCTTTTCTACAACTTATTAATAAGTCTGCTTATTAATAAGTCGTCAAATATTGATCCCGTTCCCAATCATGTACAGTTGTTCGGAACATATCCCATTCGATTAATTTTGCTTCCACAAAATGCGTAACCGTGTGTTCCCCCAAGGCCGAACGAATCACTTCATCAGCCAGCAATTCATCTAGGGCTTCCTTGAGAGATGCGGGCAGCGAACGAATGCCGACCTTTTCCCTTTCTGCTTCATTCATAATGTAAATGTTGCGATTCACCGGTTCCGATAATGGAAGATTATTCTTAATTCCATCCAGTCCCGCTTTTAACATGACCGCAAGTGCCAGATACGGATTGCAGGCTGGGTCAGGGTTACGCAATTCGATTCGGGTTGACAATCCCCGAGATGCAGGAATTCGAACCAGCGGAGAACGGTTTTTGGCTGACCAGGCAACATAACAAGGCGCTTCATAGCCAGGCACCAACCGTTTGTATGAGTTTACTGTCGGATTGGTGATAGCTGCAAATCCACGAGCATGAGCCAGGATGCCTGCCAAATAGTTTTTTTGCCACTTTCGACAGACCCAGTTCATCGCTCTCATCATAAAACGCATTCTCTTTTCCCTTGAACAACGATTGATGACAGTGCATGCCGGAGCCGTTAATACCAAAAATAGGCTTCGGCATAAATGTCGCATGCAGTCCATATTTACGAGCGATTGTCTTCACGACAAGTTTGAACGTCATAATATTGTCTGCTGCTGTAACGGCATCCGCATATTTAAAATCGATTTCGTGCTGCCCGATTGCCACTTCATGGTGCGACGCTTCGATTTCAAATCCCATTGCTTCGAGTGTCAATACAATTTCCCGACGGCAGTTTTCTCCCAAATCGAGAGGAGCCAAATCAAAATAACCGCCCTTATCGTTCACTTCCATTAAGGGTTCGCCTTGCTCATCCAGCTTGAACAAGAAAAACTCCGGTTCAGGACCCACGTTCATTGAGGTAAATCCCATTTCTTTCGCCTCTGCCAACACTTTTTTCAGAGTACCCCGGGGATCTCCTTCAAACGGTGTGCCATCTGGCATATAAATGTCGCAAATCAGACGCGCTACTTTCCCGTGCTCCGTCTCCCATGGAAAAATCAACCATGTGCCAAGATCGGGATACAAATACATATCCGATTCTTCAATTCGGACAAAACCTTCAATAGATGAACCATCAAACATCATTTTGTTGTCAAGCACTTTCTCCAATTGAGAAACTGGCACTTCGACATTCTTAATAACGCCCAGCAAATCGGTGAATTGCAAACGTATGTAACGAACGTTTTCCTCCTTCGCCATACGGATAATGTCAGCTTGAGTGTACTGGCGACTCATTGCCAAATCCCCCTTCAGTTAATTTTTTATGTACTCGCGGCACCTGGATGCCGCGTATTACATTTACAGTATAAATGTTGTTTAGGAAATATTCAGTGGAAAAATCTAGATAACTCTCCCCGGATTAAGGAACTGGACATACCATGCCTGCCTAACATTAATTCCTGTTTTAACAGATCGTGCAGTTCCTGGTCCGTTAGCTCCTTAACTTTTTGTGCTTCCTGTTTCGCTTCTTCGGTTACGGGCAACTCGGAAAATTTCTCTGTTTCACCCAACATTTTCTTGACACCGGCCATGTTGATCCCCTGGTCGATCAATTTTTTAATCTCCAATAGACGTTCTACGTCGTTAAAGGAAAACAACCGTTGGTTCCCTTCCGTCCGTGTCGGTTTTATCAATTCGTGCTGTTCATAATAGCGGATTTGGCGCGGGGTCAATTCGGTCAGCTTTTGAACAATCCCAATCGGAAAAAGAGCCAAATTGCGGCGCAGTTCATCGCTCATCTGATACCCCTCCTCTACCCTATTGATAATTTTATTATATTCGCAACAAGAAAAAGTTGTCAAATTATGTGAAAGTAGATTACACAAAAAAATTCCCTGACATTTGGAGTCAGGGAATCGACGTTTTTATTAGTTATACCGTTTTACTTCCCAAGGATGCACTTCCAAACGGTACTCATCCCATTCTTCTCTTTTTGTTGAAACATAGGCGTCATACAGGTGTCTTCCCAATGCACTCTTGAGAACTTCATCCTGTTCCAAACAGTTGAGCGCCTCATTCAGATCGGCCGGCAGTGCGTCAATTCCTTTTTCCGCACGAATGCTGTCTGACATATGATAGATATTTTCTTTCGTTTCAGCTACAAGCGGAAGTTTGTTTTCGATACCATCCAAACCGGATACAAGCATGAGTGCCAGAGCGAGGTACGGATTTGTCGTCGGATCCGGGCAACGAACTTCGATTCGGGTTGCCGCCTTTCTTGCAGCCGGAATCCGAATCAACGCCGAACGGTTCGAACAAGACCAAGCGATATAGCAAGGCGCTTCATAACCGGGTACGAGACGCTTATAAGAGTTGACCGTCGGATTGGTTACAGCAGCAAACGCTCTTGCGTGCTTGAGAATACCTGCAATATAATGACGAGCATCACTGGAAAGGCCCAATTCATCATTTGCATCGTAGAACGCATTTCCGCTTGCAGTGAACAACGATTGATTCACGTGCATTCCGGAACCGTTAATACGGGCAACCGGCTTCGCCATAAAGGATGCATAAAAACCGTGTTTGGCTGCCACTTCTTTTACAACCCATTTAAAAGTTACAATTCGGTCAGCTGTTACGAGTGCGTCGCCATATTTAAAATCGACTTCATGCTGTCCAATCGCCACTTCGTGGTGAAGCGCCTCTACTTCGTATCCCATTGCGTTCAACGTACGCGTGATGTCTTGGCGAGCTTTTTGACCTCGGTCTTTGGCGCTGACATCAAAATACCCAATTTCATCATGCGGGGTAAAAACCGGATTGCCGTTTTCATCTAACGGGAACAAGAAAAATTCCGGTTCGGGACCTACATTTAAACCGCTGTATCCAAGCGCCTCTGCTTTCTCCAGAGCACGCTTTAAGCAGGAACGAGGATCTCCTTCAAACGGTTTGTGATCTCCTGTGTAAACGTCACAAATGAAACGAGCTTCTTTACCTTCGCTCCAGGGCAGTACTGCAAACGTAGAAATGTCAGGCTTCAAATACATATCGGAGTTTTCGATCGAAGTAAAACCTGTAATGGAAGATCCATCGAACATGACTTCGCCTTCCAAAACCTTCTCCAATTGGCTGATCGGAAGTTCCAAATGCTTCAGGTTACCTATTACGTCGACAAATTGGAGAATAATAAATTCAACACCGTTTTCAGCTACCAGCTTTTTGATTGTTGATTGGTCCATAAATCCCGGTTCCTCCCCATTGCTCTATCTAAGTAAGTGTAAACTGTTTTTATTATATTTAACGGTATTATTGTTGTCAACGAATGTGAGAGAAGTTTACACTTAAAATTTCAAATTAACTTTTGCAAACGTAAGTTTTGTAATACATTCAGAACGGCGAGCTGTACATGCTCGAACGTAAGTCCCCCTTGCATAAAAGCGATATAAGGTTCTCGAATTGGCCCGTCAGCCGACAATTCGATGGATGAACCTTGTATAAAAGCTCCAGCCGCCATAATCACCTGGTCCTGATAGCCAGGCATATCCCAAGGTTCCGGTTTCACATGTGAATCGACCGGCGCCGCAGCCTGTATCGCTTCGCAAAAAGCAATCAATCGTTCTTTTGACCCGAATTGAATCGCCTGTATAATGTCTGTTCGCCGCTCATGCCATGCAGGGGATGTGAGGAGTCCGACTTTTTCGAAACAGGCTGCCGCGAATGCAGCTCCTTTCAGTGATTCCCCCACAACATGCGGAGCAAGAAAGAAGCCCTGCAAAATGGAACGATTTGTCCCCAGCATGGCTCCTTGTTCGGCCCCAATTCCTGGAGCTGTTAAGCGGGCAGCTGCCAAATCGACGTATGATTTTCGTCCGACAATATAGCCGCCGGAAGGTGCTAATCCGCCGCCCGGATTTTTGATTAAGGAGCCTACAATGATATCGGCTCCAACCTCTGTCGGTTCTTTCTGTTCGGCAAATTCCCCGTAACAGTTATCGACCATTACAATTACATCGGGCTTGATATTTTTAACATAACGCACCATTTCCGCAATCTCATCGACAGAGAAAGAAGACCGCCAGGCGTATCCGGATGAACGTTGAATGCCGATCAATTTGGTCTCAGGTTTTATTTTGGCAGCTACTTGCTGCCAGTCAACCCGATTTTCCCGTAACGGGACAGAATCGAATGTGATGCCGAAGTCACGTAAAGACCCGTTTCCTGCATCACCTGCCAGCCCAATCACTTCCTGCAGGGTATCGTAGGGAGAACCTGTTATGTAAAGCAATTCGTCACCGGGACGCAGCAAGCCAAACAGAACAGTGGCCAGCGCATGGGTTCCAGAGACGATATGCGGACGTACCAGCGCCGCTTCTCCGCCAAATGCGTCTGCATAAACCTGCTCAATGATCTCGCGGCCTCGATCGTTATAACCGTAGCCGGAGGAAGAAGCAAAATGAAAATCACTCACCTGAGACGATTGAAAAGCAGCCAGCACTTTGGCTTGATTTTGCAATACCACTTTTTCAATTCGATCAATCACAGGCCGCAGTTGTTGTTTCACTTCATCTGCCAAATCCAATAATTCCTGATCTGTTGCAAACCGTTTCATCACACCTTGTTCTCCTTTTCCAAAATCTCCGGATTCACTTGAAAACGCTCCAACTGTTTAGCCAATTCAGGAACTGCGTCCAAATCCAAATAAATGCCGTTTTCCAAAAAACGCTGCTGATACACTTTGCACCGTTCGTGCAAAGCAGATGTGAGCGAACCTTCATCATATGGCAAAATCACAGACATGTGCTGCGACTTTGTGTTGATGCAGCTGTCTATCGCTTGCATCAACTGTGGCAGTCCATTGCCGTTTAAAGCGGACATTTTGACTGTATACAATGCTTTGGGATCATCCGGCAGAAATTCTCCGTTCAAATAGTCCATTTTATTAAAAACGGTGATGATGGGCTTGTCCAACACATGCAATTCATTTAAAACTTGATATACAGTGTCCATTTGTATGTCATGTGCAGGATGGCTGGCATCTACAATATGAAGAAGCACATCCGCTTCGTTCGTCTCCTCTAACGTGGCCCGAAACGAATCGATCAGATGATGCGGCAATTGTTGAATAAAGCCCACCGTATCGGTGACAATTACAGTCCCTCCCTGCGGCAGACCGATTTTTCTGGCAGTCGGGTCCAATGTGTCAAATAATCGATTTTGACCTTCCGCCGTCGTTTGCGAGCCTGCACCGAAACGTTCGGTCAGTGCATGCAGGATCGTGCTTTTTCCTGCATTTGTATATCCAACTAACGCAATAACAGGTACCTGTTGTTTTTTTCTTCTTTGCCGCTGCGTACTGCGGTGCAGACGTACCTCCCGCAGTTCTGTTTTTAAATCCGCTATTTTGCCACGTATTCTGCGACGATCGATTTCCAATTTTGTTTCGCCGGGCCCGCGCGTGCCGATGCCTCCTCCCAATCTTGACATCGCTTTCCCTTTTCCGCTTAAACGAGGCATCAGATAGCTTAATTGCGCCAGTTCAACTTGCAGTTTTCCTTCTTTTGTCTTCGCCCGTTCGGCAAAAATATCAAGAATAATTTGGGTCCGATCCAATACTTTGCAGGGGAGACAGTTTTCCAGATTACGAACGTGTACAGGCGTCAGTTCACTGTCAAATACGATTATGTCCGCTTCCAATTCTTCCGCTAATGCGGTTAATTCTTGCAGTTTACCTTTCCCTATGTAAGTAGCCGGGTCAGCTTCGGAACGGTTCTGCACAAGCGAGGCAACCACGCGTGCTCCTGCAGTTTCGACCAATCCGGTCAATTCCTCAAATGCCAACTTCCAAATGCGGGTATCTGTCCGATCTGTATGCAGTCCGACCAATATTGCTTTTTCACGGTCACGGCCAAGATCTATCATCCGTTCGCCTCCATCTCGCATTATTGTAGCATATCCGGTAAGGATGAGCACTGTAATGTCAGGATCCCCCCATTGACCGCAGCCGGGTTGGAGGGAATCCTCTTAAAAAGGAACCTATCGTCACTGATCACAAAAATTAAACGGAGTGGTCTTGACGGTCACAGATTATGCATTTGCCGGCCTGTAGACTGTCACGTCGTAATTGAATGCGGGAAGCCGCTTGGCCGCGGAGAAATCCGGAGACCATTCCCTGCCGTCTGCCAATCCCGTAACCGATTAATATACAAAGCAACACGGATATCAATATCCAGGCAAACGAGTTCGTTTTAATCTCCCCCAATTATGTCATGTATCATATGAACGACAGGAGTTGCCACCAGGACCAGAATGGAATGTTCGGCACTAAGCAGCAAGGCAAAAATCAAACAGATCAGAGTCAACAGTGTCGTTTCCACACCGCCAAAACGAACTGCCGTATTGCGCTGGCCGGTTTGCATATCTTTATAGATGTCCATCAAATCATCCAAAAATTGAATCGTTGCAATAATCAAAATCCCCCACAGAGTCAACAGCGGACCGGCCAACACAAGTCCGATCGCCAACGCAATCAGGCCTTCTGCCCAGCCTGGCAATTTAGTCGGCATTTTCTCCAACAGATCATGTCCCATTCCGATTGCATAACTAGCCAGAAAGAGCACAAGGCCAACTTCCCTTGCAATGAAAACGCCAATTGCCAACATCAGCAATCCGTATGGGAGGACTGCTCTTCCCAGCTTGCTCGCTGCCGTTTTTCGACCAATACATTGGTCATATTCTAAATCGAGGTAATCATCCATAAATTTGATCGCGATACCGGTCAGCACGATCCCAACCAACTCAATCGTCCACTCAGACCAGTCGCCATACATATTCCTTCACCTCGGAAAACCCTTTCCGGTAAAGAGCGGAAACCGGAATGATTTTTTTGTTGCCCAACTCTTTCCGAAGGATCGAGAGTCCTTTTTCCGCCTCTGGCAGATCCATTTTGTTGGCTATCATCACATACCCTTCTTTAAAACCGCCCAATTCTGCAATTTGCAAGTCCAATTCCCCTAAGCGATGAAAGCTGCCTGCTTTTGCAATTTCATTGGGATCCACGAGGTGCAATACGCAATCAGCCGAGTGCAGTTCCGCCAACGTTTGTGCCATTGCATTGCGCAGTTCCGGATCTGGATGAATTCCATCCGACAGACCGGTTGAGTCGGTCAGTGTAAATTTTCGCGTTCCTTTTCCTTTTGGCAAGTCCAATTGAATCGATTGTAATGATTTGGTTTTATGCTGACCCAAACCGGATAACTCATGACGGGCAGACATCAAATCGTACTTGCGTTGACGGGTTGTGCCGTCCGGCAATTGAAAATAGACTTCCAAACGGTGCAAACCCAGAAATTCTGCGAAATTTACACAGAACATTGTCTTCCCCACGTTGGTTCGTCCTAACACCAGGCAATTTTTCATAGCTGTCCCCCCTCTTCAAACAGAAGATCTTCTGCCAGAATCAGCATTAAATCCTCTCTTGTCGGGTTTTTCACATCCAACAGCCTGACAGCCTGCAAACGAATCGCTCGCTCAATGGTATTGCGGACAAATCTGGCGTTTGCAAAATTCCCGCCTGATTGGCTGAGAAACCTTCGCAAATAATTCCGGAGTTTATGCTCGGCATCCGGGGATAACCGATACTCCCGCTTGCGAAGCATCTGGCGAGCGATTTGAATCAATTCCGCTTCTTCGTAATCATCAAATGTAACAGTGATGGGAAAACGAGATGGCAACCCCGGGTTGGTTCGCAAAAACAGATCCATTTCATACTCGTACCCAGCCAGGATCAGCACAAAATCGTTTTTGTGATCCTCCATCGCCTTTACCAGCGTATCAATCGCTTCTTTGCCAAAATCCTTTTCTCCACCGCGTGCCAAACTATAAGCTTCGTCGATGAAGAGAACCCCGCCTAACGCTTTTTTTACCTGTTCTCTCGTTTTTTGGGCTGTATGACCGATGTATTCTCCCACCAAATCCGCACGTTCTACTTCAATTAAATGGCCTTTTGATAAAAACCCAAGTTCGCGAAGCAGACGGGCCAGTATGCGAGCCACTGTCGTTTTGCCCGTTCCCGGATTTCCTTTAAAAATCATATGGAGTACAACCGGCTCAGCCGCTAATTTGGCAACCTGCCGTCGTTGCTGGATTTGTATCAATGCAAAAATCTCTTTAACGAGATCTTTTACCTGACGCAAACCGATCATATTTTCCAATTCTTGTAAGACCGTTTGAAACCTGGCCATATCCTGCTGAACATTGGATCGAGTCAGTTGGCGTGCTATCGTTGGTTTCTCACCAGAGTAGAGGCGTCGCAATGCGTCATTCAGTGCAATTTGCCCTGCTCGAAATTGCTCGAGAATCTCATCTAGGTCGCGGTAGGCGGGCGGTGTGGCACCGCTCCTGTTCAAAATCTGTCACCTCGCTTTGAAAGATTGCTTTATCATACGCAGCGATTGCACAATAGGTGAACGCCCCAAAAAATAAAAACCCTGCAAGAATAGATCCTGCAGGGTTTCGATGCAAATTTTAAATAATAAATTCAAATCAGTCTTCCCACTTGACAGATTCGGTCGGGCAACCGTCCCGAGCGTCCATCGCATCTTGCAAAAATTCTTCTGGGATGTCAACAAATCCCTCTGTGCCACCCGGCAATTTCACAAATGCGTAACCTTCATCATCCGAATCATACACGTCCGGAGCAGTAGAGTAGCAGGCGCCACATGCGATACAAGTGTCTTTATCGACATACGTTTTAGCCATAAAAAAAATTCACTCCTTCGACCCTTTATGCCTGAAAGTATAATCCATTTGTCATAAACAATCAACCGTTTTGATTTCATATTTTAAAAGATTTGGAACAGATATGTACTGCCTTAGAATTGACGAAACACAATCTGTCTATACTCACATTACGCTTCCATGTTAAAGTTGACGTTTCGCATTGGTGTGAACGTGGAAATCGCATGTTTGTATACCAACTGCTGCTTCCCCTCCGACTCTACAATCACTGTAAAATTGTCGAACGCTTTTACGGAGCCGCGGATTTGAAACCCATTCACTAAATAAATGGTAACCGGAATGTTTTCTTTACGAATCTGGTTCAAAAACGTATCTTGAATATTGATTTGCGGTTTGTTCACTTTGCGGTTCCCCCATCCTCTTTTATTACAACTGTATTCGAGACTTGCTGCCGAAATTCCTTCACCAGTTTGAAACAAGCGTTGTACAACTGATCCCAGGGAATCGTATCAATCGCAAACCAGTGGATTTCCGGATCGCGCCGAAACCATGATAACTGCCGTTTGGCGTATCGCCGGGAACCTTGCTTGATTCGTTCGACCGCTTCCTGCAGCGTAAGACGCTGTTCCAAGTACTCTATAATTTCTTTATAACCGATTCCCTGCATGGAAATCAAATCCTTGTGGGCTCCCCTCCTCAATAAACCGCTTACTTCTTCCAAGAGCCCTTGTTCGATCATGAGGTCGACACGCCGATTAATCCGGTCGTAGAGCAATTCCCGGTTTTCAGAAGTCAGTCCGATTTTTAGAACAGGAAATCTTGTATCCCCGTGGCTTTGTTTCGACTCCGACAATCGTTTCCCGGTAAATTCGTAAATTTCCAAGGCACGAATCACACGGCGGATATCATTCGGATGCAGCCGACTGGCAGTTGCCGGATCGACAAAAGCCAGTTGTCTGTGGAGCGCTTCCGGTCCTTCACGGCGAGCCATTTGCTCCATTTTTTCCCGAAAAGCAGCATCCCCTGAAAATGTACTGAAATCATATTCTTCCGTAACAGCTCTTATGTATAAACCGGTTCCGCCCACCAGAAAAGGAAGACGGCCGCGTTGCCAAATGCCTCTCAGCCAACCGTCAGCCAAATCGCGGTAATCGGAAACGGAAAACGGGGTATCCGGGTCAATGATATCGATCCCCCAGTGCGGGATCCCTTTCTTTTCCTCAGGCGTGATCTTGGCCGTGCCAATGTCCATCCCCCGGTAGATTTGCATCGAATCGGCCGAAACGATTTCACCATCAAACGCAATCGCCAATTCGACACTCAATTTACTTTTTCCAACGGCGGTGGGACCGGCAATCACAACCAGTCCACAGTTGTCATTCATCAGGATTCCTCCTCTTCGATCCGTATAACCGAATAGGTAAATGTGCTGGAACGACGAGTTGCAGCAGGGAACCCTAAACGTAAGAATTCACCGCCACCAGCTCTTTCTTTCAGAACCACTGATTTGCTGGCCACCCGCTTCGCTTCCTGAATCGTTTCGATGGACAGGGGGGCGGCGTCTGACAGCATTCTGACCGTATCAAATGCGGTCGATTTCTCAACCGTGGACCGAAACATCGGATCGAAGTATACCACATCTGCAGACCGATCGGGCATCTTACGTAAAAAGGATAAATGATCCGTCTGGACCACTTCAATTCGCTGCATGGCTTCCTTCATTTCCGGAAAATCGGGTATCCAGTCATGAAGCCCTTCTCGTACCAGGATAGCCAATATTTTACTTTTTTCGAGACCAATCACCCGGCCGTTTTCACCCGCCGCGTGGGAAAAAACGATCGCATCCGCCCCCATCCCCAATGTGCAATCAATGACTGTATCGCCTGGTTGCAAACCCGATTTTTCGATCAAATAATCGGTTTCTCCAGCCAGCATCCGTTTTACCCGAACATTTGCCATCGAAGGGTGAAAAAACAGTTCCTGATCACCGATATGCAGGGTCAACCGATGACTGACCACCAGCACCAAAGAGACTCCTTGTGTTTGCGCCATCCGGCGCACCGTGCCTTTCCTCGGTACGAATGGCGCCTTCAGTTCATCAGCCAAGCGGACAGCCGTTTGCACAAACATTTCAGACGGGTTAGGTGCCGTTGTCACCAAAAGGGAGTCGGTCAAGTCACATCACTCGCTTAAACTGTTTTTCCAAGTCGTATGTGCTCATATGGATGATGATCGGACGGCCATGCGGACACGTATACGGATTTTCCAATTTGGCAAGCTGCTCACAGAGCGCATTCATTTCCTGCATGGAAAGCCATCTGTTTGCTTTAATCGCCGATTTGCATGCTTTCATAATGATTTTGTCTTCAATCAGGGCGCGAGGATCTTTGACTTGCTCCATCAATAATTCGTCAATCAGTTCGGCAGTCAATCGCTGTGTGTCCAAACCATCCCATATATCGGGAACAGACCGGATCAGGAACGACCCGCGGCCGAACTGTTCCACCTCTATGCAAAGTTCGGACAGTATGCTCATTTGACTGACCAGCTTTTCACTTTCTGACGAAGACAGTTCCAATGTTAAAGGAACGAGCAAAGGGAGCGGGTGAATCTGTTTCTCCCGCAACCTGTTTCGAAATTTCTCATACAACACTTTTTCATGTGCCGCATGCTGGTCAATTATATAAAGTCCTTCCACACTTTCCGCAATCACATACATGCCAAGCGCCTGTGCAATCGGTCGAAAACGGATTGCGGGAGCTTCCTTCGCTTCGGCTGCTTCTTCCATAACGCTTTCATCCGTTCCGTCCGGCAGATGTTTTGCCGCGGCAGTTGCTTCCGCCGAGAATGGTGCAGACGGTTCGACTGTTGACTGATTTTCACCGTGTATCTGATTCTTGGCAGTCTGTTGATCGGTATGTGTTGTCTGATACAAATGGATTGCCGCTTCTCTAGCTGCCTTCGGATCGCTGGAACCACCGTTCACACGGGCCGGATAATCAAACTTGAGACTTGGTTGACGCATCCGTTGTTTCGAACCGAACGCAGGCTGCTCCGGCTGTGTTTGAGGCAGCGATGTTTGTGGCAGCGGTGTTTGTTGCGTCTGTGGTTGCCGTTCTGAAGCAATCTGTTTGGCAACCGCCTTTGGAACTAAAGAATGTTGTTCTAAAGCGGATCGAATTGCCTGTTGAACAGATATCGACAGATCCTTTTCTTCTGAAAATCGGACTTCCAGTTTTGTCGGATGTACGTTTACATCGACCAGTGAAGGGTCCAACTGTATATGCAAGATGCAGACCGGATACCGGTTGATCGGTAACAGTGTATGATACGCATTGACTACCGCCTGAAACAGGAGGTAACTTTTGATGTAACGTCCATTCACAAAAAACGTACAGTGGTTCCGGTTTGCTCGATTTAACTCAGGAAATCCGGCCAGTCCTGTGATCCGATAGTCGTAATTCTCCCAGGCGACAGATGCCATCTGTTTGACAAGTTCCCGTCCGTAAACGGCAGCCGCCGCATGTAAAATCACTCCATCCCCCGGTGTTTGCAGCAGCAAGCGGTCATTGTGATACAAACGAAACGCCACCTCGGGTCGGGCCAATGCCATTTTTTCTACAAAATCGACCACGTGCCCCAGTTCGGTCTGCATCGATTTAAGATATTTCAATCGGGCAGGCGTGTTAAAAAACAAATCCTGTACGGAGATTTCGGTTCCCTGCTTGGCAGCCGAAACTGTTGAATCGGTGATGCGCCCCGCCTCCACATGCAAACATGTGCCAGCCTGCTCCGTGGAGGTTCTTGTCTTGATTTGCAGGCGGGAAACGGCCGCAATGGACGGCAGTGCTTCACCGCGAAACCCTAATGTCTGAATGCGAAATAAATCTTTGTCGTCCAAGATTTTGGAAGTAGCGTGGCGTTCAAATGCAAGCGGCACATCAGAAGAATCGATACCGGAACCATTGTCGGCGACCCGGATCATTTCCAGTCCTGCCTGCTGCAATTCGATCAATATCTCAGTGGCGCCCGCATCCAGTGAATTTTCCAGCAGCTCTTTGACGACAGACGCTGGCCGCTCGACAACTTCACCGGCTGCAATTTTGTTCGCCAGCAAATCGCTCATCACCTGAATTTTAGCCATTTACAGTCATCCCTTCCCGACCATTTTCTGCAGTCGATGTAAGGTCGTTAACGCTTCAATCGGTGTCAGGTTCATCAAGTCAATCGATTTAATTTCCTCAACAAGCGGATGGGATTGTTCATCAAACAGCGACAATTGTGACGTTGCCGATTCCGATGATAGTTCCGGTTCTATTGCAACCTGCTGCTTTGCATCAGACAGGTTTTCCAGAACGTGTAAAATTTCATTTGCTCTTTGCAATACTTGAGGCGGGAGCCCTGCCAGTTTGGCCACTTGTATGCCATAACTGCGGTCGGCCGGCTGACTGACAATTTTGTGCAGGAAAATGATCGAATCCCCTTTTTCCTCCACTAAAGTCGAATAGTTGTTGACGCCTGGCAGACGATCAGCCAGTTCTGTCAGTTCATGATAGTGAGTGGCAAACAGCGTTTTCGCACCAGCAGTCGGTGATTGGTGCAAAAATTCAACTACCGCTTGTGCAATCGAAATTCCGTCAAATGTGCTTGTCCCACGTCCGATTTCATCCAAAATAATAAGACTTTTGCGGGTAGCATAATGCAAAATATTCGCCAGTTCCACCATTTCCACCATAAATGTGCTGTGTCCGCCTGCTAAATCGTCCGATGCCCCAATTCTTGTAAAAACGCGGTCAACAATCCCTACCTCCGCCCGAGCGGCAGATACGAAAGAACCTATCTGGGCCATGATGACGAGTAGGGCAACCTGTCGCATGTATGTGCTTTTACCGGCCATATTAGGACCGGTAATAAGAGCAATCTGGTTGTTTTTACAATCCAGTTCGGTGTCGTTTGGTACGAACGTATCCCGTTTTAAAACCGCTTCTACGACAGGGTGTCTGCCTTCTACAATGACAAGGCGGTCCGATTCGGTAATCACCGGTTTCGTAAATCGTCGTTCGACTGCTACTGTCGCCAAAGATTGCAGCGAGTCAATCTGCGCAATCGCTTCTGCCGCCAGTTGGATATCGGGGAGTTCTGCCGCGACTCGATCGCGCAGTTGAATGAACAGCTCGTATTCCAATTCGGTCATTTTGTCTTCCGCTTCCAGAATGAGGGCTTCTTTTTCCTTCAAATCGGGCGTTACGTAACGTTCCCCGTTGGCCAGAGTCTGTTTCCGTTCAAAATAGTCGGGCACCAGATGCGTATTCGCTTTTGTTACTTCCAAATAGTACCCGAATACTTTGTTGAAACCGACCTTCAGAGATTTGATTCCCGTTTTTTCCCTCTCCTGCTGTTCCAGTTGGGCAATCCATTGTTTGCCTTCCCGGCTGGCTGATTTCAGGCGATCCAGATATTCATCGAATCCTTCACGAATTAAGCCTCCGTCACGAAGTCCAACAGGCGGTTCATCAACGATAGCAGACCGGACCAAATCGACCGTCTCATTCATTTCCCGAATCTGTTCCCCAATCCTTTGCAGCAGTTCGCTTTGGCACCCCAGAAGTCGGCGGCGCAGTTCAGGTAAAATGGCCAAAGAATCGGAGATCGCCAAAAGATCCCGTCCGTTCGCCGATCCATACGCTACCCGTCCCATCAAACGTTCCAAATCGTAAACGTTTTGCAGCATCTGCCGAATATCTTCACGAACAAGCAATTCGTTAACCAATTCCTCTACCGCCTGCAGCCTTTCTTCGATTTGCGTGCGGACTGCCAGAGGACGTTCAATCCATTTTTTCAAGAGGCGACCACCCATTGCGGTAACCGTCCGATCCAACAGCCACAAGAGTGATCCGTGCCTGCTTTTTTCGCGGATCGTTTCTGTCAATTCCAGGTTTCGGCGGGAAAACGAATCGATCACCAAATGTGTTTCTCCCGACAATAAAACCGGTTTCTTTAGATGCGAAAGGCTGCGTTTCTGTGTCGCTTCCAAATAAGAGATCAAAAAGACTGCTGCCGTTACAGGCGCTTTCTTTTCCGACAGACCGATCGATTCCAAAGATATCAACTCAAAGCGTTTCAGCAAAAATTCAGCCGCTTTTGTGTCTGAATAGACAGATTCATTCCGTGTGACCAGACAACGGGTTTGGTTTTGAATTGACTCAACCAGTTCGGCATACTCCTCCCCATCCGGAACAACAAGTTCAACTGGCTGAAATTGCTGTAATTCATCCCAAACCGATTCGACCTGACAATGGTTAACAAACAGTTCTCCGGTGGTAATATCGCAGAAGGCAAGACCGATTTGCTCTTCTCGCAAGACCAATGCAGCAATATAATTATTAAGTTTATCCTGGACGTTCTTGCTGTCCATGATGGTGCCAGGAGTCACAATTCGGACAATTTCACGTCTGACGATTCCTTTCGCCTGACTGGGATCCTCCACCTGCTCACATATGGCTACTTTATACCCTTTTTCGATCAGGCGTTGGATATACATCTCAGAAGAATGGTGAGGGACACCGCACATTGGAATTCTCTCCTCTGCGCCTCCATCACGCCCTGTCAACGTAATTTCCAGTTCTTTCGCCGCTGTGATTGCATCTTCAAAAAACATTTCATAAAAATCTCCCAACCGGAAAAACAGCAAAGCGTCTTTCGCCTGCTGTTTAACGGCGAGATATTGTTCAATCATCGGTGTATAGCGTGCCATCGTATCCTCCAAACCAGCAACTTGACCCTATTATAGCATGAAAAAAGTAGAAAAGAGCATGATCGCTCATGCTCTTCACTCTTACTAAAATTGGATCAGACAGCCAATTCGTGCTGTGTGGAAACAAGTTCACCGCGCAGATACCAGGTTTGCGCTTCCGTAACGTGAATCTTGACGATTCGACCGATCAACTCTTTGGGCCCACGGAACAGCACGATCTTGTTCGTGGTCGTACGGCCTTGCAAAACATCCGAGTTTGTTTTCGATTCCCCTTCTACCAGCACATCAAACGTTTGATTTTTCATCGATTCGCTGAATTCTCTGGTAATACCGTTTTGCAATTCGATCAATTCCTGCAAACGACGCTTCTTATCTTCCTCCGAAACCTGTTCGCGGAAACGAATGGCCGGAGTTCCTTTGCGCGGTGAATAAATAAACGTATACGCACCGTCAAAGCGGACTTGTTCAACCAGCGATAAAGTTTCGCGAAACTGTTCTTCCGTTTCTCCTGGAAATCCGACAATAATGTCAGTTGTCAAGGACACGTCCGGTATTGCACGGCGAATTCTGGCAACCAGATCGAGATAATACTCGCGAGTATATCCTCTGTTCATACGGCGCAAAATCGTATTGTCGCCCGACTGAACCGGCAGGTGAATATGGTTGACCACTTTTTCGCAGGAGGCAATTGTCTGTATCAGTTTATCACTGAAATTCCATGGATTTGAAGTGGTAAAACGGATCCGTTCAATGCCCTCCACCTTATTTACAGCCGCCAACAGATCGGCAAAATCATACGCTTTCAGATCGAGTCCGTAATCGTTAACGTTTTGCCCCAAAAGCGTAATTTCTTTATACCCGTCCGCCGCCAACTGTTTGACTTCCTCAACAACATCTTCCATTAGACGGCTGCGTTCGCGTCCACGCGTATAAGGAACGATGCAATAGGTACAATACTTGTTACATCCATACTGGATGTTTACCCAGGCACGAATCCCATCTTTTCTAAGCTTGGGCAGATTTTCGACCACATCCCCCGCTTTTTCCCATACTTCAAATATCGTTTCCTGCGAATTGCGGGCTTGCTCCACCAATTCCGGCAATTGGTGAATATTATGGGTGCCGAACACGATATCGATATGAGGATACGTTTTGGCCACCAGCTGCTGAACCGGTTCTTCCTGCGCCATGCAGCCACAAAGGCCCAAGATCAATTCCGGATTACGGTTTTTTAACGGTTTCAGACGTCCGATTTCCCCAAATACTTTATCCTCCGCATTCTCCCGTACGGCACATGTATTAAACAGGATAAAATCGGCCTCTTCATTCACGGAAGTCGGCTGATAGCCCATTTCTTCCAACATGCCTGCCATGATTTCCGAATCATGTTCGTTCATTTGGCAGCCATACGTTTTAATCAAATATTTTTTTCCTTCTCCGATTCGACCTACATGTTTGGCAATCGCACGGTAATCGACACTTTCCCGTTCAACAAGGGTCGGACGGTGCGTATCCCCTGACTCTTGCGTCAAATCTTCGATTTGTAAAAGATCGCTCATTGTGGCACTCCTTTCCATCGATTTTCGATTGTAGTTTATATCAAGATTCCCGATCGTTCTTAGCAGAAAAAAGCCCCGTATACACGGGGATTTAAGATGAATTATAACACACAAAAAAGCGCGGAATCAAATACTTTATTCCTCTTTCAATAATCCGGAATCGAAATGTTCATACTAACCTAAATCAAAATCCATCTGCGGGGGAATGTCCTATGCGTGAAAACAATCCGTTAAAAGGAATATGGAACCGGATAGCCGGAGGAGAAACGCAAGAGACAGAACTGTCGGAAGAACTAACAAACGCTTATTTTGGCAACAAAGAAGCATGGCAGCTTGAAAATCGGCAAACCGAATCCAATCAAGACGGGGCTCTTGCTAACGATGAACTTGCCGATCATGAGATTGAACCAACCGATGCCGATTAATACACCATTTTGTGCACAAATGAATACGCACTTTTTGACAACTCGAGGTGAATGGCCTAGAGTTTTTCATGTTACAAAAAGCTGGATGCCAATTTGGCAATCTTCCTTTAATGGGAATTACCAATATTTTAGTAATGAAATGGGAATTTTCCAATGCTATGGTAGGTATATGCCAAAACACTGGTAGACAATAACATTCTTATGGTAACTACATATGGGAAAGATTACGGGCGGGTAACTGCATGAAAAACCGTAAAATGCCTATCTTCTTACTTGGTTCCATGATGCTTGGAGGCATTGTACTAACTTCAAATTCGGCCTTCGCGTCCACCGACACAGTTTTAACCACCCAGCAGGCAATTACGAAGTACAATACGTATTACAACGACTATGTGAATAATGAATTGGTAAAGGTACAACAATACGAAAATTTAAATCAAAACATAAAAGGCAGTTTGGCTGATCAAATTGTGGAACGCGCGATCTGGTACATGAACAACGGCTATATGGTGTATGGTCATGGCACCAATTCCTATCAGCAAAAAGGGATTGTTGATTGTTCGGCTTTCACGAGACTGGTATTCGGAGACTTCGGTTTTAATATAACGGGAGCGGCCAGAAACTACAACACAGTAGGCACCCAAATTAACGGGGTAAAACCAGTTCAGACAAATGGGAAATGGAGCTTGCAGGGAACGGAAAACCTGCGTCCAGGAGACATTTTGACTTGGTGGGCAAAGGATTCGAACGGTAATAAATATATTAGTCATGTTGCCATTTATATGGGAATGATGAATGGACAACCAGCCGTAATTGGCACGCGAGGCGACGGTAACCCGACTGCCATAGGCATTGTGAACGACTTCCGCTATTGGTGGGGCTCAAATTTCTTTATGGCTAGACGGGTATTGCCGGATAATGCTTGGACGCCTGGCGCAAATATAGCTGGTCATACGGCGCAGCCACCGGTGATCCCGCAGTCATACGTATTGCCGCCGCAAAAACCGATCACGATGCCGACACCGTCGGCACCGACCTCACCTGCACCTGCTCAATCTCCAACGAACAACGGAAATTCCGTCTGGACAAATACGGATGCAGAAACGAAACTAATAATTCTAAAGAATGTTTATCTGCGAAATATTATGTACAGGATGCTGCCGGACATTAAGGGTATATTACAACGTCTAGAAACTTTGTTTCCATCGGAAAATAACAGTCCCCACCCGCCAACGCGGGTGGGGTTTATTTATGAAGTTCCACTAAAGAATGACTGGATGACAAAAACATGCAAAATTCCAATAAACAGCGAATGGACTGTTTACGGATGAACGGTTCATCAAACCGGCCTGGCTTCGCATTCGCTTCAAAAAACCACGGTTTTCCGCTCTCATCAACCCCGATATCCATTGACATTTCTCCCAGTAAACCGTCAGTTCCTGATTCGATAGCAGATGCCAATTTTAAAGAACTGTCTTGCACATCATCGATAATTCGATCTGCTTTTCTTGCAAATGTACTTGCTAACGCCTCCCGGACGTTATAAATGCTGCCTCCGTTCGGCACGTGTGTGACGATCCCATTACGAGGAGCAACCCGCGCACCAAGACCGGTAATATCCCACTGTCCTCTTGAATTTCTTTGTACAAGGACACGAAGATCGTAGGGACGATCCTCTATCTTAGCCAATTGTATGCCTTGCTGTAAAATAAATTTTTTATAACGAGGATGGTTGCTTAACGTTTCAAACAAAGTTCGCAGTTTCATGGTGCGAACTCTGTTTTTTCCATACGATTGTGTAGTAACAAGCAAACTGTTTTTTTTTCTTTCTATCCGCAAAATTCCTTTGCCCGCATAACTCTGCACCGGTTTCACATAAATTTGTCCATATTCATTTAACATTTTATGAATGGAAAGAGGAGATTCCAATTCGCATGTTTCAGGCAGCAGATAAAGTGTGGTTGGCTCTTGGCCGACAATCCGGTACAATTCTGCTTTATCAAAGTAACCAGGATTAAAAACGGCAACTCCGTTTCTTCTCAATTCGTGAAACAGTTCTTGCACATCCGGCCGCTGCTCCACCTTTCTGATCAGAATTCGGTTATAGATCACCTTGGGAATCGGACAAACAATTTTTTCCCAACCTTTCCTCCATATATACCCCAGACAATTACGCTGATCCATATCAATGTCAAATACGGGCATTACAAGAATGGAGACCCCCATTTGATCTCCTATTTTAATAATTTCCTGAAGATTGATCCGGTCTGTAAACCTGGCGGTCAAAATCCCTAACACCATGAAGCAGATTCACCCTTTCTTGCACACTATACAGCCGCGAACTACCTCCCTTTACGGACTGCACTGATCTGTTCAATTCCCCAAGTGGCCCGGATGTCGGTTGATTCATCCCAAATCTTTTCGCTATGCACAAGTGTAGGTATGATTTCCAATTGGTCTTTGTACATTTCATATGTGCTGGTTGACTGGATATCTCGCCAAATTTCGTCAAAATAGGGACGCAACGTTTGTTGATTCCCTCTATAAAACGCATCCTGCAAAGCGAAGCTCAGCAAGGGCCTGCGATTTAATTCCTTGTAATGTGTAGCTGCCAAATGAGCAAGACAAAGAACGGCTGTGGTAACTGTTGGTGATACCAACCAGCTGCTTAGGGTCCTATATTCCCAACCGCCGTATGATTTTAAACGAATATCTCCCAAAAAACCGTATTTGGGTCTCCTTTTCGCAGAAGTTTGCGGATTTTCAATCATTGCAATCGGCAATGCTAAATAGTTGTCAAGTGCTTTTACAAGCCGACTCGATAAAGGCAAATTGGAAAAATGAATATGTCCCCCAATTCCGTAATTCCGAAATGGCATCGAACCGGCTAACCAAAGAAGACGACGCGGCAAAAGCTGTCGGGCTTCCAACAACGTCTCCTCAATATTTTTGACAAGATGCAGCGGTGAAGAGTCCGGTTCAGGCCGAATTTCGGCCAACGGAAAACGTGTACCGTCGCGCCGGATGCTAAGCGCATCACAGCCTACACTCCCTTGACGAGGCAGAAACTTAGAAGCGAGAACCATCTTGCCTTCCCGATTTTTTAGCATGAATTCCAAGTCCGCCCCCATCGTAAAGGAAGAAACGGGATCCGACTCTTCTTCTTCCATCCATCTCTGAATCGCTCTGCTATATAATGTAAGCAGTCGATCACGCAAAACCGGTGTCGGAGAAAGGTCTATTACATAGGTCAGACCTTTCTCCGAGACCCCTACACTAACGATACCAAAATCCAGTCCCAGAGTATGAATGGCCCGAATCGCCATCCGCGTTACCCGGGTCGCATACCTGTCGGTTTCCATCGATACTTCTTTAAACTTCTCATTGATTTGGCTGATCCGTCGATCCAGCCAAACGGTTTTCCCTTCCGCTCGAAAAAGAGCCAGTGCCCGCATATTGAAAACAGGAACCCGATAATACCGGGTAAACGAAATGGATTTTTCTTTACCCGGTTCTAGACAACGTACACCGTACTGCTGGAGTATGGAGATCATTTCCTGTTTTGAGCGAGTGGCAAAAATGGCAGATCTCGGATTCAGTACAACGTCTGCATCCATATCGTTTCCATACGTACTTCCCCATCGAATCACACGGTCCTCAGGATTCAATGGATAGTTACCCTCTACCCCGGCCAAGCTTGGAATACGCCTCAGCAATCTTGAAGCAGCCTGTTGACCATTGTGCAGAAGCAGGTACCCCATATGCGTCTCCTTTCTCCGATGTCTAAGAAATCCCAGCTAGGTATTTGCCGTAAAGAAGAGGACGTCGAAATGATCGCAACACAAGGTCCATCGATCCTTTTTCGGTTATCGGTTTTTTCCATGGTTTTGAATTCACTTCGATAATCCAAACGTTACCCTGTGTATCAATCCCGATGTCCAGTCCTATTTCTCCCAGTTGTAATCCAGACTCTTTCTCAATCACGTTCGGAACAGTGGCTGCCAGGTAATTAATTTTGCGCCTGATCCGATTGTATTCTTCTTTATTGTCATAGAGTTTGTTAAGCATTTTAGACAAGGGCATCGCATCTCCGCCCGTACTTAGGTTGGAAGTGATGTCACCCGCTTGCGCAATTCGGCAAAATGATTTGGTTGGTCTCCATGTACCTGACTGATCTTTTTGAATCACAACCCGGATATCAAATGGACGACCCTCTAATGTTTTCAACGAAAGTTCCTCTTGCACAATATAAGTTTTTTTCTTCAAACGTGATTGCAATTTTAACAACACTTTTAATGCCGAAGGACCAAAACCGCTCACATCTTCATTCTTTTTGGTTTTTATTTGATAGTAAAACCGGCCATCGGATAATTGGATTAGCTTAATAATGCCGATCCCAAGCGATCCATGAACCGGTTTGATATATACTTGTTTATACCGTTGCACAAAATCTGCCGTTTGCTGCAAATTCCGATGAATAATCGTGTCAGGGACCGATTTTCGAGTCTCTTCGTTCGCGGTCAACCATCGCTGCACTTGCGCTTTGTCGAAATACCCCGGATTAAAATAGGCGATCCCTAATTTTTGAATCAGCAATTTCTTACAATTTTTGACGGCAGATTGTTTTTCAAATTTACGAGTTATAATCTGGTCGTAGACCACATCTGGAAACGGTACGTCACGCAGCTCCCATTGATCAATTCCGTTCTGTCTGCGCAGCACGTATCCACGAAGCTTCCCCGAATCGATTTCCTGTGGGCCGAATATATAAGCGTACAAATTCTCTTCACGAGCCATCGTAAGCAAGCGTTGAAAAACAATCTCTTGTTGACCGACCACCTCTCCGTTATTTGTCCGAACATTGGCAAAAATGCCAAAAACAGGACCTAAACACAACATGCCTTCTTTTTTGTACAAATGCAATCTGATTCCGTCATAGAGTGCGAACGATTCCAGCAAGTCCTTTGAAAGGGAACATATCGATTGATTGTCCTGCATCGGATGCAAAACGTTCACAACGCGGCTGACTCCACCGCATCTCATTTGATTCAATCCTGGTTGAATCTGCAGTTCACGGCAGATTTTCCTGGAGAGAAACAAGCAGCTACGAAAGGGAAAGGGGCCAGATGTGACGGTTACGGTTCTCGTGATCAGTTCACATCCTCCTTTCAACGATTCGGATCATTCCAATTTAGCTCTTAAAAGCCGACTGTGTATTTAGCATATTCAAGAGGACGGCGAAGTGACAACGCCCGTACTTCCGTGTCCAATACACGCAGCATTTTGCGTCCGGGATTTGAATTCACTTCAATCAACCAAACCTTTCCACTGTCATCCACACCGAAGTCAAGACCCAATTCTCCGGTTTCCCCCAAATTCAATTCAATGATTTGGACGACACGATATGCAAGTGAATCGATTTGCTCCATCAGCCGCCACACCGTTGTTGTAGAAAACTCGGTATCCTCCAGGAAGTCAGAGGCATTTATCACATCAGCACCGGAGGAAACATTGGTGACAACCCCCCCTTTTTTGCCGACACGCGCCACACGCGCTGTAATCTGCCACTCCCCATATCCGTCCTTTTGCAACAACCAGCGAAAATCTGCCGGATTCCCTCGCCTGTCAGTAATTAAATGGATGCCTTGCTGCACAAGAAACTGTTGATTTTTCAAAAACTTGTTCCCGAACCACGTGGATTTCCGCTGCAGCAGTAACCATTTGCTGTGTGTTTGATTTTCTTTGTCAAATTCGACCTTTACCCGCTGTCTATTTTTTTCGCGGGAGAACCGATACACTTTTTTTCCTCGCGTGCCTTTTATCGGTTTTACATACACGCGAGAATAGGTCCTTAACATATCCTTAACATCGTTTGCCGATTGAACGAGTCGTGTCTTCGGCAAACAGAAACGTATTACAGGATCGTGATTCAATACCTGATGAACATCCCACTTCGAACCGAGCGACGAATACAGCATTTTGCAACGAGTCATGCGGATCCACTGACTTTCTCTTTTTTCCACCGCACGCAGTTGTGCGGGCAGAAATACATATTTTTTGATACAAAAATCGGGCCACGGATACTCCTCGATCAGCCATTCTCCATCTACGCTGTCATAAACCCAAGCTATTGTCGTTTTGGTCTCGGGGTTGAATCCACCGACAGGGATTACATAAAACGGTATGGCGAGTTGGTTGGCAATTTCCGTCATATCGCTTAACAAGTCATTAAGATTAGGGAAAGGATTTTTGGGATCACCGGAATAGTTGGTATATACGGCCGTAAAAGGACCAATATGGATCGTTTTTTTAGTTGCTTTCCACGAAACTGACACAGACGGGATTCTCAAAGTTTCGATCACTTTTTTGGATAATGACAAAGTGCTGTGAGAAGTCTTTTTCACCCTGCAAGTTATCACGTTTTGACCTGCCCGTACCAGAACCCGGTCACCTTCCCGCCAGTTTAATTTTGTAAGCCATGCAGCCGGCACCCGAACCACCGGCTGATTGGTGGGAATCATTCGAATTGTACCGTTTCCTATCAATGTAGTCCCCTCCCTCGGTCCATTGCCCTTATACTGTCAACCGATGGAAATTATCTTTCTGACAGTGAGAAAAAGGAGCTCAAAGCCCGGTGAAAAAATAAGCGACGCTTGGGAGCGTCGCTCTTAATCTTCGAAATCTTCTTCTTCGAAGATATCGTCATCCTCCAAGAGATGATCATCTTCTTTTTCCTTCGGTGGATCGCATACAAGCACATAAATTTTTGTTCTTCCCATCAATTCGACAGCCAATTCTTTCTCTACTCGAACCAAAATTTCGTTTCCGCCGTCCACCACCGTAGCATCCAAACAATTCGGTTGTTGCAGCACTCTTACTTTTACTTCCATTCCTTCTCTGCTGCAGTATGGATCCAATTCCCGAATCGGAATTTGTTGTACGTAGGAAACAGAGTCTTTAGCTACCGCTGTCTCTGTGTTGCCGCCATATGAGTACCATACGTTTACATCAAATCGCCCGTGGACTTCCACAAAGTCCCCCACCAATTCTGCATTGCATGAATGGTTCATCACCCAACATCCGCCGATGGTGGATGGCCGGTTGGCAGGACGAATGGTATAAGTCGTCTGCGAATATTTACTTCCTTTTCCACAGACAGCTTGCGTATAGATCTCCCGGCAACGCACGTCCTTGTCAAAGTGTGCCATTCAGCTACCTCCTCGTTAAGGTAAGTAACGTGCAGGCCATCGGTTATCAGCATCCGCCCGCATAAACCATAGACCAGTACGTTCTAAAATCTACTGCATGCTATGCGTGACAAATGCATTAGGTGCATCCGCCCGTATGTTGAATCGGAACTTCGACCGACGTTCCTGCACACAATCAGATGCCCTGGGTCATCTGTCCGTATATCCTATGCTGGGCGCAAAAATTGGGTACTTGTTGAGGAGCCCAAAAATTGGGAGTATTTTGTACGTGGAGATTAAAGAGAATCGTAGAGGAAATACTATTTACCAGTACGCTCGAAAGGTGGGATTGTGAGTGCCAAACCACAAGGACATCTTCCGAAACAAATTCAATTTTGCCAGGGAAGAATTTGCCACCGAGCTGTACAAACCCCCGGGGGTCCCTCACCCACGGGAAAAAAAGTCGCAAAAAGGACAGTATACGAGGTGGGATTTCACCCACAAATCGTTAAAGCGGCAAATGCATGAAAAAGACGGTCGTGACACTTAACTTTTTGCGGCGACCCGCAGGCAACTGCGGGTCATCATTTTTTTGAAAAAGTGCCTTTACACATGGATCACCATTCCCTGTTTAGCCGCGAAAAGCTCACCTTGAAACGTTTCAGCCGCTTCTTTTAACAATTCGTTCACCTCATATCCCGGATACAGATGGGTCAAACACAATTTTTGAACGCCCGCCTGTTTGGCGATTTCCCCTGCCTGACGGGCTGTCAGGTGACCGACTTCGGCAGATCCGCGATCTTTTTCTAACCAGGACGCTTCACAGATGAATAGGTTGGCCGCTCGGGCCAAATTTGCAACAGCCGAACAGGGGCCGGTATCACTGCTGAACACAACTTTTTTACCGCCCTTCGTTATGGAAACGGCCAGACAAGGAACCGCATGAACCGTATCCGCAAACCGAAACTCCGCTCCACACAATGAAATATCACTTTGCGCGTCAAGCGGAATCGCCGTCACATGGTTGCCGTAGGACACTTCTTGGAACTTCTCTTTTGGTTCCCGGTTCGCATAGATCGTCAGCGGCTGCTCTCGCTGCCCCGTTTTGCGGGCGACCATAATCCCATATTGCAATACCCCAAGATCTGCCACATGATCCGCATGATAATGGGAGAGGATGACCGCATTCAACTGCGACCAACCGGTTGTTTTCAAAAGTTCAGACAATACGCCGCTGCCGCAGTCCAGCAGTACGCGGCCTTCCCCCGTATCAACCAAATACCCGATAGTCGCGCCGCCTGCGGCAGGATAAGGAGCATGCTCACCCAAAACGGTAATCTTCATAAAAACACCCTTTCGACATAAAATGATGCAAAACGCTAAAAAAGATCGAATTTAGGCGAAAAAATTCATTTCCTTGGAAAAATGAGCTTTTCCTCTTTCCTATCTAGTATTCTGCATTTGACATTTAAAAACCCTTCCATTTGGAAGGGTTGAGATCGGTTACCTGGAATCCATGTCCTTTTTTATTTTTGCCCTAAGCTGCAAAAGCTCGGCTGCGTATCTTCGATTTTGTTTGCGCAAATACTGATTTTCTCTTTCTAGACGGATGATTTGGCGGATTTTTTCATGCAGAGAGTGTTCCAGTAAATGCATGAGAATACGACGTCCTGTACGTAATTGTGAAATTTTTTTTTCCAGGTCGTCGATCTTCTCCTCCATGTTCGGTTCCTCTTGGGTTGCCAAGGAGAAGTCACCTCTCTCGTTAGCCTATACCCAAGTATATGCCGAAAATTGGGTAATTAAACCATGGTGTTCGGGCAGAGCCCCGTGAAACCAGAGCCCTCGGCGGCAACCGCTTCCTGAATCCCGTTCGTCCTCCTTAGCGACCTGGCGGCCTACTTTAAGACCTGTTTCAATACCCGCAAAAAGTTCTGGCCGCATATTTTATCTGTCACGGTCGAGCCATATTGTTTGTCCAGCGCCTCGATCAACTTCGGATAATCGGCACCTGAACGAAGATCGACCATCGTCTCTTCAATTCCATCAAAATCGGATCCCAGTCCGACGTGATCTTCCCCCCCTACCGTCAACAGCCGGTCAATGTGGCGCAGCAAATCGTCGATAGTCGCCGCTTTTGCCGCAATAAAATCGGGGACAAATGTAGCCCCAATCACACCACCCTGTTTGGCAATCGACGCAATCTGTTCGTCAGTCAAATTTCGCCGATGCGGATAAACTGATTTTGCATTGGAATGAGAGGCAATGATCGGCAATTTGCTTACCTGCAAAACGTCTTCGATCCCTTTTGGCGCCAGATGGGAAACGTCCACCACCATCCCAAGCCGATTCATCTCTTCTACTACCTGCCTTCCAAATGGCGTCAATCCTTCATCGGTCGGCTCTCCCACTCCGCTGGCGATTGCATTTTTGTTGTTCCATGTAAGCCCCATCGCACGCACGCCTAGCAAATAAAGAATGCGCAAGTGGCGCAGATCGCCGTTTAGAAAATCGCCTCCTTCAATCGACAGAAGCGCTGATTTTCTATGGGACAAAAAGTTTTGTTCAATTTCCTGATACGTGATAACCGGGTTCATCCGTCCATCCTTGCAAATCTCGGAACGAAAGGTTTCGATATACGCAATCAATTTCATCAAATGCTGCTCCGGGGTAACGGGCGGATCGACGAACAACGCAAATACTTGCAAGTCGATGCCCGCTTTTTTTATTTTTGAATAGCTAAGTTGAAGCGGCGAATCAGGGTCAAAAAAAGACAGATGCTCGGTTTCCATCCGATACAAAATATCCGCATGCGCATCCATGATAAATCGTCTATTTTCCATTGGCTCCCCCTGTAACGTAAGTTCCTAAAAATAAGAAAGTCCTGTTTACTGGAAGTAAACAGGCCGCTCATGTGTACATCGTTTTGTAGACTGGCATTACCGTGGTTCCACAATCAGTTTGATCGCAGTACGCTCTTCCCCATCAATTTGAATGTCAGTAAAGGCAGGAATACAGATCAAGTCTACCCCGCTCGGCGCTACAAACCCTCGAGCGATTGCAACCGCTTTAATTGCCTGATTGAGCGCGCCTGCCCCAATTGCTTGCAGTTCAGCAGCACCTCGTTCACGGAGTACACCTGCCAGTGCGCCGGCCACAGAGTTAGGATTGGACTTTGCTGAGACCTTTAATACTTCCATAATACAAACCTCCACAAGTGTGAAATTTTCTGCGACACACATTTACTATATTCGCGTCCTTAACAGAAAATTCCTTCTCAGGAGGGCAAATTTTCTAAAAATTTCGCTGTTTCTTAAACAAGCTTTTACCTTATTTTAAATGGATTCTTTCAATGGATACCGCTTTTCCGGTGTCCGACAAATCGATGCAGACCGCGTTCAGCATAGCAGGCCCGTTCTCCACTTCAAAGCGGATAGGCATTTGCGTTAGAAAGCGCTGAATTACCTGTTCCGTCTTCATCCCGATGATACTGTTAACCGGACCGCACATCCCGACATCAGTCAAATAAGCGGTACCATGCAACAGGATTTGTTCGTCAGCTGTCTGCACATGCGTGTGTGTGCCAATGACGGCAGAAACACGCCCATCTACATAATGGGCAAACGCCAATTTTTCGGATGTGGCCTCCGCGTGAAAATCAACAAAAATATGACGTGATGCGTCGCCGATTTCCTCCAAAATTTGATCGATTGCCACAAACGGAGAATCGTAATCTCCCATAAACACGCGTCCTAGCAAATTCACAACAGCGATCTGCACATTTCCCGCACGCACCAATGTAAATCCTTGACCGGGGGCTCCTTTTGGAAAATTGGCGGGGCGCACAATCCGTTTCTCGTCTTCGATATAACCGAAAATGTCTTTGTTGTCCCACACATGGTTGCCCATTGTAAGAATATCCACATTGGCATCAAACAACATTTCCGCCAGTTTGGGAGTAAGTCCGCGCCCGTTAGCTGCATTCTCCGCATTCGCAATCGTCAGATCGGGGTTGTATTCTTCCAATACTTGCGGCAGATATTGCGTTACCGCCGTTCGTCCCGGCTGCCCCACAATATCACCTATAAACAAAATTCTCACAATCCACCTCATTCGATACGAAATATAGTCTAGTGTACATTCCGTGGAAATTTTTATGCGATTACCGATTATAAATAAAAACCTTCGCCCCATCACGATAGGCAATAATCTGCTCCTGTTCAAACCAAGTATGCCGATGTCCCAGCAACATGTCAATCGTCGCTTCTTGATCTTTCAATTCTTGTTCAAGCAACATAAAATCTTCCTTCACATCATTTGCAAAATAAGATTGAATAACCGACACCAGGAGGTGGATTTCAGACCGTGAGAAATTCTCGCTCGATTGTCGGTAACTTAATACCGTAATCCCGTCCTGTACGTTAAATTCAATTTCTCCGATTGGCGGAAATGAGGGATCCAGTTCACGGCAGGCTGCGAAATAAGCTTTTATATCCTGCAGACAGGCAGACTTTTTCTGATCATCAATGGCAGACACCCGAAAGAAGGAAAAGACAAATGACTTATCGAGTGGATTATAACGAACGGAAGAAACCTCCG
This sequence comes from Effusibacillus dendaii, assembly GCF_015097055.1. Classification (NCBI taxonomy): domain Bacteria; kingdom Bacillati; phylum Bacillota; class Bacilli; order Caryophanales; family Alicyclobacillaceae; genus Effusibacillus; species Effusibacillus dendaii. The sequence goes on from NZ_AP023366.1 coordinate 712,463, forward strand.
GATAACAGATAAGCATCGAAATTAAAAAACGGATTGCAGGTGATTCGTTTTTCTTGAGAAGCGGCATGCAGCGATTCACAACCTTTGGTTTGAGATGAACGATGTTTATCGATTCCACACAGCATTGATTCGATTCAACTATTGATTCGATTCAAACACAAAAAATCCTTTAGGGAATAAGCGGCAAAATAGGAATCATGATGTGAGGTAGGCACAAATAAAGCAGCCTGTTGGCTGCTTTATTTCGCGTATTCGACGGCTCTGGTCTCACGAATGACCGTGACTTTAATTTGCCCGGGATATTCCAACTCTTGTTCAATTTTCTTGGAAATATCTCTGGCAACGCGTACCGATTCTGCGTCGTCAATTTGCTCTGGTTTAACAATGATTCGAATTTCACGCCCTGCTTGAATTGCATAGGACTTTTCAACGCCATCAAACGATTCGGCGATTTCTTCCAATTTCTCCAACCTTTTTAAATAAATATCGAGCGTTTCACGGCGCGCACCAGGTCTTGCGGCCGATATGGCATCTGCTGCCGCCACAATAACAGATACGGGAGAAGAAAACTCAATATCCCCATGATGTGCACCGATTGCATTAATGACGATCGGGTGCTCTTTATACTTCTTGGCCAGATCGACTCCAATCTCGACGTGCGACCCTTCCACTTCATGTGTAATTGCTTTGCCCACATCATGCAAGAGACCGCCGCGACGCGCCAGATTCACATCAAGTCCGAGTTCTGCAGCCATTAATCCAGACAGATGCGCCACTTCAATCGAGTGTTTTAATACATTTTGCCCATAACTTGTTCTATACTTCAATCGTCCTAAAATCTTTACAAGATCGGGATGTATTCCACTGATTCCCGTCTCAAACGTAGCTTGCTCGCCCTCTTCCCGAATTCGGTCATCAATTTCACGGCGAGCCTTCTCTACCATTTCTTCAATTCGAGCGGGATGAATACGTCCATCCGCTACCAGTTTTTCCAGGGCTACTCTTGCAATTTCCCGACGAACCGGATCAAATCCGGATAGAATAACGGCTTCCGGCGTATCGTCAATAATCAAATCAATTCCGGTAAGCGTTTCTAAGGCACGAATATTGCGTCCTTCCCGTCCAATAATTCGCCCTTTCATTTCATCATTTGGAAGACTGACCACCGAAACAGTGGTTTCTGCCACATGATCCGCCGCACAGCGCTGAATGGCTGTAGCGATAATTTCTTTTGCTTTCTTTTCCGCTTCATCTTTAGCCTGCTGTTCAATTTCTTTCATCAGTACAGCCGCTTCATGACGACATTCGGTTTCCACGTTAGCCAACAAAATTGCTTTGGCCTCTTCTTGCGTCAAACCGGAAATTCTTTCTAACTCAACTACTTGTTGTTTGTGCAGTTCTTCCACTTTAGCACGTTGTTCATCAACAGCCCGTTCTTTTGATGCCAACGATTCCGCACGTTTTTCAATCGCTTCTGTTTTTCGATCCAGCGTTTCTTCTTTTTGAAGCAAGCGCCGTTCCAATCGCTGAATTTCATTACGTCGTTCGCGGATTTCTTTCTCCGCTTCGGAACGCAATGTGTGCACTTCTTCTTTCGCTTCTAATATTGCTTCCTTTTTCTTTGCTTCCGATTCTTTTACCGCTTCATCAATAATTTGGGAAGCACGTAATTCAGCAGAAGCCGTCTTTCCTTCCGCAATTGCTCTGCGCCAAAAATAACCGACGCCGATTCCGACAATCAGAGCAATGACGGAAATTAAAATGGCTATTCCAGTCATTTAAAAGCCTCCTAGCTCAGATATATTGAAAACCTGAGCAAAGACGCAGCCTTGTCCGCGCCAAGAACAAGGATTTTGATCGGTTGGTCATATGTTACCAGAAAGACCCCTTTTAAGCTAATCGTACGCATTTTTAATTCTATCCTTATGATTTATGATTGTCAAGAAAAGGGATTTCTGAACAAGATTGCAAATTACGCATGCGTTTGCCGCCAATCGCGCAACACTGCTTCGATTGTGGAGCGCTTAAATCCTTTACGTGCCAGATATTGTGCGATTTTAAAAGCGGTTTGCCTGTCTATTTGGGGATCGTTTTGTTTATGGAAGGATGATTTTTTGGCAATCAAACGGGCGGCTGCCTCCGCTTCATCAACATATTCATCCATTGCCTGTTCGATTACATCCTTTGCAACGCCTCTTTGCTGCAGTTCCCAGCGAATCATTCGTTTGCCGCGAGGTTTGTTAAGAATCCGACTGCGAACAAACTCCGTTGCAAACTTGTTATCACTCAAATAGCCAAACGATTCCAGCCGACCGAGCACATATTCGATTGTCTCGGCTGCGATTGATTTTCTGGCCAAATAATCGGTTACCTGCTGCCTGCTTCTCGCTCTGGCCGACAAATACCGAACCGCCAATTCGTATGCGTTTGACTGCTCTTCTTGCTGCTTCCAAAGGTCCACATCTTCTGCGGTAACATCCATACCTACACGCAATCGCAATTGGTAGGCCAATTCCAGTTGGATGGAAAGAACAAACTCTTCATTAACAAATAGGTTCACCCGATCAGGATGAGCCCGTTGTGGTTGAATGGAGGTAATCTTTCCAAGGAGACTCATTCATCCAGAAACTCCTCTTCGTCTTCCTCTAACCTGCCATTTGGCAAAGCGACCGATGCCCCAACCTGATATGCTTCACGAATCTTTTGTTCGATCCGATTTGCGATTTCAGGATGATCTTTTAGAAACTGTTTCACATTTTCCCTGCCTTGCCCCAACCGCTCGTCTTCAAATGAATACCAGGCACCGCTTTTCGCGAGGATATCCAGCTCCGCTCCCATATCAATAATGGTGCCTTCGCGAGAGATTCCCTCCCCGAACATGATGTCTACTTCGACCGATTTGAAAGGAGGAGCCACTTTGTTTTTAACCACTTTAATTTTGGTTCGATTGCCAACCAGATCATTTCCCTGTTTGAGCGCTTCCGCGCGGCGCACTTCAAGCCGGACGGACGAATAGAATTTTAGAGCGCGTCCGCCGGTAGTGGTTTCCGGATTGCCGAACATGACGCCCACCTTTTCCCGGATTTGGTTAATAAAAATAGCGATCGTCTTGGATTTTGAAATGGCCCCGGAAAGTTTGCGAAGCGCTTGCGACATTAATCGGGCCTGTAATCCGACATGAGAATCTCCCATATCCCCTTCAATTTCCGCTTTCGGAACCAAGGCAGCTACCGAATCGATTACAATAATTTCAACCGCACCAGAACGCACCAGCGCTTCCGCGATTTCCAATGCCTGTTCCCCTGTGTCCGGTTGGGAAATCAGCAATTCATCGATATTAACGCCTAGTTTTTGCGCATATATGGGGTCCAACGCGTGCTCCGCATCGATAAAAGCCGCCTGGCCACCCCGTTTTTGCACTTCCGCAATCGCGTGCAAAGCAACTGTTGTTTTACCGGATGATTCAGGTCCGTACACTTCTACAATTCTTCCACGCGGAAATCCGCCGACCCCTAATGCGATATCGATTGCCAACGACCCGGAAGAAATAGTCTCCACCAAAACATTGGTGGCTTCACCTAATTTCATGATGGAGCCTTTGCCAAATTGTTTTTCAATTTGACGCAATGCCATATCAAGCGCCGCTTTTCGATCGCTCACGAAAACCTCTCCTTTTTCGACAAAAAAATCTATTACTTATTCGATTTATTGAGCCTTAATTCCTTCTCCTTTCCCTATCGTACTATAAGAAAAACAAAAATGCAAACATTTGTTCTTAACAAATTAGTAATATTTTATTGCTATATTTGCATAATAAGAAAAAACAAACGGGATGTCAATCTCTCATCCCGCAGTTGTTGTTTATTTATCGACGCACCATTTTTTCGCGAGGTCTGGCAGGTTCCAAGTTGACGCGGGAACCGTTCATTCGGGTTTGCCGCAACGATTCAAAGACAAATGGCGCCGATTCCTGTTCCACTTCAAAGAATGTGAATTTCTCGAAGATGTCGATCTTGCCAATCGCATTACCCGGTATGCCTGCTTCTTCCGACACGAATTTGATCAGATCGGCCGGGCCTATTTTGGCAGTTCGTCCAATGTTGATAAAGAATCGAACCATGCCCGGGGAAGCGCCCGTATCGCCAAAATCATACTCTGCTTTTTCCTCGTTATGCGCATCACCGGCAATCAGTTTTAAGGCCGCCGCCGCCAAATCGACCGGGTCAAACTCATCGACCAGTCCAGCAAGAACCGCCCGGTAATGGGCAAGCCCGCCTTCCTGCAAAGATGCCCGCAACCGCTCCCGCCAAATCTCTGCCTGCCGTTCTGCCACATCAGCCAGGGAAGGCACTTCGCGTGCGATTATTTTTGCTTTTGTTTCTTTTTCAATCGACTTGAACAGTTTGAATTCCCTTGGCGTAACCAATGTGATGGCAAGCCCGCGTTTGCCGGCCCGACCTGTACGTCCAATCCGATGTACATACGACTCAGGATCCTGCGGAATGTCGTAGTTGACAACGTGCGATACGTTCCCTACATCAATGCCACGAGCTGCCACATCGGTAGCGATGAGCATTTCAATCTCGCCGTTACGGAATTTTTTCATAACGCGGTCACGTTGCGCTTGCGATAAGTCGCCATGCAATCCGTCTGCCAAATACCCGCGCGAGATCAAGGCTTCCGTAAGTTCGTCGACACCCCGTTTGGTACGGCAAAAAATAATGCCGAGCGAAATTTCCTCGCTGTCGATAATCCGGCATAAACTGTCTTGCTTGGTGCGTTCCAATACTTTATAGTAGACCTGTTCAATCAGAGGTACCGTCACGTCGCCGCGGTTTACCGTAACACTGACCGGATCTTTCATGTACCGTTTGGAAAGCTTCTTCACTTCGTCCGGCATCGTAGCTGAAAACAGCAGCGTCTGCCGTTCCGTCGGAGTCACCTTCAGAATGTCTTCAATATCGTCAATGAACCCCATATCAAGCATTTCATCCGACTCGTCCAATACAACGGTCTGCAGTTTGTCAAGTTTCAGCGTTCCTCGTCGGATATGGTCCAAAATCCGGCCCGGGGTGCCAATCACAATATTGACACCTTGCTGCAGCGCTTTAATTTGATGACCGATTGACTGTCCGCCATAGATCGGCAGGGTTTTCACTCTTTTGTAGCGGGCGATTTTGCGCAATTCTCCGGCCACCTGAATGGCCAGTTCGCGGGTTGGGGTCAGGATCAGCGATTGCACGTGCCGTACGTTCGAAGCCGCCTCTACCAAAGGAATGCCAAAAGCAGCCGTTTTGCCTGTTCCAGTCTGTGCCTGACCGATTACATCGCGTCCGCTTAAAACAACTGGAATGCATTGCGCCTGAATGGGAGACGGTTCTTCAAACCCCATTTCATCAATTGCCTGATGCACTTTTTTTGTAAGACCAAGTTCTGCAAATGTAGTCATTCTATCACCTTTCTACTTCATACGTTTAACCAGCGAATACAGAGCGTTTTTGACGGCCCTCAAGCGAATTTGTTGACGGTCGCCGCGCAGCCGGAACTCTTTCGCCGTAGTTCCATCGGGACCGGCCACTGCTATGTAAACCAATCCAACAGGTTTTGTCTCCGTAGCACCGCCTGGACCGGCAATCCCCGTGACAGAAATGGCCCAGTCACAGCCGGATCGATTTCTCGCTCCTTCCGCCATAGCGCGAGCGCAAGCTTCCGACACCGCTCCATCTGTCTCTAAAACATGAGACGGCACGCCCAATTGTTCCGTTTTTGCCGAATTGTGATACGTAACCCAACTTTGTTTAAAATAGTCTGAACTTCCGGGCACGTCGGTAATCATGGCAGCCAGCAGGCCGCCCGTACAGCTTTCTGCTGCAGCCAATGTTTGACCGGTTTGTTTTAACCGTTTCCCAACCGCAACCGGCAATATCTCATCGTCAATTCCATATATATATTTGTCCAAACGCTGCCGCAATTGTTTCTCCACAGGAGCAATCAGGGCGTAAGCAGCCTCCTCAGAGTCAGCTCTCGCTGTAATCCGTAATGTCACTTCACCTTCCGAGGCCAGCGGCGCTACGGTAGGGTTCGTCTGGCTGTTCAGAATATCTGCGACTTCCGTTTCCATCGCCGATTCACCGATTCCGAACAAGCGCAGTACACGGGAACGGATTGTCATCTGGCGGCCGACAATTGTACGGATCAACGGAATCATCTGTTCATTCACCATGGGCCGCAATTCGGTAGGGGGTCCGGGCAGCAGAAAATAATGACGGTTGTCGTACTCTATATACTGTCCCGGTGCGGTTCCCCTCTTATTTTCCAGAAACCGCCCGCCTTCCAGCAACATGACCTGCTTCTTGTTATTTTCTGTCATTACCCGTCCAAAACTGGCAAAGAAAGATTCCAGGTTTTTTAGCGCTTCGTTGTCCAGCTGTAAGGAAATACCCAGAAACTCAGCCAGCGACTCACGCGTCAAATCGTCGTCTGTCGGACCAAGTCCGCCCGTCAGCACAATCACATCGGAACGGGCGTGGGCGATTTTCAACACTTCACCGATCCGTTCCCGATTGTCACCGACCGCTTGGTGAAAATACACGTTGACCCCTTCGAGAGCCAGCTTATCCGATATAAACTGAGCGTTTGTGTTTGCAATCTGTCCAAGCAGGAGTTCCGTCCCTACACCGATAATCTCTGCCCGCATGACAAATGCCTCCCCTTGTTAAATTCGGCCACTGAGAATAACGTGTTTGTTTTTCCATAAGTAATCCGCCCCTGACCAGATGGTGACTATAACAGCCGCATAAAGCATCAGTTGGTCAAACGGGAATCCAATATAGGCAAACGGGAAATTGTGTAAAATAAGCGCCGAAATAGCAATAATTTGAAATGCGGTTTTGATTTTCCCCAGTTTGCTCGCCGCCAAAATAATACCTTCCGAAGCGGCAATCGTGCGCAACCCGGAAATCACAAACTCGCGAAAAATGATGACAATCGCCACGATGGCACCAATTCGCTGCATTTCAACAAGCGCCACCAACGCAGCCGTAACCAACAGTTTGTCAGCCAATGGATCAAGGAATTTGCCGAAATTCGTTACCAGTTTCCGTTTCCGTGCAATGTAACCGTCCAACCCATCGGTGGCGGCCGCAATGATAAAAACAAGCGCCGCAATAATTTCACTAACCGTAATCGTGTATCCGCCGATTGTAAAGTTTCCGAATTCAAAACGGATCAGCAAAAAAAACAGGATAACCGGAATCAGAAAAATTCTGGCTATCGTAATACGGTTAGCCAAATTCACCTCACACACACTCCCCTGACAGATCAAAATCATACGAATGCGTAATGCGGACGTCTACCATGCTGCCCGCTTCTAATCGACCGCCGCCTGTAACAAACACCAATCCGTCAATTTCTTTCGCATCATACTGTGTGCGGCCGATATAAACATCCGGATTTTGATCGTCCTGCCGCTCAATCAGCACTTTCAATTGTTTGCCTACCCTCGCTGCATTTCGCTCGGCAGCGACTTGACGCCCGATTTCCATCAAAAGGCTGGCCCGCCGTTCCTTTGTTTCTTCCGAAACCTGATTCTCCATTTCAGCAGACGGAGTGCCTTCCTCCGGCGAATAAGCAAATACGCCAATATGGTCGAATCCAATCTCACGAACAAACCGACACAGATTATCAAAATCCGCTTCTGTTTCACCCGGAAATCCGACAATAAAGGAGGTCCGAATCGCTACATCCGGCACCCGGCTACGAATTTTGTCAATCAGACGACGTATTTGCGCCTGATGACCCGGTCGACGCATCGCCTTCAAAATATGATCTTCCGAATGCTGCAATGGCATATCAATATATTTAGCCACCTTTGGCAAACGGGCAAATGCATCGATCACTTCATCCGTGAAAAAGCCGGGGTATGCATAATGAAGCCGGATCCACTCCAAACCATCCACTTCATTTAACGCTTCCAACAACTTGTGCAAATTCCGTTTTCCATAAAGATCCAATCCGTATTGGGTAGAGTCCTGCGCAATCAGCATAACCTCTTTTACGCCCTGCTTTACCAACGACTCTGCTTCCGCTACAATCGATTCGATTGGTCGTGAACGGAATTTTCCGCGCATGGAAGGAATCGCACAAAACGTACAGGAGTGGTCGCATCCTTCCGCGATTTTCAAGTAGGCGGATGCCCCCCCGGTCACTAAACGGGGTGTCAGTTCATCATACAGGTAAACCGGATTCCCCACATACTGCGGAACCGAATCTGCCTGCTTCACCTCATCAATCAGTTCATTGATTCGATGATATTCACCCGTACCGACAAGGCCGTCAATCTCCGGAATTTCCGTAATCAGTTCATCCTGATAACGCTGCACCATACAACCGGAGACCAGCAAAGTCTTGCAGGACCCCTCTTCTTTATATTGCGCCATCGAAAGAATAGTTTCAACCGATTCTGCTTTTGCCGCATCAATAAATCCGCATGTATTGACAATGATGATATCCGCTTCTTCCGGATTTTGCACCACATCGTATCCGTTTTTGGCTACGAGGCCCATCATCACTTCAGAGTCTACCAAGTTTTTTTCACAGCCTAATGTAACAACTGCTAGTTTCTGATTCATAGTTTCCCCCATCCTAAATATCAAAGGCCCGGTTGCATCCGCAATCCAGACCACCCTCTCGTTGCAATTGACACAGGTTTTGCATTATCCAAGTATAAATGAAAGGCATGGGGAAGTCAAAGACTTCGGAAACGGGCAGGTGTTGCTGCCCGTTTAGGATCGGTAATTTGTAAACTGCAAATCAATCGGCAAATCTTCTTTATTCAGGAGTTGAATAACAAATTGCAAATCGTCACGGCTTTTGCCTGTCACCCGGATTTGATCGCCCTGGATGGCCGCCTGCACTTTGATTTTGGAATCCTTGATCAACTTGACAATTTTTTTGGCGTTTTCCTGATCGATTCCCTGCAATACTTTGACAACCTGACGCACGGTTCCGCCTGATGCCGGTTCCATTTTTCCGTAGGAAAACGATTTGGGAGAAATTTGCCGCTTGATCAGCTTGCTTTCCAGGATATCCTTTACCGCTCCCAATTTGTATTCATCATCACCGATCAAAATCAGGTCGTCCCCTTTTAGCTCAATGGAGCTTTTGCTGCCTTTAAAATCGAACCGGTTTTCCATCTCTTTCACAGCCTGTGTAACCGCGTTTTTGACCTCTTGCAGATCGACCGTCGACACGATATCAAACGATGCGTCCTTTGCCACTGCAGCCACCTCCAACAAAAGTATGAACTACGTAATGCAAGATTTTATTTCTTTTGAAACAGCAGTCCATAAGGATCTTCCACCTGCTCCACTTCGACCGGTTGACCGTTCACTTTCACCTGCATGGCAGGAGGAAATCCGGCCTTAATGAATATTTCTTTTTTTCCGTCAAACGAAATAGAGGTACCGGGTACGACCGTGCGCGTCAATTTCGATTCCCCGTCGACCTGAATGTTCAACCAGCATGGATTGTTTACAATTTGAATTTCCAGCTTGATACCATCTCCATCCACTTTATACACAGACCGGTTGTCATCTTTTGTTTCCGGCTTCAGTGGGCCGGTTGGCTGTGGTTTCACGGGCGGAACGGCTGGCTGTGGTGCAGGCGCAGGTGCAGGTGTCTGATTGGTTGGCTGCTCCATCGGTGCGGCTGGTGCGGGGGCGGCATCCTGGCGAGCCATGTAGTTATTGAGAAGCCAATATCCGACACCGATCAGCGCAATCACCAAAAAGCCGATCAGAAACTGGGGACCCATCCGGTTCTCTTTTTGTACGGGCGGGGAAGCAACCGGTTTCGGATTTTTCGGACCGTCCGCCCTTCGTTCTGATCGGATAGGCGTCATTTCCTTGACTTCAGGTTGCTTCACCGTCTCTAGAGCGGGCGATTCCCGGCGCTCGCTGACGGCAGATTTGTCCGTTAATCCGTATTTGTCGAGCAGAGCGTCTCCATCCACGCCTACTTGCTCGGCGTAATTTTTGATAAATCCCCGTGCATACACAAGACCTGGCAGTACGGACAGGTCTCCCGCTTCGATTGCCATTAAATAACGTTTGCTGATTTTGGTTCGATCTTGTATTTCATCAAGCGTCAGGTTGCCATTTTCTCGTGCTGTCCGTAAAATTCGTCCGAGTTCTTCCATGCACACAGCCTCCTCCGTTTGATCCACCCTCGAATATCGGAAACCTGATTCCTCTCCTTGATTAACTTATATCGAAAGAAGAAAATCCGGTTTGAATCGTATCGTATGTAATTTCCTCATCATCGGAATTACGAAGTTCGATAATACGGTCAAAAACGTCCCAGCCGTACTCCGACTCACGCACAAAAATATCGGGGTGTTCAATTACTTTTGGCGCATCCATGCTCATGATTTCCCGAACGAACGAATGATGTTGTTCGTTTGAACGTAAAGTGGATACAATCCCATCCAGGATAAAAACCATATTTTCGGCAGACAGTTCATCTGGCGCCAGCGAATTTCGCACCGTTTGACGCATCAACGTCGATGAAACCACCGACCAGCGTTTGTTTGCATATACGGCGGCGGCCACGATCGATTCCGTTTTTCCCACACGAGGCATGCCGCGTACCCCAATCACCTGATTTCCTTGGTGCTTTAGCAATTCTCCCAGAAAATCGACCAGAATGCCCAGATCGTCGCGGTTAAACTTGTATGTTTTATCATTTTCCGCTTCACGCCGAATAAAGCGGCCGTGTCGCAACGCCAGACGGTCGAGCAGGGTGGGCTGCCGCAAAGCGGTCACTTTAATATTGTCAATCGAGCGCAACATGGAGCGCAGTATCGCAATTTTCTGCCGATCGTTTGTGCGAATCAAAAAACCCCGGTTTTGGTCTTCCACACCGTTAATGGTTACGATGTTGATGGACAGCATACCGAGCAGCGATGCAATATCCCCTAATAAGCCCGGCCGATTTTTTGATATATGATATTCCAAATACCATTCTTCCATAACGTCCTCCCTGCCGACCGAGCGGCGTCATTGAGTTGGATCCTGTTGCGAATTGCCGTTTGGCGTCTGCTGGGACTGCGCCTTACTGCTCCCATCCTGCGCCGATGTGCCACGAGGCGGATTGGCTGCTTCCGCAGATGGTGATGGTGAACGGTCCGGCAGTCGTTGCTGGCTGGCAGATTGCGACTGCGGAGGTTTTGTATAGGCTTGCGGTTGAACGCTGCCCGTTTGCACCCCTTCTTCGACCGCTTTTTCCAGTTCAACCGCTTTCGCAGAAAAAGAAGCAGGACGCAAAATGTTAAAAAATCCGGGACCGGCAACTGCGACCGTCTGTCCCCCCTGCCAAGAATTATTCAACAATGCCTGTACCTCTTCCTTCATACCTTCCGCAAAAAATGGTTTCGGGACAGCGGCTACGCTCGGGTACATGTTTGGCAAATTGTGCATGGAAAGCATCCATTTCCCGCTGTCATGCAGCTTGGCCAATTGCTCTTGCGAAACCGGGTCCAATAAAACCAGAAAACGGGACGCAATCGATTTCAAACGGGGCAGACCGTCCGGCCGCATCACTTCTTCCAAGGTCATGACCACTGGTACCGCAGCACTCCCGCCGTAATGAAGCCCTTCCAGAATCCCTCTGATTTCGGGTGAATCAGGTGAGCGTCGGTCTGCCACCACGACTCCTACCGAATTCTTCTCGCCCGCATTCGCAAGCAGGACTCCCGCCGTAAACGATTGATATTCACGGTTCAGGCTGGCCAATCGAATCGCGGGCAGGTCTGGAGAGGATCCGATTCCAATCAGACTGAATTTGGTTTTCTCATGTTTTTTCGCCAATTCATGAACAAAGTTTCCGTATTGCGCCTCCGTAATGATCGAATCGATATTGGGATTATTCGCCAAGGAAGTTAACGCCGCTTTGGCTTGCTCCGCATTGTCCGAAGGACGTATGTCAAATACAACAAACGAGTCGTGCGTCGCTTGTTGAAAATAAGTCAGCGCATTGGGTGAGTTGGTTAATTCTTTTGCCGCCACAATGCCAACGGCCACTTTTGGATTACTTGGTTTTATCGTTGAAAGATCAGGCGAATGACATCCTGCCGAAAGAGCAGTGGCAACAACCAACAATGCAGCATTTACAAACAACGAAACAGATTTCAATCACGTACACTCCCGGCTTGCATGATTTTTATGCTTGTACAATTCTTCTATCATTATGCCATAATCGTCGAAAACAGCCAAATTTAAAAAGGTTTCTACCAAATTCGCTTCAGGAAAAAGCGGCATCTCTGAAAAGAAACCGCCCGACAGCTATCACTCCCTGTCGGGCGGCAGCCATTTTTGAAGCACTTTGCGTACCGAATCGGCTCCGATTGCGAAGCCAATTCCTTGTGAACTTTGTGAAACAGCCGTGTTGATGCCAATCACTTCTCCGTTTACATTTAACAGCGGTCCTCCACTGTTGCCGCGGTTGATGGCGGCATCCGTCTGAATCAACTTGTCATATTTCCGATCGCCGATCGTTAATGGGCGATTGATCGCCGATACCACGCCCACCGTCACAGAGTGTTCCAGGCCAAGCGGATTGCCAATCGCCATCACCCACTCGCCAAGCCGTACCTGATCGGGCCGAGCAAATCGAAGTACAGGCGTGTTAGCTGGCAAAGACGTTTTTAACAAGGCCAAATCCAACTCGGTGTCCGATTTCACCACACGTGCGACAGTTGGCTTTTTCTGGCCGTAAAAACTGATCTGCACTTCAGGCGATCCCTGCACCACGTGTTGGTTGGTCAGAATGTACCCGCGTTTGTCACAAACAAACCCGGTTCCAACGTTGGTCACCTCATTGTTCGGTTCCGGAAAAATTTCAAACGGGCCAAAAAAAGGCATTCGCCGCTGCCGTGGCCGTCTCACCTCAATCAGCACAACGGCCCTTCTGCACCGTTCCGCAACGTCCGTAAAGAAATCAAATGACAAACGCTCTGTCACCAGTTTTTTTGCTGTCCGCTTCGACTCTGTCTGCTTCCGTTTTGCCACACTCCCTCACCTCAGTCGTCTGGGATGTGTAGTATTTTATTCGGATGTTCGGGACGGGGTGAGCCTATTCAGTTAGATGGCCTATTCAGTTATTTTTAGACCAAGTCATCGCATATGGTTTAAGAAAATGTATGGGGGAGGAACCTGCATGGAGTGGTTCTATACAATCCCGGCCGCTGTTGGGTTGGGGGCATTGCATTCGCTGGAACCAGGTCACGGAAAAGGGGTATTAACTGCCTATCTGATTTCATCGCGCGCAAAAGTGAAGGATGCAATTCTATTGGGATCCATTTCGGCAATCGCTCACACGTTGTCGATTCTGCTGCTTGCATTCGCGGCCTCTTCCACTGTGAAGATGTTCGTTCCAGAACAACTTTCACATTGGATTGAACTGATCTCAGGCGTGTTGATCGTCACGTTGGGCAGCCGGATGCTCTATCAACAGATTCGCCCGCGAATCGTCGTCGTTGGAACGATCGGACACATTCACGATGAACAATGCGAACACCATCATCACCCTCACGGGATGAGCCGCCATCTGGACGATTCGGCCGTTGCGAACCCCAACCGGTTGTTTCTGGTCGGATTTCTTGGCGGATTGATTCCCTGTCCAAGCGCCATTGCGATTCTGCTTGCCGCCGTATCGGCGCATCAAATTCCGGCAGGAATGATGCTGGTGATGGCTTTTTCGCTTGGCAGCGCACTGGCGATGAGTACTGTTGGCATGCTGGTCGTAACTGCAGGCCAAACCGTCAAATGGTTGGCGAATCGACAAGCGGTTCGTTTGCTCAGTACGCTTTCCTCCTGCTTGGTTGTTTGTCTCGGTTTCTATGTAACGTTTCAATCGCTGCTTCATCTTTCGATCATCTGAAAAACCGATTTTGCGGCCTGAATGCCTGAACGTACCGCACCTTCTGTGCATCCGAGCTGCAAATAGTCGCCCGCTAATTGAATACGCGAACGGGAATCCTTTAGATGGCGGGAGAGGTGTTCCATTCGCTCCACATCACCAGGCGCAAAGCAGGGAATCGCGGTGGGCCAACGGTAAAGATCGATCAGCTGAAACCGTTTTTTCCGGTCAGGAAACAGGCGATCCATTTCGTTCCGGACCTGTTGGACCATTTGTTCATCGGTCATCTCTCGCATCTGCCGATACGCACGATCTGTCAGCATAACGTTCCAAATCAGACGATGCTCGATTACACCGCCGCTCAGTATCGAATTATACTTGGGCGGAATGCTGAATCCAAAAACGGACGAATCCACTTCCCGGTCTGCATGCAGAGAGACAATCGCAGTTGATGAATACCGCACGGAACGAATCAACTGCATGATTTCGGAGGCAAACGGGTTACCCGCAAGCATCGACGGTACCTGAGGAGCCGGCACTGTCAATAAAACATACCGGGCACTCAACTGTTGAAATCCATGCCTGTTTTTTGCTTCTACAAGGACGGACGCGCCAAGCGATTCAAGCCGCTTTACCTCTGTCTCCCGCCAGATGGAAAGTCCCTCCGCCAACGAGTCGATGAAACGGGTCATCCCTCCCTCCGGCCTATAGATACGCTGGCTGGCGGGAGATCCGAAATGGAGAAGAAAATGTCTGGAAGACTGGTGGGTGGGATCGCTAAAAAACATCGTCTGCCAAAAAGGGGCGATTACATACTCATAGACAGTTGGATCGAACCGGGCAGCAAATTGATGCAGAACCATATCCGAAACCGGTTTGTTGCCTGCGGGAAAACCACCGCCCCGGCTGGCGCTGCGTACCAGCTGGAACAACTGATGCCTCACCCGCCATGGGACACCCGGGATTTGAAAAAATACACTCCAGCGATCATAGCAGGCCTGCCGCCACTCTCCGGCAACTTGCATCTGCAAGCAAAACGGCAATCTCTTTACCGGAACGCGAAGTTGTTTGGCAAGCATGAAAACTGTGGAAAAGTGCCGGGAGAAAAACTGTGCCCCCTGTTCGTATGCCAGATTTGCGCGGTCCGGATACGTCCGAGTGCGCACACGTCCCCCCAATTCAGGCTCTTTTTCCAACACAAGCAAATCCGCCCCTTTTTGCTTCAGAAAATGAGCGGCCGACAACCCCGCCAACCCGGCGCCTATTACGATCACGTCATACATGACAGCCACCTCGCAAAAAGCTCCTATGGAACCACACTTTCTCCCGGGCAGACCGCACACCTTCTCTGGAAGCATTTTGTCCCATTCGAGAGGCTTTCTTGAGAGTTAAAAATATAAATTTGTGAAAAGAGACTACTTTCAAGCAGTCCCGGTTTGTCGATATGTTGTTATTCCGCCTGTTTATTCAGGAATCCCATGCCCCGCTCCAACTTGTAGTAGAGGTCGCGCGCCGTACGTCCTCCCACCACCGCGTTATTCCGCAATACAAACGGGACATCCGAACAGGTGCTGCAAAATTGAGTTCCCACGCAGTCCACCACTTCGATTTTTTCATCGGGATAACGTTCTTTTAACGCATCGTAGACAGATTGCGAATGAAGCTCCAAATTCTTTTTACAAAATTTCAGCGACAGAGAAGACAATTCCGACATCTCCTTTTGTGCGAAAACACATTTTCTTCTATATTACATCATTTTGGATAAATGCATAAGATTCATTTCCGCACATTGGGCAAGACAGGAGATGCAGGCATTGGTCTGTCCCCTTTTCCATACGGGGAGACAGCTCATAAGGCGAATAAGGCCCCACAAAATCAGTCAGCGGTCCATTGTTTTCCAGATCCATTTGACATCGGGGGCATTTCATTTGCAAAGGACGAATCCCGTTGCAAATCGGGCATACATAATGCATAGGAAAACGCCTCCTACACCTGATATTTAACGCCGTATTTGCCTCTTCTGGTTTTGAAAACATGAACAATCGGTTCGCGGGCACCCGACAAAAGCTGATCATCACGCACGCACATCGCTACATATTTTGCAACCGAACGGCTGTCGTATAGTTTTGATTCATAGAGCCAGCATTCCATACAGATCCTCCTTTTTCCATTCTGCACTTTATGTAGTATAAACAAAAAAATCCCTGGCCATGAGCCAAGGAAAATTCGTTATTCTGCCGCCAGCAGATCATCAATCCGGTCAGCTACAATATCCGCCAAAGCAGAATGATACCCTAACGGTGCAGCCACTTTAATCGGAATGGCGGGGTATCTGTCCTGCGCTTCTGACGCAATGCGAGGGATATCTTCCTTCACATGGGAACCGGCAAGCAAGAAAAAAGGAACGATTACCAGCCGCTCTGCTCCACGTTCCGCACACCGGTCAATCGCAGTCGGAATATCCGGTTCCGCCAGTTCCAGATAGGCAGGCTGCACCATAAACGATGGATTTGCCTGAGCCAACCAGTCCGCGACTTGCTGAAGCTCCCGGTTGGCCGCTTCTTCCCGGCTGCCGTGCGCCACCAGTACAATACCTGTTTTCATATACTCACCTGTTCCCTCATTTCTTTTCGATTTGGCTATGTTAAATCTCCATGTTGATTTTATGTCAGGGTAACTAAGCCCCTTTAATCAACAAACGACACCCGAAAGACCAAGCCCACTTTGCTTTTTGGATTGTTTCCTCCATACTTCCATATGTAGTAAGACCGTTTTCGTCGGTTGCCTGAAATCCAAAAACAATCGTACTGTTCGAATCTGCGACAGTTTTGGCCCCATTTAACTGTAACGTACTTTGCATGGTATAATTTTGCAATTTATCGAGCATCGTTTCACTTGAGGAATAACCGTTCTTATCGACAAATCCATAGGTAATTTGATATTTTCCGTTAGTGTCCTTTTCATTTTTTTCTTCCTTCACTGAGAAAATAAAGTCACCAGCATATTTCCCGGTATCAGTTCCCCGCTCCAGAATAGATTGACTTAACATCCCTGCTGTTTTTGTTTTCACTCCGTTTTCCCACACCTCCATTTCCGCTTGAATTTTACTTTTTTTACCCTGATAACGTAAATGGACTCCTCCAGAATGTAATCCCATGAAAGGTTTGAATTTCACAGCTTCTCCTTCCAAAAGGTTCACGGGCTTCACTTCTATTTTTCCTTTATTTGCTGGAGGTGATTCTGCTGCGGGAATGGAAGTTTTGGAGCAGGACTTATACGCTGCTTCATTTGTGATTTCCCTCCAATGTTACGCCCATCAATGAGGATGGGGCCCCGTCGAAAGTACAAAATTTAAAATTCCTATCAGCCAAAAATGGTTTTCCAGATCGGTTCTTGCTAAACTATAGGGTACATGATCACTTGTCACCAATCTATCTGCAAGGAGACAAACGATGGGCATTGTAATTCTTGAGGTTTGCGAGAGTAATCCGGCTGCTTCTCTCGATTTGGAAAAATGGGAGAGCGAGTACCCCGGAACATCCGTCATACGCAGTTCTTGCTTAAGCGAATGCGAATTTTGCGCCGCGCATGCATATGTGATGATTAACGGGGAGATTGTGTCAAGTCATGATCTCGACTCCCTGTCAGCCGCCATCCGAGAAAAAATTGAACAGGAATTGAATGCTTGGCAATAAGGTTTATTCCGGCAGAACGAGATTCACTTTATAGCCGGCATGCTTTTTGACGTTTAAAACCCCATCTTCAAAAATCAAATATTGCCCTTTGATGCCGATCAACCGCCCGGCAACCGAATCCTGTTTGTCAAACGAAAACGATGTGATTTTGTCAAGCGTCTCAAGCATCGGATAGGCGAATTGATAAACCGCCTGTTCCTCTAACAGATAGGATTCGTACCCGGCTGGCAGACTGGCAAGCACCTGTCGGCGTATTTCCAGTAAATCGACCGCTTCAATTTGGCCTGACAGCATTTTGCGCCAGTTCGTTTTATCCGGAATCTGTTCAGAGATAAGCACTTCCAGTTCACCAGCCAATTTGCGCGTGGGGACTTCCGCAATCGGAATCGCTTCCACTGCCCCCTGGTCGATCCATCGTGCCTTGCCTCTGCTTTTGCGGGTAATTCCGACCTTGACGCCAGAGCTTAACGCCAGGTACACATAATGCGGGGTCATGCAATGTTCTTCTGCAAACTGATTGTCCCGGCAAGTGCCGAGATGATGGTGACATTGATGGGGTTTGACAATACATAAATCACATTCGGCCAACGTTGTGAAACAGGGATAGCAGTACCCGTTGTTGAACAGTTTATTCGCTTTTCGACCGCAAACACAGCAGGCTTTTTCACCCAAATAACGGATTTCAATCGACTGTCCGAGGAAACGGTTTAATGCAACCCGCTGTTCGCCAACCACCAGATAATATTCAACGGTTTCAGCCGCTTCATGCTCCAAATCGTTAAGAAAACCTGTAAAAGACATAAGCAAACCTCTCCTGTCAGTTCAAATACAGTTTCTATCATATCATATTCAATCTGCCAGGAGATTTGGAAAGGAGCCGATTTATGCTGAAAATTACCGTACGCCCGCCCGCTCCATTTGACTTTCGGCATCTGTTTGACCGACTTGCGCAATCTTCAAACCGTGTCCTGTATCGGATTACAGACAATTCGGTCTTGCGCCTGTTTTTGATCGACGGCAGGCCGATATTGGCCGAACTGCGCTCAACCGGAACCGTCGAGCAGCCGGAAATTACAATCACCGCTTGGAACACAGAAAATCAGGGGCAGGCGGAAAAAGTTTTTGCCCTTTGCACGCACATCTTTTCCCTTAACCGACCGCTCTGGAGCTTTTACAAAACTGCAGCCGAAAACGATCCGGTGCTTCACCGTTTAACTGAAAAACACAGGGGAATCCACATGTTGCTGGAGCCGGGTATTGAAGAAGCGATGATATTGTCCATTATCGGCCAGCAAGTCAATTTGACATTTGCCGCGAATTTAAAACATGCGCTAGTGGAATTATGCAGCGAACCTTTTATTTGGAAAGGACAAACGTTTTATGCATTCCCTCAGCTCGAGCGGATTGCTTCTCTCTCCTACGAGGACTTGCGCAAGCTGAAATACTCACAGCGAAAAGCGGAATATGTAATCGATTTTGCCAGACTGGTGGTATCTGGAACTTTTCGCAGCGATGTAATCGCGCGATTGTCAAACGATGAAGCAATAGAGGAAATGGCCAAACTGCGGGGCATTGGACGTTGGACAGCAGAATGTGTGCTGTTGTTCGGAATTGGACGACCGGACGTTTTGCCTGCGCTGGACATTGGTCTGCGAAACGCGGTACAGCTGTTCTACCAACTCCCAAACCAGCCAACTGAAACAGACATTCGTAAAATGGCTTTGGCCTGGTCTGGATGGGAAAGCTACGCCACTTACTACCTTTGGGCAGCACTTGGCATGGCAAAGGCCGAGAAAAAGAGCAATCCCAAAGCGGACCGTTCGTCAGCGCATGTCGAACCCTTGTGAACCGAACGGTTTTGGCAGACTTTGCAGATTCTCAAACACAAACATCCACCCGTGATCTTCTCTGTACACCTGCATATCTACCTGATCATTCAGCATGAGCAGAATAAACAGATTCATGTCTGTTTTAAAATAAGGACTCAGATGCTCGTCATGCAGGCGAAGATTAAGGACACGGTGTTTGTCCTGTTGGGCAACTTTGACACCGTCCCGAATGTTGTAGGGTTCAATGTGGAGTGGCGGCAAAAGATCATGTTTGTTGTTGTTTCGCAAATATTCGTAAACTTGCCGGGCAGATTTTGCTTTTCGGCTGTTTTCAAGAATCAAAGCATAATTCATTGTCGGGGCTCCTTGTGCCTTATTTCAATACCACATTATCACAGTTGCAGTTGGAATGGAATCGCAAAATGAAAAGGCCCCCTTTGGTAAACCAACCAGATTAGGGGGCCATAGGGTCCCATGACAAATCAAATTATAACCGAAGTTCACTATAAAGCCATTAGGGAATATATGGAGGTGTTGGCACATCCTTACAAACCATTTAAAACATACCCTGCATAGAAAATCAAACCGATTCCCCCACCTGCCCAAGAACTGATCAGGTTCACACTGTCATTTGTCATCCAATGGTATCCCTGAATCGGTTGTGCAGGGGAATCGCAGTGAAACTTCCGTTCCACATCCATCCCACATACAGAACATCGATACATCGACTGCCAACGGGCACCTATCAGGGAATCTGTAAGAGAACCTGTCAGTCCCGCAGCAATTCCCAACATGGTCAGAAACATAACACGGAGTGCTGGGTCTGTGGGGAGAACGTACGCTTGCGGTTCTGGCAGAAATTCATTCAATAAACCCGCAATGCCCCCAATGAACAACCCTCCTGCAGCAGAGGCTATAACTCCCAAACCGCTCACCGCACCGGATGTTCCAGCTTCTACTCTACGCCCAGTCAAAATCGAACGGGGCGGTTTTGGACTGAGTCCACCGATTTCAGTCGCCCATGTATCCGCGTTTACGGCCGCCATAACGCCCACAAACACGATCCACCACAACGGAGTTGGCCAAAACGCATTTGCCAGCGCCAAAAATACGGCTGTTCCGCCATTGGCCCATACCTGTCCAGCATCTCGTCTGCCTGTCTTTTCATACTTCTGTTCCGCCTGTCGTTTCACATTCTGTTTATATTTGGACAACAAGGAGGAGGAGACAAAGAAAGCGATCAACGTCCCAAACCAAGCGACGCTGCCCACCCCGTAAAGAATCGTTCCTACAAAAACGGCTGCAATCGCCCCCGAAAACGACAATGAACGTTTCCCATAAGCAATGCCGGAAATGGCAATACTACCGATACATCCAATAACAAAATCAATCATTTTATGAAAAGTCCCTCGATTCGTTGACCGAAATGTAATATTTTATTGCATTGTATGGAAAAATAATGATAGTATGTAGTATAGAAATGTATGTAGGAGAGTGATCGGGTTGTTTCGATACTATCTTGGAATTGCAATCATGTGTTTGGCATTCGCCCTCTTTGCCATGTTCCTTTCCGCTAACCCGGCGGCTGTTGCCAGCATTTATGTAGGAATTGCCGGCGCATTCCTAGCCATTGCATTTATTACTTCCGGCCCGGAATCACGTTGGTAAAGCCTCCATATCTGTTTTTTACATAAACCTTTGAACCCGCTCGGTTCAAAGGTTTTTTCATTCCTTCATAATTTGCGGCAAAATCAATTCCGCCTGACGATTGAGCCGAATTAATGGAACTTGATTTCGAACCGCTATCTGAGGCAATTCCTTACAGGGAGCCATCTCCAATTTTGTCCCCACAATCAGCAATACATCGGCTTTTCCCACCCAATCGACCGCCGTCCCATAATGATATACCTGTTCCCCGACAAGTACAATATTCGGTTTTAAAATCTCCTGACAGGATGGGCAGCGCGGAATTTCATCGCGATATCCGTAATCAGCCGGAAACAGCGTTTGGCAACCGATACATTTTAACTCAAACAAATTCCCATGCAATTCCAAAACATGTGAACTGCCCGCTTTTTGATGCAGTCCGTCAATATTTTGCGTAATAATTGGCACTTGTTGACGGGCCAAGGCAAGATGCGCCTGATTCGGTTTTGCGTCTCGCCAATCCTGATAAATATGGCGATAAAATTGATAAAATTGCCTTGTTTTACGAGAGAACATGTCCCATGTAAAAAAATCTTTTAACTTGGTCCCCTTCCACGTTTCCCTGACTGTCGGCAAACCGCTGGCCACCGAAATACCTGCACCTGTGATTGCGACTGGATGACTCGCGTTTTGCATCAAATTTCTCCATTCTTGAATCGGAAACGCATCTTGTGCAAGCTGGCTCTGCATCCCGTTCACCTCTAGCTGTTATTGTGTGCGGGATGACACGAGGCATACGTGAATTTGACAGTGATAACGGAAACGCCGCAACGGTAAAAACCGTTACGGCGCATATATATTTCCCTCTTAGCAACAACGATTGACCGTTCCGCTGTCATAGCGGTTCTTGAGAGCATAAAGATAATACTCTTTTTCAGACATGGGAGGCGTATCTGGATGTATGGACATATGCCGCTCCAAATACTTCTCATAATCGGGCATCCCGAAAATGGTTTTGATATTGGAACGAGCCTGACTGATCCATCCCATTACCTGTTTCACGGCCGATCAACCTCCAATATGGGTACCCGGTAACTTCGATTGAACAAATGGGGTTTCTTGCAGCTCCAGTTTTTCTTTCCGGACCAGGAATCGGTACCAGGTCCAGAACGCATTCAGAATTAACAGCACTACAACCACAATGAAGATGATTGTAACGAACGCGTCCAGTTTATCGTTGAATACGATAGCCCCGATCTTATCCGCAGGAGCTTTTAAAGTTCCGTTTGCCACTGCGTTCGCATGCGCATAAAATCCAATGGCCGGTCTCGTGTCAACCAGTTTTTGAACCGCAGCTCCAAGCGTAGTTACGCACAACCAGATAAACGGTACAATGGTAACGAAAGAGTATTTTGCCTTACCCATCTTAATGATAATGGTGGTGGACACCGCCAATGCAATCGCCGCCAGCATCTGGTTCGAGATACCAAACAGCGCCCACAAGGAATTGATTCCGCCAAACGGATCAACCGCGCCTTGATAGAGGAAGTATGCCCATGCGAGCGTAATCAGAGCGGATGCGATTACGTTATAGGAAAATACATCTGTACGAGCGAACGGTTTGTAAACGTTACCGATCAAATCCTGCAGCATGAAACGGCCAATCCGGGTTCCCGCATCAATCGTCGTCAGGATGAAGAGAGCTTCAAACAGAATCGCGAAATGGTACCAGAACGCTTTGGCGCCTGCCAGGAATGAGTTGAAAATTTCCGCCATGCCGATAGCCAGCGACGGTGCGCCGCCTGTTCTGGACATGATTGTTTTTTCACCCACTTCTTTCGCTGCGGCAGTGATCTGATCCGCGCTGACCTGGAAGCCCCAGGACGAAATTTTTGCAGCTGCTGTCGCAGCATCTGTTCCAATTACTGTGGGTGCCGAGTTAATGGCAAAGTATACGCCTGGCTCTAACATACATGCGGCTACCAACGCCATGATGGCAACGCCGGACTCCATCAACATACCGCCATATCCAATCGCACGGGCATGTGATTCTTTTGTCAACATTTTCGGTGTGGTTCCGGAAGAAACCAGAGAGTGGAAGCCAGAGATGGAACCACAGGCAATCGTAATGAACAGGAACGGGAACAAGTTCCCTGCAAATACAGGACCTGTACCATCAATAAATCGGCTGATCGCCGGCATTTTCAAATCGGGCATGATTACGATAATCCCGATTGCCAACAGGATGATCGTTCCGATTTTCATAAAGGAACTGAGGTAGTCACGCGGTGCCAACAGCAACCATACCGGCAGGATGGATGCGATGAACCCGTAAATCGCCATCATGACGGATAGCTGCGCAGCCGTAAATGTAAACATTTTTGCCAACGTCGGGTCTGCTGCCACATAACGACCGCCCCAAAGGGACAGCAGTAAAAGTACGATACCGATAAGGGAAGCTTCTAAAACTCGACCGGGCCGTAAGTAGCGCATATAAACACCCATAAAGATTGCAATCGGGATCGTCATTGCAATCGTAAATACTCCCCAAGGCGAATCTGCAAGCGCCTTCACAACCACTAATCCTAAAACGGCAATCAGAATAATCATAATCGCAAGGATACCGACAGATGCAATCAGACCCCCGAACGGGCCGACCTCATCCTTCGCCATCTGACCGAGCGTTTTACCGTTTCGACGCATAGAACCGAGCAGCACAACAAAGTCCTGCACCGCCCCTGCCAGTACCACACCGATGATAATCCAGAGAGCACTCGGCAGATACCCCATCTGTGCAGCCAATGTAGGCCCTACCAACGGGCCTGCTCCTGAAATCGCCGCAAAATGGTGTCCGAACAACACCCATTTTTGGGTCGGGACATAGTCTTTGCCGTCATTGTTAATTTCAGCCGGGGTAGCACGATTGTCATTTACTTCAAAGATTTTGTTAGCGATGAACTTACTATAAAAACGGTATGCCACTGCATACGAACAGACAGCAGCAATCACCAGCCAAGCGGCAGAAATCGTTTCGCCTCTGGAAAGGGCCAGAGTAGCGAAAGCGACAGCACCCAGCACGGAAATAGCTGTCCAGATCAAGATTGAGACAAACCCTCTCTTCACAAATATCCCCCTTTTTTTAGAAATTTTTTGTCAAATTAGATAATTGCCCGGCTTAGACTTATTATATTCACAATGCTTAAAAAATCAAACTGAGAAATCATTAAAAGGATTTAAAAAAGAGTGAAAGGATGTCTCCTTCACTCTTTTTCGACCTCATTCACATGTTGTCCCGGACAAACGGATTCGATTGCCGTTCTCGCTCGATCGTCGTCTCCGGCCCATGTCCCGGATAGACGATTGTTTGATTGGGAAGCACGTATAACTTCCGACGTATGCTATCGATTAATGTGTCATGATCCCCGCCAGGCAGGTCTGTTCGACCGATGCTGCCGAAGAAAAGGGTATCCCCCGCAAATACCTGATCCCCTGCTACATACGCAACAGATCCAGGAGAATGACCCGGAACAAATAAAACGGAAATTTCCGTGTCAGCGAACTGGATTTTGTCTCCTTCCGCCACAAACCGATCTGCTGCAGGTCCAGTAATCGGGCCTGAAATCTGTGGCCAACGGCCGGATCCGTTCAGCATCGGATCGGTTAGCCAGTCTTTTTCATTAATATGAATCGAAATGGGAGCTCCCGTTGCCTGCTTTAGCTGCTGCAAGCCCCCAATATGGTCCAAATGGGCATGCGTTAGCAAAATATGCTCCACTTTGTAACCATCCACCGCATCCAAAACAATGTCAGGCCCATAACCTGGATCAATAATGATCGCTGTCTTATGATCTTCGTCTGTCAGGACATAGCAGTTCGTCTGAAACGCTCCCAATGCAAATCCTTGAATATGCATGAATGGATGCCCCCTACTCGATCATTCCTTCAACAGGAGAAGAGGCGCTGGCATACCGCTTTTTGGAAATTCTTCCAGCCAAATATCCTTTTCTTCCCGCTTCGACTGCCAATTTCATCGCTTCCGCCATCAATACCGGATCTTTGGCTCCCGCTACCGCCGTATTGAGCAAAACTCCATCAGCGCCCAGTTCCATAGCCAGCGACACATCGGATGGCGAACCTACCCCAGCGTCAACGATAACCGGAACTTGCGCTTCTTCAATAATAAATTTCAGGTAGTGAGGATTCAGAATCCCCAATCCGGAACCAATCGGGGAAGCACCCGGCATCACGGCGTGCGCACCCGCTTTCTGCAAATGTTGAGCCAAAATTGGGTCGTCTGATGTGTAAGTCAATACGGTAAATCCTTCATTCACCAAAATCTCTGTAGCTTTTAACGTTTCGATTGGGTCGGGCAGCAACGTTTTCGGATTGCCGATCACTTCCACTTTAATCATATCGCACAAACCGCTAGCTTTCGCAAGTCTGGCGATTCGCACCGCCTCTTCGGCCGTAGTCGCACCCGCTGTATTCGGCAGTAATGTATATTTTTTCAGATCGAGCCGTTCCAAGAAATTCGGCGCATCCGGATTATCCAAATTGAGCCTTCTGACAGCGAAAGTCAAAACCTCTGTACCGGAAAAGTCAACCGCTCTTTGCTGTACGTCCAGATCCGAAAATTTGCCGGTTCCAAGAAACAGCCGCGATGAAAACACGTGGTTCCCAATTCGTAATGCGTCTGTTTGATTTGCCACTCCATTCATTTGTCCTACCTCCATCAACCGCCACCAACAAAATGGACGATTTCTATTTTATCCCCTGCAGCCACTGTTACGTTTCGATATTGGTCTCGCGACACGATGTTACCATTGTGTTCCACCACAACCATTTTTTCGATCAAACCAAAATGATGGATTACATCTGCCAGCGTTTGGGGTTCAGGTACCTGTCTGGTTTGTCCGTTTATGATCAGTTCCAAGCTGCTCCTCCTCTCACGCGATCTACCGCCGCCCGAATGCCGGATGCCGCCGCCAAAACATCATCGGCCGCCATGATGGCACTTATGACCGCCACCCCATTCGCACCCGACTGAATGATGTCCGATACATCAGGTTGTTGTATGCCCCCAATCGCCACAATCGGCAATGAGACTGCCTGGCGAATTTGGCGTATGCCAGCAAGTCCTACCACCGGCTGGGTGTCCGTTTTGGTACTGGTCGGTTTAAACGGCCCTACTCCAATGTAGGAGGCTCCCGCCCGTTCGGCCTCTATCGCTTCTTCCACATTGTGTGTGGAAATCCCGATGATTTTATTTGGCCCCAGCATCTTTCTGGCTATATCAATCGGCAGATCGTCTTGCCCCAGGTGGACGCCGTCTGCATCTGCCGCCAAGGCGATATCAACCCGGTCGTTCACAATCAGAGGAACGTTATACTTCGCCGTCAGCTTCCGCAAATCGATTGCCATCTGCAGAAGCTGCCGGGATGAGGCGTTTTTTTCCCGCAGTTGGACACAGTCGGCACCACCCTCAATTGCCGCCGCCACCGTGTCGAGCAAAGATCTGTTTTTTAGAAAATCGGTTCCCGTAATCAGATACAATCGGCTGTCCATGAGACGTCACACTTTCCTTCCAAATAAAAGAAACCGACCTCCCTTGGAAGTCGGCATTGTAAACACCTGATTGAGTCGCCACTTCCCTACGCTGGAATTACCCAGACCGCATGCATCGCATGCTCGACAGGTTCCAAGGGTTGAGGAAGTTCCTCTCTCAGCCGCGCAGGCACCCCCAGTGGAATCGTATTTTCAGTTTACCAAATAAAGACGGTATATGACAACCGCCTTTTAATGAACTTGTTGCGGTTCGACAGCAAATCCGACAACCTGGTCGGCAAACAATGTGACCTCCGGCAGGTGGACGGCACGATCCGGCAAATGGATCGTTGCGTTTCTTAATCCAATCAGCGGAGCGGAGTCTGTCAAGCGGAGTTCTTTCTCATCCTTTTCTACCACCCGCAAAAGTTCCACCCTGACGTTCGCCACCATAGAGGTGACTTGTGGAACCGACTGACGTGTGTCCGTTTCTTCATCAAAAGATTCGGCAAAGGAGGCTGCGATGTCCACCAATTCTCCTTCGATCAATCCGATGGAGGTTAAAAATACGGCCTTTTGTTCCGTATGGGCATTCAGGCGTTCGAGGACAACCCTCAATGATTCAATCGTTATCCATTTCATGGAAGCTCGATGATCATAACTTTTCGGCAACGGCGTTAAGGAAAAAGCAGGTGAATGATGTTTGTCAGTCATAAACGCCTCCGCTTTCCGATCCCGTTTAGGCTTCCTTTTGGCCTAACAGACGGAAATGTTCCACTTTCAGGCAGGCATCCTGAATCGCAGTTATACCTGCTTGTTGAAGACGTTCACATTGTTCGTCATTAACAATTCCCAACTGAATCCATACCGCTTTTGGCTTTTGTTTCATTTGAAGCACTTGGTCGACCACTTGGGGAATCTCCTCGCTGCGTCTAAACACATCGACAATATCCACAGGACCTTCCAGCTCCAATAAATTGGGATACGCTTTTCGGCCCAATACAGAGTCAAGCCGGGGGTTGATCGGAACCACTTCGTACCCCTGTGATTGTATGTATTCTGCTACTTCATAACTTGGCCGCGACGGATTGTCAGAAATTCCAAACACAGCAATTGTTTTCGCTTCCCGTAAAAGGTCACGCATTACCCGGTCGTCTGGGTTTTGATACATGTGAAGCCCTCCCCTGACAGAATATATTTAGTATACCGTTTTTCAACGGGCCTATCCGCAGCTCATATTCACGATACATCATTCCATTTGGGGAAACTACACCATTCGACCATTTCCAGAAATGTTTCACGCGGAAAAATCCCCGCTACCATAGGTATTTCACACCGTACCGTCCCGATTTTGTCTGGTAAATACCGACAAAACGGGGGGATCGATATTGATTCAACCACCAATCATCACGTATTCGGGCAGCCAAACAACCCGCTTGAAATTTGCTGTCGAATAATTTACCGTAATACACCCAGGGCATGTTTCCTGTCACCTCTCAGTCTATACTACCCTATAATTGCACAAAATTGCCGTAATTTGAATCACGAATAATTTATTCTACTTGGAAATACTACGAAAAGAGGTGATCGGACATGCATCCTAACAATAAAATTTGGCTCTTTCTGGTTTGGCCCATTCTGACGCTTTGTATCTTCCTCACGGTGACTGGTTGCCGCCAGGCTGCCCAACACCCTCAAACGGGTCCCACAACTGAGGGAGTCAACAAACCTTGGCAGATCAAATCGACACCAGCCGAGAATCATCCGTCCCCCAAAGATGCAGGCCAAATTCCAAACAGTCAGGACCCAACTTTAAGAGCTCCAGAGCAGGCAGAAAGACATCCGAATCCAAATCCGAAAGCGGAAGCGGATCATATGGCACAAGTATTAACCGGCATCCCTGGTGTTCAACACGCATATGTGCTTTTAACGGGACGTGTTGCTTTAGTCGGGGTAGATCTGAAGTCAAATATTAGCGGTTCAAAGATTGATACGGTTAAATATTCGGTCAAAGAGGCGGCCGAAAGGACAGGTCCGGGTTATCGAGCCATTGTGTCAGCCGATGTGGACACAGTTGCCCGTATTCGCCAAATGACTGCCGGTATCCGTCACGGACGCCCGATCTCTTCTTTTACAGATGAAATTGCCGACATTTTAAGCCGATTGATTCCGGAGACATAAAGATCGTGTAAACAAGAAGAACCCCGTGTGAGTCGAATTCACGGGGTTCCGCTTATTAAAAGGAGTTTTCTTCATTCACCCGCATTGGAAGCATAACGGTGAATGTTGTTCCTTTGCCAACAGTGCTTGTTACCTTGATGTTTCCATGATGTTTTAAAACGATATTACGTGCGATCGAAAGGCCCAGTCCGGTGCCGCCTTTTGAACGGGTGCGGGCTTTATCAACTTTATAGAAACGTTCAAAAATAAAAGGCAAATCTTCCTCTGGAATCCCTTCACCCGTATCGGAAACCTCTACATACACAAAATTTCCGTTGGTAAAGAGCCGCAGCGAAACCGATCCATTGGCAGGGGTATGACGCATTGCATTATCCACAAGATTGGTGAATACTTGCTCCAATCGGTCTGAATCCCCTTCAACCTGATAGTTTGCGTTTTCATCATAATCCACGGAAAACCCGATTCCCTGATCATGTGCCAACGTATGGAACTTGCGTCCCACCCAATTTATGAGATTTGAAAGATTCAATTCTGTGGTATGCAATTCAAATTGGCCGGCTTCCAGTTGAGCAAGATCAAGCAAATCGTTCACTAACCGTTTCATGCGGTTTGCTTCATCAAGAATAATCTGCGTCAGTTCCATGCGTTGCTCTGGATCCTCGCCAAATTCATCGAGCAGCGCCTCTCCGTACCCCTGAATCATAGCCAGTGGTGTCCGCAATTCGTGTGAAACACTCGCCACAAAATCTTTTCGAATACGGTCCAATCTGCGCTCTTCCGTCATGTCGCGCAATACAGCCACAACGCCCCGGACCACACCGTTTCCAGGTTCATGCAGCGGTGTCATGGTAACTGCAATTGTGCGTCCTTGCCAAATAAACTCGGCTGTTTTGGTTTTTGGATCTTCGAGTACCCAATTTTTCAAGTCGTTTAATTCGCTTGGCAAAAGATCATGATCAGGAACATCCGTTTCTTCCAATCGGACGGCACTCATCCAGTTTTTGGCAGGTCCATTGGCCAATGTGATTTTTCCTTGCCGATCGGCCGCAACCACCCCGTCGTGCATCGATAACAGAATGCCTGACATCTGTTCTTTTTCTTTGGAAAGATTATGAATGGTCTGTTGCAGACTGTCAGCCAAGAAGTTAATCGTATGGCCCAATCGGCCAACCTCATCGCCTGTCACCACATTCACTTTTCCTTCAAAATTGCCTAACGCCATCTGCTCCGCCACTTGCGTCATCTGAATGACCGGCCGTGACAGGTTTTTAGAAACGACGAAAGACAGCCCGGTAGCCAGTACCACTCCAATACCGGCTGCAAACAGGATCAGATTCCGAATTCGATTGATCGCATGTTCGATTTCGGTAACGGGCTGGTAAATCAACAATAATGCATGCAGTTTGCCGTTTTCGGAAATGGGATGAATCACCCAAGCGCTGGTGCTATCCGCCCTAAAATTGCCAAAGCCGGGTGACAATCCCCTACGGATAATTTGCTTGCCGCTGGACAGTTCGGGACGCATGTCGGCTGGCACGGTATCCAGCACATGATCGTCGCCTCCTTTCGCCAATGACCCCACAACAAACATATGGCTGTTGGATACTTTTGTCACTTCCTCAGCAATGGTCAAGGCAAGTTCCTTATCAGTCTGCGTAACCAAGATATTGCTGATATAGGCCGCACGATCACGCAGCGCCTGTTCCTGCGAAGAGTAGAAGTACGTATCAAACACCTGTTCCAGAAAAACGGTCAGCAAACTCAGAACAACAGCCACCATAACAATAATCGTCAACCATAATTTGACGACAAGACTGTTTCGAATCACTCGCGCACCTCGAATTTGTAACCAACGCCCCATACAGTGACAATCATATTGGCCACCTTTTCCGAATAGTGCCCAAGTTTTTCACGCAATCTCTTAACATGCGTATCCACCGTCCGCTGGTCACCGAAAAACTGGTAATTCCAGACATCCCGCAGAAGTTCTTCGCGCGAGAATACCTTATCAGGACGCTGTACCAGATAACAAAGCAATTCATATTCTTTCGGAGTCAGGGCGACTTCGACGTCCCCCACCAACACTTTATGCGAATCAAGGTTGATGCTCAGCCCTTCTATCGACAGGACTTGTCCCAATTCATTTGTCATCACATCGTTCCTGTTTGTCTGCGCTCTTTTCAAAAGCGCCTTGACGCGCATCACCAATTCACGCGGGGAAAACGGTTTGACCACGTAATCGTCCGCCCCCAGTTCAAACCCGTGAATGCGGCTCGACTCATCGCCTGAAGCGGTTAACATGATGATTGGCACTTCGCTCGTTTTGCGGATTTCCTCACAAACCTTGCGGCCATCCATTCCCGGCAGCATCAGGTCCAGTACAATCAGATCATACGGATCGGCCAGCGCTTTCTCCAAAGCCTCTTTGCCATCTTCTGCTTCTTCAACCTCAAACGCGTTCCGTTCCATGTACATGCGAACCAGTTTGCGGATTCTTTCCTCATCATCAACCACCAGAATACGAACCGATTTCTCCATTCCAATCCCTCCTCGGTGAAAGGCCTCATGCGTATGAGTGCAAACCAACAATCAAGAAATTGACTCCCACTAGCACAAACATGATGACAATAAAGCCCCAGACCGCCATCCAGGAAGCGCGTTCCCCTTCCCAGCCCCTATTTAGCCGTAAATGAAGGTAGGTGGTGTAGTATAACCACGCAATCAGAGCCCACGTTTCTTTTGGATCCCATTGCCAATAAGATCCCCACGCTTCCTGCGCCCAGATCATCGCAAATACCAGCGCACCTAATGTATATACGGGGTAGCCAATGGCTACGGCACGGTAAGAAAGTTCGTCGAGCGAGTCGGGATTCAATCCGCCAACCCATTTGGCGGTTGTAAATACTAACGGTTTTCGGTTGAGCAGACGCAAAATCAGGTACAGCACAACGCCCGCTATCAACGTCCAGAAAAACGTATTGACTTTTACAGAGGAAATCGCCCCTGAGAGCCAGCTCGGAACATTTAAAATCGGCAGCGGCAGACCGCCGAGACTGCCGAGTGAACCAACAGCAATTCCAGTCGGCCCGACTAATGGGGGCAGTTTGTACGTATAGCCATTAATCGGTTCAACAATTTGATAGTTTTTAAAGATAAACGAAACGGCAACAAAACCGACCAAAGAGACAATCAAAAACAGAAAAAATTCAAGCGAGGACACCTTGCGGCTCTTTGTGGACAAGTCTGTTATGACAAGCAGATGCATAAGCGCCGCTGCAAAGGCAATCGTTAAGATTCCTTCGCCCAGAGCGGCTGTCGTAACGTGTATATACAACCAGTAACTTTTTAAGGCAGGAATCAACGCTTGCGTTGTGTCAGGGAAAACGTTTGCGTATGCCAGCACAATCAGAGCAGTAGGCGCTGCAAACGCTCCCAGGATGGGGAATTTGTAAAAGGCGCTGATCACCACAAATGCCAGCATGATGCACCAAGCCCAGAAACTCATATATTCGTACATGTTGGACGTCGGGGAATGGCCGCTGCCAATCCAACGTGTAATGAACCCGCCAAACTGAACCAACACAGACAAAATGGCCGCGATATATCCCCACCGCGTCCAAAAGTTGGCAATCGCTTCCCCGTTTTTAATTTTAATTTTCTTTCCTGTCACACCAATAATATACAAAATGGAGGCCAGCAGGTAACCGAAAAATGCGATCCAATATAACCAGGCTGACAATGTAAGCATTACTCTTTCCCCCCCTGCCGAAGTTCGACCGATTCGGTTCGGCCCATAGCCTTCAGGACGCGTTCCATCTCTTTTCTCATCGCGTACCAGTTTTTGTTCGTCTGCGCCCCGACATGCAGCACGCCGTCATGGATTTGCCCCCACACCCGACGGTGCTGAAAATAGAATACCAATACGAGTCCCAACAACACAATAGCAGAACCGCCATAGACAATCGGAATACCATTGTCCTTTTGCACGCGCAAGCCGGTTGTTTGAACCATTTTGCCACCGGAAGGAGTCAGATCGAATTTTGAACCCTGCTGCATATTAAACTGTTGGAACACAAACAGAAACTGCTGAACCGGTTGGGTGACACCGGGCCCTTCCACCTGCATCAAAAATACCGGATTGTTGGGGTCGGTCGACTTGGTCACCGGCTGATCGTTCTGGATATCAAAATCCGGAAAATAATTGATCATTTTGACCGTATAGTCGCCCACTTTGTATTCGGTTTGAAGTTTCGACAAGTCGACCGTAAACGTCCCAAGTTTGCTGCCTGTCTGCTTGTCCTTCAAATCAAGGTTCAACAAACGAAGCGTCGGCGGCAGGAAGTTTGCCTGAAACAGCATGATGCCTTTATACTTCAACGGTTCGTTAACAATGATGCTTTGTTTTAATACTTCCTTGCCGTTTTCAATGATTGTCGCTTTTGTTTCATAATGTTTCGGACGTTGGTCAGGATAAAACTCAACGGTGAACTGGTCGTTTCGAACATAAAAATCGGAACCCGGAACTTTCACCGTTTGGCCTTCTTCGACCCAGATGTTTTGCGACACGTACCATCCCGGAATCAAACGGGACAGCGCTCCGAGAATAATGATGATCAATCCGATGTGAATAACGTAAGCCCCGAACCGGGAAATACGCATTTTTTCAGCTAAAAAAGCGGAACCCTCTCGGCGAATCTTATATCTTCTTTTGCGCAGTTCGGCTGCCATGCGGTCGGCCAACGCATCATCCGCTTTTTCAAAAGATGTGTAGACGCGTTTTCGTTGAACCACAGACAAGGCCGGTTTAATTTCCTGGCGATGCAATGATTTATAAAGAGGGATTACACGTTCCAGCGAACAGATAACGAGCGAAACGCCGAGCAGCAGCAAAAGAGCGACAAACCACCAAGAGGTGTACATATGAGAAAAACCCAACTGATAGTAAATCTTGCCGAGCGTACCGTAGGTTGCCGGATAATACGTTTCGGGGCTCGAAGACGGAATAAAGTTTTCCTGCGGAAAAATCGTACCGATCATGGCCGAAATGGCAATCAGCACAATGATGACGATCGCCACCTTGACAGAGGCAAAAAAATCCCAGATTAACTCAAATACGGAGCGGCGCTTGTTGGCAGCCAATGAATTCATTTTGTATCATCCCTTATGGTTTTGCGAGCAAAGTCTCAATCTGTTGAGTCATAAACTGTTCGGTCATCGGCCCTTCGAACTTGTCCTGAACGATTCCCTTTTTGTCAATAAAATAAGTGGTTGGAATCGGCCCGACATGATACTGATCCAACGTAACGGAACGATCCTGGTCTAATATAATGGGGAACGTGACACCTAACCGGTCCGTGAAGCCTTTTGCCGTCACTTTGTTTTCGCCAATATTGACGCCGACCACGACAACTCCTTTATCTTTATACCGCTCATAAATCGACTGTATGGACGGCATTTCGACCCGACACGGTTCGCACCAGGATCCCCAAAAGTTAAGCAGCACCACTTTTCCCTTTAAATCCTGAAGCGCCAGCGGTTTGTCATTTAAGTCGGCAAGTGTAAAATTGGGCGCAGCCTGACCGACGGATACGGTCTTTTTGTCTGAGTTTGTAAAGTTAATCAGAGCCACAAGAATTGCTACACAGGCCAGCAGAAGAATTACAACCGTGATGACCCTGCCCGTTCTGCGCTGAACTGCCACCGGTATTCCACCTCAAATTCGTTTATTGCTATAGCCACACATATAACAATTATAACGTATCGACAAGACAGCGTTAT
The DNA here is from genome assembly GCF_015097055.1 of Effusibacillus dendaii. Lineage (NCBI taxonomy): Bacteria > Bacillati > Bacillota > Bacilli > Caryophanales > Alicyclobacillaceae > Effusibacillus > Effusibacillus dendaii. The sequence goes on from NZ_AP023366.1 coordinate 747,054, forward strand.
GAGAAACTGTTGAACATTTTGTGAAAAAGAAGAAGACGGACAATGCCGTCTTCCCGTTATTATTTCCAGTTTGTTCCCAAATTACAAACGAATGTTATTTTGTGCCGGCAATCCGGTAGAGCCGATCCACTTCCTCTGCTGTCAGCCGCCGCCATTCACCCGTTTTTACCTTTCCGATTGTCAGGAAAGCAAATTTGACGCGTTTCAATTTCAATACCGGATGACCGACCGCTTCGCACATGCGGCGGACCTGCCGATTGCGTCCTTCATGAATTGTGATTTCAAACGCAGACTGTTTGGAAGAACGGGCAAGCAGTTTGACTTTCGCAGGAGCTGTCATACCGTCTTCCAACAAGACTCCGTTTTCCAGCCGTTTCAATGAGTCATCTGTTATACTGCCGTGAACGACCACACGGTATGTTTTATCCACTTCATGGCACGGATGGATCAATCCGTTGGCCAATTGTCCATCATTTGTCAAAAGCAGCAGGCCGCTTGTGTTCATATCCAGACGACCAACCGGAAATATCCGCTCTTTTACCTGCACCAGATCGATCACCGTTTTTCTTCCTTCCGGGTCGGACACGGTTGTTACAACTCCAGTCGGCTTGTTGAACAGGATATATACGCTCTGCTGTTTGCCAATCGGCTTTCCTTCAACAGCAATTGTGTCTCGTGTCGAATCCACTTTCGTTCCCAGTTCGGTCACCACTTGACCATTCACGGTCACTTTGCCGGCCACGATCAGTTCTTCACATTTTCGTCTGGACGCAACTCCTGATTGCGCCAGTACCTTTTGCAGACGTTCCACGCTTTTCACCCGTCTTTTTCCAATTCTTATTGTTCATTATACGCCAAACATCCAATAGACAACCAGAACGGAGAAAGCAGCTGCCGCCAAATCAGACAACAGCCCCACTTTAACAGCGTAGCGGGAGTTTCGAATGCCAACCGATCCAAAGTATACGGTCAGCACATACAAAGTCGTATCACTTGACCCCTGCATGACAGAGGCGATTTTTCCCAACACGGAATCGGGTCCATAGGTTTGGAATATATCAGTCATGATGGACAGCGATCCCGTTCCCGAAATCGGCCGCAGCAGCGCCATCGGTACAATCTCGGACGGAATATGCAACGTATCAAATACCGGCCGCAACCCTTTTAACAATAAATCCAGCGCCCCTGACTCGCGAAAAACGGAAACGGCCACCATCATGGCCACCAGATGGGGGATAATTCTTACAGTTGTCGGAAATCCTTCTTTCGCTCCCAGAATAAAAGTTTCATAGACCGGCACTTTGCGAAAATGGCCGATTACCAGAATGGAAGAAATGACAACGGGCAGCGCCCATTCGGAAAGGAGATTGGTCCATTCCATCATGGAATCCCCCTTTTTCTCCGTTCACGTGCGCGAAAAAAGCGATCCAGTACGATAGCCGTCAACGTACCGAGGAAAGTAGCCACTATTGTAGCACCTACAATATCGGTCGGACTCTTCGCATCATACTGCATCCGAATGGCGATCACTGTTGCCGGTATGATGGTAAGGCTCGCCGTATTGATCGCCAGTAACGTACACATCGCGTCGCTGGCTCGGTGCGGTTCGGGATTCAGTTCCTGCAACTGCTGCATCGCCTTTAATCCTAATGGCGTAGCCGCATTGCCGAGACCCAGTATATTTGCGCTCATGTTCGCCAGTATGGATCCCATTGCCGGATGATCGGGCGGCACGGAAGGGTACAAAAAACGCGCTAACGGACGCAACAATTTTGACAGCATTTGAACCAGTCCCGCATCTTCGGCGATTTTCATAATACCTAACCAGAACACCAGGATGCTGATTAAGCCAAGACTGACAGACACGCCGTTTTCCGCACCCCGCAGGATTCCGCGCGTAATTCCTTCCATGTTGCCGGTCGCCGCTCCCACTGCAATTCCGATAAGGAGAAGGCTGATCCATATCACATTAATCATTTCCGTCACCTCTCATGACGTGAAAAGTCCAGCAAACAACAGTTTGATTTTCTCCATAAAACTGATTTCATCGACCGATAGATTCGCGACGAGAGCGACCGATCCGATTTTTTGCCCGTTCAGATAAAAATTGATAGTTCCCACTTTCTGGCCTTTTTGGATGGGCGCTTTCAACTGTTTTGGCAAATCGATTTCCTGTTTGACTGCCTGCCGTTCCTCCGGACGCAAGGGATAACGAAAATCGGCCTGTGTGACAACCTCCGCTTGTGCTAATTTTCCATACTTGACAGGCAGCGTACTGATCGTTTGATTCGCTTTCAGGGATTTAAAATCGTAGGTAGAAAATCCGTAATCAAGCAGTTTGGCAGAATCATCCCAATCGTTTCCGTCATTTAGTACGATCACAGCCAGTTGCCGACCATCTCTGCTGGCGCTGGTTGCCAAGCAGCGCCCCGCTTTTTTGGTGTAACCGGTTTTTACCCCGTCAGCTCCCTGATAGCGGAACAGCATTTTGTTTTTGTTTCGCATGACCCGATCCCATTCTTTGCCTTCCCAAGGAATCCGTTTTACTTTCGTCTTGACAATTTCAGCAAACACCGGGTTGCGCAATGCATAAGCGGTCAATACGGCCATATCGTGTGCCGTTGAATAATGGGCATCATCATCCAGCCCGTGCGGATTGGCAAAATGCGTTCCCGTTAATCCCAGCTCCTTTACCTTTCGGTTCATCATATCGGTAAACTTTTTGACCGACCCGCCGCCCACATACTCGGCTACGGCAGTCGCTGCGTCATTGCCGGAACGAAGCATGATGGCATACACCAAATCTTTCAGTTTCTGTTTTTCACCAAGCGCCAAATAAATGGATGAACCTTCTACACCGTACGCATTCGGGGAAACGGTGACGGTGTCCTCCAGCTTGCCGGATTCGATGGCGACGATGGCTGTGATGATTTTGGTGAGGCTTGCAATCCGCATTTTTTTGTTCATGTCTTTGCCGTATAATATGCGGCCTGTCTGCACATCAATCACGGCAGCAGTTTCGGCTGAAACGGGCACTTCATTGACAAATTTATTCGGATCCCATTCGGGAGCCGCAAATGAATTTGCCGGAACCGACAGAACCAACATCAGTACGACCGAAATAATGGTAAACAGACGCGATTTCATGACAACCCTCCTGCTGTCCTCATTCATCTAAGGTATATGCAGGCCCGTCTTTCTCTAGGACAAACAATAAAGAAAACTTGGCTTTCGCCAAATCAAAGCAAAAAAGGTTTAGCACAGTGAAGAAGACTGTCTAAACCGGTTATTAATCAACTGACGTTCCGATTTCATTTTATGAAGTTGGGGGTCATCCATCTTTTATTTGCGGACGCATCTGGTGCCAATTGGTCACAGTTTGATAGGCGTCCCCCAATGTAATCAATAGTTCTTCCGACAACGGACGAGAAACGAGTTGTAAACCAAGCGGAAGCCCCAAATCGTAAGTGAACCCTATCGGAATGCTTAACGTTGGGACTCCGGCGCATGTAAATGGAACATTAAAAACGGGTGTGCCGGTAGCCGCAATTCCCTCGGGAGCAGGGCCCGGGGCAGTCGGTGTGATCAAAGCGTCCACCTGCTGGAGTAAATCAAGCAACTCCTCCCGATAGATATTACGGATTCGTTGGGCGCGAAGATAATCGACAGCAGGCGTTAATTGCCCCAATTCAAGAGCTTCACGGATACTTGGGCCATACCTGTCCGCGTATTTTTTGTAGAAATCCTGATGATAAGCGGCTGCCTCCGTTCGCATGACAATCCAGTGTGCCACATTCGCATCCTCAAAAGAGAAAGGCAATTTAACGGGGATGATGCAAGCGCCAAGATCCTGAAAGACTTGCAAAGCGGCTCTCATTGCTTTCATAAGTTCAGGGTCTATGCCGTCAAAGAAAAAGGTCTCTGGCACCCCCAATACCATACCCTTGATGTCCTGACCCAGCGCGAGGGTATAATCTGGTACAGGTGCGGATAGGGTGGTTGGATCAGCCGGGTCCTTGCCTGCCATTGTGCTTAGAACAATCGCGGTATCCTTAACAGTCCTTGTAATCGCGCCTGCATGATCAAGGCTCCAACTGAGAGCCATAATGCCCACACGGCTAATTCGCCCATAAGTAGGCTTAAGTGTTGTGAGCCCGTTATAAGCAGCGGGACGAGAGAGGGAACCCGCTGTCTGCGTGCCAAGCGTGAACAGAGCCATAGATGCAGCCACAGCAGCCGCAGAGCCGGCACTTGATCCACCAGGAGTATGGTTGAGATTCCATGGATTTCGGGTATGAGGCGCTCCTCCGAGAAAGGCATATTCAGTTGTAGTGGTCTTACCGAGAAGAACCGCTCCTGCTGTATGGAGTTTCGTGATCACCGTTGCATCTGAGGATGGAATAAAATCAGGCTCTACTTTTGATCCCCCGGTGGTGCGAATTCCAGCCGTATAATAAATATCCTTGGCACCGTAAGGAATTCCATGAAGGGGTCCCCTAACCATACCGCGCGAGATGTCTTCTTCAGCTGCTTGAGCGGAACGCAGAGCTTCTTCATACATCACAGTTACCCAGGCGTGAACCTGATCCTCCACTTCATCTATGCGTTTCAGTAATGATTTCGTCAGTTCGATCGGAGAAATTTGTCTGTCTCTGATAAGTTGGGATGCTTCAAATATGGAAAGATCATGCAACGGTTGTCCGCTAATCACTATTGTTCACCTCTTGGTGTAAAGAGTGGTTCCGTTTCCCTATGCAGGGAAAAATTGCGAAGTGTATTCAATTGCTTGCGAAGATCATAAACCGGCAAACCGTTAATCCGATCCTTTGGAATATCGGCCGGAAACGTATCCGAAAAGGCATTCGTGTTGCAATTTGCATCGTAACGCCGATAAAGTTCCGGACGATAGTCTCGCAGAAAATTTAAACCTGATCGATTCGTTTCAATTTGACTGAAGTCCAAATCGACACGTAACGATGTCCAGGAACGATTGTCAAGAGCGGGACCGAGCGCTTCTCCTCGCGGATCAAAGGCAGCGGTCATTCCAAAGTAGTGAGTGATTTTCTCTGTACTATCATTGGCAATATAACGTTCGTCTCCTCCCCGGTTTACCCCCATAACGAAAACACCATTTTCTCTGGCACGGGCGGCACATTCGGCAATCCACATACCCGCGCGGTCTATCCCGCCGGCTGCCGTCGGGATCACAATTAACTCGGCTCCTTGAACTGCAAGTGTACGGGCAGCTTCCGGAAAAGACCGATCATAGCAAATGAGGATTCCAATTTTCCTTTCCTGAACCACGAAAACGGGAAGTTCTTCTCCAGCCGAAAAGTAATAGGTTTCATCTACATGAAGTGTCGGAAGGCAAACCTTTGGAATATGCGTCTTTCTATACTTTCCGACCAAATCTCCCTCCGGAGAGACAATCACTGCCGTGTTAAAATAACGATTCTCCGACCCGATCGTTTCGCGTTCAAAGAGAGTCCCGACAATTGCAGTCTGATAATTTCTTGCTTTCTTTGAGAGCCATTCCAATGTCGGTCCATCCAGGGGCTCCGCCATGTCAAAAAACGAATCATCATACGTTCCGCATTTATAGGGGACCGTCATCAGTTCGGGAAATACCACGAGATCAGCTGATCCATTTTGGAGTTCACGATCAAGATGACGACCGAGTGCTTCCATTCTATACACATAAGAACCTAACATTTCATAAGGGCCGCATTGCAAACCTAACACTGTAAAGCCCATCGCACTCCCTCCCGAACACAATTTTGAGATTGCATCATCATATGTCACTTTGCAAAACTTGGGTTTACGATATCTGTATAGGAAACATCCTTCTTGAGGTTTCCTACAAACGTTTGCACATCCATGGCATTCTTAAACGCCGCCTCATTTACGAGTGAGGTCTTGGGATATACATTGCTGTCAATCATTCGTTGTACGGCCTGATTGACTACATCAGGGCTCAGGTCAGGGAACTCCTTGCGCGCAATTTCCTTTGCCTTGTCGGGATCCTTATGCATATAGTCAAGTGACTCTTGCACCGAGAGAACAAATTTTTTCACAAGGTCAGGATCTTTTTCTATCAAAGCTTGCGATGTGTTTACCGTTGAGAATGCATAATCAGGGTAATCATTTGTAAACTGATACACAATCTTTAATCCCTGGGCGACCCCTTGATCCACTTGCGGTTCATAGGCGACCGCAATATCGGCTTGTCCGGCGAGGACAGGTCCGAGTTCTGATCCGTTCTGAACTTCTGTAATAGTTACGTCTTTCAAATCAATATTATTCTTTGACAAAAGAAGTTTAAGAAGGGTATTCGACGTCCCGGGAGCGAGACCGACCACTATTTTTTTCCCCCGAAAATCTCTGGCAGAATCGATTTTTACACCCTCTTTTGCAAGGATCCAAACCGGTGCACTGTTTGCAACCGCGCTCACGGCCCGTGCATCACCGCCTTTGTCACGTGCGAACGCGACATGTTCAGGACCGTGTACAGAGAATTGCGCCTCTCCGGATAATACGGAAGCCAGTGCGGTAGGACCGCTGCCTGCCGCTCGGATGGATGTAATATGAATGCCGTTCTGATCAAAGAAACCTTGCTTGTTGCCTACATATAACGGGAGATATAGCAGGGAGTGGAAAGCTTCGGTCACCATTACGTTCTTCGTTTTGCTGACCGACTCCGGTTTCGCCGTGTTTGACGATGTACCTCCGCATGCCGTAAGCAAAAATGGGATGCTCAAAAGGACACTGAACAAAATTCCGCGTTTTCGATTCGTAATGTTAGACATGATCTGGCTCCCTCGATTCTTTTTAGTAGTGTAGTAATATTTTTGGAGATGGTTTAACGGTAGTCTGCTAGGCTCCGATTTTTGTCTTAGCCAGTTCGTTCTTTGAATTCCACGGTAATAAGCGTGATTCAAGCCAACCGACAATCGCATATAAGCAAAGGGCTACTGCCATAAGTGTCAGAACCCCAACCCAAACAGAGTTCAAGTTAAACAGATTTCCGGCTACGAATACCATGTGTCCAAGTCCGTGGCCAGAACGATTTTGGAGTAGATACCCGATCCGAACCAGATAATGATCATCGGGGCCAGTGCGATTTTGGGAACACCATTGAGCGCGACCACGAACGGATCCAGAATGCGTGCCACAAGACCTGAATACCACAGTAACAGCCCTACCAACGATCCGAGTAAACTTCCTAAGACAAATCCGATTAAAGTAGCAAATACGGTCGCTTGGGTGTCAGTGAATAATTGACCGCTTTGCAGCATTCGAACGGTGGAGTCCCAAATTCCGGATGGTGAACCCATGAGAAACGAGTTGATCAGTTTAAACCGGGCGCTCATTTCCCAGGTCCCCATAAGTCCAACAACCACCAAGATTCTCCAAAAATAGGTTTGGATATGATCAAGTGATTTTGTGTTTCTAAAAAAGAGGAAACCGTTTTTGGCCTTCCCCTTCTGGGCGTTAAAGTCCAGTAGCTTTTCTTGTGCTTTTCCCATCAGGCACCCCTCCCGATTTGAATGTCAAGGTCCGTCCAAATGCTGTCAAAAAATTCATTGTAGCGGATGTCTGAACGGGCTTTCAGACCCGACCCGTGTTGAGAGGCCAGACCCACTTCATAGATTCTTTTTACTGTAGCAGGCCGTTTGCTCATAACGACGACCCGATCCGACATTGCAATTGCTTCTCCAATATCATGCGTAACTAATACGACCGTTTTACTCTGTTCTTTTAAAATAGCCAAAATCTCTTCCTCCAGCACGAGACGTGTCTGATAATCTAACGACGTGACAATAAAAAAGGCTTCTACCGAAGCATATTCAAGAAAAAAGTGGCGTTTAATAGAGGAAGCCTTTTTCGACAGCCGAAAGTATAAAAATGGTGATGGAATATCACATTTTTATACTTTCTAAGCTGTTAAAAAAAGACGTGCACGGAACCCCTGCCGGGGAGATCCTGCACGTCACACAAATACCGCTATATTCCGAAGAAGCGCTGCAGTTCACCCGGAGTATGTCGTACAGCGGCGATTACAAGGCTTACTGCATATTGGGCATCGGCTGCTGTGTATGCATCGGCATCTGATTCATGTTTTGCTGCTGCTGCATTTGATTCGGTTTATTCCCGATCATCGATTGGATTCTATCAAACACTTGCGGCGCCATATCAATGATCCGTTCATACAATTGGTTGGGAGCTTCGGAAGAAAGCAATTTGACCTGACCTTGTGCGACTACCAAAAACCCGACCGGCGTAATCGAAACGCCGCCGCCTGCTCCACCCCCGAAGGGGAGTCCGCTGTCCTGGCTGTCCATTTCGAATTCGCTGCCGCCTGCTGCAAAACCGAATCCCACTTTTGAAATGGGCAATATCACGCTGCCGTCCGGTGTTTCCACAGCGTCGCCAATAATGGTATTGACATCTATCATTTGTTTGATGTTTTCCATTGCTGTTTGCATCAAACCTTGGATCGGATGATCCGCCATGATTTTTTTCCCTCCCTCAGCATATAAATCCCCATTTGGATGCCTGCGACAATAGCCTGCCCGAGCCAAAAGCGGATTATGCAATCCACCTCTGTGCGCAGCAATTCTTTGTTAAAATGGGGATACACCGACAAATGAGGTTGTGAACGAAACGAAAAGAGGCCGGAGATAATGCCGAGCAAAGTCCCTTTCAGTCCCCAGACAACCCCGGTGGCCATACCTGTCAGAGCAGCGTCTCCCGTTCCCAAATCAGTTTTCCAATTCATCTCGACGACCCGAAACACTTTCGTAAGTTGCCGAAGCTTTTGGTGAAACGTGTGTAGATGTTCAGTCAGTTCTCGATAGATTTGAAAGGACTTTTGCAATCTTTCAAACGGCAGATCGACTGCGTGTTTGCCGTCTTGCGAAACCGTTTCCGCTAATCGGGTCGGTTGTGACGATTCGATTGCTTCGGCAGATTCAGCGGTTTCGGTTGATTGGCCTGCTACCCGTGCGTCGGTATTCCCGTTTGCCTTTATTTTTGATTTTTCTTTTAACGATACGATTAAATCAACCGCAGAGGACTCTATCTTGTATGTAAACAACCCAAACAGCGCCTGAAATTGAACGGTCAATTGATCATCCCGCCCGTTTCTCGAATACTGAATATGAACTTGCAGAGGAATCAGCAAAAGCAACAAAAAAAGCAGCAATAGAGCAGCTGCCAATCCGATCAAAACTGTCCACAGCCAGTTCATACCCCTCACCTCACGCACCCAATAATTCCCTGTTACTTTACCCCGTGAACCGCCTGTACATACGTACGAAAACAAAAATGCTAGAGTAAAGGGCTGGGTATCCAGCCCCTCCTCATCAAACCGTACGTGAGGTTTTCCCTCATACGGCTTTCCGATGTTCGTCATTCATGTGCGTTCAGCCTACAAGTGTATGTAGTCCACTTGGAGAAAGCCAGGGGTTACTTCAACACTTTACCCAGGGCCGGTTACTGCATCGCCTGTGGATTAACAGTAGCGCTCGCAGTTTGAGCAGAACCTGTCGTGTCGGTTGTTACATTTGTTGCCACTGAATCTCCGGCGTTTTAGAAGTATTTGTCCCTGTAGACGTTAAATTTTTGATATAGAGCTGATAGTCATCTATTAAGTTTAAATATTCACCAGTAAGTTTCTTGTAAGTATCGACAACCCAATTGTAGCTATTTACTTGATGTTGTTCCTTTTTAAGTTGATGTTTAGTTTCCTCTTCGGTGTCAGAAAAATTGTTTTTGGTCCCTGCAGTTGCGGAAGAATCTTTAGTCACAGATGGATCCGTAGATTGTTCATTTGCGGGTTGTTGGCTGCCGGACGGTTGAGTAGTTACCGCCGCTGGAGCTCCGTTCCCATCATTGGCGAGAATGGTAACTGGTCCATTGGCCGCCGGTTGATCCTCTTTCGCAGCGTCGCTTTGTACAGAAGTTGCAGCGGCACTTTGTTGGTTGCTAGGTTAAACAACGGCAGTGGAATCCGTATTTTCAGCAGCAAAGGCCGATGCTGCTGCACCTAAAGAAGTCGAGGTGATCAACGTGCCTTACATTACAACTGGAATCCACATCCCCATCCTGAGATTCTTGCTTTGTTTCATACCTTTCATCTCCTCACTCCGTTTTTACGGCTTACCCGGCCGCATGGCTTTATAATAGAGGAGAAATATAAACATTCTATGACCGCGCTGGAAAAAATTCTTAGAAAACTGTTAACTAATTATGAAAAGGTGTTATACGGTCACAAAAAATAAAAGAAGTAAAGTCTCCTCACATGGATGTCTTTACTTCATTGCCTAACATATCACACGCCTCTTATTCTTCCGGTTCATGGGAGGACGATTCTCCCGCTGTGTCCGTAAAAATTGACCGTTGGTCGAATAACAGCCGCTCTTCTTCCAAAACGTCCTGCGGCAGAAAGGAAGGAGGCGGCGGCAGTTCTTTCAAAGAGCCAAGTCCAAAATAATCGAGAAATTCTTTTGTGGTGCCATACAGAATCGGCCTTCCCGGCCCTTCTGTACGCCCGACCTCCTGAATCAGCTTCTTGGCCATCAGATTGTTGATGCCCCGTTCGCTTTTGACGCCGCGAATCTCTTCAATTTCAGAACGGGTAATCGGTTGTTTATAGGCGATAATTGCAAGTGTTTCAAGTGCCGCTTGCGAAAGGGAAGCCTGTTGGGGCTGATAAGCCAATTTTTCAAAATAGGGGGCATGTTCCGGCAAGGTGGTCATCTGAAATGTGCCCGCCACTTCGACAATTTGCAGCCCTCTTCCCTCTCGCCGAAAATCGGCCGCCAGGTCGTGACAGATGTCAACCGCTTCCTCCACATCAATTTCGATGATCTCTGCGATCTGTTTCGCTTCCATTCCCTCGCTGCCCGAAACGAACAGCAGTCCTTCAATAATCGATTTTACCTCTTTGTAATCCATAAACAGGTTCACCACTCCACGTCACCATCCGCTCATCATACAAGTTGGATGACAATTTCCGCAAACAACCCATCCTGCATACAACGAACTTGTCTGGTTTTCATCAATTCCAACACGGCCATGAACGTAACCACAATCTCGGAACGCCGCCCGTATTGGGACAGAAGCGTGGAAAAAGAAGTTTGGCCTTGATTGAAACGGAGCAGGGTCAAAATTTCCTCAATCCGATCTTTAACGGAAATTTCGTCACGCCGGATATGAGCGACCGGATCTTCTGCAACAGCGTTTGTCAGAGCCATCCGAAAAGCGTCAAGCAGGTCATACAAGGAAACGCCCTGCAGGGGATTTGGTTCTTCGTGCGGGATATACCCGGACAGATCAACCGGACTCCTTGTGAACACGCTGCTACGGTGAGTCGCCATGGTTTGCAGTTCGGCAGCCAAATGTTTGAACCGCTTGTACTCAATCAGCCGTTCCATCAGCAGTTGGCGTGGATCTGCTGTTTCTTCCAGCAGGTCGTATACATCGTCCAATTCCAACGGCTCCGGTTTTGGCAGCAGCATGGAACTTTTGATTGCCAAAAGGGTCGCCGCCATTACCAGAAATTCAGACGCGAAGTCCAGCCGCAGTTCCTGCATCGCATGAATATATTGCATATACTGGTCGGTAATTTCGGCAATCGGGATATTGTAGATATCCATTTCATTTTTTTCCACCAAATGCAAAAGCAAATCCAGCGGCCCTTCAAACGATTCCAAACGGACAAGATATTCTGCGTTCATACGATCGGAACTCCCAGTACTCTCATTACGCCGTAAATCAGAGGATAAATGAAACGAATCAGGCCGGTAAACGCAAGCAACAAAATGATGTACGGGCCGTATGTTTCCATTTTGTAAAAAAAGCCCAACTGCCGAATCGGCACAATCGACCGCAACACTTTCTCCCCGTCAAGCGGATACAAGGGAATCAGGTTAAATACAAACAACAGCACATTGATATAGACTACATAAAATACAATGGGCGATTCAAAATTAAAATAAGGGATCCCTGCCTGCGCAATCAAAGCGAACAGCGCCGCCAAAAGCAAATTGGCAATCGGACCCGCAATTGCGACCTGCAGCATTCCGAAACGGCGGTTGCCGCGAAACATGGAAGGATTGGTGATTACCGGTTTTGCCCAACCAAATCCGGTTAAAATCAATATAAGAAAACCGAACGCATCAATATGGACAAACGGATTCAACGTTAAACGGCCGTCTTTGGCTGGAGTTGGATCCCCCAAACGATACGCGCTCCAGGCGTGGGCTGCTTCATGAACCGCTGCTCCTATCAAAAACGCAATGCTCATGAACAGAATCCGCTGCCAATCAAAATTGAACAAACGAACAGCTCCTTTCCAACCACACAAAGATCGTCACCATTATAACACAGGCGTTAAAACGCCAACAGATAACGGCTGCTAATCGTACTCCGCTTGTATATCCTCTGTCGGGATTGACTCCGAATAAATTTGGTGAACCAGTTTTGCCACCTCGGGAGACAGAGAATCCTCATGGACCGGAACATCGGACAGAAAATCGCCCGGTTTTCGCTTGCGTGCGATCAGCAGAATGTTCTGTTCGAATCGCGACCATCGGGAAACAGGCAACACCCATACGTCAGGAAACACTTCCTGGACGGTTTTTAAAGTTGTTTTAAACGGACTGTCCATCGGTCCCTTTAATGTACCTATTACATTCACAACCAACAGCCCATTTTCCTGTAACACCTGATAAATCGACTGAAAAGATTGGACAGTCCGCATCGATTTGGGAATCGAGAAAGAGTCGTATGTATCCAGAAAAACAAGATCAAACCGCTCTGCCGTCGATTCCAAAAATGCCCGTCCATGCATCGCGTGCAGTTCGGTTTGCTGATCGCACGGACATTCAAAATATTTGACGGCCGCCTCCAATACGGCTTCATCCAAATCGACACCGACAATTCGGGCATCCGGATGGAGTCGCCGGATGGACCGAATCGCCGTTCCCGTACCCACACCTAACGACAAAAAGGAACGGACGTTGGGCATCCAGGCCCGATAGGCAAGAAAAAAGCGCTGGTATGGGAACAATAGTTTTTCTTTGTTCTTCATGTCCAGCGCCCCTTGCCAACTTTCACTGGCAAATCGCATATAGCGGACCGATCCTTTTTGGTAGACATACACGGTTTGAATCGGAGATCTTTTTTTCCAAATCAGTCTCGTTTTTCGGAACAAGGAGAAGTCAACATTCATAACAGGCCCCCTCCATCCAAACACTCATCTGTCGTTCAGCCGATTCTCTTGGTCAGGTTAGCCATTTCAATCGCGGTAGCAGCTGCTTCCCAGCCTTTGTTGCCCGCTTTTGTTCCCGCCCGTTCGATTGCCTGTTCAATCGTATCGGTCGTTAAAACGCCAAAAATGGTCGGAACTCCTGTTTTCAAAGAAACAGACGCCACGCCTTTGGAGACTTCCGCGCAAACATAATCAAAATGAGGGGTGGATCCGCGAATCACGGCCCCCAATGTAATTACCGCGTCGTATTTGTTGCTTGCGGCCATTTTTTGCGCAATCAGCGGAATCTCAAATGCGCCGGGAACCCAGGCGACAGACACAGCGTCTTCATCCACCCCGTGCCGTTTTAACGCATCGAGCGCGCCGGACAGCAATTTCGACGAGATAAATTCGTTGAAACGCCCCACCACAATTCCGATCTTAAGTCCTGTGCCAATCAAATTTCCTTCGAACACTTGTGCCATTGTATTCCTGCCTCCTGTTTTACAACTCCCTTGCAATCAAAGGTTCAGCATGTGACCCAGTTTGCTTTTCTTGGAATTGAGATATTTGATGTTGTACGGATTCGATTCCATTTGAAGCGGAATCCGTTCGGCGATTTTCAATCCGTGTCCTTCCAGACCGCGAATTTTGCGTGGGTTGTTAGTCAACAAACGGAGTTCGCGAACCCCCAAATCACGCAGGATTTGCGCGCCGATGCCGTAATCTCGCAAATCGGCTGCAAAACCTAATTTTTCATTCGCTTCTACCGTATCGTATCCCTTCTCCTGCAGCTCATATGCGCGGATTTTGTTGATAAGTCCGATGCCGCGACCCTCCTGCCGCATATACAGCAAAACTCCGGACCCGTTTTCCTCAATCTGGCGCAGCGCCGCATGCAGTTGTGGACCGCAATCGCAACGGTGGGAACCGAATACATCGCCTGTCATGCATTCGGAATGAACGCGAACCATGACCGGTTGAGAGGGATCTATCTCGCCTTTTATCAACGCTACATGTTCCTTGTCATCCACCGAATTCGTATAAACGACTGCTTGGAAATCGCCAAAATCGGTCGGAAGTTTGGCGCTCGCCGCTCTCGCGACCAGCACTTCGCGCGATTTTCGATAGCGGATCAATTCTTCGATCGTGATCATTTTCAACTGATGCTGCCGGGCAATTTCCAGCAAATCGGGCACCCGGGCCATCGTGCCGTCCTGTTTCAACACTTCACAGATGACGCCTGCCGGGTAGGAACCGCATAATTTCGCCAAATCGATTGCCGCCTCCGTATGCCCGGCGCGCCGCAATACGCCACCTTCCCTTGCGATTAAAGGAAAAATATGACCCGGACGTTTAAAATCATCCGCTCCGCTGTTCGAGTCTATCAAAGCGGCTACTGTTACCGCCCGCTCGAAGGCGGAAATTCCTGTCGTCGTTTCCTTTCCGTCCACTGAAACGGTAAAGGCGGTCCCGTGCTGGTCCGTGTTGCGGTTGACCATCGGTTGCAAATCCAATTTTTGGGCTCGTTCCTCTGTGATAGGAACGCAGACCAGACCACGTCCGTATGTGATCATAAAATTAATCACGTCTGGTGTCGCTTTTTCGGCCAATGCGACAAAATCCCCTTCATTCTCACGGTCCTCATCATCCACAACAATAATCACTTTCCCCTGTTTCAAATCCTCTAACGCTTCTTCGATTGTATGAAACATGGAACCCCCCCCTAGTCGGTAAAACCGTTTTCCCTTAAAAAATCGACTGTTATCGTTGGGCCTGATTTGGCTGCCGGAGCGAACCGCGCTTCCAGAAACCGTTCCACATATTTGCCAATGATGTCACATTCCAGGTTGACCGGATCGCCAATTTTTTTGGCAGACAAATTGGTCATTTCACCCGTATGCGGAATGATCGATACACGAAAACAATCCGGCTGGCGATCCATTACGGTCAAGGAGATTCCGTCAATCGTAATCGATCCTTTTGGCACGATATATTTTATGATTTCCGGCGGCGCTTCAATCTGAAGCAGACGCGCATTGTCTTCCCGGCCAATCGATACGATCGTCCCCACCCCGTCAATGTGGCCAGACACGATATGTCCCCCGAAGCGACCTCCCATTTGCATCGCCCGTTCCAAATTTACCGGGCTGCCCACTTGGAGGGTTCTTAAAGACGTACGGCGCATCGTTTCGGGAACTACATCCGCTTCAAAACCGTCAGCGGTGAACTTTGTAACTGTCAAACAGACACCGTTGACCGATATCGAGTCGCCTAACTGAACGTCTTCCACCACTTTCGCGGCTTGAATGGCTAACTGTATGGCGTGACCGGATGAACGGATTCGAGCCACTCGCCCCACTTCTTCAATAATCCCGGTGAACAACTTGTTTTCACCCCTTCCAAACAGGATATCCTGTTATCGCCAAATCACTTCCAAACATTTGAATGTCAATCCGATTGAGTTCGACCGCTTCTGCCATTTTGCTGAATCCGGTTCCGGCAACCGGCGAAGGTCCGCTCCCTCCTATCAGTTTAGGAGCGATAAACATCGTCATTTTGTCAAACAGCCGACTCTCTAAAAATGACCCGTGCACCTGGCTGCCGCCCTCCACCAAAAGCAGCGAGATCTGACGTTTATGCAGGGCGTCAAGCGTCTGCATAAGATCAAGTTGACCGTTTTGTACATCAACCTGCACAATATCAATCTGTTTACTATGCAGTCTTTCCTTTTTTGCCGGATCGGCTTCCGGACCGCAGACCACAATCGTTGGCGCTTCGCCGTTGAACACGTTTGCGTTTTCCCGGATCTGCAAACGGCGGTCCAACACAACACGAATCGGATTGCGGCCGCCTTCCGGCAGTCGGGTCGTGAGCTGGGGATCATCGGCACACACCGTGTTTCTCCCCACCAGTATCGCGTCTGCCTGGTTTCGCATGCGATGGACAAATAGACGGGATTCCTCGTTTGTTATCCATCTGCTATCCCCGCTATGGGAGGCGATCTTGCCATCCAAAGTCATGGCCGCTTTCAGCCAGACGAACGGCCGCCTCCGGGTAATCGAACAGAGCCATACTTCGTTGAGCATACGCGATTCCGCTTCCAATATGCCAATTTCCACCTGGATGCCCGCCTGCCGAATCCGCTCGACTCCCCTTCCCGCCACAAGTGGGTTGGGGTCGAGCATCGCAACGACTGCCCGGCTGACGCCCGATTCAATGACCAGATCGGCACAGGGCGGCGTTTTCCCATGATGGCTGCATGGTTCAAGCGTGACGTAAATTGTGCTTCCTTTTGCCAGTTCGCCCGCCATCCGCAGCGCATGCACTTCCGCATGCGGCTCGCCCGCTTTTAGATGAGCGCCCATTCCAACAATCCGATTCTGGTTCACCACCACAGCCCCCACCATCGGATTCGGCCATGTCCGCCCACCTGTTGCAGACGCCAGTTGAATGGCAAGCTGCATATACTCACGATCGGTCAAGCGCTCACCTCCCGCAGAACAAATCTCAGCCTGATTCAAAAAATAAAGCCCTGAAGACAGCACTTCAGGGCACTTTGTTGCAAATCGGGTCGTCCATTCGGACATAAACCGAGTAGAGGCGTGAATGGATTCATGCCTCTCCGTCTCCTTCTTTCATCCGGACTGTACCGTCGGTGTTGGAATCTCACCAAACTCCTGCCTTCCCGCTTAGCGTGAACGGCTCGTGGACTGACGCACCTATCGATCAATAAAGACTGCGCGCATTACCACCGGTCGGGAATTGACATGCGTCTCACCCTGCCCCGAAGGAATATATGAAGTTGTACTACAGTATACCGATAGAGACAGGTTCTGTAAAGTTTCATTGCAAATTCCAATAAACCATAATAAAATAAGCATGTCCCAAAATATGTACGGCAAATGTTGTTTAATAATTAAATCTTGGAGTGTTTTTAACAATGATGCGTAAACTGATTATCTGGGTGCTTGCTCTGTTGCTGATTGTTACCATGCTGCCGCTGTTTGCTTTTGCCGCTGAACCGGCACCTTCGATTCAATCAGAAAGCGGTTTTCTGATCGACCTCAAATCGGGTCAAGTCCTCTATTCCAAAAATGAAAACGAGAGGCTGTATCCGGCATCTATAACAAAGATTATGACAGCCATTCTCGCTCTCGAAAATTCGAAACTCGATGAGCAAGTGGTAACATCAAAACGGGCCACCGAACAGGAAGGAAACCGAATTTATTTAGTGGAAGGCGAAACGCAATCGATGGAAAATATGCTGTACGGCTTGCTGCTCAATTCAGGCAACGACGCAGCCATTGCGATCGCTGAACATGTAGCCGGATCGGTGGAAAAGTTTGCCGATATGATGAATCAAAAAGCGAAAGAACTCGGTGCTACCAACACCCATTTCGTCACTCCGAACGGTTTGCATGATCCGCAGCATTATACCACCGCACATGATATGACGCTGATCGCCCGCTATGCGATGCAAAACCCGAAATTCCGCGAAATAGTCGCTACGGAAACGCGCCCGTGGCACGGAAAAGAATGGGAATCGGTACTCAACAACATTAACCCCATGCTATATAACTATGAGGGTGCTACCGGGGTCAAAACCGGATTTACCGATCAGGCGATGCAAACCATGGTATTTTCTGCTAAACGGGGAGACCGGGAACTTATTGGCACACTAATGTTTGCCCAGACGAAGCAAGCGATTCGCCTTGATGCAACGGCTTTGCTTGATTATGGATTCGCCAATTTTAATACCAGGCAGATAGCTGCCAAAGACAAAATTGTCAGTACCAATGCTATCCATTATACGGATGATTTAAAGACAAGTGTGAAAACGGGCGCCGATCTCTATTACACATACCCGGCCGGTTCCAATCCCAACATACAGTCGCAAATCAAGTTGAATCCTCCAGCCAAACCGCCGCTGCAGGCAGGCAGCGTAGTGGGCAGCATGGAATTTACGGCAGACGGAAAACCGATTGGATCTGTTCCGCTCCTCGCGGATCAATCCATCCCTTCACCAACCTTTACGCAGCGAATCGCCATGTTACATGTCAGTCGCTGGTGGTACGCTCTGCTGCCAGCACCGTTCTTGTTTATCGGCTTTATCTACAGACGGACTCGTTTCCGTTCCACAAGAGAACTGAATCTCAACCAGTTGCAAGACTATCGTAACCAAAACTATTTTTGATCATGTAAAAGTCCCTGCGATCAGGGACTTTTTTTGTTACCAATTTTTAGTGCGTTACGGGTCACCGTATTTTGTTGGGATGGTTCTTATCGGGCCGGAATCGCAGCCCCGCTTCCAAATCTCCCTCTAAAGAACCCCCACAACGGGACAATGAATCCCCAAAATCCGCGAATCATGCCACCCCAACGAAACAACGAGGACATAACCGAAAACAATACGCCCATCTAATCCCCCCGCTTTCTTTTTTGACAACTACTTTCAGTCTACGCACGCCATAAAAAAATGACAGGGGAATTGCCTATCCCCTGCCAAAATCGTCAAAATCGGGCGTCTGTCTTGACCGCATGCATTCGCTCCGGCAGTAAATCGTTTCGCAGCAAATCATCGAGCGTTTCCCGTTGTACCACCAGATCCGCCCTGCCATCTTTGACAAACACAACGGCAGGCCTCGTGAGTCGGTTGTAATTGCTGGCCATCGAATAATTGTACGCGCCTGTGCAGAATACGGCGAGAACATCGTTTGGTTTCGCCTCCGGCAGTTCGATGTCCCAAATCAGCATATCGCCGCTTTCACAACATTTTCCTGCAATCGAGACTTTCTCCGTCGGCTTTTCGTTTGCCCGGTTTGCCAAAATCGCCTCATATTCGGATTGGTAAAGAGCGGGACGCGGGTTGTCAGTCATACCGCCGTTCACCGCCACATACTTGCGGATTCCCGGAATTGTCTTGCTGGAACCGATCGTATACAATGTGGTCCCGGACGGCCCCACGATGGAACGTCCCGGCTCGATCATGACTTCCGGAAAGTCGAGTCCGCGCAGCGCAAATTCCGCTTTAATCGCTTCTGTGATGGCCTGTACATATTCAAATGGAGCGAGCGGTTCGTCACCTTCCTTATAACGAATGCCAAATCCGCCGCCTACATTTAATTTTGTAAAGCGAGCGCCTGCTTCCTGTTGTGCCCATTCATACAAATCGGCCAAACGGGCAATCGCCGTTGCAAACCCTTCCGTTTCAAAAATCTGTGAGCCGATGTGGGAATGCAAACCGACCAGACGGACCCCTTTTGTGTTGACCGCCGTTTGAATCGCCTGTTTCGCCTGCCCGTTCGCAATATCAAAACCGAACTTCGAATCCTGTTGCCCAGTTGAAATGTACTCATGCGTATGAACTTCAACACCCGGTGCCACCCGCAGCAATATGACGGCTGTTTTTCCGGCTTCCACGGCCATGGCGCCTAACAATTCCAATTCATAAAAATTGTCGACAACAAATTCTCCAATTCCTGCCTGCAACGCATATTCGATCTCATCCGGTGTTTTGTTGTTCCCGTGAAAATGAATGCGCTCCGCCGGAAAACCAGATTTCAGCGCGGTGTGCAATTCGCCTGCCGATACAACGTCAAGCGACAGTCCTTCTTCTGCCACCAGTTTGCACATCGCCATCGTACAGAACGCTTTCGATGCGTAGCTGATTTGATAACGCAAGCTGCTTTTCTCAAAAGCATCCTTATATGCACGGCACGTTTCGCGAATCAATTGTTCATCATATACATACAACGGTGTCCCGTATTTTTCGGCCAATTCGGTCGTGTCACAGCCGCCAATTTCAAGATGTCCTTTTTCATTGATGCGGCTTGTTCCATGCAGATACATGTGGCAAGCTCCTCTCCCGACTAGAAAAAATCAGTCAACAGTATGACTGACATTATAGCATGCTTTTTGAAAATCATAAAGACAACTAGGCTTACGCCATGCCCTTCGGCGCGGCGTAAGCCTAGTTGCGGGAACCCCCATTCACCATTTAATTCGGCTGCCGATCAGGGTCCTGCGGGCGAACGATAGCGGGACGTTTGTTGATCCGCTGGATCGGCGAGCGAATGAACAGATCCAGAAAGGCGCCAATTTCTAAAGGAAACAATGGCCACATATAGGGACGTCCGACCGATTGGGTAGTAAACAGAAGCAGCATCCACAACCCCACGCCGATGATCAATCCAGGCAGTTTGAATGCCCAAACGGCAACAATCAGACCTAACCGAATCAGTCGGTTCGCCATCCCGACTTCGTAACTGGGGGTGGCATACATACCCAGCACGGCAATCGCCAGGTATAGAATCGTTTCATTATTAAAGAGCCCCACCCCGACCGCAATTTGTCCGATCAGAACGGCCGCAATCAAGCCCATTGCGGTAGCCAGCGGTGTGGGAGTATGAATGGCTGCCATCCGCATCATGTCTAACCCAAGATCGGCAAGAATAAACTGCAGTGCAATCGGGACTTTAGCCGATTTTTCCGGACCAATAAACGTCAATCCATGCGGCAGCCAATCGCGGTGAAAGACAGCAAACAAAAGCCAGAGAGGAACTAAAAAGACAGAAGCCAAAACGGCAAACAGGCGCACCATTCGAATGTAGCCACCCACCGCCGGATTGTTCCTGTATTCCTCCGCATGCTGCAGATGGTGGAAAAACGTGGCGGGTGTTATCATTACAGACGGAGACGTGTCCACGTAAATCAAAACGTGCCCCTCCAATAAATGGATCGCTGCTACGTCTGGCCGTTCCGTATAACGGACAACCGGATACGGATTCCAACCTTTTTGCACGAGGAATTCTTCCACCGATTTTTCCGCCATCGGGATTCCATCCACTTCAATTTTTTCAAGCCGCTGCTTGATCTCTTTCACCAAATTGGGATCAGCGACATCCTGTATGTAGGCGACCGCAATATCCGTTTTGGAGCGGACACCAATTTTCATATTTTCAAAAATCAGCCGCGGATCGCGAATCCTTCTTCTTGTCATGACCGTATTTATCACCAGAGTTTCGACAAAACCGTCACGGGCGCCACGTACCACCTTTTCCAAATCCGGTTCTTCCGGTGTACGATTAGGGTATTGCCTGGCATCCACGATCAGTGCCTGGTCAATTGTATCGATCAAAAAAGCGGTTTGACCTGTAAGAACGGCCGAAACCACTTCCGCTGTCGTTTTCACTGCGCTCACTTGAATATGCGCCATGTAAGTCGATAGTAGGTTTTGCAGGACATCGGACACCAACTGCTCCCGTTCAAGCGTTGACAGGTACCGAAGGATATCGGACAAAATGTGGTCTTTTACAAAACCGTTAATATACAGAATACCGAAATCTTTGCCGGCAAACTCCATTTTACGGAGAACCACATCGTAACTTTTGCCAATGCTCAACGCTTTACTAAAAAATTGAAGGTTCTCCTCTAACTTTTTCTCCAAAGCGAGCTTCTGATCACTCGGCGGGATGTCCGTATTCGTTTGAATATGAGGCATCGAAACCACTCCGTTTCAATATTTCCATGATGGCAGCAGTTGTAATGGGCGCTCCTTTATAATAGGCGTCATTTCCCTGCATCTTTCCGATATCGCCCATTCCTACCACAATCGGCACATTCAGTTTCCTCAGCACGTCGACCGTATCGCCCACGATGACAGGGCGCTTCAGCCCTAACGGGTAGCCGTCTTTATTCACACCGTCATAGACCATATTGCCATCACGGTCGAGTGAAAAATCCACTTTTGTTCCCAATCCGATAGTGGTGTTGGCTGCAACCGCAATCGCGCCAATCACTTCAATAGCGGGATGGCGAATAAAATCGAGCAGCGTTTTCTCGCCGACTCCTTCCCACTCATCCCCATTATCGTCAAACATTACAATCACCGGGTCATGCTTCGCCTTCAGCACCAGTTTTACCAGCTGCTTGGCATAGAGAGGGGAAGGATTTCCCGCCGAACGGGAAATCACACGGGCTCCTACTTGTCGAGCTGCGGTCTCGACCGATTTGCGAGCAATTTGGTCGCCATCCGTAATCACGATCACCTTGCGTTTGGCGGCCGGTTTATTGGAATGGGATTCCGGTTCCGAATCCATCACAATCCCCCCGCTCCTATCCTCTCGCACGAAAGACCAGCGCCGCCAAAAAACTGAAAATGATGGCTGCCGAAATACCTGCGCTGGTCACTTCAAAAATTCCGGTAATGATGCCGACCAATCCTTCTTTTTGCGCTTCCGCCATCGCACCGTGCACCAACGAGTTGCCAAAACTGGTGATGGGAACCGATGCACCCGCTCCGGCAAATTTGATAAGCGGTTCATATAAGCCGAATCCGTCCAGTATCGCACCTGCTACAACCAGAATCACCATCACGTGGGCAGGCGTCAAAGTGGTCAAATCCATCAACAATTGTCCCACCACACAGATCAAGCCGCCAATTACAAACGCCCAAAAAAAGGTCATGGTTTTATGCACCTCCTGCTTCAATTGCGACCGCATGGGCAATACATGGAATACTTTCCCCCTTAGGTAACCGTTGCACAACAGGCGCAGCCGCTTCCGCCAGAAAATACTTCCGGTTGATCCGGATGGTAGATCAAAACTCCGCAATCCTCATATCTGTCTTCGATTGAATATCCGTTGTTTTCCAGCATTTCGCGCGCGATTGGCGCACCGATTCGCGCCAAATCGCCCGTAACAATCAGATCATAATCGGCTGGCGTACGGCCTGTATCCTGAAAATGGGCCGTGATCGTATCGACCGCTGCTGGCGCCATCGCAGCCCCCATCTCCCAAGGGCTTTTGATTCCCCAATCGATCACTTTGCCGATTGTCGCGTGTGTGATCAGATGCCCTTTCTCGCTTTTCCCGACCAGCGCCGCGCCCGCTCCGGTTACTGTGCAGTGGGCGGTCGGCGGCTTTTGTCCGCCATATTCGGTCGGATAGCGAAATTGCCGCTCCGCTGTTGAATTATGGCTCGATGTAGCAGCAATCGCATAGTTTGCATAACCGCTGTCAACAAGCTGCGCCGCCAAAGCGAGTCCTTCCATGGAAGTCGAGCAAGCCCCCAATATGCCCAAATAGGGACGAGCGGCGGTTCTCGCAGAAAAACTGGAAGTTGTAATCTGATTGACAAGGTCCCCGCTCAAAATCAAATCCACCTGGTCGGATGTAGGCCCCGCTTTTTCAATCGCCAGTTGGATAGATTGTTCCAACAGCTTTTCTTCCGCCTTCGCCCAACTGTTTTGTCCTTGTTTACCTACTTTGCCCATACGCCACCTCCTTAGATCTTGTTAACGAAATAACGGATCAAAGCGATAAAAAAAGCTGCTACCGTTCCGTATACGATGACCGGTCCCGCCAGTTTGAACATATTTCCGGACACCCCGAGGACAAGTCCTTCGCTCTTGCTCTCAAGAGCACAAGATGCCATTGAATTGGCAAAACCGGTGACAGGCACAGCCGAGCCGGCTCCTGCCCACTGACCGATTCGGTCATAGACGCCAAACCCTGTTAACAGCACAGATATAAAAATGAGAGTGGCAACCGTCGGATTGCTGGCGGATCGCTCCGGGAAATCGAACACCTTCATGTAAAACATCTGTATAAATTGACCGATCAGACAGATCAGTCCGCCGACCAAAAAAGCCCGTATCGTATTTCGCAGAACGGGCTTCTGCGGCGTTCTTGCTCTGGCAAAATCTTTATACGTCTGTTTGCTTTGCGACCCGCTTGTAATCATGAGAACTACACCCCCTTGCCTGGAATTTCTTTCGATTCTATAGAATCCCACGGATTGCTGACTGCTATCCATGAAAACAAAAAACATCCCGCCTCACTGTAAAAGTGAAACGAGATGTTCTAAGCACGTTCGGACCTTACCCCAGCTGATCCTTAATCGTTTGCAAAATCCGTTTTTCCAGCCGGGATACCTGCACTTGCGAGATGCCTAATACCTCGGCTACTTCCGCCTGTGTTTTGTCGCGGAAAAACCGCAAAAAAACGATCAATCGTTCACGCTCCGGCAGCTTGGTGAGCGCATCGTGCAGCGACAGTCTGTCAAACCAGCGTTCCTGCGTATCGTCAGCAATTTGATCTGCCAAATAAATCGGATCTCCGTCATTTTCATAGACCGTTTCATGAATGGAAGCCGGCTGCCGCAGCGCCTCTTGTGCGAAAACGATTTCCGCCGGTTCCATTCCCATGATTTCCGCCACTTCGTTTACATGCGGCTGACGGCCTGTTTTTTTGGAAAATTCGTCCCTCACCCGGCGGATTTGTCTGGCTGTCTCCTTGAGGGAACGGGAGATTTTAATTGTTGAATCATCGCGCAAAAAACGCTGGATTTCGCCGATAATCATAGGCACCGCATAGGTGGAGAAACGGACGTCATAATTCAAATCAAATTTATCAATCGCTTTCATCAGCCCGATACAGCCGATCTGAAACAGATCGTCCGGTTCGTATCCCCTGTTCAGGAAGCGTTGCACCACCGACCAGACCAAACGTTGGTTGGCAACGACCAATTGTTCACGGGCTGACTGTTCGCCCGATTGACTCCTGGCAATTAAATCCTTGACTTGTTCATCAGCCAGTTTGCCTGTTGAAGGACTTCGATATTGTTCCATAGGCAAACCCCTTAATGTTCGAGTACTTGCGCACTCTTGATAGTTTTAACCAGACGGACGCGGGTGCCTTTGCCGGGAGCCGATGTGACTTCCATTTCATCCATGAAATTTTCCATGATGGTAAACCCCATACCGGAGCGCTCCAATTCCGGTTTGGACGTGTAAAGCGGCTGACGAGCCTCTTCCACATCCTCAATTCCCCGTCCGTGGTCCTCAATGATCAATTCGACTCTTTGACCCTCCAAATAACATGTCACGGTGACAATCCCCTCTTGACCCTCGTACCCATGAATAATCGAATTTGTTACCGCTTCCGAGACAACCGTTTTGATCTCGGTAAGTTCTTCCATATCCGGATTTAACTGCGATATGAAAGCAGCCACTGCCACCCGGGCAAACGACTCATTGACGGAAAGGCTTGCAAATTCAATCTTGATGTGATTTCGTGCCATTTATGCTTCCCCCATTTCCGATAATGCGCCGCTCTCAGTCTCGTAAAGGGGCAATATCTTGTGGATTCCGGACAGTTCGAACAGCTTGCGAATGGAACCTTGAACCGAACAGATGGCCATCTTGCCTCCCAGTTGGGACACCTGCTTGTATCGGCCCAAAATCACCCCTAACCCGGAACTGTCCATAAAATCCAAACGCTCTAGCGACAGAATCAGATTTTTGCTGGTTCCGTGCTCAAATTCCGAATCTACCCGGGTTCTCACCATTTCCGCCGTATGATGATCCAACTCGCCTGCCAAACGGACTGCCAGGGTAGTGCCCATTTTTTCTATCTCGATATGTAAGCTCATGTTCTTTTCCCCCTGAGGTGTTGGTCTACAGAGGGTATTCGAGTCACGGCAAATTTTTTCCTGCCCCTCGACAAAACTAGATGTTATTCGATCGATTGCGTCAAAGGACAGCGTCAAAAACGGCGGGCTGCCTGCTGCACCGGATCCCATACAGAGTTAAAAGGGGGGGCATAGGACAAATCCAATTCGAGCAGTTGATCGATTGTCATATCGTGGTACAAAGCAACAGCCAACAGATCGATTCGCTTGTCCGCACCCGCTTTCCCAATTGCCTGTCCACCCAACAGTTTTCCGCTGGATTTTTCCGCCAAAAGCTTGATCGTAAGCGGTTCGGCGTTCGGATAATATCCTGCATGATCTTTTGTCTCGATCTGCACCGATTCAAATTCAACTCCCAAATCGCTCGCTTCTTTTTCGTTTAAACCGGTTCGAGCCATGGCCAAATCAAATATTTTAACAACAGCTGAACCGACTATCCCCGCGAAAGAGGCCGTTTGCCCCGCCATATTTTTGCCGGCAATCCGCCCCTGCTTGTTTGCGGTAGTACCGAGCGGGATATAATCGTCTTTTTGTTTTACACGATGATAATGGACCGCTGCATCCCCGGCCGCATATATATTTGGAAAATTGGTCTCCATCTGCCGGTTGACCTGAATCGCGTCGCGAAATCCCAGCCCAATGCCCGCCTCTTTCGCCAGTTCACTGTTTGGCACAACGCCGATGGCAATCAAAACCAGATCGGCCGGTAACGATTCGGTTTCTGTCTCTACCGACTGGACTACCCCTTGCTTTCCTGCAATCCCCTTTACGGTTTGCCCGAGCTTTACCCGAACACCTTTTTGTTCCATATGAAGACAGGCCTGTTCGGAAATCTCCCGATCCCAAGCGGTGGCAATCTGATCGTTCCGATCCAGCACGATAACCTGTTTTCCAAGATTTGTAACCGCTTCCGCCATTTCCAAACCGATATATCCGCCGCCAATAATCACACACCTTTGCACATGGGCCTGTTCCGTCAAATAACGGCGAATCCGTTCGGCATCAGGGATCGTTTTCAGCAGAAAGACCCCCTGCAGGCTGGTTCCCTCCCAGTTTGGAACGATCGGTCTGGCGCCGGTGGCAATCAGCAGTTTGTCATATGAAATCTGTCTTGTCTCTCCCGAACGCAAATTTGTATACTCGACTGACCGATTGTGTGGGTGAACACGCGTGGCTTGACATTCCATTCGCACATCGATGCCATATTTGTTCTGAAACGTTTCCCTCGTTCGGGCAATCAATTTGTGCGAATCGGCGACATCGCCGCCAATGTAATAGGGAAGTCCGCACTGGGCATAGGAAAGCGTCTCCCCCATCTCCAGCACAATCGTTTGACACGTTTCTGACATATGTCTGACAATCTGCATCGCAGCGCTCATCCCTGCTGCATCGCCTCCCACCACAACAAATGATTTCATAAGTCATATCTCCCCCTTCTGTTTCTATCATTGCCACAAAGATTAAAAAACTAACTATTTCCCTGCATCACCAAAAATAGTAAAATTATGAATGGGGTTTGGGAAACAGGGGGAAATTTGCATGAATCAAACATTAGGAGGAAAAATCAGAGAGTTGCGGCTCGCTCGCAACATGACACAAAGCGAACTTGGTCGAAATCTAGTGACGGCCAGTATGATCAGCCAAATTGAAGCGGATAAGGCGAATCCTTCCAACAAGTTATTAGCCAGATTAGCTGAACGGTTAGGTGTCCCGCTGCATTTTTTCCGAGAGGACATCCAAACGAAGGAAGAAAAAAGCAACCGTTTGAAGTATGCCCGAATTTTGATGGAGGCCAAAAACTATCAGGCGGCTGCTGAATTGTTGCAGGAACTTGTGCAAACTACACCGTCCGGGCCGCCATTGTTTGCCGTTCAATCGGATTTGGCCACCTGTCTTGTCAAGATTGGAAGCATTGATGAGGCAATCAAGCTTAACGAAAAGCTGATCCACGATGCATGTGGACAGAATGATTTTGTGTCTGCCGTAAAATTGTATTGCTCTCTGGGATTGATCGAATTTGAAAGAAATAACTGGATGTTGGCCGATTTTTATTGGTCTAAGGCAGTAACCCTTTGCACCAAACACATTCCGAGAGAAACAGCTCTCCTATTAGAAGCTTTGCTTTTACACGGTAAGGTGCAAAATCAGTTGTATAATTTTGCGGATGCATACAACACCTTGCTGAAAGCGGAAAAGCTTTTGCAGGGAACAAACCACGTTCAGAAGCGGGCTGATTTTTACGCATTGATGTGCCAAACGCAAAGAGGATTGCATAATTACCCAAAAGCGGTCGAATTTGCCCAGAAAGCGATTACCGCTTACGATGCGCTGGGCTTGTCTGACAGAACAGCCGAAATGAAAATTCAATTAACCGAAATACTGGATGAAAACGGAAACCCGGCAGAAGCGCTGCACATGCTGCAAGCCTGTTTGGAAGAAGGGGATGAGGCGTGGTTGGAACGAATCTCATCCATCCATACCCTAACTGCCAAAATCCTGTTCCGTTTGGGTCGTTTCGATGAATCCAAAACTCACTGCCTGAAAGCGATTGCACTAGCCGATCCTGATGAACTCACTGTTATCGAAGCACAATCGACATTGACGAAAATTGCTCTGGAAAACGGCCATTATTCAGAAGCTATCACCTGCTGTGAAGAATTGATTTCGTTGTGCGAACAGCGAAACGAACTGACCGAATTGGCAGAGGCATTCTCTCTCCTGTCTGACATTTACAAAAAACAGGGTAATCTGATATCTGCTGCAGAAACATTTTTACGCATGCAAAAGACGGTGGAATACAATTTGCGTGAGAAAGTGTTGGTGCCGTGAGAAACAGCTATCCTTGCCAGGCGGCCTTGGTTCGGTTTTCTGCCGGACAGAGGCCGCTTCGTTTCATGCAAATCAAATAAAAACCATCGGACAGCGGTTCCGATGGTTTCGTGCATTTCGTTCTTCTGCGGTTTCAAGCTTTTAGGGTTCGTTCTAGCTTCTAGGGTTTCAAGCTACTACGGCTTCAGCCAATGCCGGATGGTGCGGTTGAACATTTCGCCAAGACTGGCTTTCTCCACCTTTTCCCCTGCAAGGATGTTGGTGCGTCCCACTTCCTGGCCGTTTTTATAGACGACAATATGTCCCACGACCACCCCTTTTTCGAGCGGCGCTTTGACGGACAGCAGTTCGACCGTTTGGGTGAACGCGTCTTTCTTTTCCCCCTTCTTCATCAGAATGCCGACGGTATCCGCTGCAACCAGCGGAATTTCTTCCGGTGTTCCTTTTTCAATAGCGCCTTTCTGCACAACCTGGCCTCGTTTATAAAGCGTTTCGCTGTAATAGTTGGCAAATGCCCAGTCGAGCATTCCCGATACTTCCGCGTTGCGGGTGGGTGAAGTCGGTTCCCCCATTACCACCGCGATCACACGAAATCCGTTCCGTTTGGCAGTTGCGCTTAAACAATATCTGGATTCGGATGTGAAGCCCGTTTTTAAACCGTCCACCCCATCATAAAAGCGCACCAGTTTATTGGTGTTAACGAGCCAGAACGGTTTTTCCGAATCCTGCCGGAGGTAATCCTGAAACAGGGAGGTCCATTTCAGAACCGTCTCATGCTTGACCAGTTCCCTTGACATGATGGCAATATCGTATGCAGACGTATAATGGTTTTGGACCGGCAGGCCGTTACAGTTGGAAAAATGCGTATTCTTCATCCCCAACTCCTGTGCCCGCTCGTTCATCAAGCGCACAAACTCCTCTTCCGAGCCTGCCAAATGTTCAGCAACCGCCACCGATGCGTCGTTGGCCGAACCGAGCGCAATACCTTTCATCATCTGTTCCAGCGTCATTTCTTCGCCCGGTTCCAGATAAATCTGCGATCCCCCCATGGATGCCGCATATTCGCTGGTTCGGATTTTATCGGTCAATTTCACCTTTCCCGATTCCACCGCTTCCATCACAAGCAGCATGGTCATGATTTTCGTAACGCTGGCTGGCGGAAGTTTCTCATGTCCGTTTTTCTCAAACAGCAGTTGGCCGGTTGCCGCATCCATGACAACTGCCGAGACCGCCTGCTTGGCAATCTGCACCTGTTTGTTGTCCGATTTTACTTCCGCAGCGTATGCAAAATGGGATGGAAGCAGACAGCTGCCTGTAAAAATCCCGACAGACAGGACTGTCAGGATCAACTTTTTGGAAACGTTACGCCACATGACTGTGTCCCTCCTTCAATGATACGGGTAGTGTACCACCAGGGGAAGGTTTTCATTACAATATCTGGCGTTTTTATTCGGGTGTGTATTTTGGCCGTTCCATCGCAAAAACTGACCCCAGTTTGCTATAGTTGGAGCCTGCCAATCGGGCGACAGGCGCTAATTTTTCAACATCCACCCGCCCGTTGTTGACAACTTCGTCATCGACTGCAAAATGTACGACCTCGCCTATAATCAAGTCGCTGTCCGGTCCATTCCCAAGTTCGACAATCTGTACCAGTTTGCACTCCATCGCGACGCGGCACTCTGCCACACGGGGAACTTTTACAAGCTTTCCGGGAACCGTCGTCAATCCGGCCCGCTCCACTTCCGAAATAGAAGAGGGGTACGGACAGGACGTATGGTTGATTTTTTCAATGAGTGATTCTTCTGCCGTATGAACGACAAATTCACCTGTCCGCCGGATATTGCGAGACGTGTCCTTGCTGCTTCCGTCATCTTTGCGGGCCACCGAGACCGCGAGCATCGGCGGATCACTGCAAACCACATTATAAAAACTGAAAGGCGCCGCATTTACAATTCCGTTTTCCGACAATGTGGTGACAAACGCAATCGGGCGAGGCGTTACCAGACCGATCAACAGTTTATAGATTTCAATCGCCGACAAATCCTTTGCATCCTTTTGCATCTTCTCTCCCCCAATCAATAGAATCTTTCGATACCCTCGCGTGTGACAACCCCGTATATAAGCGGCGGCTTTGGCACGGGTACCGGGCTGATTTCAAATGACTCCCTGAGCAGGGAGATTACTCCTGGCAAACGGGCGTCGTCATTCAAATGCAAAACGGCTAACGGGTCTCCTGTTGCCACCTGATCGCCTATTTTTTTCTGAAGCACGATGCCTACCGCCAGATCGATCGCCGAATCTTTCTGTTCTCGTCCGGCACCTAGCAGCATCGCGCAGGTGCCGATCGTTTCGGCATTGATATAGGAGATAAAGCCGTCTGTTTCTGATTTGAAGACGACCGTTTTGGCCGCCTGTGGAAGCATCTCTGGCCGATCGACCACAGATGCGTCTCCCCCCTGCGCCGCAATAAACTGTTTCAGCTTGGCAACAGCCGCCCCCGAACAAATCTGATCGCGCAGCCGTTGTTTAGCTGTTTCCGGATCTGACGCTTTCCTTGCCAGCACCGTCATATGAGCTCCCAGTTCAAGACATAATTCGGTTAAATCGGCAGGACCGTGCCCCTGCAGCGTATCGATTGCCTCTTTCACTTCCAGGGCGTTGCCAACCGCCAATCCAAGCGGTTGATTCATGTCTGAAACAACCGCGATTGTTTGGCGGCCCAGTTCCGTGCCAATCTCAACCATCGCTTTCGCCAGAACAAACGACTCGTCGAGCGTCTTCATAAAAGCTCCCTCGCCCGTTTTCACATCCAACACGATCGCGTCCGCTCCGGCCGCCAGCTTTTTGCTCATTACGGAACTGGCAATCAGGGGAATCGAGTCGACAGTCGCCGTCACATCTCGCAGCGCATACAGCTTTTTGTCGGCAGGCGCCACATCCCCCGTCTGTCCGGTCAGAGCAAGACCAATCTGGTTGACGTTTTGCACAAACTGCCGTTCACTTAATTCGACAGAAAAACCGGGAATCGATTGCAATTTGTCAATTGTGCCGCCTGTGTGACCCAATCCGTGCCCTGACATTTTGGCAACCGGCACACCGATCGACGCCACCAGCGGAGCCAGCACCAACGTAGTAGTGTCACCGACGCCGCCCGTGGAATGTTTATCTACTTTGATCCCTTTGATCGCAGATAAGTCGACTGTATCGCCCGAATTGGCCATCGCCCGCGTCAAATCGGCTGTTTCCCTTGCGGTCATACCCCGAAAAAAGACCGCCATCGTAAAAGCGGACATCTGATAATCGGGCAGGGAACCGTTCGTATAACCGTTTACGATAAATTCGATTTCTGGTTTCGATAATTCCCCGCCATCCCGTTTTTTCCGGATCAAATCATACATTCTCATGATGGGCCCACCTCAAAATCCTACAGTTCCCTGACAATTTCCCGAACCAAACGGCTGAACGATTCTTTGACCCGCTCCGCCGTTTCCATCACTTCCTGATGGCTTAACGGCTGATCCAGGATTCCAGCCGCCAAGTTGGAAATACAGGAAATGCCCAATACGCGCATTCCCATATGCTTGGCGACAATCACTTCCGGCACGGTCGACATGCCAACCGCATCGGCTCCCAACTGCCGCAGCATACGAATTTCGGCCGGTGTTTCATAACTGGGACCGGTCAGCCCCGCGTAAACGCCTTCCTGGAGCGGAATCGACAGTTGATTGGCGAGACGGTGGGCGAGCTCCCGCAGGTCCCGGTCGTACGCGTTCGACATATCGGGAAAACGGACTCCCAGTTCCGGATGGTTTGGCCCGATCAGCGGGTTTTGTCCGGTTAAATTAATATGGTCGCGGATCAGCATCAAATCAC
Organism: Effusibacillus dendaii; assembly: GCF_015097055.1. NCBI lineage: Bacteria > Bacillati > Bacillota > Bacilli > Caryophanales > Alicyclobacillaceae > Effusibacillus > Effusibacillus dendaii. Next base: position 779,486 of record NZ_AP023366.1, read on the forward strand.
CGGCTGCAAAGTCCTTATTAATGCCGCCTGACGCATTGGTAATCACCGCCGTGTCGATGCCTAAACGTTTCATGACACGGATGGGAAACGTCACCTGTCCGACTGAATACCCTTCGTAAAAGTGAAAGCGGCCCTGCATCATCGCCACCATTTGTCCGGCAAAACGGCCGAATACAAACTGGCCGGCATGCCCTTCCACCGTGGAAACGGGAAAATGGGGGATTGTATCATACGGAATTGTAACCGCGTTCTCTACTTCTTCCGCTAATATGCCAAGGCCGGACCCTAGCACCAGGCCAATTTTTGGCGTTCCTGAAATTTGTTTTCGGATAACAGAGGCCGATTCATCGATCTGATTCAGTAAGTTCATATAAAAAACTCCTTCCCATTCCCGGATTTGGCACTCCAAAATTGTCCGCAATCGTAGCGCCCAAGTCGGCAAATGTTTCACGGACACCGAGACTCACCGTCGTTTTCATTCCGGTTGCAAAAGCCAGCAGCGGCACGAATTCGCGTGTATGGTCAGTCCCGGCTGTCGTCGGGTCACACCCGTGGTCGGCGGTGATGATCAACAAATCGTTCGCCCGCAAGGAACCGATCAGTTCCGGCATTCGGGCATCAAACTGCTCAATCGCTTTGGCAAATCCATACGGGTCGTTGCGGTGGCCATATTTTGCATCAAAATCGACCAGGTTGGTAAAGATCAGACCTTTCTCCACGTCCCTCATCGCAGTCAGCGTCTGATCGACCCCATCCATATTGTCATTCGTATGTATCCCCCGCGTAATGCCAGATCCTCCATAGATGTCTTCGATTTTGCCAATGCCGACAACGTCAAGCCCCGCCTCCTGCAGTTCGTTTAGCACCGTTCGGCCAAACAAAAGAGAGTAGTCGCGGCGATTTGCCGTTCGCACAAACTGTCCGTTTTCACCGACAAACGGCCTGGCGATCACGCGGCCGACACCATGCGGGCCCACAAGCATGGCGCGGGCGATTTCGCACCAGCAGTACAGTTCTTCAAGCGGCACAATTTCTTCGTGCGCCGCAATCTGAAACACACTGTCAGCCGATGTATAGACGATCGGATAGCCGGTCTGCATATGCCGATCGCCTAACTCCTTTAGGATTTCGGTTCCGGATGCCGGTTTGTTACCCAATGTCTGACGTCCGATCCGTTGTTCAAACTCATCCATGATTTCTTTTGGAAATCCTTCCGGATATGTCGGGAGCGGCTGTTCCAGCTTGACCCCCATCATCTCCCAATGTCCGTTTGTGGTGTCTTTGCCCGCTGACTGCTCGGCCATCTTTCCGTATGCCCCAGACTTTGCGTCGGTTGTTACACCCGCAATCGGGTGGATTCGGCCAAGCCCCAACCTGGCCAGATTCGGAACATGCAGGCCGCCCACCGCTCTTGCAATGTTGGCTATCGTATTGGTGCCAACATCCCCGTATTCCGCCGCATCGTTCGCTTCCCCGATACCGCAGCTGTCCAGCACGAGCAATATGACACGCCCGTATCTATTCATCGAAGAAACCTCCCCATCCAACATTCTCACGAATTTACGATACCATTCTTTCCAAAAAAAAACATCTCCGCAGCATACACCGAAGAGATGAGAAAAAGCGAATCATTCATAACAGGGGGCCAGAGTAGTTTTCGTTTCGGGCATCTTCTTGCGCTTTCGAAATGCTCTGGTCGTTCCCGATGTATTTTATCGTGGTAATCAGCAGCAAAAGCGTGACCACAAATACCAATCCGGCCAGTAAAGCCAGTACAGACATGATTTCCCCCCCAGTCTCCTTACCCGTACTTCAATATACGAGCGGACAACCGGAAACATGAAAGATGGAAGAAAAAAATTAGGCCCTGGGATGCGTTTTCGCGTATACTTCCTTTAAGCGAGACTTGGTAATATGCGTATAAATTTGCGTAGTGGAAATGTCTGCATGGCCGAGCATTTCTTGAACGGAACGCAAATCAGCCCCATTTTCCAACAGATGCGTCGCAAACGAATGACGAAATGTGTGCGGTGTAATCTCTTTTTTGATATTGGCCGCTTTCGCGTATTTCTTGATAATTTTCCAGAACCCTTGCCGCGTCAATCGTTGTCCGTGGTGGTTCAAAAACAGGGAACGTTCCGATGCATCCCGCACTAAACTTTGCCGGGAACGGTTCATATATTGGTCGAGAATCTTTAAAGCGACAGCCCCTAACGGGATAATTCGTTCCTTCGACCCTTTCCCGAAACATTTCAGAAATCCCATGTTGATATTTACATCTTCGATATTGAGCGAGACCAATTCTGACACTCGAATTCCGGATGCGTAAAGCAGTTCCAACATCGCTTTGTCACGTATGCCTGCATGTGTTCGCAGATCAGGCGATTCGAGCAGCCGTTCGACATCCTGTACAGACAGGACTTGCGGCAGCTTCTTCTCAACCTTAGGTGATTCGAGATTTGCCGTTGGATCGCCTTCAATCAGTCCGTCACGCAGCAAAAATCCGTAAAACGAACGGATGCTTGCCAGGTTGCGGGAAATCGTGGTGGTCGCGCGGCCCATTTTTTGCAGTCCCGCCAGATACCCAATAATACTCGCCCGCCGCGTTTGATCGATATCCTCGATTCCATTTTGTCGTAAAAATTCCGTGTATCCGATCAAATCTCTTTGATAGGATTCCAGTGTATTTTGTGAGAGGCCCCGTTCGACCGCAAGGTAATGAATGAATCGTTCGATCAGCTTGTCCATCGGTTAAACTCCCCTTTTTCTTCAGCAATACATATTTCTACGAAAAGGGGCTATTTCCTGCTTGTCGTTCCTGCCATTATTCTCCCGTAAAGTAGAACATCTTCATTCTGGACAAAATGTAATTGGCCCAATCCCAATCCGAATCCGATTCTGAGGAAATCGGTACAGAATTGACTTTCAAAGAATTTCCGCGCGGTTCCCGGTATTTGTCTACCGGTTGAATCCATGCGTGAAACAATGCCATCGCTTTAAACAATACGAATGAGAAAAGGCAAACGAGAACTGCCATTTGAACCCATCTGGCAATCTGTCGAAGTGAGACAATCATAAGGCACCTCCTGTCAGATGCATATGTTCGCACTCTCCGAAAAATGATAGACAGAAGGGGGTGTGACAAATGGCTGATGTAAACACATACTTGGATAAATATCCTCCGGCCAAACTGACGGAAGAAGAAGTTAAGGAATTGCAAAATCTGGAGCGGGAATTGACCCAGAAAGCCGGCAGTTCAATCCTTGTCATGGCCTTTCAGGCGGAAAAGTAAACGGAAAAGCAGTGGAAACAGGGTTACCGTCAGTACGACAACATGCATAAACGGCTCCCTTTCCGTGTAACCGAAATCGGGCCCGGAACGGTGTATCACATACGCAGTGAACCATTTGTTCCGAAACGGCCCGCTATCAATCTACACGGTAAGAGAGCCATGCATGTGAGTCCTTTAACGGCAACCCTGGCTTCTTCGCTGCTAGCTTTTGCGGGATGCAGCACCTTACATGCGATCAATGCGAACACGGAACGGTTTGCCCGGCCCTGTCGCAAAGTAGACGTGTAGGTACCGCATGCCCGGATTCAGATGTGTTTGCCATCCCTGCCTAAGCAAACGTGCAGGTACCGCCATCATCCGAATCGCATAATTACGCCATTGCCTGCTGCAAAGGAACATACGGATGCCCCAATGCGTCGGCGACCGCCTGATACGTCACTTTCCCGTTGATCACATTGACTCCCAGCGCAAGCGCCTGATTTTCGGAAATGGCGGTTTTGTGCCCTTTATTTGCGATCTGCAGCACGTATGGCAGTGTTGCATTCGTTAGAGCCAGGGTCGAGGTACGCGGTACCGCTCCCGGCATGTTGGCCACCGCGTAATGCACCACGCCGAATTTTTCATAGGTGGGGTTCGAATGAGTGGTGACTCTGTCAATTGTTTCAATGGAACCGCCTTGGTCAATCGCTACATCGACGATCACTGATCCCTTCGACATGGCCTTGACCATATATTCCTTGACCAGTTTGGGAGCTTTCGCACCGGGAATCAACACCGCCCCGATCAGCAGATCCGCTTTCCGCACCGCTTCCTCGATGTTGTGCGAATTCGACATGACAGTCGTTACACGCCCGCCAAATATGTCATCCAAATATCTCATTCGATCCGGGTTGACATCCAGAATGGTAACCCGTGCGCCCGTTCCCAATGCCATTTTCGCCGCCTGCGTGCCGACCATTCCACCGCCGATGATGACAACCTCTGCTGGCGCTACACCCGGTACGCCTCCCAGCAAAATCCCTTTGCCGCCGTTTTGGCTTTCCAGAAACTGCGCCCCAATCTGCACCGACATTCGCCCCGCCACTTCACTCATCGGCATCAGGAGCGGCAAGGAACGGTCCGGCAGTTGGATCGTTTCATAGGCGATGGCCACAACTTCTTTTTCCATCAACGCTTTTGTCAGTTCCGGTTCCGGCGCCAGGTGCAGATAGGCAAACAAAATGAGTCCCTTACGAAAATAACCGTATTCAGAGGCAATCGGCTCTTTCACTTTCAGGATCATGTCCGCCTGACCCCAAACTTCATCCGCCGTCTGCAAAATCCGGGCTCCTTTTTGTTGATATTCCTCATCTGTAAAACCGCTTCCGAGTCCGGCTGAGCTTTCCACCAAAACCTGATGACCGGCGTTTTGCAACGTTTCTACTCCGCCCGGCGTAAGCGCCACCCGATTTTCATTGTTTTTAATCTCTTTCGGGACACCGATGATCAAAACGAACCGCTCCTTTCCATGGTGCTATCCGTTATTTTGACCCAATTATAGCGAAAAAAGTCCCTATTCGGATGAACGGGACTTCGTATTACAGATCCTCGCGGCAGTTTTCGCAATATCCGAGAAAACTGACACGATGGTCGACGATCTTAAATTTATGTTCGCGCTCGACCTTTTCTTCCAACGTGTCAAGCAGATCCTCGATTTCAAACAACCGATTGCATTTCAGGCAGATTAAATGGTGGTGGTGATGGGGATGATCTTCCGAACGGAATTCGTATCGCGCCATTCCGTCACCAAAATTAAGCTTCTCAATGATTTTTAGTTCGCTTAACAGATCAAGCGTCCGATACACCGTGGCTAACCCAATATCGGGCGCTTTCTGTTTGACCAGCATAAAAATTTCTTCGGCGCTTAAATGCGCTTCTTCATTTTCCAAGAGAACCAGCAGAGTAGCTTCCCGTTGAGGAGTTAGTTTAAACGACTTCGAATGCAACTGTTCCTTGATTTGATCGAGTCTTTCATGCATTCGACTAACCCTCCTGAATTCTGTCGCAAGCAAGTTGCACACGGCTAACTTTCTGTTTCTATTATATGAAAAAGCCCGATCAGGTGTCAAATACCGGGATTTCTTTGCATCAGTTCCAACAGATGCGCAAAATTGTCGGGCTGGACAGGATCTTCCAGCGCCATTTTGTTTTTTGTCTGAAGACCGCACCGCTTGCAGCGATGGACGATCATATATCCCTTTTTGCTGTGCGATTCCACTGTGATCGGCTCGAGAATTCCTTTGCAATCGGATGCCCGATCACCTGGATGAATGTCCAGATGCAGGGAGTAAAAACATTCCGGACAATGATTCCGACATCCTCCGCCGGTCAACGGACGGACGGATGTTCCGCAGTGTATACAAACAAACGATTCGTTGCGGACTGTGAATTTCGATGATTCGTTCATGCAAATCCCTTCCCGCCTATTGATTCCCGTATGCTCCATGGCTTGGCCACAAGCATGGATACTTTCGTTACTTAGTATAGCGCGAGTCGGCTCATTTGCCAAAAACATCGCAGACGGCCCCAAACTCATTTTGAAAGATTACAAATGAGGGGTCACAACCTTCATTAGAATAGGGCTCACGTAACCTTCCACGAAAGACGCGACAATCATACAGCCAACGAGAATCAAAAACAGAATCGTGTATTTCAAAAATTTCTGGTACAATGACATTTCCGGCGCAAATCGGGATCTGACCAGCATCAGCGAGAACGCAATGCCAGCCACTCCGGCCAATACCAAGGCGGGAACCAAGATCAGATTTTGCGGCAATACGGCCATAATGGCGAACAGAAGACCTTTTCCGGCAAATTTGTCAACCAGAAATCCAACCGTAAAGCCGATCGTAAAACCCTTTAAAAACATCAAAACGACGATCAGCGGCAATCCGATGATGGAAAGCCCCAAAACCCAGATCAGTCCCAGCATTTTCAGGTTGGTGATAATTTTGTGCCAGGTCACATAAGCGGAATCCGGCAGTTGGTTGTCGTTCACCAAACCGAAAAATCCTTTCAGGTAATTGAACAGATCCGTCTTCTGACCGTCCGCCAGCGCGCTGACGACAATGGAACCGAAGATTACGCCGACAATGAAAAGGACGATCGTGTAGATGATTAATTTGGAATTCTCTTGTATATACCGTTCGGCGGCAATTTTCAAGCTGCGAACCATAGGGGCCCCCTCCTTGTCCTGCTATCGTTACGACTATATGCTGGACAAGCAGAAGATAGCACCAGAAGAAACTGCGTATTTCCATGCGCCATGAAAAAGAGAGAATTCCTATTTCGTGTGAATCCGAATGACACGGTATTGCGGGTCCCAATCAATCGGATTTTTTCCACCTAATTTAGTTTTGTCAATCAAGACTTCCGAAATGAACCGAAGCGGCACATAGGTTCGTCCGTCTTTTAAAGTAGGTGCAGCATCAAGTCCAACTCCCTGTCCGTTGACCGTTGCCTGTTGGCTATTCACCGTCAAGACAATCTGTTTTCCATTGAGATTGATGGTGGCTTGTTGCGTACCGTCGTCCCAATTTACTTGTGCTTTCATCTGTTGAGCGACAAATCGAATTGGAACCAACGTCCGTCCGGAATCGCTGTCGATGTAAGGTTTGGCATCTGGGAAGTATACATCATTGTTATCAAGCACTACTGAAATATGATCGGGACTTGCTTGTTCAGGTGGTTTTCCTTCGTCAAACAAGTACCCTCCATCTACCGTTGTTCCTGTCGCTGGGTGCGAGCTGTCTACCTTGTTCCCCCACGCAAATACCCCCGGATTGAGAATCAGGAACAATCCCATAGCCCCAACCACTCCTGCTGTTTTGAGGTTTTTCATAAAAATCAACTCCTTTTTATTATTATAACAGGTTATATATGGAAAAGAGGGAGATTGAGAATCCCCCCAATAAAACCTTTTCCTTGCATATTTGAGTATTAATCTTTCATATGCTATAATAGGGGCAAATCAGAGTGTGGCAAACGCACTCCGTAGTCTCTAGTGAATATTTCTTGGAGCCGTGGTGACTGGACCTCACCACGGCTCGCTCGTTTATTTAAAGCAATAAACGTTACTTGCCTTTAGTGGTGAGGTTAATTAACGCGATTACTATGGATAGCCCCAGAAAAATACTAGATACCAGGTAATAGGTTTGCGTATCCATCGCTCCTCCTTTCTCGGAGCGCGCCACACTCTGACTTTTTAATTATATCATATTCAACAGAACGTATGTTCTGACTATGCACTCTGCTCAGTCTGCCCTTCAAACACGAACATATGTGTGGTATACTAAAATTACCAAACGAATGTTCGGAGTGATTGAGAGATGGCTAAAGCAGAAGCGATTTCCTTAATTCAATTTCAAAAGCTGTTCGGCACGGAGGAAGACTGCGCCTCCTACATGATGCATAAACGCTGGAAAGATGGATTTTCCTGTCCCAAATGTGAGCACAGCAGCTATTACTACATCAAAACACGCAAACTCTACGAGTGCAGCAAATGCCATTACCAGGCATCCATCACTGCCGGAACACTTATGCATAAGACTAAACTGCCTTTGACAGTCTGGTTTTGGGCCATCTATCTGGTGGCGCATGACAAGCGGGGAAGATCCGCTTTATCGCTGGCCGGCGTGCTCGATTTGAATTACCGTACGGCACTTCATATGCTGCGAAAGATCCGCGCTGCGATGAAGGACAGGGACTCGGGTTACCTGCTTTCCGGCGTCGTCGAAATGGACGATGCCTACTTCGGTGCCCCGCGCAAAGGAAAAGACGGCCGCGGAACAAGCAAAACGAAAGCCGTCATTGCTCTCTCGAAAGACGGAAACAACCATCCGGCCTATCTGCGTATTGAGGTGATCGATCAGGTCACCATCGAAGAGATCAGCCGCGTTGCTCAATCCTGCATAGAGCCGGGGACTACGATTGTTTCAGACGGCCACAGTTCCTACAAACCGCTGGCGGAAATCGGCTATATCCATGAGTCAAAAGCTTATTACAAAGAAGACAAAGAAGATTTTCTCAAGATGCTTCACAATATCATTGGCAATGTGAAAGCCTACATTCAGGGGACGTATCACGGACTGGGGCCGGCATACATTCAGTCGTATTTCGATGAGTTCTGTTTTCGGTTTAACCGTCGATTTAATCCGAACGAAATCTTCGACCGCCTTTTGAATGCATGTGTTTTAGCAGATCCTCATCCGATGTCCTGAGGCAAGTGCATAGTCAGAACGTATGTTCTCGTTTTCTTGATAGTAAAATACATCAAATTCACTTCTTATAAGGTATACTGTCAAAAAGGGCTTTCCTGTCCTGTAAACTTCACATACAGTCCGCACTACATTAAACTAGCAGCGAAGGAGACAGGGTTGCCGTCAAACGGCTTACATGCATGTGTTGTGCGGACGGCTTTTCTGTCGCCTAAGCGTAAAAAAGGCGTCTCGCAGATTTGCGAGACGCCTTCCGTTGTTAAGAGAACCCTGGGATTATCCGTTATTTTTCTGGAATTCGAGCATAAAATCACGCAACGCCTGGCATGCTTCGACCGGTACCGCATTATATGCAGACGCACGGCAGCCGCCGACCGAACGGTGCCCGTTCAAACCGACAAAACCGGCAGACTTCGCTTCTGCGAGGAACTTTTTCTCCAATTCTTCGCTCTGCAAACGGAACGTAATATTCATCAGCGAACGGCTGTCTTTTTCAGCATGTCCCTTGTAAAATCCGCCGCTTTGATCGATGGCGTCGTAGATCAGACCGGCTTTTTCCTGGTTGCGGCGTGCAATCGCCGTGATACCGCCCTGTTCTTTCGCCCATTGCAGCACAAGTCCCAGCATATAAATGCTGAAAGTGGGAGGCGTGTTGTAAAGCGAGTTGTTTTTCACATGGATGTCGTAGCGAAGCATGGTCGGCACATTTTGGGTTGCCCGCTCCAGAAAATCAGGCCGGACGATCACAACCGTAACGCCGGACGGACCCAAGTTTTTCTGGGCGCCCGCATAGATCATAGCAAATTTTTTCACATCGACCGGTTTCGAAAGAATATCGCTCGACATATCGGCCACCAGAGGCACATCTCCCGTTTCCGGAAAATCGGACCATTGCGTACCGAAAATGGTGTTGTTTGACGTTACATGCAGGTACGCCGAACCGGGCTGAATCTGCAATTCGGAAGGAGCCGGAATGCGGCGGTACGATTCCTCTTTCGTGCTGGCCGCCTGATAGACCTGTCCCAGTTTGTTTGCTTCTTCATACGCTTTCTCCGACCAGGAACCGGTCATCACATAACCGGCCGACTGGCCTTCCGCCAGAAAATTCAACGGCACCATCGCAAATTGCAGGCTGGCGCCTCCCTGCAGGAACAGTACCTCATACTCTTCCGGCATTCCGTACAGTTCTTTCAAGAGGGCGATTGCCTGATTATGTACGTCCTCATACAGCGCGCTGCGATGGCTCAATTCCATCACAGACATACCGGAACCTTTAAAATCGACCAGTTCCTCCTGCGCCTTCTGCAAAACACTCAATGGCAGGGCGGACGGGCCGGCATTAAAATTGTAAGCGCGGTACACTTGCTTCGTCATAGTGAATATCCCCTTTAACATCCGTAAAATATCGGAAAAATCTTAGGTCTATATTAGCACAACTGGATTTTAGCTTCTAGCACAAATTTGGTTCCGCCAGCATTATTCGGATTCCAGCGCCTTGCCGTATTTGCCGCCGCCGCCTGCCGACAGTTCCAATTGCCCTGTACGGGCCAGCACAATGTCTCGGGCAATTCGTTCCCCCGCTGTTTCCCGCAGTTGTTGTTCCGTCGCTTGATGCAAAATGTTCATTTCGGTTCCAAAAACGGCCAGCAGCCGGTCCATCATTTTCTTGCCAATGCCGGGAATAAATTCGAGCGGAACCTGATAATGATAGGGCGGCCGATGGACAGGCGATTTTGAAACCGTACGGTCCGCAATTGCCGTAACCCGGTCGATCACCCCTTGCACCACCCGTTTCCCGCCGCACATCGGACATATAAAAACAGGGGGTTCCGCCTGCACCACTTCTTCACAGTGCAGACAATAAGTACGGTGGTACTTGCCCAGTTTCGGCGCCAGGCCGTAGTTGGCAATCACGCGGTGTCCGTCCTGTCGCAGAAGCGCCTGCTTCACATCGGTAAAACTGCATCCTGCTGTCTCGATGCGGTTGTACTCCCGACCGATTTTGGCAAGCGAGTGGGCGTCCGAGTTGGACACATAAGTCAGATTGTCATGTTCCGAAAACAGGTCAGCTAACTGCGAATCGGCCGAAAGCCCCAGTTCCAGTGCGGTGATTTTCGATACATCAAGCATTTCGCTCAGTCGGTTCACACAATTGCCGTACACGCTTTTATGCGGTGTAAACGCATGATTGACAATAAACAACCCATTCAGTTCGGACACTTTTTCCTGCAATTGCAAAGCGCTGCAGCGGGCGCGTTGTGAAGACAGCACCGGATTGGTGATCAGCATTGCCAGCCAATCGGAAAATTCCTGCATGGCAGGAACATCTGCCATCCATATGCCAAAATGAGCGGCGCCGCCGTGCGGTCCTGTCGTTTCCACTTCCGCTCCCAACAGCACCGTTGTTTTATTCTGATAAGAAAGCCCGCCGCCCGGCAGCGGCACCAGTTCCCCGGCCGTGATCAAATCGCGGATTTCTGAAAGCACCGGCGGCGAAACCGCATCAATAATCCCAACGATATCGATCCCTTTTCGGTCAGCCGCTTCTCTTACAATGTTAAAAAAACGCAGGTCGCGTGACGCGGTAATCTTTACCGCCTGGTCGCCCAGGGTTCTGCCGATATGAATATGTAAATCAAGAAAATAGCGGTTCATGCGCGGGGACCTGCCTGTGCCCGTTCTTTCATCCACCAATAGAGCGCCGTGATTGTTTTCGCATCGGCCACTTCATTGGCTGCCAGCAGACGTTCCGCTTCCGCCAAATCGACTTCCATCAAATCGAGGAATTCGTCTTGATCAAGAGACTGTTTTCCTTTCCGCAACCCTCTCGCAAGAAACAGATGAATCACTTCATCCGCGAAACCGGGTGACGTAAACATCGAATGAAGATGCTTCCATTCACTCGCCGTGTAACCCGTTTCTTCCATCAGTTCCCGTTTGGCGCTGTCGAACGGCTGCTCTCCTTTTTCCAATTTCCCGGCTGGAATCTCGACCAGTGAACGCCCACACGATTTGCGAAACTGACGTACCAGGAGCACCTTCCCGTTATCCGTAATAGCCAGAATGGCAACCGCTCCCGGATGACGCACGATTTCCCGAATCGCCTGATGACCGTTCGGCAGCTGCACGGTGTCCACCTGCAGTTTCACCACCTTGCCCGCATAGATCGTTTCCGACTTCAGCGTGGGTTCTTGCAGATGATCGTTCTGCATGCGAAATCCCTCCCTTTGGAATACTTGTCCCATCCCTGCATAAAGTAGAATCACATTCCTCTGTTTTATAAGGAATCTGATTTCTCTATTTTATAACAAGGAGCGTTCGCGATGAACACGTATCTAACCGATTCCAGCTTACGCATGTCAGGCAAAGTATGGCAAATCCGGGCGGTTTTGCGCCAGTTTGCCGATAGCCGCATCACGTTGCAGGAGTATTTGCTGACCAATACCGGCACCTGCCGATGCCAGAAGCCATTCGGCTGCAAAACGGCCTGCGGCGCCTGCCGCCATAAAAAAGGGCTCCTCTAACGAGAGGCTGCGGCCCATTGTTTGTAACTTCAATCCGTATCGGTCGGCCGCCTGTTTAACGATGGTTCCGTCCAGAAACCGGATGTCGTGTCTGTCCGGAATGGCAGACCCTCTTAATTGCTCCAGAATCACGGCCTGCTGCGGCGGTTGCAAAATCGGAAACGGGACAATCATGCGCGCCAACGCTACTTTTTCAAGCGCTGTGATCGTATGGTGGCTGACGCCCTGGTGTCGCTCACGCGAATCGGCAAATGAAAGACGTGGGCAGGCAATCGCGGTTCCCCCCAGGCTCGCGACGGCATTCAAAATCTGCCCCTGCTCGATCCCCGTATGCCCAAACTGCGTGCCAGTCCCGACGATTCCCGGACCCATGGCCACAATCGTCAAATCTGCCTGCAGCAAATATTTGGCCGCCAGCAGCCCCGAATACAGGTTCACCGCCTCCAGGTCGCCGCCAAATGAATGGCCAACGGTTACCGTTCCGCAAATCAGCCCTTTCTCTTTTAATTCGGCCACCGTTTTTGAAAATGAGATGGGCAGCGCACCGCCATCTGTCATCAGGTACACGATACGCGGGGAAAGCAGCGGCCCCTGGCCCGCAGTTGTCTCTTTGACAGAAGAAGAGAAATGCGAAGCCGTTTCCGCTGCTTGCCGCAGTCTGAAATGAACCGCCCCCGCAATCGGCGACAGCATGGAGTGCAGTTCCGCCGCAATGACCGGCATTCCCGCAATCGAATCCTTGTCCCACAATTGCTCATGCCCCGGATGATCCGGTTCTTCGCAACTAAGCACCGGGAACTGCCAGGGCGTATAGCGCATTTTCATGATATGGCCAGGGCGTTCCTCTATCCCGGGATCGTTCGTACCCTCCGCACATGTCGCCGCCACCACAAAATGAACGCCGCCGCTGCCAAGTCCTAACCGGACAGCAGTCGTATTCAACACTACCGTCTGCCCGACGTGAACCGGTTCTATCAGATCGGTGTACAGCACCGCCCTTTCCGGTCTGCCGTTCAGTTCGACAATCAGTTCCCTGACGCCGGGGCGATCGGCCACAATCTGCAGAACTGTCCCCTGTTCGATCCGCATCATCGGGCTACACCCGCTCCAGTCCGTTCGGCAACGGTTTGCACAATTCCCAACACCAATTGAGTCGCTAGCCGCAAATCCTGTACGGTCACCGTTTCTTCGTTCGTATGGTCATTCGCGGCCCCAACGCCCAGATTGACAGATGGAATACCTGCCGCGTTAAAAATATTCGTGTCACTGCCGCCGCCACGGGCTGCCAACTGCGGCGTCATACCCGCTTTTTTCGCCCCTTCGAAGGCAATCTGCACCACTTCGTCCCCTTCTGTCAACTGAAAACCATCGTAAATCGGCTGTTCTTCCATTTCAAAACGGGCGCCGAATTTCTCACAGGCGGTGGCAAACGCCGTCTGAATTTTGGCCAACTGCCAAGTCAATTTGTCTTTGTTGCGGCTCCTGACTTCTCCCCACAGCTCCACATAATCGCAGACAATGTTGGTCCGCTCGCCACCTTTAATGATTCCGATATTGCAGGTTGTTTCCTCGTCAATTCGACCCAGCGTCAAGTTCGACAGCGCCAGTCCTGCCGCCGACAGCACATTGATGCCATCCTCCGGATTGACCCCGGCGTGCGCCGCTTTGCCGTAGAGTTTGACAGAAAAATCCACTTCGCCAGGCGAAGCGCCAATCACCACATGCGGCGGTCCACCCGAATCCATCACAAATCCGAATTTCGCAGACAGTTTCTGCTTATCCAGCAAACGGGCGCCATTTAAGCCTGATTCCTCTGCAATCGTAAATACAAATTCAAGCGGTCCGTGCGGCAATTTTTGTTCCTCCATCAACTGGGCGGCTTCCAGCAGGGCGGCAATACCCGCCTTGTCATCCGCTCCCAAAATAGTCCGGCCATCCGTCCGGATCACCCCGTCCTGAACAGTCGCCTGCACACCTTTATTGGAAACCACCGTGTCCATATGGGCAGCAAACATCACGGGAGGAACGTCTGACAGCGATCCTTTTTTGCGAGCGATCAGATTGCCCGTGAAACGGATTGTTTTCGCCCCCTGCATGTCGCCTGTCATCTGCAGCAAATCGCGGCCTGCATCATCTTCCTCCACCTCAAACCCGAGTGTCTGCAATTCGTTTTTCAAAAAATCGGCCATTTCCCGCTCCTGCGAGGAAGGCGAATCGATACTCACCATTTTCAAAAAACGGTCGACCAGCCGTTTTTCATTCACTTCTGCCATGTTGAGAGGCCCCCCATCGAACATACTTGCCATAAGTATGCACAAAACAGAAAAAGCTGAATCATGCGCGCAGTCTAGCGGCAAATTCAGCTCCAAACAATCAATCGCGAAGTGTTCAAATGGTCAGTTGCTTCCGGATTACGTCATAAAACCACATCGGGTCTTCCGGATCCGCACCGCGTTTTTCCGCTTCGTGCAGGTAAAAATGAACCAACAGCAACGCATCCAATTCGTGCATCGACAGCACGCCTTTAATGCCGTATTGTTCTGCAATCTGTGTGCGAATGCGCTGCCCTTCCTCATCCCGGTTGCCAAGCAGCCTGCCAAACAGCAACGCATGCACCAAGTGCGGCTGCACCGTATAGGGCAGCCATTTTCTCTGTTCGAGCCAGCGAATGGTTCGGCCTTCTACCGGATGGGCCTGGGTCCGTTCCACCAAAATCCGGTCTGGCGGATTTTCACGAAACAGTTTGCCAAGTACGAAACGGAGTTCCTTTTCCCGAAAAAAACCTCGTTCCAAAACACGAACCGACTGATCGCTCCCTTCCCAGCAAATGTACATCAACCCGGTTAAATGTCCGGGATCCAATGCGAGGATGTTCATCATGCATCCCTACTTTTCATCGGAATGAGTGGTTCGGGTCATACTGAGTCTAGTGAGAAAGGAGGCTTTCAAAATGAATTTGTTTGTGAAACCATTGTCCGGCAATGATCAATTCGAGGAATTCGGAATTTTCCTCGAACAGGGACAGATCGGCAACCTGTTCGTTTATTATGACCGAAGTCTTGCAAAAGTTGAAGGATCCGCCTATTTGTCAGATGAGCAATCGAAAGAACGTTTCTTGCATGCGTGCAGTGAAGAACTGGTTCCCGAACTTTTAGACCGGGGCATACAAGAAATTCAAAGCATGGGACTTACGATCTATCACAACCAAAACGCTTTTCAGGAAGAACTGCCCTCACCTGCCTTCCATTACGGACATCCGAATAGTTGGTGAAGCATTTCCTTACTTTTATTATATACACTTTAAAAAATGAAAGATACAGGCTTAAGAACTACAGAATTAGGCGGGAGGAATTTAGGATGGATACAATCAGCCACGCGGCGTGGACCTATTTGTTGACTGCCCCGCATCCGAAACGATGGTATGCGGTGGTTGGTTCCATTTTACCTGATTCGGCAATGATGGGCATGGCTTTGGTGTTAGGGATACAACATCGCTTCGATCCGTTTGCCCCCTGGCTGCCTCAGTTGTTTTCGGAACCTGTCATGTATATGCTGGATAGCATCTGGCATTCAATTGTGATTTGGACGGTGATTCTCTTGATCGCCAAAAGTTTCCGCCTGTCCGGCCTTGAATGGCTGGTCTACGGAGCGTTTTTTCACATCGGGCTCGACCTTTTTACACACCAAACCTATATTCCAAAATACCTTTGGCCGATTGGCAACCAAACGATTTTCGGAATCGTCGATTACCGGAACTGGATTTTTATGGCGGCAGATGTCCTGTTGTTGATTCTGTTTTTCTTGTGGCGGAGAAAGACCTCTCGGTTATTACGCTAAAACCTGCCGTTGTGAAACAACCCGACTTGGGTAAGTTCCAAGTCGGGCTGTGTCGGAATCCTTAACAGCTTAGAAAGTATAAAAATGTGATATAACATCATCATTTTTATACTTTCGGCTGTCGAAAAAGGGTTCCTCAAATAGACGCTGCTTCTTCTTGATGATGCTTCGGTAGAAGCCTTTTTTATACCGATTGGGTGACGGCCACCATCAACTGGGCCGCTTTTTCCAGATCGTCAATTCGGATCGATTCGTTCACCGTATGTATATTTTCATAGCCGATCGCCAGATTGACAGTAGGTACACCCAATCCGTTCAACACGTTTGCATCGCTGCCGCCGCCTGATGCGAGCGTTTTGGCTGTTACGCCGATTTGTTCTGCCGCTTTGGCAGCGATTTGTACAACCGGGTCTTGCTCGGTAAACCGGAAAGCGGGATACATGTTGGTAATGGTGACTTCCGCGCGACCACCTGCTTCCTGTGCAGCCTGTTCAAAAGCGGCTTTCATCTGGGCGGTCTGTTCATTCAACTTATCAGCGTTCAGACTGCGCGCTTCCGCCACAATGTCCACCCGTTCCGGCACAATGTTTGTAGCGGTTCCTCCGTTAATTGTGCCGATATTGGCGGTTGTTTCCGCATCAATCCGCCCCAGTTTCATTCGTGAAATAGCCTGACTGGCCAGCTTGATAGCCGATATTCCCGCCTCCGGATTGACGCCGGCGTGTGCTGTTTTACCGTGAATCACTACCTCCAATTTGGCTTGTGAAGGTCCCTGCGTAACAATTTCCCCAATCGAACCGTTACTGTCAAACGCGAAACCATAATCTGCGTCTTTCATCCAATCAGGGCTTAGATTGCGGGAACCAAGCAGTCCAACCTCTTCACACACTGTAAACAGCAAAATCAGATTGCCGTGCGGCAGTTTCTGTTCCTGCAACACGCGAACCATTTCGAGCAATCCCGCTACCCCTGCTTTATCGTCCGCTCCCAATATGGTGGTGCCATCAGACGTGATCCGGCCGTCTGCAACCTGCGGCTGAATCCCTTCACCCGGCTGCACAGTGTCCATATGGCAGGTAAACAGAAGAGTCGGTTTGCTGGAATCGCCCGCCAGTCGGCAAATCAGATTGCCCGTGTTGCCATTCACTTTGGCCGCCGTATCATCTTCCTGTATCTCCACCCCGTATGGCTTCAATTTGGCGATCAGCGTGTCGGCCATCTGCCGTTCGTTGCGTGAATGACTGGCAATCTGCACCAATTCTATAAATTCCTGCAGCAATCGTTCCCTATTGACCATTTCCATCTGCCACGCTCCTTTTGAGAGTCACCTCTGCTTTCCTGCCGAAAAACGAATCGATCGGCGGGCGGCAAACGCCTCCCCGCTTCCCGCCAGGCGTTACCCTTTTCATTGTGCGTCAAAAACTTTGTTGTATGCCGTTTTAACGGACGCCAAAACCAATCGTCCGGCAATGAATCCGAATCTATCGCCACTTGTTCCACAACCCGTTCCTGTTTCGCCGATTCATCCTGAGTGGCTTCTATCTGTCTGTTTTCTTCCTGCGATGCCATAACAATCCTCCTTAGCGCAATTCGGCAGCTTGCTCGCACAAAACATCTTGGTCATACGCCGTTCCGAATCCGGTTTCGGTCACACGGTAAGAGAGCCGCTTATGCATGTGTCGTGCAGACGGCAACCCTGTCTCCTTCGGCTAACTTTCACGCAGTGGGGACCGTCATTCAGTTGCGAAAACGCGAATGTTTCTTACTAACGCCCGAAGTGGACGCGCAGTGTAAACGAACTCAGAGTACGTGCACGTACGCTTCACCTTGCATCCGTTCGGGAGATGTGTACCGGCGTGCGTCCTACAACGGGATATTGCCGTGTTTTTTCGGCGGTCTGGTTTCCCGTTTGTTGCGCAGCAATTCGAGCGCTTCTTTCAGCTTGCGGCGCGTTTCACGCGGATCGATCACGTCGTCCACCATACCGGACGCGGCCGCCACATAAGGATTGGCAAATTTTTCTTTGTATTCGGCGATCTTGGCTGCTCTTGTCGCCGCCGGATCTTGGCTCTCCGCAATCTCTCTGGCAAAAATAATGTTGGCTGCCCCTTCCGGCCCCATTACCGCCACTTCACCGGTCGGCCATGCGTATACCAGATCGGCCCCGATTGCTTTCGAGTTCATCGCGACGTAAGCGCCGCCATACGCCTTCCGCAAGATGATCGTTATTTTCGGTACGGTCGCTTCCGAATACGCGTACAGGATTTTCGCGCCATGTCGGATAATGCCGCGGTGTTCCTGCATTACGCCAGGGATAAAGCCGGTCACGTCTTCAAACGTGATCAGCGGCAGATTGAACGAGTCGCAGAAACGGATAAAACGGGCAATTTTGTCAGACGAATCGATATCCAGGCCGCCCGCCAGAAACTTCGGCTGGTTGGCGACAATGCCCACCGGTTGACCGTCAATTCGAGCAAACCCCACCACCGCATTTTTCGCAAACGTGGCCTGTACTTCCATAAAATCTCCATTGTCTGCCAACAAATGAATTACATCGCGCACATCGTACACTTTCGTGCCATCAACCGGCACCACATCGAGCAGTTCCTCCAGCCAACCGTCATCATCCGGGGCTTGTACGCGCGGCGGTTCTTCCATATTGTTTTCTGGCAGAAACGCAAGAAGACGGCGTACTTCGTTTAATACATCCTCCTCCGTCGGACCGGTAAAATGGGCGACACCCGATATGCTCGACTGCGCTTTCGCGCCACCCAGGTCTTCCGCGGAAATTTTCTCGCCGGTCACCGTTTCAATCACTTTCGGTCCTGTAATAAACATCTGCGATGTTTTTTCCACCATAAAAATAAAGTCTGTGATCGCCGGTGAGTACACCGCACCGCCCGCACAGGGGCCCATAATCACGGAAATTTGCGGAATCAAGCCGGAATAGATAGAGTTCCGATAAAAAATATGCCCATACCCATCGAGCGACGAAACCCCTTCCTGAATGCGGGCTCCGCCCGAATCGTTCAAGCCGATGATCGGACAGCCGTTTTTAGCGGCCAAATCCATGACGGCCGCAATTTTTTTGGCATGCATTTCCCCAAGCGCGCCGCCAAACACCGTAAAATCCTGTGCGAAAACATACACGATCCGACCGTTGATTTTCCCCCAACCGGTCACGACCCCCTCGCCGGGAGCCTCCACATCCGCCATGCCAAAGTGAGAGCCGCGATGCTCAATAAACGGGTTTAACTCACGAAATGTTCCTTCATCAAGCAGAATGTCGATCCGCTCCCGGGCGGTCAACTTTCCCTTATCATGCTGCTGCCCGATTCGTTTGTCGCCGCCCCCTAATTCTACCTTGCGGCGGCGTTCTTCCATGTCTCTGATTTTGCTCTCCACTTGGATACCTCCAATGATGATCCTTATTCGATTCGCTGACAATATTCGGTCAACACGCCAAACGTATCTTTTGGATGCAGGAAGGCAATCATTTTGCCATGTCCGCCGGGACGCGGCTGCTCGTCGATCAACCGGATTCCGGCCGCTTTCGCTTCCGCCAATTTCGCTGCGATATCCTCAACCGCATAGGCCACATGGTGGATGCCAGGCCCTTTTTTCTCAAGAAAAACCGCAATGGGACTGTCCGGTGAGGTCGGTTCCAGCAGTTCCACCGTACTTTCCCCTACCTGCAGAAAAACGGCCCGCACTTTCTGATCGGCAATCACTTCTTCATGGATCACTTTCAGACCGATCGGCCCTTCATAAAGCGGCAGCGTCTTTTCAATACTTGCAACGGCAATGCCGAGATGATCGATTTTTAAAGGGGGAATCATGAAACCGCCCCTTTCTTGAGATGACTCCGGATAAAATCGGCTGTCTTCTTAATCGGCGTTCCCGGCGTGAAAATCTCATCAATCCCTGCCTGCTTCAAGAGCGGTATGTCTTCGTCAGGAATCACACCGCCGCCAATCACCAGTACATCGTCGATCCCCTGCTCCTTCAACAACCGCACCACTTCCGGGAACAGTTCCAGATGAGCGCCCGACAAGGAAGACAGGCCGATCACACTGACGTCTTCCTGAATGGCTGCCGCCACGATCTGTTCCGGCGTCTGCCGAAGTCCTGTATAAATCACTTCCATCCCTTCATCCCGCAATCCCTGCGCAATTACCAAAGCCCCCCGATCATGTCCGTCCAATCCCGGTTTTGCGACCAAAACGCGAATTTTCTGCTCCATCTTGTTCTCTCCTTTTCCCCGATTGGCAATCGTGTAACTCGTTCTGCTCCCACGGTACCCTAAATCTAAAACAGGGAGGGTCGATATTCGCCAAATACAGAGCGCATTACATCACAGATTTCGCCTGTTGTAGCATAGACGCGAACTGCGTCCAATATATACGGCATCAGATTGTCCTGCCCTTCCGCCGCCGTTTTTAACGCCTGCAGTTTCGTTTGAACTTCCTCATTGTTTCGCTCGGAACGAAGCTTGGCCAAACGCTCCGCCTGAATTTTGCCAAGCGCCGGATTCACGCGCAGCAATTCCGGCTGCGGCTCATTTTCAATCGTAAATTTGTTCATGCCGACTACAACATCTTCACCCGACTCTATTGCCATTTGCGTCCGATAGGATGCCTGCTGGATTTCCCGCTGCATGTAGCCTTGCTCGATAGCTGTTACAGCGCCGCCCATCTCGTCGATTTTTTCGATGTACCGCATAACCTCTTTTTCAATTTCATCCGTCAATGATTCAATATAGTAGGAGCCGCCAAGCGGGTCGATCGTGTCAGCCACACCGCTTTCGTACGCGATAATCTGTTGCGTGCGCAGTGCAATCCGCGCAGAGTCTTCCGTCGGCAAAGCCAGCGCTTCATCCCGTGAGTTGGTATGCAGGCTCTGCGTACCTCCCAAAACAGCTGCCAATGCCTGGATTGTGACCCGTACGATATTATTGTCAGGCTGTTGGGCGGTCAATGTAGAACCACCCGTCTGGGTGTGGAAACGAAGTTGCCAGGATTTCGGATCCTCCGCCTTGAAACGATGCCTCATAATCTTTGCCCAGATGCGTCTCGCTGCTCTGAATTTTGCAATTTCTTCCATGAAATTATTATGCGCATTAAAGAAAAATGACAAGCGGGGAGCAAATTTGTCAACCGGCAAACCGGCATCAACAGCTGCCTGTACATAAGCAATCGCATTCGAAATCGTGAACGCCACTTCCTGTACGGCAGTGGAACCCGCTTCCCGAATATGATAACCGGAAATGGATATGGTGTTCCAGTTTGGCACCTTGTCTGCACAATACTCAAATATGTTGGTGATTAATCGCATGGACGGTGCCGGTGGATAGATGTATGTGCCGCGCGCCACATACTCTTTCAGAATATCATTTTGAATGGTACCGGTGAGCTTGTCGGAAGAGACGCCCTGCTTCTCGCCAACCGCAATATACATCGCCAGCAAAACGGATGCAGGTGCGTTGATTGTCATCGAAGTACTGACCTTGTCGAGCGGGATTCCTTTGAGCAGCGTCTCCATATCGACCAGCGAAGAAATCGAAACGCCTACTTTGCCCACTTCACCGCGTGCCATCGGGTGGTCAGCATCATAACCGATCTGGGTAGGCAAATCAAACGCGGTGGACAGACCGGTTTGGCCCTGTTTGAGCAGATAACGGAACCGTTCATTCGTCTCTTCCGCTGATCCAAATCCGGCATACTGCCGCATCGTCCAGTATCGTCCGCGATACATGGTCGGTTGAATACCGCGTGTGAACGGGTATTCGCCGGGAAAACCCAGCTTTTCCAAATATGTTTGCTGCTCGCCATTCTCTTTGGGTATGTATAGCCGGTCTACTTCCAGATCGCTGGACGTGGTGAAGCGCCGCTTTCGTTCCGGAAATTTTGCAACCGCTTTCTCTACTTTTCGCTGCCATGCGTCCAATTTTTCGTTAAAATCCGACACAAAGTCCCCTCCAAGCCTTAGATCTTATATTTAGATTATTATAGCACACCGCCCAAAAGGTTACATGATCATGCAAAGAAAAAGGACAATGCATAATATACATGACTGAAATGCTTAATAATGACAAACGAGATGTGGCGGTGTTCACTAACCCTAGTGGAACAACCTGTTCGATTGCAGTTGTTTTAGACGCACAAAGTGAGCAGGCAGCAAGATTCTGAGGGCTTCAAGGTTATAGAAGACATTTGAACATGTCGTTCGAGTTCGGACCGACACGCATTTGAAACCCTCATCAATCATTTTTTTGATCGTTGCATTGCCTTTTTCTTTGCCTCTTCCCACAATGAAGCAACCCAGTAGCCAGCTACTTCTCTATCCTGGGTGACCCAACTGTTTCTTACTTGATTGAGTCTTCAAATGTCCCGTTCGTTAATGTATGCTCAAAAACCCGTCTTGCCATTTTCATCCCTCTAGCCAACCAATAACTCCATACTATTATCACTTTACAAAACATTAATATTTACTGCACCTTACTCGAAAATTCAGTTCAGATCACAAAATTTATACGATCATAAGCAATCCTAGGTTCAGGAATCGTCTGTTCGAATATATTTCTCATTGAATCTGCCCGTTGTTTAGTTGATCGTGGTCCCGAATATGAAAACATTTCCACCATGTCAGGAGTTTCGATATACCTATACAACAAAAAAAGCCCCCCTTTCTTGAAAGAAGGCTTTAACCTGTATACCCGTATTTTAGTGTTTTCTAAAATTGCTTCCCAATCTTCTGGAAAACCGATTCGATCCAATTCTAATACACCCGTATACTCTGAAAATAATGCCTCTAGCCGGGTAATAAAGTTTCTCCATCTACCTGGATCAGGAATCAGTTCCTTAAGTATATATAAGTGCGCAAAAATTTTATTTTGTTGAATTCTTAGTTTTTTAGATGTGCACATATATTACGCACATAGGACAGACATTTTAGCCAACTTTCAAGATAAATTGCAGGTACTCGATAATTGTTTTTAGCAATATCATTTTTATCTTCGTTTTTCAGATTGGAAAAAAGTTTTGATAGTGCACCAAATGACAATACTTCAACGGCTACCCAGATAGGTATTTTTCCTTCGTATTTTTCGAAATGGTGCTTAATGAATATTTCGTGGGATCGTCTAACTTCCTTATTTAACTCAACAAGAAAAGCCTCGTGGTATACTGGATTTTCAAAATGAACTGATTCCAAATGACCCAAAGCACCGTATGAATGAGCAATATGGTAAGCAATATGAGTACGAAAAGCGATTTCTACCTGTTCGGTCATTTCCATAATTAAGTAGCGAAAGCGATGGTCAAATTCATACAATGCGTATATTTGATTAAATGTTATGCCCGGATGGTATGGGTCATTTTGCTTGAGACTTAACCCATATGCGTTGAGGCGGTAGTAATTGATTCTCTTTAACGTTCGGATTGCGAAATCTTCATCTTCAATAATGAGACCCCCGAGAATTGCGTGAAAACAGCGCCCGGGCGGTCATGTTTCATCAAACGGCGGAACGTTTTCTCCATGCGATCTTCGGGCGTACCGGATGCAGCAGATAAATGCTGAGAAGTACGAACAAAATGATCAATACGGGCAAAGTGATTAGGAAAATGGGCCAGGGATTCTGAATCCAATAGTTGATGGCCAATCCTTCCACGCCTGTAGTCGGGAATTGGCGTGGATGAAACATATGGATCAGCATCATCGGCGGGCTTATTCCCTCAAAAATAACGGGCAGTGAATGAACAAACGGATTGTTTTGCACAAATGGATGATTCGGATACCGCATGCCGTGCAAAAACCAATCTTCTGTCAAAGTGGACAGGAGCGGAGCGCCTGCCAGGAACACAAACAAACAGCCGTACGTGATTACCGTGCTGACACTTGTTCGTTTCGACCAGACGGAGCACAGCACACCAAACGATCCGCAAAACAGGATAAGCAAAATCATCATGCCAAACGTTCCCAACAATTGCAACGGCGATACTCCGCCATACAGCAGCACGACGGCGTAAACCGGCAGTGTGGCTACAATCAGCAAGACGATAAATACGATCGAAGAAAGCAATTTATGAACGACAATCGATGCAGGCGAAAGCTGGGTCGTCAACAGGACGCTTAACGTTTGGCGCTCCCTTTCCCCGCTTACAGACCCAGCCGTCAGGCCAGGCGCCACGAATGCAATCAACCCCATTTGCAATAAAGACAGCGCGAGAAACAAATCGGAGCTCGACCCGATCGGTAAATAGCCTTGTCTGGAAACTTCCTGAAACATAACAAACCAAGCAATCACGCCCACAACAAGCAAATAAAGAAAAATGATCAAAGGCGTCTTGAAGGTTCGCCACCGCTGCCGAAACTCTTTTAATAATACCGGATTCATGATCCCACTCCTTTTGTAATCGCCAGGAAAATATCTTCCAGGTTTCCGCTGTCTTCCGACAGACTGACGACCGGAATCCTCTGGTCAATCAGCATTTTCAAAAATTCCGCCTGTTCCGCCTCCGTTCCGTCAAACGCGATCTGTATTTCGTTCGGTACGGAACGGTTTTGCAAAATGCGGTATTTGGGCTGCAGGAAATCGGTCACCCGTTTTAAATCCGATTCACTGACAGATGGCAGCAGGCGGATTTTTAAAAGACGGTTTCCATATACCTTAGCCGCAATCTGGTCGACACTCCCCACCGCCACCAGCTTTCCAGCCTCGATCACGCCGATGTCGGTGCACATCTCCGCCAATTCGGGAAGGATATGAGAACTGATCAGAATGGTTTTTCCCATTCGGCGAAGCTCTTTTAAAATCTCCTTCATTTCGATGCGAGCTCGCGGATCGAGCCCGGATGCCGGTTCATCAAGGATCAGCAGCTGCGGATCATGCACCAGACTCCTTGCCAGCCCCAGGCGCTGTTTCATCCCGCGCGACAGGTGATCCACATAGGAATCTGCCTTATCGCTCAGATTCACCAATTCAAGTAAACTTCCGATCAAGCTCGGTCTTTTTTCACGCGGAATTTGATAAGCTCCCGCGTAAAAGTCGAGATATTCAGTTACTTTCAGATTGTCATACACTCCAAAAAAGTCGGGCATGTAGCCAATCAACCTGCGCACAGCAGCCGGATTTTCCGTCACCTCAAAATCCCCTACGTACACCTTTCCCTCGGTCGGCTCCAGCAGCGTGGCAAGAATCAACATGGTGGTCGTCTTCCCAGCCCCGTTTGGTCCCACAAATCCGAATACGGATCCGCTCGGAATTTGCAGGTTGAGATGGGATACAGCAGTGTACTTCCCGTATTTTTTGGTCAAATCCTCGATCCGTATCATGATTTCGCCTCCCCTTCCACGGTAATGACCGGTTCCACAACAGGGAGATCGGTTGTCGTCTGATTGTTGATACGAACTTGCAGCAGATTGCCGTTTTTTAAATAGGGGGCTATTTCTGCAGCGCTAAATGTGGTCGTACCGTCAGTTTTCAAGTCGTCCCAGCGGCCAGTTTGCCAATTTCGCAATTGGTATTGCAGTGATTTCGGCGTTTCCTTCGTAAATGGCGAGTACTGTAGCTGTACGCGGTCAATCCGGAACGAGTTGGCGGCAGGAAACACCACTTCGCTAACCGCGTCGCCTCTCCCCAAAACAGGCGATCTGTAGGGAAATCCCCAATCCCGAATGCCTGTATGCGTCACGATGCGAGATGGCAGCAGTTCAGAAGGAATCGATACTTTTTCATTCGGCAGAAAATCTACTGGCAGATCCTGCAGAACCAGAAACAACGCACCCGGTTCATTGGCCTGGTTGGGAACGGATGCGACGTTCGCCGACTCTTCCGTCCACCCCGCCAATTTCAACGTTCCCGGCGCGAAAGGTTCGCGCATTGCAGCATACTGGGCAATCTGCGAGTACCGTTGATTTTTTAACAGGTTCAGCCCTGCGTCAACAGGTACTAATCCTTCACTCAGCTTTTGAATTCCTGCAGGATTTCCCCCGAACTTATCCGGATATGAAATCGCTACGCCCTGCATCGCGGGAACCGCACGAGCCGGATTAACGGGTTCCGGACGGAACGATTGTTCGGTAAACGATTGCGGCTGCAAACTGATATTCACTTCCTGCGTTTTACCGATTGGCAAGTCGGGCAGAACAGCCGTTTTCATACCCACTACAAGCCGAACATCCTTCAGGTTAAACCGGCTTTTGTTGGAGATCATGCCGACCAGTCTGTCACCCTTCAGAGCCAGCCTGCCTTCAATCGAACCGGCGTCTCTCAGGGGTGCGGTGACCGCGACCGAACGAGTGGTCATATACTCCACGTCCTGAAATTCAACCGCCGGATGCAAATGATCTTCCGTTACCCGGAAATCGGCAAGACGGTTCAACTGTACTTGCGGCTGCAGATACGATCCAGTTACCGCCTCGACCCGATACACGCCGCCGTTTGGCACGACAAAAGATTGCACAGATTCCACTTTGGCGTAATTTGAATCGGTAATGTTTATCACACCGACAGCTTGCGTATAGACCTTTGATTTATGAGAAGCAAACCCGTACACCAGAATGACGGCTGTCAATGTCAAAGAGATGGCAGGCAGCGCACCCCATCCCCATTCCCGTTTGTCTTTTCGCCGAAGGAAAAGATAAAGACCGGGACCGATCAGCACCATATAGAACAACATGGCAATGCTGATCGTTTTTACAGAAAACAGCTGCAACTGCGGAAAATACTGGCTGACATTCAACAAGTTCCAGATATTGTTGAAGTTATGTTCCCTGTACTGCATATCAAATCCCTGCAGGGACAAAATTCGACCCCACAACTCTTGATTTCCTGACCAATTGGCCAATGGGCCGGCCTGCAAATCGAAAGCCGTTTGGATCACCCGGCCGCTTCCTACCTTTTTGTCAGCGATAATGGGGATTCCGTTATCTTCAATCAGTTTATTGCCATTTACCGTAACCGCTTTGCCGACCGTCACACTGCCGTCGATCGGACTCCCGTCTGTATAGCGGCTTAACGATTGCAAGTTCGCCGTGATCTGGCCGTCCATTTGCATAGGGAGCAAACGAACGAAAGAGGGCAAGTCTTTTAAGGAGTTAGAGACCGATCCGACGATCAAGGTGCCTCCCAGTTCCACCCAGTTGGACACCGCTTTTGCCTGCTCCTCCGACAGCGTGAAGTTCGGATCATTCAGCACTAACAAATCGAGATTGCGCAGTGAGTCGGGAGAGGCAACATCTTCCGCCTGCAGGGATGTCACCGCAATTCCAATCTGATTTGCCGCATCTTGCCGATCAAGAAAGGAGAACAAGCCTTTCTCTCCGACGGTTCCCACCAATACACCGTTAAAGGGATTTGATTTAAATGGCTGTTCTGTAACAGGTGTGCCGTTGCTCTTTACAATTACTCTTCCATCTTGGTTCAAAATGGCGGCCGACAGCTGGAAAGTCACATTGGCGGATTTCCCGGCAGCAACGGTAATCGGTTTTTCATAATTGGCCGCATCCACATACCGGTGAGAAACCTGCACCGTTCCCGAAAAATTGTCATATCGGCTCGTGAGGGTCACTTTAACCGGTATCAGGGATTCTCCTTTATAAAGCCCGTTAATTCCTGTCTCCACTGATAAAATGAGGGAATCCTCATTATTGGCTGCCCACGACTGTGTCGGCCAAAGCCCGACCACGAGCAGCAGGAGCGACAGGCGAACTATCATGTAGATCATCTTCATTTCGACTCATCACTCTTTCGTTTCAGAAAGTATTATTCCACCACCGAATTGAAACTGTTGAAACATTAGGCTGCCGGTCGACGAATTCGGCTGCACGATCGCCAGACTCGTTCCCATGTCCGTCCAGATTGGGCGCATATCCTGTCCTGTTGACACTTTAACCTTGTTTTCTCCCTTACGATCCGTCACCCAAACGGTTTCCGTCGGCAGGTTGGAATCCACGTATGCCAATACCGATCCGTTGGCTGACCATGCAGGCGATCTTCCATCGGTTACTCGCTTCTCTCCCGCACCATCCTGCGAAATGATACGGATCTCCCGGTTTTTGTTCGAATTCCCTTTGAGTTGACGGGAAAACGCCAATGTTTTGCCATCCGATGACCAGACCGGTTCGAGTGCGTCGGAAGTGACTTTATGAAAATCCGATCCATCCGTTTTCACGATCCACAAATCACCATCCGCATGGGAAGCCAGTGGATTGTCGCCAATCTTGGTTCGGATAAACGCCAGATATTTTCCGTCGGGAGAAAAAGACGGTTGAATATCTGCATACCCGTCAGGCGGTGAAGTGATCGTCTGGACAGCTCGTGTGCCGAATGAAACAAGGCCGATTTTTGCCTGTTTCGCCTCTTTTATACTGACTGCAAGGGTCGTTCCGTCAGGCGAAAAATCAGGGTCGTGATAACTGATTCCGCTGCCTGCGGACAGCAGTTCCTGGTTAAATCCGCTATTTACAGAATGAATCCAAATGGTATTCCCGTTCTCATAAGCGAGAAAGCGGTTATTTGCGGCCCATGAAACAGATCCTGTCAGACTGTCAGATGGTACAGTAAACAATAGATGTGATTGGGTGATTTTGACCTGTTTTGGCAGTTGTGTCGCTGGGTCTCGCAGACCGTAGTAGAAAACTAGAAGCAGCGTCAACAAGACGCCGCCGCATATAGCCCATACTGTCGGCTGTAAAGGCAGCGGTTTTTTGAGTGAAAAGGCAAGGCGTTTTTCATCGGAGGAAGCCGAAATATTTTTTAATAAATCTTTCCGTAATTTCGCCCGCAGCAGTTCATTCGTTTGAATCGATTCACGCAACACAGACAAATCGTGCATCAATTGGTCAGGCAGGTGGTCTTCCTGCTCCCGTTGTTCATTGTTCATTCCGTTCCCTCCTTTCCGTTTCTTGCATAACTTTGACGCAGTTTTTGCATCGCTCTGTAAAGGAGCGTTTTGACGGCTCCTTCCGATTTTTCCAATACGACCGCAATTTCACAAATTTTTAAGTCTGCAATATATTTCATTAACACCGCATCTCGGTATTCATCGGGCAACTGCCGCAGCATTTGGTCCAACATCTGCACGTTTTCTTTCGCGATCACTTTTTCTTCTGTTTCCCAAACCCCATCCGATAGTTGGTCATGCATCTCCTGGTCGGCCTTGACAGACCTTCCGTTTGTCCTCAGATAATCCACATATGCATTGTGAGCGACTCGAAAAATCCAAGGTCCGAAATGTTCCGGAATCCCCTTCTGTCGGCAGGCTTCAAACGATTTGCTGAATACCGTTGCGGTGACATCATCCGCATCCCAGTAGTTTCCAATTCTATAACGAAGATAGCGGTTTACTTTATTAAAATATTCATCATATAAAGAAGCAAAAAGTTCCGTCGCTTCCTGCCGGGATCTGTCAGTCGTATCCGCTTGTTCCGCTTTTCGAATCCCCCAGCCGCGTTTTGTAACTCCAGAAAACACTCCGTCACCTCCTCGTAGCACGATTTGTGCCCGCTTTCACCTTGTAATACGTTTTTCATCGAAAAAGGTCACACGATGTCTTTAAAAAAATGGCTATGTTAAATTATAATGTTGATAATTAACGTTCAGGAACATGCGTTCTGTAATTTAATAGATATAAATTATGATACGGAGTGTTTTACCTATGGATTTAAAGGACTTGAAACGACTTGCAGAAGCTTCAGATGAAAGGAGTGACCGATTCAACGGCGTAGCAACAAAATATTTGCAACATTATTTGACTTGGTTCCGTTACTTGGATAGCCAGGAACGTGAGAACGCAACGCCGAATAAGAAAAATATGTTAGTTTCTTCGTGTTTGCTTACAGTCAGCGAAACAAACCTGAAACTTCGTAGAGCATCTTTCTCGTTGTAAAAAATTCGAATGAGCGGTGTTGCTCCTTGCAAAATAGGAGCATACTTTGCATACACACTATATGTAAATTTTGGTCCTCGTAATGCTCATTTTTGGACCGTGAAGACTACACAGCCTGATCAGGAGAGAACTGGAAATTTGTCACTGAATCAGAGCATTGGTGACCTGAAACCTGCCCCAACAGCAGATAGAAACAACTCCCTTTTTGATTACTATACATGGAAAGACGAAACGAAAATCGCGACAAACTTAAACAGCGATAAGAAAATTCGAATTATTGTTTATGAAAGCAGTCTCTTTCAACTTCAAAGGGAATTCAAGTTGGGGATTTCAAAGAAAAAATCATTCATACTTACGGAAACAATTTTTACAAGAGAGTTGAACAAGGGTTTGATATCATTGGCTATATTGATAAAAAGTTGAATCGAACAACAGAGTTTTGATTGTCTCAGGAAAAAATTTATTCCATTCGATTAGATATTGGTTCGATGGATTAACCGCTCTCAATGGGCGGTTGTTTTACATGCAGTTCTGGAAAACCAGAAGATTACTAATGCAAAGTTGGACGGGCTAACCACTGACGTTCGCCGGTTGCAAAGGGATGTCGCTGTCCTCAAAGAAGATGTCGCTGAAATCAAACTGGCCGTCCACGATCTGACACTCTCAAGCAATTTCTGTTGCAAAAAACAAACGAAAACGAGAAACAAATCTATTTTTTAAAACGCGGGAAAAATCGTTAACCCTCATAGATCAATCGGCAAACTTGCACGTTGCTTCAAATACTTCTTCGAACGACTTCACCCATCGCTGTTTTACCTGATCGATTGACACCTCAGTATGAAGCAGTCTCTCCATCGACGTAACCCCTTTGTCTGTAATCCCGCAGGGAATGATGTAACTGAAATGATCCATATTTGGATTCACGTTGAGGGAAAACCCGTGCGAACTGATAAACCGGTTGCCGTCTTTTGCCGGGGTCGCTTTTACACCAACGGCGCTAATTTTTTCATTCCCCACCCAGACGCCTGACATTCCAGCAATTCGCCCGGACTCGATGCCGTACGTAGACAGCATCCGAATCACCACTTCCTCCAGCATGCGAATGTACCGGCGAACATCATTTCCAAAGCGATCCAACGGCAGGATCGGATATCCGACCAACTGTCCCGGCCCATGATACGTAACATCTCCGCCGCGGTCTACTTCAAACAGGGAAATGCCCAGTTCCTCCATTTGCTGCGTACCGATCAGCACATTTTGCTCTGTGCCGGACCGTCCAATGGTATACACAGGGGGGTGCTCCAACAGGTAAACACGGGCCTTGCCCGAATCGTCCATTACTTCCTGGACTGCCTCTTTCTGCAACTGAAAAGCAGCACCGTACTCGATAGTGCCAAGATCGATCACTTTACAATTTTGCAACGTCAACCTAAACGCCCCCTTTTCGCGTAAAAAAGCTTTTTAAAGATCACTGTAATCCCGTTCCGAAGGATGGGAAGACAAGGCTACCCTGTCTGCTTAGCCAACAGCTCTACGGAGCACGCCGTTTAAGTGAACGCGGAGGCGTTTACTGGCTCTGACGCTAAGCGGACGAGCGGGGCCGCTTCCGGAAATGGCGCAGAAAAAAGAACCCCCCGCAGATACGAGGGACTCGTGTGCATGAGCAACAATCAGGAGTTCGCTTCCGCATGCTGCACCTGTTCATGTGCATGATACGAACTGCGCACCAGCGGTCCCGATTCGACATGTTTAAAACCGCGTTTCATACCTTCTTCTTTTAACAATGCAAACTCCTCGGGCGTCCAAAAGCGAACGACGTTCAGATGTTTCTTGGTCGGTTGCAAATATTGGCCAATTGTCATAATATCGCAGTCGACCGCCCGCAAGTCGTCCATCGTCTGCAGGACTTCCTCAAACGTTTCACCAACTCCCAGCATGATGCTCGACTTGGTGGGGATGTCCGGCTGCAATTCCTTCGCGCGGCGAAGCATTTCCAACGAACGTTCATATTTGGCTTTCGAACGAACTTTGTCTGACAGACGTCTGACCGTTTCCACGTTATGGTTCAAAATATCGGGACGGGCATCCATTACCACCTTCAGAGCGTCCCAATTGGCTTGGAAATCGGGGATCAGCACTTCCACCGAGCACAACGGCCGTTTTTCCCGGATTGCCCGGATGGTTGCGGCAAAAATAGCCGCTCCCCCGTCAAGCAAATCATCGCGCGCCACAGAAGTAACTACCACATGCTGCAATCCCATTACTTCGACCGATTCGGCCACACGGCTCGGTTCTTCCCAATCCAGTTCGGTCGGCAAGCCGCTTGTCACCGCGCAAAATCGGCATGCCCGCGTACAGACGGAACCAAGAATCATAAAGGTCGCTGTCCGGTTCGCCCAACATTCGAAAATATTCGGGCAGCGCGCTTCTTCACATACGGTATGCAGCCGATTGCCGCGCATCAACTGTTTCAACTCGGTAAAGTTTTGGTTTGTATTTAAACGAATCTTTAACCATTCGGGTCGCCGCAAAGGTTTTTCCCGCTCTTCTTCATTAGGCAAAATGTTCAGTTCTTCCATAACGAATCACCTCCGACTGACAATCAGAAACCTATCGTGCTTCCATCATAATCCTATTCGCAGAATATGTCGAGTTAGCCGCCTTACATTTTGGACCAGGCGCCAATTTCATTTTTACAAACGGAGCAAGTTGCGGTATAGTGAAGGCGTTGGAAAGGAAGGTATCTGATGCTTCGATTGATTTCATGGCTGATATTAATTGGAATATTCTTATTGGCGGGGTACGGTCTCAATTTGATCCGGGTTGCGGTCATGGATAAAATCGCCGATCCTTCTGCCATC
The DNA here is from genome assembly GCF_015097055.1 of Effusibacillus dendaii. Taxonomy (NCBI): domain Bacteria; kingdom Bacillati; phylum Bacillota; class Bacilli; order Caryophanales; family Alicyclobacillaceae; genus Effusibacillus; species Effusibacillus dendaii. Next base: position 812,144 of record NZ_AP023366.1, read on the forward strand.
ATCTGGTGGCGCGTTTTGATCGGTTCCTTCCTGATGGTCGGTGGCCTCTCTTTTTTGGGCGGATTCCTCTTTTATCGCGATAAAAAACAGGGCCGCGTCCGCAAGCCAGTCTGGAAAATCAAAAAAGAGCAGGAGAAAAGACAGCGGCAGCAGCAGGAATCGAAATAACGAAAAGCGCGTTCCGTCAACGCGCCTGCTCCTGCAAGGTCTCTTCCAGACCCAGGTCGTCCCGTTCCATCCGAACATCTTTCCGTCCCAGCCGATCCAGCCAATTGAGCCAGCCGGTCCGTTCAATCACACGGGTCAAAGAATGTTTTTCCGTATACAGATGGACAGCCAGCAATGCGGTCAGCACGGTGACAGTGCCTGGCAAATCGAAAGAACGAACCACCAGATATCCGATCATCGCTCCCAAAAAATTGGATCCTGCATCCCCCATCATCGTCCGGGCTCGTATGTCGGCCGGTAAATAGGCGACCATTGTACCGAAAATGGCCAGCAGAAAAACGGTCAATTCACTCGGCACGGCAAACAGCAGCAAAATCAGCTTGCCCATCGCCCCCTTCAACGCTCGGCCAGGTCGAACGTCAAGCAGGTTGATCCAATTTGCCAGTAACGCAATCACACATCCATCCACAACAATCGAAAGCAGATTGCCTATGGACCATCGAAACGATTCATCCACTCCATCCATCACGATCAGAAAAGACAGTACCGTACCGCCGACTGCTTTCAATAGCCCTGTTGTCAGTTCGCCGTGCCGGATCCATTTCATTACATGTCCTTTCAATCCGCTTGCTTCCCGCGACCCCACCGTGTCGTCCAGGATTCCCAGAAACCCCATGCCAAACGCCAGCACCAGCATCGGCTCGCTGTCCTCCGAATCGGCCAGGGCCGGAAAACCGCTCCATTTTTCGAATAGTACAAGCAAGCAAACGGTTAACAGAAATGCCAGAATCAAAACGGCTCCCGACCCGGTGGAAATTCGCTCTCCCCGATAGTTGGGCCGTACACACCCCGACTTTTCCAGCATGCGGCAAAAAGGGGGCAGCAGCATACGCGTAAAACCGGCTCCCAGAGTGAATCCGGCAGCCGCTGTCAAACAACCGATCCAGCCCGCCATATTATATGCCATCGCTTTCCTTCATACGGGTCGAAGAGTCCTCCGGAACTTCCCAATACGGATCGTTCCCGCGTTCCAAAAGCGCTCGCAAAATATGAACAAACTGTCTGCCACGGTGGCAAAATCCTTTCCACGTTCGGCCGTATTCCCGATTTTTCATATGGACCGGAACCTCAAGCAGCCGATAGCCCGCCCGCAGTGCGTCAATCGTCATCGCCACTTCCACCCCGTATCCGTCTGCGAGGTTTAAATGTTGAATCAGCTCTTTACGAAACGCCCGTTGACCGGACAAAGGCGCATGCGCCGAAAATCCGGTTGTCCGATAAATCCCCCATTTTGCCACCCCTTTGACAATCCCGAACCCCTGCTTGCCCACCGCTGGCGGGAACGCCGCAATCGTCATATCGGCGTCCCCGCGCAGCACCGGATCGATCAGTTTGCGGAGCTCCAGCGCCCCTTCTTTTATATCCGCATCAAGCAGTACGACCATTTCGCTTTGTATCGATTGAAATGCCGTTTTCAACGCTTGCCCCTTGCCAAAATTCTGCTGATGCCAAACGACCCGGGCTCCTGCCCGAATCGCCTCCGACGCCGTCTTGTCAGACGAGCCGTCATCCACAACCAAAATTTCATCCACTTCCGGCAACATTCGGATATACCGAATCGTCTCTGCAATAGATTCTGCTTCATTATAGGCGGGTACAACCACTCCAGTTTTCATTCGATCCACCTCCGTCTGACCTGTAGAATCAAAAGCTCGCTTTTTAGATTGGAGCTCGCGCTTTAGATACGCAAGTCGGGAACGAGTTGGTCGGCAGTTTGCTTGACACCGTAACTGCCTTGCTGTCCTCTCAACAGTTCAATGATCGAAATCATCCCGCTCATCTGATCCAGATTGTCAACCGTCGGAACACCCAATCTGCGGTATATCGAAATGACAGACAATTCGCTGTCTGAACGCTCCGCTCCAACGATCCGGATCTTTTGTTTCTGCAGTTCTTTAATAAACGGAATGTCAAACAAATCCGATCTCGTCGATTCCTGCTCCGATTCACTGCAGAGAATCAAGACGGCATCCGGTTTCTCATCCAATCTCCCCTGCATATCAATCCACCCTTGCTTCTGCAAAAAAATCGGCCAATCGCCTGATGACAACCCTGTCATACTGTTGGCCAGCACTTGTGCCGAATGGGCCAATAGCGTTCCACCGTTCGTTTCATCCGGTGTGCCGAGGCCTCGCGCCAATACGGGGAGAGTTGCATGAGTAAGCAGTTCGTTCGGTCCTTTTACTTTGACGACCGCTTGCACCTCGGCGCCGGCCATCTCCAGCCAATCGCCAACTTTTTCAAAATTCCCTTTTTCCAACTGCACCATGATAATCTTTTTCCCGGCTAACTTTCCTCTAATGTAAGAGGGTGACAACTGTTTCAGCACATCTTCCAACTGTTCGTTTCGCTTCATCAGATCTCTGGTCTTGCGGCTCCATTTCACGTTCTCTGCCTGGGAGGCATAATATTTTTCTTCCAATCGTTGAAATAAGACCGCCTGCTGGGCGGGGAACAGATCTTGCGCAGCCCCGCCGAGCAAAATTCCAATTCCGAGAGCCATAAAAACGGAGATCACCGTCACCACGTGGTAGCGAAAGCCAATCACGGCAGCACCCCCCTCATGAAAACGCCAATCTCATCTGCCAGTAAATAATTCGAAGGATATTTCGTATGATCGGATTGACAGCTGCCAAAACGGCCACTGGCAGCATGCTGGCCAACACGACACACACCAAAGCAGTCCAGGACATCCGCTGTTGGTACAGTTGGCTCACCCCTTTTGCATCGACCAGCTTCGGGCCCACCCGCAATCGGGTCAACAGTGTGCTCGCCATTCCTCGTCTCCCTTTTTCCAGAAAATCAATCATATGGGTGTGCGTGCCGACTGCTACGATCAACTCGGCTCCCGCTTCATGTGCGATCAGCATGGCAATATCCTCGCTCGTTCCGGGGGCCGGGTACTTGTGCGCATGGAGTCCCAATTTCTGAATGCGCGCCCATCCAGGCGCCCGTCCGTCGAGATAGGCATGGACAATCAGTTCGCCTCCGCTTTTCAACGCATGATCTGAAATCGAATCCATATCACCGATGATCAAATCAGGTTGGAAACCGGCTTGCAGCAATGCGTCCGCGCCCCCGTCCACACCGATCAGCACCGGTTTCTGTTCTTTTATATAATGCGAAATCGTGCGCAAATCCGCTTGGTAGGTACTCCCCCGCACCACAACCAGTACATGCTTGCCTTCGATTGCAGTTCGCAGTTTAAGAGTCGGCAATGACCCCAGGAAAAATGATTTTTCCTTATTGGCATGCTGCAGCGTATTTTCCAAAAAATTTTCCAGTTCTTTCGCCGCATTCTGTTTTGCAATCGCCGTTCGGAGGACGATCTCCCGTTTCGTCAGAATCTCCGCCTGCCCCACATAGCGGTCACATACATAAAGCGAACGGTCCAGAATCGTCATCGGATCCCCGTCTTGTACAAAGTCGAGAAGATCAGGCCGTTCATCATCCCCCAGGTCGGTCATATCCAGCAGCGGGATACCCGCTTGCAACAGCAGCAGCGGGCCGCGATTTGGGTACCGAGCAGTGATCGAACAGCGAGTGTTCACCACCGCAGAAACCTTTGCCTGAATTAAACCTCTTGCCGCCATTTCGTCAATATCTTCATGCGCCAAAACGGCAATATCCCCCGGTTGCAAACGGGGAATCAAACGTTTCGTTTTCAGATCGCTGCGCACCGGGCCCGTAATCCGAATGTGTTGCTTTGGGGCCCATTTCGGAAGAATCGTCACGCGCTCCATTTCCTTCCTGTTGGATTCTGGCGATTTCTCCCAATTAGTATGGATTTCCAGAATATTTTTCATACAAAACGATACAGAATACTTTTTGAGCCAGGCTCACTTGCAGCTTTGGTGGAAAATCAAGTCGGAAAGGGGAATCTGCATGAACCCGAACAACTTACCGCTCGGTTCGGAAACAGCAGGCGATTGGCAGCCAGAACAAAGCCATTCGGAAGATTTCCTGGAAGACATTTGAGGGGACAGACCGAATGCTTAACGAAGGTGGCGGTGTAACGGACTAGGGTTCTCCTTCCGACACTCGTTTCCGCATTTGCATCTGTCGGCGGAACGCAACATGCAAAACAAAGCGGGGTCTTTAGAAGCCCCGCTGTTTTGCAGATTTCCGCTCAATGTGTGGCATTTGGGTTTACCGTATCAATCTTGGCCAGTTCAACATCTTTCACATGAAAAGTTTTCAGTATTCGGTACATTTGAATCTCACGCACTGCATCTGCCGTATGAATATCTGGTCTCGTTTCGGTCAGCGCAATGTGCAGATTGCCGTCCGGATCCTGTGACGCCGATTGGATCTGAAATTTGATCGCCTTACTTTTCGGCTTACTGACCACTACCAGGTAGTCATACGTGTTAAAATCAAGGTCAGTGGGTTTGGTGGATACCCCCAGTGTTTGTGTGAACGGATCCAGAACCCCCTGCCAAAAACGATCCATTGAGCCGGAATCTGTGAACAAACGAATCTCATACTGTTTGTCCGATCCGGACAATCCAGTAACGTTCGCACTAAACACCGTCGACACCCGTTCCAGATTGGAAATTCTGTCGGGAAACTGTCCCGTGCTTTGCTGCGGTGCACAGGATGATAAAATAAATGCCGTAAATAAAAGAAAAACGGCTACTCCTAGCCGCAGTTTCATAGTTGATTCCCTCCGTCACGCTTGTAATGCCCGCTTTTGCCGCCCAATTTCTCCAACAGGCAAACCGTCTGGATTTCCATCCCCTTGTCAATCGCTTTACACATGTCATAAATCGTCAGAGCGGCCACAGACACGGCTGTCAACGCTTCCATTTCGACCCCTGTGACACCGGTCACTTTCGCGGTACCGTAAATATCAATAGCATTTTGTTCTGGCACCGCTTCAAACCGAATGTCGACCTTTGTCAGCGGCAGGGGATGGCACATCGGAATTAAATCAGACGTCCGCTTGGCGCCCATTATACCTGCCACCTGTGCGACCCCCAAAACGTCTCCTTTTGCCATCGTGCCCGCCTGGATACGCGATAACGTTTCCGGCTGCATCACAATTCTTCCGTATGCGACAGCCGTCCGCTCGGTCGGCCGCTTATCCGTTACGTCCACCATGTGGGCCCGGCCCTGTTCATTAAAGTGAGTCAATTCGTCGTTCATTCACAGCCACCCATTCGTTTAATGTGTGCCAGACGGCCACCCTGTCTCTGTTAGCCGCCAATCTGCGACATGCGGCGAACGGTCGGTTCATGGCTGAGGTCTTCGCCAAACAGAACCTTTGCCATTTCATGGCTTTCCGGCTTGATGTCAAGGGCACGGAAGAACAGATCTTCCAACGCCTGATCGTTGCCTATATAGCGGCGTACATTAAATTCGTCCTGCCAAAACAAGCAGGGTTTGATGTTCCCATCCGCCGTTAAACGAAGCCGGTTGCAATTTTCGCAAAAGTGGTCGCTCACCGGATGAATCAGTCCCACCGTGCCTTTCGCGTTTGGTAACCGGAAATACTCGGCCGGTCCGTTGCCAAACACCGCTTGTGCAGGGGTCGGAGGCAATCCAAGCGCCTTGCAGCGTTCTTTCACATAGTCAAGCGACAGGTACAGGTTGCGCCACCCATCGTCATCATGGCCGATCGGCATATATTCGATAAAGCGAATATGAACGTTCCGTTCGATCGACAGGCGGAGAAAATCATCCACTTCGTCATCGTTAAACCCTTTCATTAAAACGACGTTCAGTTTAATCGGATGAAAACCGACTTCAAAAGCGGCTTCCAGTCCGGCCAATACTTTGTTTACATTACCGCCGCGCGTAATCGAGGCAAACCGTTCCTGCTTCATCGAGTCAAGTGAAATGTTGACTCGCGTCACCCCGGCCTCTTTCAGCGCGCGCGCTTTTGGTGCAAGAAAAATGCCATTTGTGGTCAGCGCAATATCCTCTATGCCAGGGATTGCCGATAAACGTGCCACCAACTCTTCCACACGCGGCCGGACGAGCGGTTCTCCGCCAGTCAACCGCAGGCGGCGCACGCCCAATTTTGCCGCCACACGAACGACCGATTCGATTTCATCAAACGTGAGATGTTTGTCGTTTTCCATAAACTGCATGCCTTCTGCCGGCATACAGTAGACACAGCGCAAATTGCACCGATCTGTCAATGAAATCCGCAAATAATCATGCTTTCTGCCAAACTTGTCCGTAAGTGTTTGAGGCCGGCTCGCTTCTGGCACCATTTCTAACATTTCCATTGTTTTAATCTCCTTTCCAAAGGTGGGAGGACACAGCGTTTCCCCTGTATCCCTATCGATCTGCAATCCGTTACAAAAACAGAAGCTTCTGTGGCAGGACGGCAGATTCGGAGATGCGGTTCCAAAACGTGTTGCCAAACGGAACCAAAAACTTTATTGTAATAAGTATTATACCATAACGCCTTTGATTCCTCCTGCCTATTTTAAGTTATTTTTTCGGGGTGAAACTAAATGTTGTGCAAAATCCGTTTTTTTGCCGGTGTGGCGGAAGCTGCCGGACAGCGCGAACACACGGTGGATCTGCCGGAAGGGTCTGCTGTGAAAGATCTGATTTCGAAACTGCAAGAGGAATTCCCACAGGCAGCCGACCTGTTTGGCAAAAGTTTTTTTTCGGTGAATCAGGAGTACGCCGATCCCTCTGTCATCATCAAAGCGGGTGATGAATTGGCAGTAATTCCTCCTGTTTCCGGCGGGTCTGGCGAAAATCCCAGAATTGAAATCACAACCGAACCGCTGTCGGCAGACAGCATCATTAAAAAAGTGTCCAATCCATACGCGGGAGCGATTCTTACATTTGTCGGCACCGTCCGTGAATTTACACAGGGCCAACGAACCATCCATCTGGAGTACGAAGCCTATCCGGAAATGGCGATTCGCAAAATGGCCGAAATCGCGACCGAGATCGAACAAAAATGGCCCGGAACGCAAGTGGCCATCAGTCACCGGATCGGCAAACTGGACATTGAGGAAGCATCTGTCATCATCGCGGTAGCAACGCCGCACCGGGCCGCTTCGTTTGAAGCCGGCCGCTACGCTATTGAACGTTTGAAACAAATCGTTCCGATCTGGAAAAAGGAAGTATGGGAGGACGGTTCCGAATGGAAGGGCCATCAACAGGGCCCGTGGAATCCACTGGCAAATCCGCTCGAGTCCTGATTCGGAAATTCTGAGGGGGACGGAGAAAATGGATCGTATACGCTACTCAAGACAAATTTTGTTTGCTCCCATCGGTGAGCCCGGCCAACAAAAACTGCTTGACAGCAAAGTGGCCATTGTCGGTATGGGGGCGTTGGGAACCGTGCTCGCCAACCATATGGTGCGGGCCGGTGTCGGTTACGTAAGAATCATTGACCGTGATTTCGTCGAAGCGAGCAATCTGCAACGACAGATGCTGTATGATGAACAGGACGCCAAATTGGGACTGCCAAAAGCCGCAGCGGCAGCCGACAAACTTCGCCTGATCAACTCAGGGGTTACAGTTGAGCCTGTGATTGCCGATTTAAACTGGCAAAACGCGGAACAGCTGCTGGCTGACGTTGATCTTGTACTGGATGGCACCGATAATTTTCAAGTTCGCTTTTTAATTAACGATGTGTGTGTCAAACATCATATTCCCTGGGTATATGGCGGCGGTGTCAGCGCACACGGCATGACGGTGACGATACTCCCGGAAGAAACGCCCTGTCTGCGCTGTCTGTTTGAATCGGCGCCCGCCCCTGGCACTACGCAAACCTGCGACACAGCGGGAGTGATTGGCCCGTTGATCCATATTGTGGCCTCCTTCCAGGCGGTGGAAGCGATGAAAATCCTGGTGGGAGATACAGAATCGCTGCGGCCTTCCATGTTAAATCTGTCGATCTGGGATCACTACCTGACCGAAATCAATGTGGCAAACGCGCGCAGAGCGGATTGTCCCTGCTGCGGCAAAAAACAGTTCGAATATCTGGAGCCCCGTTCCGGCACGGAAACAACCAGTTTGTGTGGACGCGACACCATTCAGATCGTTCCTGCTGAACGGCTCGCTCTTAATCTTGACTTACTGGAGAACAGGCTGACGCCTTTGGGAAAAGTGGAGCGCAACAAATTCCTGCTGCGTTTCGAACCGGGCGAACAGCGGATGGTGATTTTCCCCGACGGGCGTGTGCTGGTGCAAGGTACTGACGATCCTGCTTTGGCCAAAACGCTTTACGCAAAATATATTGGAATGTAACACCGGCTCCGCATACAGCGGAGTTTTCTTTATCTTTACCGCCATCGTCAGATAAGTTAAAAAATATACAAAAACATACAGGATATTACACATTGCATGCAGAACTATAAAATAGATTAGGCTAATGTGTCTATGCATCGGGAGGGTGACCTTTTATGAACACAAATAGCAAACGTGCAAAAAGATCGCTGCAAAAAGTCCAACAAGCGGTTGCCGAAACGGAACGTTTGTTGCGTACATTTTCATTGGCGGAGGCGACGCCTCAGCTCCGTGCCATTTATGACAAACTGTTGGATAACGATGAATATTTTGTCCTTGTCACCCCTGACGGACTTGGCGTCATACATACGAATCGCCTGCGGGAAGGGATGTGGTTTAACACCCCGCCCGAACTAAAAGCAGCGCAAACAACGAAACCGCTTACATGGGTATATCATCGCAATACAGGGGAGATTTTATTGGATACTGCCCATCCGGTTATGGTTGAGGGCAAGCCCTGTTATAGTCTCCGTTTGGGAACCGTCATCCCTCCCCTCTCCTATTACTGGAAACTGTTCGGCACATTTAGTTTGCCTGCCCTGGCAGGAGTATTTGGCATTTGGTTTGGCAAATCGCTTCATGCGGAATTGTGGATCACCCTGCTTATCGTTCTTCTGACCGTCCTGATGAGCCTGTTTACATTCAAAACGTTCATGAAAAACCAGAAAAACTGGATATCCGTAACGAAAGCGGTCTCCGCCGGAAAACTGACCGTTCGCGCCGAAACGAAACGACGTGATGAATTGGGTCAATTGTCATTTGAAATCAACAAACTGGCAATAGGGATGCATTCGATCATTAAAGTCCTGCAAGATGCTTCGCTTTCCACACAGTCGATCAGCCAGGCGCAGCAGGACATGGTCAATCAACTGGTTTCCGCCTCTCAACAGTTGTCCGCCAGTTTACAGGAAATCAGCAGCGGCTCGTTCGATCAAACCCGTTTGGTGGAAGAAACAGTCGCTATTTTGAAAGAAATGAACCAAAAAATCCGGCAGACAGGCAGCGAACTGAAGTTGACAAGCGAGTCGTCAAAGCAGGCGGAGTCATCGGCCCTGCGCGGATCAGAGAAAACATCGGAACTGTTCAAGCAGATGCACCAGATCGAAAAAGCCAGCTTGACAGCCCAAACTGCCATGCAGGAACTGGAAACGCAAGCAACCGGAATCGAGCGGATGATTTTGGACATTCGGGAAATTGCGGAACAAACGAATCTGTTGGCGTTAAATGCAGCCATCGAAGCGGCCCGGGCCGGTCAGGAAGGCAGAGGCTTCGCCGTTGTCGCCGATGAAGTGCGCAAATTGGCCGTCCGTTCTGACGAAGTGGCTTCCAACGTGATGGAGATGGCCGGGACCATTATTCGAAAATCTCACGAAACTTCAGAGATCGTCAAATCTGAACAGCAGGAAGTCCAGCAAGGCTTGTCTATTCTGGAAGAACTTCGTTCCCTGATGCAGCTACTGAATGAAAAATCGTCCGTTGCCGTCGGCCAGACCGAGCGCACCGCATCCATCATGCAGGAAATTCTTCGCGAGATCGACCGCGTGGAAGAAAAAGTCGAACAAGTAAGCCACATCTCCTCCAATTTCGCTTCTTCCGCACAGGAAGTGGCTGCGGCGGGTGAAACACAGCACCAGGCAGCAGCGGCAGTGCAAGAACAAACGCAACGCCTGCGTGACGTATCCGATCAAATCCACCATATCGCAGAGCGATTCGAATTGTAAAGAAAACAACTCAGGCTGCATTGGCTTTTTTTCGTAATGATGGCTGTTTGTTTTTCTTCGGTTTCAGAACGAAGAAAAGCAGGATCGGAATGAATAACTCAAATACCAACGCCAGTGCAGTCCAGGATATATTGAAATCCATCAATTGAATCGTATTTTTAAAAAACCAAAACGAACAAACCATGGCGAACGCTGCAATCGGTGTCGTTAACAATTTGACAGAAACGTCCGGCAGTATACGTTTCAAACCGTGACACACGACGTAAAGACTAACGCTGATTTTCGTAAGCATCGCAGGCATATAAATGCCGATTATCAAGATATCAAACCGATCCAAAAAGTCGGTCAGCCGGATTTGGCGAACCATTTCATAATTGGGGTACACGCTATGGGCGGACAGATTATTCCCCAACGCCAGTATGTCCAGTACAATCAGTATTTCCAGCAGAAGCACCCCGAGCACTAAACCGTAGAATCCTTGCCGAAAACGAAATGTTGGGTTTGAAAATATTAGAGGGAGAACCATGATTTTGCCTAAGTACGAAACCGCTAGCCAGCTCCCCTTTAACGTCGGAAGCAGTCCATTTTCGAACAGCGGCAATAGGTAATGGTATTCAAAATCTTTTACAGTTACAATCGGAATGATCAGAATCACTGCAATCAAAATCGGCAAAAACAATTCAGTCATTCGTGCCACAATTTCGATTCCCCCACGTGCGATTATTGCTACCGTAAAAAAAATCAGAACCGATATGATAATCACTGGTGTTTGCGGCAGTAGGACCGTATTGATAAAATCGACAAATATCCGAATGTCGCGCAACAGGACGAAAAAGAAAAACAGGACGTATAGAAAAGCCACTACTCGCCCCCATACCCGAAAGCGTCCAATCATCGCCTCGAACAAATCCTGCTTCGGAAAACGCTTCAACACGATCGACAGAAGCCATAGGGAAACTATAGCAACTATCATGGCGGGAAAATACGCTAACCATGCGTCTTGCCTGGCAACCCCAATAATTTGGGCAGGCAAACTCAACGATGTTACAACGAGAACATAACTGACACCGACCATCATGAGCTGGCGTTCGGAAATTTGCTCCAACTTAGGTTACCTCCTTTAATTGAAAGGATTAAAAGGCTTAAGCATTCTCTCCAGCACATCCGCCGGGCGAAGGAAATGAATAACACGAAATACATACACCCATAGAAAGCCACTAATTCCAAGTAAAACGAACGTGATCCAACGGGTTGTTTTGGAAGCTTGTCTTAATTGTGGCCATTCAACGAGTAAAATAACGCCTGTTACGCCTACAACTTGCAGCACCAGCATAATCATTCCTGCATCTCTCCCTGTCGACGGCCAATCGGTTTCGTGGCCATTCCCGTGTGCAAAATGTGTACCATTGGTTCAACCCGAACTTTCATTTGTGCATACTGTTTCTCCCAGTCAATGCGTAGTCGCTGCCATTCATCAGGATTTCTGCGATAAATCATATCCCCAAATCCAATCGGATCGGAATGATAGACGGTTTGCAGATCCTTGACGGTTTTTTCAATATTTTGTTTTAGTTTTTTGGCGACTTCTTCTTCCAAAATCGATAAATTTGCATCTCGGGAAGTATCGTATAACGACTCATTTTCGGTGATCGTGCCACGGGCTACAATCTGTATTCGCATGATGATTCCGTTTTTCGAAAAGATCGGAGTTACCTGTGACTTCGTTTCGGGAAACTCGACTGAAATTTCTCCGTGCCTCTTCGGTGCTTCAATCGTTAGGGTCGGAGTTTTCGCTTGATCCATTGCCAAAAGGACGGCGGAAGCGTCTTCATCGGTCAAAATACCCGCTAACTGATTTCGTTTATTAAACACTGCCAATCCAACGATTTTGATATTGGTCCGGGGTTCTCCTTCCGGGCCAGGTCGTGTCTTGTAGACATCCACCACAGGAAGAGCCAGATCGATTCCATCCAACACCATCGTCTCGATGACATGCTTTAAGGTTCGAGGCTTCTTCATCGAACTTTGTGCCAGTTCCCGAATCATTTCGGATGGAAACTGCTCCATGGGAGTTTTCGCATTCAAGACATCTCGCGCGGCGCCTCTTGCCACCACCATAAAAGCGGTCAGACGTTTTTGGGGGACCCGTGCGAATGCATCCAGGATGGATTCCACGCCGTTTTTGGCCATATCTTGCCCGACGACGACGACTCGTTGATGACCAAAATACAACTGACGGGAAGCTGCTCTCTGCAGTTTCGCAACTGCATCGCGACTATTCATGCCCAAAACGGAGTCCACATACCAGCGTTTGTCGCCGCTGGTTCCCCCTCCTCCTCCTCCGCCGCCGCCGACAACACCTCCCATTTGGCCTGGGAGTGGAATCTGAACCGAAATGCGAAATTTGTCTGGCGGCTCTTTGTCAATCGCAGTCCCAACCAGGAAGGCCACATCATTGATTTCCTTACGATCCCAACACCCCGTAAGTAAAACGGAGCCAAGAAGTACCATACAAAGCAACAAGGCTTTTTTTTGCACCTGACGTCACCTCGCTGATCGTGGTGGAGAGGGTTTCATCTGTTTTCCCATCCGTTTCCGGTCACGATGAGAGAAAGATGTGGGACGGAGTTCCATTTTCCACCACGGTGCTCGAACAAAAATATCCTTTAGTTCATCCGTCTTCAAAGGTGCAACACCGGACAGATAAGGAACACCGAATGACCGCAAGTTGCAAAGATGAACCGCGATCCAGACAAAGCCAAGCACGATACCCAAAAGTCCAAATGTTGCCGCTAAAAACATCAGCGGAAAGCGAAGCAGCCGAATCGCAATCGCCTGGTTGTAACGGGGAATGGTGAAGGATGCAATGCCGGTCATGGCCACTACAATGACCATCGGGGCTGATACAATGCCCGCTTGTACCGCCGCTTGTCCGATCACAATTGCGCCCAGTATGCTCACCGTTTGGCCCACGCCCTTGGGCAGACGGATCCCGGCTTCTCTTAGTGCTTCAAATGAAACTTCCATAATCAATGCTTCCACAATGGCGGGAAACGGAATCGTTTCCCGGGCAGCGGCGACGCTGAGGAGAAGACTGGTTGGTAGCATATCTTGATGGAAGGTGGTGACTGCAATGTACAAAGCGGGTAAAAAGAGTGCGAGATTCAGAAACAGATATCTAAACAGGCGTATCAAGCTCACCATCATGTAGCGTTCATAATAATCATCGCTAGCCTGAAGCATCTGCCAAAACGTGATCGGACCCAATAACACAAAAGGAGTACCATCCACAAAAATGGCAAAACGCCCTTCCAATAATTGTGCGGCTACCGTGTCAGGACGTTCCGTATTTTGCAGTTGAGGAAATGGAGAATACGGTTGATCTTCAATCAATTCTTCTATGTATGCACTTTCTAAAACTCCATCGATATGGATGGACTCTAACCGGTTTTTGACTTCGTCAATTACTTTTGAGTCCGCAATGCCTTCCATGTAAGCAAGAACCACGTTCGTTCGGGTGTGTTCACCGATTGTCATGGCCACCGTCTTTAAACGAGGAGACTTCACTTTGAACCGAATCAGTCCGGTATTGGTCCGCAGATTTTCAGTGAACCCTTCGCGGGGGCCTCGTATCACTTTTTCGGTCTCGGGTTCTTCTACAGAACGCCGAGTACCGCCTCTTACATTTAGTACCAGCGCCTCTGAATAGCCATTGATCAATAGAGTCGCATTCCCTGTTAAAACATTTTCCACTACTTCTGAATACAAATTTACGTGAGAGACTTGGGACAAAGAGAGTACACTATCTTCTACAATGTCTGGCGTTATGTCCGAAACACCTGTTTTTGCCAATTTGAACAAAAGCGGTTGAAGTGCGTTTTCATGTATTTCTGCGGACTTTACCATCCCGTCCACAAAAATCAAAAGTGCGTCCACACCGTCATCAAGGGTCAACTCGCGAAAAATAATGTCAGAACAATTGCGGAAAGTATCTTTCAAAACCTGTTGGTTCGTTTTCAGTTCTTTCGATAAATTGTTGTCCATCGTCTCCGAAGGCTCAATCGCCTCTTTTAAGGGAGCCATCGTCTCTTGCTGTTTAGACTTTTTCCGCCAAAACCGTAACCGTTTTTCCATGAAAGTCACCCTTTTCATAATCATGGAAATTATGTCCCGGATTGACAAAAGATATTCCATTTGAAAAGATTCTTACATGATGGATATCTAACAACTTGAAAAGGCTCCTACATTGTGGGTATATACACAACGTACGAGCCTTTTTTCCCCTCTGTCATGAAATGTTCGCCAATTGATTCACACCTTTGATTCACAACAACTGCTCATCAACGGGATACGTTCTTCTGTTCCGCGTTTTGTTCGACTGCTTGCACAGCCGGAATCACGTTTCCGTCTGCCGTTTGCGATGCTGACCGTTTCACTGCGGTGAACAAATAGACACCGGCAATCACCAAAACGGTGCCGATCAAAAATACTGTCGTAACGCTTTCCCGCAAAAACAGGTACGACAATATGACGGTAAATACCGGATTAAAGTTAAGGAACATACCGGATTTTGTACCCCCAACCTGCTGTACGCCAATATTCCAAAACACCATGGCCAACACAGTGCCACCAACAGATACGTAGAGAGTAGCAAGCCAGAAGGAAGTGTTGAGATTTTCCAGATGGAAGTTGGCCAGATCAAACGGAAGCAACGCCAGAACACCAAAAATCCCCATCCAAAGGGTGGACATATAAGGAGTGACATAGCGCATCGCTTTTCGTCCGGCTGCCGAGTACAGCCCCCATAATCCAACCGCTGCCAGCATAAACAGATCTCCCGTATTAAAACGGAGTTGCAGCAAGCGTTCCGGTTCACCATGCGAAATCACAACGAGCACGCCAAATAGCGAGACCGCCATACCTGCCAGTTGGCTGCCGGACAATTTTTCACGTAATAGAAAAAAAGAAGCGATCGCGATTGCAACCGGATTCAACGCGGACAAAAGCCCTACGTTGACAGCCGATGTTCGCTCCAGCGCAAGAAACAGAAACAGATTAAACAGTGCAACCCCTGTCAGCCCCATACAAACTAAAGGCAACCACGCCTGTTTGGGAGGCAGCAGTTTTTTTTCCCGCCCCCAGACAATCGGAACCAGCAGCAAAACGCCGAAAACCCATCGCATATCGGTCAACGTCAGCGAGGAGGCATGACCTACCAAAAACTTGCCTGCTACAAAATTTCCCGCCCACAGCACACTGGTGGACATCAATAACATATAGTAGATCAGCCCCATCTGATCATTCCTCTCCTATTTGGAAAAATCGAGCCGCGTTTGCGGACGTAATGGAAATCACTTCATCCGTAGATACGCCATGCAACCGAGCCACCACAGCAGCAACTTCCCGAATCCATAACGGGTGTGTCAGGTTTCCCTGATACGGTCCGTCGTATGGCCAAGGTCCATCCGTTTCCAGCAGCATATGCGCAAGCGGAACCTGCATGACAATCCGCTGGTTGCGCTCGCGGTAGACCGTTTCAGGAGTAAAAGATATAAAATATCCGGCTTCCACAATCTGCGCAACCGTTTCAGGCGGCGCTTTTAACCAATGAAAAACCGCTTTTTCAATTTGATGTTCACAGAGCTTCCACAAACAGGGAAGCGCCATCTGGTGTACTGCATGCAAAATCACCGGCAGCCCCGTCTGTTTGGCCAACAAAAGTTGGGATTCGAACAGTTCGAAACAGACAGACGGTATGTCTTGCGGCGCCCTACCGTCTGCTGGCAATGCATAATAAGGCAACCCGATCTCGCCGATGGCGCAGATTTCCTGACGATGGGTATGGACCAACCGCTTTAAAGCTTGCCATTCCTGTTCAATTTCCTGGATTATTGCGGCATCTGGCGATCCCGTTGCCGCCTGCAAGCACCTTTCGGCCACATGCTCCGGATGCATGCCAAATCCGATTTTGACAAATTGAGGATATCGTTTGGCAATCGAAAGCAGCCGTTTCGCAGAGGAGACGCCTGTAGCGGGCGCCACTACCGCCGTCACTCCGCCCGCTTTTGCGCTTGCCAACATTTCTTCCAATATCGCTTCATCCAATTGATCCAGATGGTAATGTGTATCAATCAAGCGGCAGCATTCCTTTCCTGTGGCCGCTGATGGTTGAACCAAACCCAGAGGGCAGACACCAGAAACATCCCCATTGTTGCATAAAAGGTGGCTGGGATGCCAATCAACCCTGACAGCCATCCTCCCGCCATCGGCCCCACCACCGTACCCATGAGTGTCATGCTGGTAGTAAAGCCGAATGCCATGCCGCGCTGTTCATCCGTTACAAATTTTGATATTCGCGCATTGCTGGTAGGCATCAAACCGCCGATAAAAAAACCGGCCAGCACACGTGTCAGACCAAACGCCAGAATCGTGGTGGTCAACGCGGTCAGACCAAACATGACAGCCGTCCCAATCGACAGTAAGATCAGGATGGTATGGTGCCCGAGACGATCCCCTAATCTGCCTGCCGTCATGGATGAAATGGCGGCGGTAACGCCGGACAGCGCCAGAATCAGACCGGTAGCGGTCGCCACATAATCGTTCGAGTCGGATAACGCTTTGATGTATAACGGTATGATCGGAGTCACGATCATCAGCCCAAACTGGATTAAAAAATTAATAAATGCCATCGGCCATAAGCCGGGAATATGGGCAATGGCGGACAAGCTTTGGAGAAACGACATCTTTTTTTGCTGTTCATTCATGTTCCGGGGAGGCTCTTTTACCTGTGTCATCATCACCAACAAGGAGGCCAGCGTCACAAACGCCATTACAAAAAACGGTACCCGGTAGTTAAAAATATCTGCCAACAGTCCGCCGATAAACGGTCCCGACGAGGTGCCGACAATCTGCGCCGTTTGGTAAACACCGAGCGCATATCCCGTCTTTTCTTTTGGAGCAAGCGATGTGACCATCGCGATCGCGGCAGATTGAAACCCGCCCAGCATCCCTTGCAAAATCCGTAACAGCAAGAGCTGATAGACGTTTGTGACAAGCCCCATTGACAGCACTACGAAAATATTGGTCAGCAATACGCGCTGCACCATCAGTTTGCGACCATGCTTGTCGCCCAGATTCCCCCAAACGGGTCCCATCAAAGCAGCAAAAAAAGGGGCCGCCGCAATCAATACGCCCGACCATTTGGCCACCTGGTGCGTTTCGGTAATCCCCAGATGCGGCAGGTAAAGCGGGATGAAGGAAAACATGAAACTAAGGCTGATGCCTGCTCCAAACTGCACAAAACACATCATGTACAAATTGCGTTTCCAACTCTCCAATTTTGACACCCCGGTATTTGGATCTACTGACAGTCGAACGACCGCAGAACTCGGAAGTTCGACTAAAACCGTGACATCCTGTCACAACGTCGAACGACCGCAGAACTCGGAAGTTCGACTAAAACCGTGACATCCTGTCACAACGTCGAACGACCGCAGAACTCGGAAGTTCGACTAAAACCGTGACATCCTGTCACAACGTCGAACGACCGCAGAACTCGGAAGTTCGACTAAAACCGTGACATCCTGTCACAACGTCGAACGACCGACATCCGTGTCGGTCTAAAAGTAAAAGAGCCGTTCGGCAAAGAACGGCCTCTCTCATTTTCTATTTTACAGCGATTTTGATTTACAGTTCAACATGGTGAACTTCCAAAATGTTGGGAATTTCAGCAAGTTGCCGGACGACTTCCGGGCCAGCCGGATTGTCGATTCCGAGCACCATCACCGCTTTGCCTCCCACTTCTTTTCGGCCCACCTGCATGGTTGCAATATTGATGTTCGCATCGGCCAGGATCATCCCGATCCGTCCAATCATGCCCGGCTGGTCAAGATGAGAAGTAACAATCATCCGTCCTTCCGGAGCGGCGTCAATCGCATACCCGTCCAACCGGACGATGCGCGGTCCAAAACCGTTATTCAGTGTACCTGCAATCCGTTTGGTCTGGGTAGCAGTCGTAACTTCAAGACCGATCAGATTCGTAAATACGCTATGTTTCGAAGTTTTCGTTTCAATCGTTTGGATACCTGCCTGTTCAGCCACCAACGGCGCATTGACGAAATTTACTTCCTCCCCGTGGTGATAGGACAAGAATCCCTTCAACAGCGTCCGTGTAATGGGAGCCGTTTCCAGATTGCTGATATCACCGCTGTAGCTGATTTCGATTTTAGTAACCGGATCGTCTACGAGTTGGGCAGCCATTTTGCCGATATTCTCACCAAGCGCCAGGTACGGTTCCACCTGCTTCATTTTATCAGCCGGTAACGACGGCAAGTTTACTGCGTTTCGGAACGGTTCATCGCGCAATACTTTCAGCACTTCTTCCGCCACATCGATCGCTACGTTGATCTGCGCTTCCTCGGTTGACGCACCAAGGTGGGGCGTCAACACGACATTTGGAAACTGTTTGAGCGGATGCTCTTTGGCGAGCGGCTCTTCTTCATACACGTCCAAAGCTGCGCCTGCCACTTTACCCGATTTTAACGCTTCAATTAACGCTTCCTCCTTGATAATACCGCCGCGCGCACAGTTTAAAATCCGCACGCCGTCTTTCATCATTCCAAATTCCCGTTCCGAAATCAGATATTTCGTTTCTTTAATCAACGGGGTATGGACCGTGATAAAATCGGCAGCCACCACGATTTCATCAACGGTGCATTGCTGAACATCCAGAGCGTTTGCCCGCTGCGGCGTCAAAAACGGATCGTACGCCAGCACCTTCATGCCAAACGCCTGCGCCCGCTTTGCCACTTCCGTACCGATCCGGCCCAGGCCCAGAATCCCCAGGACTTTGTTGTTCAACTCCACGCCGACAAACGTTTTGCGATCCCATTCTCCCCGCAAAATCGAGGCGTACGCCTGCGGAATTTTACGTGCCATCGAAATCATCATGGCAAATGTATGTTCCGCAGTGGAAATCGTGTTTCCGTCCGGCGCGTTGAGGACGACGATCCCTCGCTGTGTGGCAGCCGGAACGTCAATGTTATCTACACCTACACCTGCCCGACCGATAACCCGCAGGCGAGTGCCGTGTTCCATGATTTTGGCCGTCACCTTCGTCTGTGAACGAACCAGCAGCGCATCATATTCCGCAATGATGGCGCACAATTCGTCTTCTGACAAACCGGTTTTCTTTTCCACTACAATGTCTTCCGCTTCCAGAAGTTTGCCTAACCCTTGCTCCGAAATCGGATCACTGACCAATACTCGAATCATCATGAACCCCTCCATGTTTGTCCCCTGTGATATTCGGAAAAAGACCGTCTGAACCCCTCGTATCAGCAAAGGAGCCCAGGCGGTCGGCTGTATCTTCAGTTGCACTCCCTTGTGGTATCCCACGGTTCCGCCAGTCATGCAACCTGTTATTTTGTTTAACGATGAAATAAATTGTAGTAGGATACTTACTTAATGTCAATCATAACTTGTGAGACGATTTCCTGCAAGATTTCCTGCCATGAGGAGTGTGCCAATTGTTTGAATTTGAAACGATCGTATTTGCCGACTGGTTTCCCACAAAAAGCGGGTTTGTTGCCATCCGGCCGGAATTTTACGGTACAGCGGTTTACCAGTACCGAACGGACAAACCTGTCAAACATGATTGGTTCATGCAGTCCGATATCGCATATGCCCTGTATGAAGAATTGCGGAGCTACCTGGCTGTCTAGCACTCCCTTTCGCCTCTGCCATTCGGGATAGCCGGATGTAAAATTGGACAACTCCATGTTATCATTAAACAAAAAGGAAACAGGTGACCGTTTTTGAAAATTGTCCGAAAATGGTGGAACGGAGTGGCCGTTTTTACAGATAAAGGGGATCCCTTCCTGCGTGTCCTGCAGACAATCAAACAATATCCGAAATGCTATTTTGACGGCAAAAATTTATGCTGGCATGTGGCGGACGACTATCTCGACCGTCTGTTTCAGGAGTCGGATGCGCAGGGGTTCCTGATCGACATACCGCCGCAGCGGAATTTGACCCGTACTCTGCAGAGCGGCTTGGGTTGTACATTTGATATTGAAACGACCGGCTTGCGTGACGATCCGAACGCTCATTTGGTCAGCGCCTGCCTCGGGCTTTCGAAAGAAGATCCGCTTGAATACTTTGTGAACGAACCGCCTGCCGAGAAACAGATTCTAACTGAACTGGCTGAAAAACTGGGGGAAATGGAAGTGATCGTAACCTGGAACGGCGACCGCTTTGATATTCCGTTCCTGAATGACCGCTTTCAGTATTGGAATATTCCGTTCCAAATCAACCCGTTAACAAGTCTTGATCTGTACAAAATCGCCGACAAAATGAAAATCGCTGGCGTTATCCCCTCCGCTGCGCTGCAGGTAGTGGAACGTTTTTACGGCATTGTTCGCCCGGATCAACTGCCGGGGCGTTATGTGCCTGCCCGCTATCAGGAATGGCTCGAAACAAAAAATCCCGAAATCCGGGATGAAATCCTTCAGCACAACCGGGAAGATGTGCTGTATCTATTGATGCTTGCTCCGTTTATCTATCAGGGAACGGTTGTGACAGAACCGTCCGCCTATTCGCAGGAAGAAACCGGACTGTTGGACCGCTACTTGATTCATATGGAGCGATTGGAAAAAATGTGGGAAGAAAAACAGGCGATGGAACACGAAATTCGCCAATTGGCAGAAAAATACGGGGAACATCTGTTGCGGCGTCCTTACGGTGATATCCTGCTCGATGAAACTGCCTGCACCGTTCAAAAAAAGCCGGTCAATTCTCCTCCAATCCGAACGTTCGCCGAGTTGGAACAGTTTTACCGGGATACCTTGGCCCAAAAGCCGAAACGGCAATGGGACAACGAGGCGTAGTGCAGCTAGCCGCAGAGGAGACAGGGTTGCCGTGCAGACGTAACCCTGTCTCCGCAAGAGACCGCCATAAAAAAGGCTTCTACCGAAGCATATTCAGAAGAAGCGGCGTTTAAAAGAGGAAGCCTTTTTCGACAGCCCGCAGTTTATTTTTTTCGCAAAAACAGATGAACCGAGTCGCCGCTTACCAGTTCGTCAAAAATGGCAAAGCCGCTTTTGTCGAATATCTCGTGCAGTTCATTTGGCGAATAAAACGCATAATACAACCCGTCAATAAATCCGTCATCGCCACCGGTCAGAAACGACGCATACAGGACACCTGTATCGTTTAAGACCCGTTTAATTTGCGACAATGCAACGGGCAGATCGTGACGCGACAAATGAAGCAGCGACATATTCGCCCAAATCCCGTCAAAACTTTGATCCGGATAAGGCAAATTGCGGAAATCCCCTTTTTGAAACTCGACATCTCCCACGTTTTGTTGTGCAACCGCTAACATTTCTTCCGAAATGTCCATCCCTTGCACATGTACGCCATATCGCTTCAACGTCAACGTATCACGACCAGCGCCGCTTCCCAGGTCAAGAATTCTCTCCCCTGTAAGCATGGCTGTAAACCGAACTACCAGACTTGGTGTCAATTCGGTATGCCGCCACTCGTGTGAGCGGGCCAATTCGTCATATCGTTGTTTGGTTTGTTTAATGTAATCCATAAATACCGCCCCAGCCGTTTTACGATATATAGAAACTGCTTTCAGCGTCTGCCTAAAAAAGCGAGATACACCCACCACCGGTACTCCTCTTCCGTACCGTGACTCTCCAGTTCTTGATAGTAGTGAACAAATTCCTCGCTGGTCATGCCAAACCGTTGTTCGCAACTTTCAACGAAAGAACGCATCTGTTGCAGGCGTTCTCCCCAATATTGTTTCATACCGCAACCTGGCCCCCTCGGGTTGAGTATAGCACATTGAAAGCGCAGCGTCACTAGTTTGGCAATACGACCAGATTGGCAACCATTGGACCATGATGCTGCACATCCGGATGCGCCAGACAGCGTATCTGAAAGGTCCCTGGCTTGTCGGCAACAAACGATACCGTTTTCAGCTCGCCCCGTTTTACCTCGCCCTTTACATTGTACCCGTCAACCACAAACGGATGGCTCGCTCCTTTGACTCCATAAAACTCAAAAACGACAGTCTCTCCCTGATGGACTACAATCATACCCGGGTCCCAGCGATACGATTCGATCTCCTGTTTTCCATCCGGACTGGTCCATTTTATCTCATTTGTAACAATCGACACTTTTACAGAACGAATGGCCACGTTGCCCGGTTGCGCCACATTTTCTCCGCTTGTACGAACCGTCTGGCTAAGTTCCCAGAGCGCTGCTGCCAAAAGCAGAGTCAACAGTAACAGAGCGAACCACAATCTGTTTGTCTTTCGTTCCGCCATAAAAAATCCCCCTCATACGGTTTATCATTCCATATGTATGGGGGATTTGTCCGATTATTCTACTTTAAGAATTTCAAATGTCATATCGCCGTTTGGGGCAGGCACCACCACTTTGTCACCTTGTTGTTTCCCCAGCAAACTTTTCCCAATGGGAGACTCATTGGAAATACGGCCTTCCAACGGATCTGATTCGGCCGGTCCGACAATCGTATAGACTTCCTCATCACCGTTTGGCACTTCCCGAATCGTAACGGTAGAACCAATCGTCACAACACCTGTTACCTTATCTTCATCACGGATTAGAACCGCATTGCGAAGCCGATTTTCAAGTAATGCGATGCGCGACTCTACCATGCCTTGTTCATCTTTGGCCGCTTCATATTCGCTGTTTTCACTCAGGTCTCCGTAGGAACGGGCAATTTTCAGACGTTCTTTCACTTCCGCCCGCTTTTCTGTTTTCAGGTATTCCAGCTCTTCTTCCAGTTTTCGCAAGCCTTCTTGCGTGACATAAAATTTATTGTCACTCACTCCACATTTACCCCCTCGGTTTCTGTGCTCCCTATTGTACCAACAAATTGTTCCAACGCAAAGAGCATCATTTTAAAGGGTCACGGTACTCCTGTTTATTGACTACGAAAGATTGACCGTCCCAGGTTTCATGAATTTCCCAATACGGCATGGCAGCAATCGTCCGGTTCGGAACTGCATCCCGCCGATATGTAATCAGATCCCAACCGTTCTTTGTCTGTTGTACACCCGCATAGGCGGATTGCGAATGCCAAACCGGCACAAAACCCATTTCAGTCAGGCTGAACATCGTACCGTATTGGTATTGTCCCGTACAGCCGCACGTTTCAACAACAAGAAATTCCGGACGTTTATCGGAAGCAAGATTCTCAAATATGCTTCCGTTCTTCATCCACTCCATATAGACCCTATTGGCAGTATCCGATATAGTACGCAATTTTGTCAGCTTCCATGTACGTGTGCCGTCCGCTTTTGTTTCTCTGGCAGCTTCGTAAAGATTTCCAAAGCCAACCGGTTGGCCACCTGTTATAATTGTCGCCGCAACCAGCCAACGGTCAGGTTGAATGACTCCGATAAACCCGATTTTCACCCGTAAACGGTTGACTGATTCTGTTTTTTCAACCGTCTTCTGCAAATCGGCTATCGATTTTGACTCCGCATCAATCACATAATGACCATTTGCCTCATGATAGGGAACCGTCAGCAAATCAAACAACTGGCGCTGCGGCAGCAGGAGTCCCCTTTCCGTTTTGACAGGCGGGTGTTTCAGTAGCAGCCATTTTCCGTCCAGCAAGGCTCCTGCCCTGCCAGGTTCAACTTCCAGTTGATGTTTTTGGTAGCGGATCACATATTCCGTTTTTCGGGTTTCCACCGTAACGGACAACGCCGTTTTTAGCGAATATACATCAACTGATGTATCATCCCCCATAGAAAGCGGCATGTACGGAAGTTGCACCGGGATATTCTGAATCATAAACTGGGAATGCCCGGTTTCCGCCGCCGTCGTTACTTGCATCGGCCACAAACAAGCTGTCAGAAAGCCAACCAACAGAATCCTGCCGATCATAAATGTCTCCTCCTTTCCATCCTAGGATGAAAAGAAAGAGGGAAATTTATGACACGGTTTACAAGTCTTCCTCTACAAGCCGATTCAGTTCGTCCGCCCGAAAACTGGGTGTTCTCGCCAATCGGCTGTTTTGTTTACGGATACTTTTTTCCACACAGTTCCGGATAAATCGGGCATTGGAAAAATTGTACTTTTGCTTCTCCCGAAAACATTGGTTCATAATCGCTTTCTGGTAACCGGCAGACACTTCAT
The DNA here is from genome assembly GCF_015097055.1 of Effusibacillus dendaii. NCBI lineage: Bacteria > Bacillati > Bacillota > Bacilli > Caryophanales > Alicyclobacillaceae > Effusibacillus > Effusibacillus dendaii. The sequence continues at coordinate 836,539 of NZ_AP023366.1, forward strand.
AATCGTATTCTGCTGCGATAGCAGTTGTAATCGCCAATAACTCCTCCATCGTATAATCGGGAAATTGCAATTGGTATGGGATGCGCGAAATCAACCCCGGATTGCTGTTCAGAAATTTTAACATGGGTTCTTGATAACCGGCAAAAATAACGATAATCTGATCACGGTGGTCTTCCATATATTTGAGCAGTGTTTCCACTGCCTCCAAGCCGAAATCGTTCGGATTGTCGCGAACCAATGAATACGCCTCGTCAATGAACAGAATGCCGCCTTTTGCTTCCTGCAAAACGGACAGGGTATCTTTTGCCGTATGTCCGACATAATTGCCAACCAGATTCACACGGCTCACTTCCCGAAACTTCTCTTCCTTAAGAATCCCGATTTGATGAAAAAGTTTGGCCAAGAGTCTCGCCACCGTCGTTTTGCCTGTGCCCGGATTCCCCAAAAAGGCCATGTGCAGCGTCATCGACGGCGTTTTGAATCCCTGCGACTTTCGAAACTGTTGAACAGCCGTATAATGCGCCAGTTCGTGGATCATAGCCTTGACTGGTCCGAGACCGACCAGTTTATCGAGCTCACGCAGAGCATCCTGATAATTTTGTGACGGCACACCCATCCAAGTTTGTGGAAAACTGGCCGATTCCAGCCCTTCCTGACGAGACATTTCCGGAAGCAACAGCCGATCTGGCAAAATGGTTTTCTGGGCCTGCTTGGCGTACGTGAAGGTCAAAGTGTTTTGGCTCATGCTGCCTCCCCCTCATTACAGACAGAATAAGCGGCCATACGTGCACAATTGGCACGGTCGATTATTTCTTATCCTATGAGGAAGCGGACGGGAGCAGTACATTAATACGCTTTTAACAGTCCGCCGTCAACCACATAAATTTGGCCCGTAATATAGCTGGATTCGTCAGAAGCCAGGAAAAGAGCCACGTTTGCAAACTCTTCCACCTCTCCATAACGGCCAAGCGGAATTTGTTGGGTCCAGGTGCCTTTTACCTGTTCGATAGAAGCACCCGTTTTGCTGGCTGTAATCTGATCCAGTTCCCGCACGCGGTCAGTATCAATTCGTCCAGGCGCCAGATTGTTCACTAAAATGCCGTACGGCGCCAGTTCTGTCGCCAGCGTTTTGCTAACACCGTTGACAGCTGCCCGAATCGCATTGGACAAAATCAGATTCGGAATCGGCTGTTTTACCCCACCTGACGTGATGTTGATGATGCGTCCCGACTTTTGTTTCATCATCAATGGCAACAGGCCGCGCGTGACGCGCACCACACTCATTAAATTCAAGTTGAAAGCATTCTGCCATGCTTCATCATCAAAATCAAGAAAAGATCCTGCAGGCGGTCCCCCCGCATTATTAACCAGTATATCAAGCGCACCAAAATTGGCTTGGACAGTATGTACCAACTGATCGATATCTTCTTTTCGGGCAACGTCAACTGCCAACGCGATGACTTCCGCTTTTGTCTGATTGCGGATTTCCTCTGCGGTTGCCTGAATATTCGCCTCATTGCGGCTGGCAATTACCAGTCGAGCGCCTTCCTGTGCAAATTTTAACGCAATTCCCTTTCCTAACCCTTTGCTGGCTGCTGTAACGACAGCTGTTTTGCCATGCAATCTCATACCTCATCTTCTCCTTTTTGTTCTTATTTGCAATACTCTCGTGTGAAATGGCGGGAATGAACACGCAACATATCAACTTGCCCGCGCTCATTTGTTTCAAACACGATCGTAAGCGGTACCCACTCATATTTTTCCCGATAAATGCGAACCGTTTGATGCGACGACCGTTTCGCCTCCCGTTTTTCAATTGGCGGAAGCGAAAATACGGTTTTCGCCAAGAGATCGGCGGCCGGTTCGGAAAGAGGTTGATCAGCACCCATCCGTTCTTCCAAAATAAGCTGTATTTGTTCAACCAACTGTTTCTCCGTCATCGGGTCATTCCCTCCCTCGATATCCATTGTAACAAAAACGTCAAATTTTAATAAACACCCGGTTTCGGTTTTCCGTTTCCCAATCTTTCAATTTGTGATAGGATAATGAGAGGAGAAAGGGAGGGTACATCCAGTCATGAAACAGACATTTAGAGGTTTTTTGGTTGCTGCAGTACCAGCTTTGTTAGGGATTGTGTTTGGAGTCGGAGTTATCATTTATGATTTGCATCCCAATAAAGCAGCCGAAACGGCGGCAGCTCCCAAGGAAGAAAGCGCAGCCAAACCGGCAGCTGCAGGCGGTGCAGTGGACGCAGCCACAAAGAAATTTGTCAGTACGACTTGCGCCAGCTGTCACGGTGCGGATCTGAAAGGCGGATTCGGTCCGAATCTGCATGAGGTAACGAAAAACATGAGCGAAGCAGATATCGTCAAGGTTCTGACAGACGGAAAAGGACAAATGCCCAAGGGGCTTGCAGCAGGTAAAGAAGAAGCGGTTGCCAAGTATTTGAAATCTCTCAAATAAAAACGAACAAAACCCATCCCAGTCATTTGAAAACGGGGTGGGCTTTTTCATTTATTCCAGATGCAAGTATTTCCTCAACAGATCGACCGCGTCCTGTTCCTGATGCGACTGGAGGTCGAAACTGACAGGATCATGTTTGGTCCGGTACAAATGAACACGCGTTGTTTGTTCCAAAGGTTGAAACCAGATCGTCAGTTCTTTAACATCCGTTTGTGCAGACTTGCCTGCCACAAAATCAAATTCCTGGTAGTTTCCATCCCAAAAGCGAGAATCCAATTTTTCCTGAAACCCCAGTTGCGATAAAAGATCGATTAGATGGGCCTGCACTCGGTTCGGTTTGACAATAATCGCTTCCATCCCGTTCAGATGACCGTCAAAATCAAGCCATGGAGTTTTTAATTCAAAATGCGGCTTTAAATAGTAACGAACCGCATGCGTGGAAACGGTCAGCCAATTGGGAAGCCGATACGAAAAATGGTACTGTACGCTCCCGTCATCGGAAACAATTGGCAGTTCGCTCTGCAACTCCTCAATTTTCTGTTCTACAACCTCATCTTTCACTTGCGCCTTCATCACAAATTCAATGGTAATGGCAGTGTCAGTGCGCCCTACTAGATCCGGCCAGATAAAAAAACTGCCTGTTAAAAGTTCTCCAGCCGGAATCTGATTGCGGTCGAGCTTCAGTATGACTTCCGGTTGGTCATACAGAGGCTCAGCCATAGAGTTGTTCAGCACCCCGATTCCTCCATTTCAATGTTTGCCCCATGCCATTAGCTATAGTATACACGAACTTTACACTTTCATCATCCTGCATCAAATGCATAAACTTCCCAGCGGCCATCTGTGGTCATACGAAACCGCCCAATCATCTGCAAGGAACCATTCGTCAGTCGACAGAATAGGTAACGGTGCAGGATTCCCGTCCGATCTTTTTGTTTGACTTCGATTTGCTCATCGGAAATCGTAATTTCGGTCGGTGTTATCCACTTTACCTGCCCTTTTTTGATGCTGTTCCTTCCGATAGATTCCGGATGAGACCTAAGAAAATCCTCCGGATAAAATTCGACGCGCTCAATCTTCCAGTCTTTCGGCCGCTCTTCCGTTACTGTTACATAACCGTAGTAGTAAGCAAACGAACAGTCAGACTCCAGACGGCTAAACGAATCCGATTTTTGTACGGTCTCAATTTCAAAGAAAAAGGTTGGATTTTCTTCTTCTGTTGATCGGTTCGGGGCATATGCCAACTGCAGCAAATTGACGTAAAGAAGCTTATCAAATGAACGTGTAAACTCCTGATATGGCCAATGCAGCTTAGAATGGTTTGCGTAAAAGGAATAAACGGTCGGTAATGGATTACGATTCTTTAGATCATGGATACAATCAAAATAACCGTTTGCCGCCGCCAATGGATGATCGAAAGCGGGCCGCTGCCCGCTGCTGTCGCCCGGGATTTTCGGTGGATGAAAGAGGGCTCTGCGGGAAGGGCGAATCGCCCGTTCGGTTTCACCAAACTCGATGGACGGCCAGTCAGCCAAAGCGATTTTTTCTTCCTGTGGAGGGGGCTGTTTTAACTCGCCTCCCATGAAAGGACGGGAGGGAGGCAACTCCGTGACACGAACTTCCGCAAAGGTCCTTTCCATTTGAATATAGGGTAACAGGGCACACAAAATCAGGACACTGCAAGCAATCCGAACCGTCATGAAAAGTGACACAGAAAATCCCTCCTTTCCCTTGTTAGTATTTGCATCGCAAAGGTCAAAAAGCGAGAGAACCGTTTCCACCCCAGGAAACCGTTGGCAAAATCAGACGTGCGCTTGCATAAAAATGATTGAAACAAGTCATTCAGACTGATACGCTATAAAGGACAGAATTCGAGGACAGGAGAATCATGATCTCATGAAGGATTTCGCTTATACTGTTTTAATGACATTAACGGATCTAGGCTATCTCGGCATTGCGTTAGGTCTCATGATCGAAGTCATTCCCAGTGAAATTGTATTGGCATATGGCGGATACCTGATTTCGCTTGGAAAGATTACATTTCTGGGGGCCTTAATTGCGGGCACGATCGGCGGGGTAATCGCCCAACTATTCCTCTACTGGGCTGGTTACTATGGGGGACGCCCATTTTTGGAGAAATACGGGAAATATATATTGATCCGAAAAAAACAGATCGATCTCTCCGAACAATGGTTTAACCGATATGGACCTGGCGTGATTTTCACCGCACGGTTTATTCCAGTCGTTCGGCATGCGATTTCCATACCGGCGGGGATTGTAAAAATGCCAGCATGGAAATTTACGTTGTATACTACGCTGGCCGTGATTCCCTGGTCTTTGTTTTTCCTTTTCTTGGGTCACCAATTAGGGAGCAACTGGCAGCAAATCAATGAGATCGCACAACCTTATGTGCGTCCCGTCATCGTGGCTGCCATCCTTGTTTTGGCCGTATTTATCCTCTACAGTTTTATGAAAAGACCGAAACGGTAAAACAAATAAACAACGAAACCATTCAGTCGGCGGACATCCCGTCGGCTTTTTTCCTGAATATGCCTCGCCAGAAGCCTTTTTCATGTGGAAAAACTTGATTGTTGCAGGTTGACGCTGCACCGCCGTAGAGTAAAACCAGCAGGAACAAAAGCATGCACAGGATAAACTGAAACTGGGGGTGAAAACAGATATGGTGGATCGGCGACCTTACTGGAAAACTGTCCTTATTTTACTGATTATATTTGCAAGTGTTGTGTTCGCCTGGATCATGCGGCTCCGTGAACCTCAGACCATGATGGCACGTGTGCCTGACAAAATGGTGGCACTCACGTTTGATGACGGACCGGATCCGCGATTCACACCAGCCGTTTTGCAAATATTAAAAGCGCGCAATCTGTCGGCTACATTTTTTATCATAGGGCAAAACGCGTCGGAACACCCTGAGCTTGTTCAGGAAATTGCGAAAGACGGCCATATTGTCGCGAACCATTCGTACACGCATCCCCACCTGGAAAATCTCACAAAAGATCAGGTGGACAGTCAACTCTCCGAAACGGATCATGTCCTGCAGCAAATACTTGGTCCTGGAGCACCAGTTCCCGTCTATTTTCGACCGCCAAGAGGAAATCTCAGTTCTAACATTGAGGAAACAGCCAGCGAAATGAACAAACAGATTATTTTGTGGAATGTATGCGTGGAAAATCATACCACAACGACTCCGAAGGAAGTAGAAAAACGGGTAATGAAATTGATCGATCAAAACCACGGAGGAGTTTTATTGGCACACGACGGGGGGCTGGACCGTACCCTGACCATCCAGTCATTGCCTTTGATCCTGGATGATCTGAAGCGGGAGGGCTACCAAATTGTCCCCCTGCCGGTGTACCTTCATACACGCAGTCAAATGTAGCGTCAGCTTAACAGATCCTGCAGCGCAGTCATAAATAAACGGACATTGGCAAGATTTGACGAATACCCCATCAGACCTACGCGCCAAATTTGTCCTTTTAAAGCTCCCAAACCACCGGCTACTTCAATGTTGTATTGTTGCAAAAGCTGCTTGCGGAGTGCAGCATCGTCCACTCCCTGCGGCAGCCGGAACGATGTAACTTGCGGCAGCCGGTACCCTTCTTTCGCCAACAGTTCAAAACCGGCTTTCTGCAGTTCGTCCTGCAACAGCTTGCCATTTTCTGCATGCCGGGCATAAACGTTTTCCAATCCTTCTGCCAACAGGATACGGAGTGCTTCATAGAGCGCAAATACCATTGAAATGGGGGCAGTATGGTGATAGAACCGGTCCTCTCCCCAATAATTCGAAATCATTCCCAAATCAAGATACCAGCTTTGCACTTTGCTTTTTCTGTTTCGCAATATATCGACCGCAGCCGGACTGAGTGTGACAGGAGACAATCCGGGCGGAGCGCTTAAACATTTTTGTGTGCCGGAGTAACAAGCGTCGATTTGCAATTTATCGACTTCCACCGGAATACCGCCCAATGCCGTAACCGAATCAACAACAAACAACGCCTCGTGCTCATGCACAATGCGGCTGATCTCCTCCAGCGGCTGACGGACACCTGTCGACGTTTCCGCCTGCACGATCGCAACCAGTTTGACGTTTTTCGATTGCTGAAGCACTTTCTGGACTTGCTGCGGATCGATCGGTTCCCCCCAAGGGGCGGTTACTTCTTCTACGGAGGCACCGCACCTCTCCGCCACATCTTTCATCCGCTCGCCGAATACACCGTTGATGCAGATAACGACTTTGTCCCCCGGTTCCACGAGATTCACAAACACCGTTTCCATTCCGGCACTGCCGGTGCCTGACATAGGAATCGTAACTTCGTTCTCTGTGCCAAATACGGATCGGAGCATATCCCTTGTCCCGTTCATAACTTCAAAAAAATAGGGATCCAAATGTCCGACAAGCGGTGTTGCCATCGCTTTCAGAACATCCGGATGAACCATGCTGGGGCCTGGTCCCAGCAGGATTCTCCCTTTCGATTGCAATTCTTTCATATGTATGGAACCCCTCTCGCATTTTCATGGTTTCAGTGTAAATCTAAAATAGAGAGACTGCAAGCCGTCTCTTGCAATATGACGACTCACTGTCTCTCATTCTTTACTTCACCTTATCGGCCAGTTCGTTCAATGCCTGTATCAACTGATCATTCAATTTCGATAGTGCCTGTTTATCCAACGGACTTGCTTTACTGCCTGCAATTGTCGGATTTAGCGATTCTTCTACTTTCTCATAGAGATCCGGGTATTTGGGTTTTACGTCGTCTTCAAAAGTCTTCCAGATATCTTCCAATTTGGGGCCTAACTCCTTTACTTTCGCTTCATCGCCCGCCGTGATTTGCGTTTTCAAATCATTGGCTGCAGCCAGAAGTTTCGTGACTCCTTCCTTTACGGTAGGTGCTGCTGTCTCATTTTTTGTCGAAGATGAAGTGGACGGCGCGGAAGAACTGCATCCCGCCAGGGCAAATGTTCCAATCAAAGCTGCGGCTGCCATCATGTTTACGATTTTCATGTTTTTATTTCCTCCTAAAATTGTTTTTTGAAGAATTAATATTTATTTTGCTTGACTTGTTTCTTCTGTCGGAGTTAAGCGGGTATTGATCTTTTTCCAGAGCAAGATCAGCAGTGCGAACAGCAGCAATAGGATTTGCGGTATGGCGCTTTGCCAAGACGGATAAAACCCGAGAAAAGCTATGCTTGGCAGGCTTGAAGAAATTGTCGAAGGGAGCGCCCCCGCGAGCTGTAAACTGTGAATGCCAAGCCCCGTAAATTTCAAACTCAGATAGAAGACGATCAAACTGGACACGAGGAAAAATGGACGCATCGGCAGCTTGATGCCCACATACAGCATCAAATAGGCAATCACCGCCAAGATGCCAAAACCAATCAAAATTCCCAGTATCAATTGTTGGGTGCCAATCTGATTCACCATCCCGATAATGAAAAGTACAGTTTCCGTTCCTTCCCGAAAGACAGCCAGGAAAGACAGGACTCCGAGTGAAAGTAAGCGTCCCGTTTCCAAAGCTTTCTGGCTTTTGGTCTTCATGTATTGGTTCCATTCGGCAATGTTTGATTTGCTGTGCAGCCAGTAACTCATATAAAGCAGCATCGCGGCGGCAATGACACCCGTCCAGCCTGCGATCAGGAAGTTGTTTTGACCAAAAGCGCCGGATGAGAATACGAATTTTACAATAAACGCCAAGACCGCACTTACCGCCAAACCTGTTGCGATCCCACTCCAAATCCAGCCTCTTCCCTTGCCGCTATTTGACTTTTTCACAAAGGTCAACAATGCCGCAACCACCAGAAGCGCCTCAAGTCCTTCCCGAATCGGGATCATTGCCGCATCCCACATGGTATATCCGGTCTTCTCGGTAAGCGGCGTCAAGTATCCAACCATTTGACCAATCAGTTTGTCGGCCTCTTCATAATTGCCTGCGGAAATCAGCGCATTTATGGCGACCAGGTCGCGTTCCGAGTCGTTGTAAACGGCGGCTGACTGAACCAGAATATTCCCTTCCACACTGAGCCAAGCTTCACGGACTTTCGTGATATCAGAAAGAGCAGCCTGCTGGTTATGGTTTTGAACCTTTCCCCTAGCTTGCTGCAACATGCCAACAAAATCGGACAGCGTAATTTGGGCTTGCAGTTGGCTTGCTTGTTCCTTCGGATACTTTCCGCTGATGTAATCTTCCTCAACAGTTTGCAGACCTTGCAGCGCTTTGACCACTTCTTCCTGCTTGTTTTGCATAAAAGCGTATTGGACCTGCCCCATGTTTGACTCGATATCGCTGTATGCCTTTCTGGAATCGTCCTTTACAGTGGATTCAATTTGCAGCCATTGGTCGCCAAATTTTTTATAGGATTGCTGTGCTTCTGACAAATTGCCTTGTTCGGCTGCTTTAAGCGCTTCTGCCACAAATGGCTCCACTTTTTTCATGTTCTCTGTTCCCTGACTGGCAGCTCTTGCGGAAAACGGTGCCATGAAGATAGATAAGAACATCACTGCCAACAGAAAGCGCACCGTATGTTTCAAATGGAATCCCCCACTTTATGTAAGTTATTGCAATCCACCCACCGGGTTCGATACTGATAATCATTATCAATTAATATCGACGAATTTATAATATCTTGCCTTTCTGATTCTGTCAACAAGAAAAAATCCGAATCCCTTGATTTTTACAATCGGTGAAATAAAATAAGCCAGCGCTCCAAAAGCGGTCATTTTCGCCCAAAGAGGGGTGCGCGGATCGACCGCACAAAAATACATGGCTACTGCATCTTCCACAAAAGGGATTTTGGCGGCGGTCTTTTTTAATTGGGGCCAAAAATTCTGCTTAACAAATTCCTCGTTTTTCTGATATTTATTCGGCTTGTCTGGCATGTTGTACCTCCGGATTCCTGATATGACCCGCAGACACGGATATAGCCCTTATTTAAACATTTTATCTGCGTTGCCAAACAACGCACTGATCAGTTCATTGTTTTCTATTGCCACTTTCCAGCCATTGTTTGAAAAATCATTGCACCTGAAGATAGGCGGTGGCGCTTTGACCTCCTGCTGAAACCACTACTCTCCAACTTCCGGGAGTTGTTCTTGTTCCCACTTTCCAAGTCCAGGATACATGCCCGTTCGAATCTGACATTTTGGGCTCCAATCCCTCCGCTTTACTCGTACCACTCTTATAATACACAGTGATGTTTGCTTGCGTATTTGGCGGTACTTGCGCCACTAACGTCGTATTATCACCAGGAGATACAGGTGATGTCAGGGAAACAATTTTTACTTCATCTGTAGACGCTGTTGATGGCGTAGACGGTTGACTTGATTGAGCAGAATTTGTTGTTGCATCGTTGGTAAATACGTCATTTGTGGATGTTACCGAATCTTTGTAAATTCCCAGTGACCAAAGACCTTTATTACTCTCTCGCGCTTGTCTTTGGAGTTTCACAAATAAATCCGCGTATTTTACATTGGGTGGAATCGTCATTAATTGTGCGTATCCCTCTTTAAGAAGGATCGCATTAAACATGTATTGTTCGATTTCCTGTTCCGTTTTAGGCTCTTGTAAATACAGGTAAGCCAGTGTACGTCCGTATTTGTCTTTTGGTTGAACATCCTGTTCAATAAATACCTTTTTTCCTTGAAGTTGGGATTTCGTAAAATCACTGGCTGCTTTCCCGTAGGGTTGCACAGATGAATTCGGTTTTACAGTTTCAGGTGTATTTACACCAATGAGGCGGATTTTTTCTCCGCTCTCTGATTCAACTGTATCTCCATCCACAACATGCTTTACTGTCTCCCAACGCCCATTTATTTTTACAGAAGGCAGATTGGCATTCGGTTGAGACGAGGCGGAAAGATGATTGGCTGTTTGTACAGGTTGTTCCGTGTTACTGCTGCATCCTGCCAGAAGCAATCCTGCAGAAAACGCAAGGAATAGTCTTCTTAGCTGATTTTGAAGTCCGGCTTTCATAAAGTCCTCCCCATGCTGCTATAACTTTTCTGCCATTATAATTCAACAGAAAATTAACATCCCCTACTGTATAATCATTAACTAGAGTTCCCCCTGAAAAAAAGTCTAGGTTTGTGAAGCAAAACAAAAAGGAATTCAATGCCTCAAAATGGAAATTGTTGTTGTCCACACAACAATCCGTTCCAAGGGGCAAGAATTCCTTTTGAATTAGAGAATTCCACGTTGTCCCTCAAAAACCCTTTTGAGGTGAGCAAAAATAATGAATCTTAAATCCAATATCCACAAGGGATTTGCCTTGTTTTTGTTGAAATCATGAGCAAGGAAATCAACGAATAAACCTCAAATTCCTTGCACATGGGAGTGGATATACATGTATCAAAATGTCTCTCATCTTGAAAACCAACTCCTTCTTCCGGACGACTTTTGCTTGCCGTTAGGCGGGAATTTGAAGAAAGAAAATCGTTGGGTCAAACTGACTCAGTTAGTGCCTTGGGCGTATGCAGAAAAAAAGTACGCCAAATCATTCCGCAACTCGTTTCGCGGTCAAAAGGCCGTCTCGATTCGTGTCGCGCTCGGTGCGCTCATCATCCAGGAGCGTCTTCAACTGTCCGATAGGGAAACCGTTGAACAGATCGTCGAGAACCCGTACCTGCAATACTTCATCGGTCTTGAGGCGTTTCAGGATCAACCGCCGTTCCATCCGTCCCTCATGACTCATTTTCGCAAGCGACTGGGCAAGGAAGTGCTTCAGGAAGTGAACGAGATGCTCGCCATCGAAGCGGCCAAGGCGGCACAAGACGAGGACAATGACCCCAAATCCGGCACGAAGAGCAGGGACAACCGCACGTCCAAACACCTGTCAGTATCCGAAGGGACTCCAAACCAAGGCGTGTTGTTGCTGGATGCTACGTGTGCTCCGGCGGATCTGGCATACCCGACAGACTTGAATCTGCTGAACGAAGCGCGCGAGAAATCGGAAGACATCATCGATACGCTGCATGCCCCATCGGTCGGCCACACCCGCAAACCGAGAACGTACCGGGAGAAGGCCCGAAAAGCGTTTCTGGCTGTTGCCAAACAACGTCGTGCAAGCGGCAAGGTGATTCGTCGAGCGATCGGCAAGCAACTGCGGTTTGTTGCGCGAAATCTTCAGATCATTGTCGAACTATCCTCGCGGCAGCCGTTGACGCTTCTGGGCCGGAAACAGTATTGCGACTTGCTTGTCATCCAGGAACTGTATCGGCAACAACGCACTATGTTCGAGCGCAGATCGCATCAGATCGAGGGGCGGATTGTGAGCATCAGTCAGCCGCACGTTCGTCCAATGGTGCGGGGCAAGGCGAAAGCGCGCGTCGAGTTTGGCGCAAAAGTTGCGGTGAGCATGGTCAACGGCTATGCGTTTCTGGAACGCCAATCGTGGGACAACTTCAACGAAGGCGTAACGCTGATCGAATCGCTCGAAGCATACAAGAAGCGCTTCGGCTGCTACCCGAAAGTGGTGCTTGCCGATCAAATCTATCGCACACGGGAGAACCGGACGTTTTGCAAAGCGCATGGCATTCGCTTGAGCGGTCCTGCCCTGGGTCGACCGACGCAAGGGAAAGCGGCGGCAGAATAGCGGCAAATCGCAAAACAAGATGCAAGCGACCGAAACTCCATTGAATGCAAATTTGGTGAGGGCAAGCGCAAGTACGGGCTTGGCCTGATTCGAGCTCGTCTGGCAGAGACGAGTGAAGCCGTGATCGCCCTGCAACTGTTGGTCATGAACCTCGAGCGCAGGCTGCGGGTTCTTTTTTCCTTGTTGATCAGACGGCTGTTTGTATTGAAATCACCCGATTTCATGTCAATCTGCACCGTTTGAGAATCGTTCGGCAGACCCTAATGTAGGAACTGTTTTTTTCAGACACTTCCAACATTACGGTTTCATTATCAAATATAACGGCCTCTTTTTTCTCCCAATCTGTGTAACAATTCATGATGCGTTGATCGAGAGGGGGATGTATTACCAAGGGATCTGTATCTGTGGGATAGGCCAAACCGGTGTTTTGTGGAGTAGCAGAAACTTGATACTATTTTTGTATCGAAACCTATACCAAATTTATTCAATCGGCACTTCTCTTTCCGACTTTGCATCCTTACTATACTGATGTACCTTACCATCTTGACCTTTAAAGAAAATACTGTAACGTGTAACAATCTGAGTCTCGACGTTCCCTGGATATGGCCATTCAACAAATAATTGCATTTTCATTCGACCGTTTTTAATACCTTCCGAATCCACGTATTCATGTTTAAACGTATAAGTTTTATCAGCAATAAAATCGTAACGCCAAATCGGATTTCCATCGTGTACGTTTACAACTTTAGTGAATTGATCACCAAAACGTGTTTTTACTTTTTCTTCCGAATCTCCAATGTTTAAATTTTGTTTGATAAAATCAATGCTGATATCAGAAGTAGCATTATCCTTCTTTTCATTTTCCGGCTGATTTGGTTGCGGTGTAGTAGACGAGTTCGATTGTGACGGAGGCGTATTGTTTTCCGGGACGGTCGACGGCTTCTCCTTTGTACTGCATCCGAACAATAGTATTCCAGAAACTAAAAAAAGTGGGGTGATCCTAAAAAGGTTTAATTTTCCCATGAACATCAAGTTCCTTTAAAATCCCAGTATGATCTTTATGCCGGACTAAGTCCTCTTTCTTTTCCAATACACATTCTCTCGTTTATGTTTAATGCCATTTATCCAAACGATTGCTTTGTCTTCGTTAACCTCAAACACGAGAATGACTTGATACAGCCCCAGCCTTGCCCATTGTCCTTTCAATTTGCCTGTCAGGATTGGTTTGGCGGTTCCTTGACGTCCGGCGGATAGGCGAGAATTCGGCTGAGTCCTTTCCATTTCGCCAACAACATATGATTCCCATTATACCACAAATGGAGAGGAGCTTAGACAGAAAGATATCATCAGGTCGCCACACCATGACATCTTCTAAAGCTTCGATGAGGATAGATAATAACGGTTGCCTTTGTCGCCGCGCACGTGCCCTCGTGTCGGCGAGAAAAAATCAGGCCAGGCAATCTACCTGCCTGACTCTTCTTTACCGCACGATGCCGCTAATACGGACAAGTCGTTTCCTTTGTGTTGGCAACAGAGCAAATCGAACAAAATCTGTGCTCCGTCTTTGGCACCTTGGAACGGTCCGCCCCTAAGAAATTCTTCGCGCGTTATGAACCAGACATTGGGCAATGGCATGCCAAGCAATACCCCATTAACAAGATGCTAAATTACTAAAAAAGTGCCACGATCTTTGGTAAAATGGTGTTTGCGAGACCAACATCACCCAAAGAAAGGAGCATCTTTTAGGTGAAGTCTACCACAAATACCTCCCAAATCAAAACTGAATTCACCCTAAAGAACGCCACTTCTTACGCCGGTGGCAAGGTTGTCTTTGATTTCCTTGAGAAAATAAAGCTGGAAGCTGCCTTTCGACAACTCGACTGTGCCAAAGGCGATGCGCTTTTTTACAGAATCGTTGGGCTGCAAGGTAACATGGGATGGCAATACAAACAGCATATTTCTCATATCTCCTCCTAAACCCATGAAAGTGATCGGTTTCTGCGCTCACGGAGACCAGAATACAAGTAGTTGGACAAACATTTATCGGAAGAAATTATCCGATGGTTGAGAAAGGGAATACGTCGTCAGTGATCTTGCACTCGGTTGGTACAGTCTGGACAAATACGGAAATTTGTTAACGCAAATTGATACCGGATGGGTTAAACCGGACGGTTGGGAGCAGGTTCTGGAAAAAGAAAAAAATTTCAATTGCAGACAGAAATGACTGTTTATCTGAATGATCGAGACAATGTGCTGTCCGCCTTGTTGGCAAATCAATCGACCAGCAGCAAGCGATCGCTCAAATTATGCAAGAGTCCAAGTATTATCAGGGAGTCAATCTGGGTTTACCAATTTTGTCCGTTCCCTGGACGAACAACCGTTATCTCATCCCCAAGCCTTACCTCTCTCCACTCACTAACGCTAAAACTCACACCCCATCACCTCCGGTGCTGTCCTTCTTCCCTTTCAGCTTCTTTGCGGTCTTGTCAATGCTTTCTAAAAAGTGCTTTTCTACTTCGGAAAGCTCATTTTTGGTCCGTTCCCTATACTTCTCATACTCTTCTATTGCCTTTTGAGTGGCTTGTTGGTGGCTGATTTTGCCTGCGTGCGTAAGAATCTCACTGTCGCTCATCTTAAGGAACTCGTCTAATTTACTTACCCAGTCGGCCATGTACATTGGTTTTCTGCGCATTGCCTGAAGCTCGGCAAATTCGATATAAGCATTGACGATACGGTTTAGTACAGCCAGTTCATCCTCTGTAAGATAGTTTTTGGATGTATAATGTTAAGCAAGAATCTGAAAGACAAAGGGAAGTTCCAAATTGAACTTCCCTTTGGGTCCGTTTTACTCTGCCGATTGTGTTTGAAGAGCCGATTCTACTTGACTTATCATCGTTTGAACCTGGGCTATCTCACTCGATGCTTGTTTTAAGGCTTCTTGACATAACGCCGGATTTGCAGCGGATTGCTCAATCGCTTGTGTAATAAGATTTTTGGCAAGTGTTGAGGATGCTTCCGCCTGTTTCAGTTTGTTAGTGTCAATTTGTTGCGCCATTTTCGATTCCCTCCTAGTAGAGATTAGATTATAACCACAACCTGTAGCTTGTTCTTTTCCTCCTGTTTTTATGACTATTCCAAGAGATGGGCAAAGCTTTCTCTTTTACCACCATTTTTTCCTCTTAAAGAACACAGCCATTGCAATTGTAACGATTATCATTAATCCCCAAACATAAGCATAGCCAAAGCTCCACTCATATTCTGGCACTCCTTTCACATTCATCCCATACAATCCCACTATAAACGTCAACGGTAGAAAAAAGGTGCTTACAATCGTTAATGTTTTCAATTGCGTTCATTCGGTCTCCTTTTAATGACATTTGAAGTTCAAGCAGACCTGTCATCGATTCCCGAAATGTGTCAACGGTGTCCACGACACGGCTTATATGATCAAACACGTCCATTAAATACACATTGATTTCCTGTTTTGTATAAGGAAAATCCGAATGCATTAAGGTTCCCAATACGTTTCTTTCTTCTATAAACAGTTTTCGTAAAGAATGCAATTTCCGTTACATGTGGAATATTTGATGGGCTAATTTCGCAAACGGGCCCTCGTTTATCTCATTCTCCATGTCCGTGACTTTCTCTTCTACCCAGTTCGCCAGATCCAAGTATTTATCTACACAAGTATCCAGTAGATAACAAATGATCGTTCCCGAATTTTTCATTTTATCAGGAAAACGGAGAAACTCCTCTCTTAATTCCGTAATGAAAGGGAGTTCCTCCTAATAATAGGACAGAAAATCATCCAGATAAAACTCCAATTCTGTGATCTTCATGTTTTCACTTTCCCCTTTCTCGCCACAAACCAAAACCCAATAAATCCAAAAGATTTATTGGGTGAGATGGGAAAAGTTTGGCTTTCATAAATTAACTATTGACAGCTATAAAGCCCAATACAACGCGCCTTAGCTAATCTTAGCCTCAATCCGCAATTTATCGGCTACCATCGCGATAAATTCGCTATTCGTAGGTTTTGCTTTGCCGACGCTGACCGTGTAACCGAATACGGAGCGAATCGCGTCGAGGCTGCCGCGTCCCCACGCGACTTCAATTGCGTGGCGGATCGCCCGCTCGACGCGGCTCGGCGTGGTGTTGTATTTATCGGCAATTTTGGGATAAAGAACTTTTGTAATAGATCCAAGAATTTCGACATCTTTGTACACCATGTTGATCGCTTCCCGCAAATATTGATACCCTTTGATATGCGCTGGAACACCGATTTCATGGATGATGTTGGTAATGGAAGCGTCCACGTTTTTGCCGCGGGTCATCACCGGCAATTGTTTGCTTCCGCTCGGAACACGAACGACCTGACGGATGCGGTTAATCAGAATATCCATGTCAAACGGTTTCAGAATGTAATAAGAAGCTCCCAACTCGACCGCTCGTTTGGTGATGGTCTCCTGACCAAAAGCGGTCAGCATAATAACCTTTGGTTGTTGTTTTAAATCCAACATTTGAATCTTTTCCAACACTCCGATTCCATCCAGTACCGGCATAATGATATCAAGAATCACGACATCTGGATTGTGAGATTCAATCATATCCAACACTTCGTTGCCATTAAAAGCAATTCCCACAATTTGCATATCGCGTTGTTCTCCGATAAAATCACGAAGCAGACCGGCAAACTCCCGATTGTCATCTGCAATTAACACTTTGATTTGACTCACTTTTTGGGTCCCCCTTTGACCACGGTTAGGATAGTAAATTAAATTCGACAAACTGATGGCTTATCCTTCCAAATCCGAAATCCAATAATCACGGTTGCACCAGATAAATTTTTTCGACAAATCCAAGTCTCTAGAAATTTATTAACTATTGCTAAAATTTATGTCATTTGAAATGTCGAAAAATAGTCGTAAAACAGGTATAAAGTCCTATTATAAACACAGTTCTAAATACCTACAAAAACACCCGTCTTCGGTTTCAATGCCGATGTACGGGTGTTTACGTTTCAAGAAGCTTTATTTAACCGATGATCGGGAACAGCTGCGCTCGCCTTTGTTTGGATTCCTGCTTCATTTAACATCCATTCGATAAAGACTCCATATCCCTGCGTCGGATCATTGACGAAAACATGTGTGACGGCCCCCACCAGCTTTCCATCTTGCAAAATCGGGCTGCCGCTCATTCCTTGAATGATACCGCCCGTTTTTTCAATCAGTTTGGGATCTGTCACTTTAATGACCATACTTTTGGTGGCAGGAAATTTCTGCCGCAACACGTTCACGATTTCAATATCGTACTCTTCGACCTCCTGGCCGTTTACGACAGTCAAAATTTTGGCGGGTCCTTCCTTTACCTGTTCTGCCAACGCAATTGGAATCGGTTCGTTGACCTTACCGTAATCCGGGATCTGCGACATTGTCCCGTACACCCCGAATTCAGAATTTCTCTTGATCGTTCCTAGTACGTTACTCTCATCGATCATCGTACCCCGTTTTTCCCCCGGTTGACCGCTTTCCCCCTTGTCGATGGATGTAACGCTGGAGTGTACCACCTGCCCATCTTTCACTTCAATCGGTTGACCGGTGTCCAAATCGGAGATTACATGCCCTAAAGCGCCAAACACTTTCTGCTTTGGTGCAAAGAATGTCAGCGTACCGACACCCGCTGCCGAATCGCGGATATATAATCCGATTCGATACGTTTGGGTCTCGTTATCCCATACAGGTGTGACATGTGTTTTGGTTGCCGATTTGGAACGCATTAGGGTTAATTCCAAGTCCCGTTTCTCCTTGCCGGCTCTGTTGATTAACATAGCCGCTTGTTCGACGCTTTGTACCGTTTTCCCATCGATTTTGGTTATTACATCCCCGACTTTAATATTGGCTGTCTCTGCGGGAGAGAGAGTTTTTTCTACACTTTTTATAAGGTTGTACCCGACAACCATAATTCCGGATGACCTGATTTTGACACCGATCGATTGACCGCCGGGAATCACTTTTATGTCAGGAATCACGCTGACATGAACGGATTTTACAGGCAAAAAGCCGAATAACTTGACCTGTACATCTGCATCCCCCTGTGCAAGGGAGTCAATTTCGATTGGTTGTTTCAGATTAAGTGCCAAGCTGGAAGGCGAATCAGAACGGTGAATGGCAGCCACATGAGCATTACTTGTTGTGACGACAGCATGGACGGGCAGTCCAAGTTTCAGCCACGTGCTGTTCCCCTCCAAAACACGGATTTGAGAAGGGGTATTTACCCACTCCCGTATCGGTGTCCAACAAAAAAGCGCGACGATACAAGCAGCGAAAAGTAATCCGACCCATTTTTTCGTCCATTCTCTAGACACATTCGTCACGCTCCTCCGCCGATATGTTTCCTAATGTGTATATATAAAATTGCCTTTCCACGGCGGTTTTATGCCGTCAAATGAGTTTTTGCAAAAAAGAAAAAACCGGGAGGATCCAGACAGCTCTACCTGCTGTCCGGTTCACACCCGGTATGTTTGACTATTTAAGACGCTTTATTTTTTAAGGAACGCGCTTGTTCCATCATTTCTTCTGCATGTTTGCGGCTCGTTTCAGTTAACTCTGCGCCAGACAGCATACGAGCCAATTCTTCTACCCGCTCCGTATCGGTCAGCTGTTTCACCATGGTTTGAGAACGCCCCGATTGCTGTATTTTATGAATCATAAAATGGCAATCTGCCATGCATGCGACCTGCGGCAGGTGGGTGACACAGATCACCTGGTTAACCGCTGCAACTACCGCCATTTTTTCTGCTACGGCTTGTGCAGCCCGACCGGAAATTCCCGTATCAATCTCATCAAATATGAGGGTTTCTACGCCGTCTCCGGCCAAAATGGTTTTAACCGCAAGCAGTGTTCTGGAGAGTTCCCCACCTGATGCAATTTTTGAGAGCGGTCGTAACGGTTCGCCCGGGTTGGAAGAAAACAGAAATTCGATACGGTCAATACCCGATTCATTTACATGAACGAGCTGTCCGTCAATGTTGATTCCATCCGAATCGGCCATTGTGGAAAAACCGATTGAAAACGCGGTGCGCGGCATCATTAAAGAGGAAAGTTCGTTTACAATTTGTTTGCATAGTTTGTCTGCAATCGATTTTCGCCGTTCTGACAGTTTTGTGACTTCAGCTACCAATTCCTGTTCGTATTTCACCAGATTTTTCTGTAACCGCTCGATATTTTCCTCATGGTTTTCCAAACGGTTTAATTCTTGTTCCACCTGGTCGGCATAATGAAGAATTTCATTCACGGTAGGAGCGTATTTTCGACGCAAACGCTGTAAGGCTGCCAAGCGTTCCTCCAGCGCCTGCAGTTTAACCGGATTAAATTCGACGGAATCCCGGTATGTCCGAAGTTCATGCGCTGCTTCTTCCAGTTGGTAGGCAGCTGATTTAATCAATTCCAAAGAAGATTGAAGCGTTTTGTCGTAACGGATCGTCTGTTCCAAATCATGACTTAATTTATGAAGCGAGTCGAGTATCGGCTGCTGTCTGTTTTCACCTGTAAATAGAGCATCGTATGTATGGGATACAATAGTGGAGAGTTTTTCTGCATGTGACAACCTGTTTCTTTCCTGTTCCAGTTGTTCCTCATCTTCTGGCTGCAAACGGAGTGATTGAATTTCTTCCAATTGAAACCGGAGCATGTCCAAACGCTGTACACGTTCCTGTTCCCCTACCGCCGCCTGTTCGAGTTCTTTCTTGGCGGAACGGTATTTGGCATATGCAACTGCCGTGTTTTGTTTCAGCCGCTGAATGGGTTGTCCTCCGAATGCATCCAGTATGGCAAGGTGTTCTTCTGCCCGGAGCAAGGTTTGTTGTTCGTGCTGACCCGCCAAATCAACGAGCAGCGCTCCGATCTGGCGCAGCGTTTGTACAGTGACAATGCGACCATTGACACGGCAAACCGTTTTTCCGGAAGAGGCGATTTCTCTTACGATTACGAGAGACTGATCTTCCCACTCAATTCCCAGTTCTTGCAACAGTTGGCGGAATGGTTGCGCGTTTTCAACAACGAATAACGCCTCGACAAGCGCTTTGTCGCACCCCTGCCGAATCAGATCGGAAGAAGCCCGTCCACCCAGAATCAATCCTAACGCATCGATCAGGATCGACTTTCCGGTGCCTGTTTCCCCCGTCAGCACGTTCAGGCCCTGTCCAAAATGAAGACGAATTTCCTCAATTAACGCCACATTGCGGATGTACAATTCCTGAAGCATACGATCACCATTCTTCAGTCCAGTTTCTTAGTTTTACCATACCATAACGAACGCTTGTTCGCAACCATTCTTTTTCACTACAAATAACTGAGGAACTGGTTGACAATTTCGGGAGTTTCCTCTTTAACCCGACAGATGATCAATATGGTATCATCACCGCTGATTGTGCCCAGAACACCGTCCCAATCCAGCGTATCAATCACGGCAGCAATCGCATTCGCATTGCCTGGCAGCGTTTTCAGTACAATCAGGTTTTCGGCATGGTCGATTGAAACGAAACTGTCTGCCAATATTCTTTTTAGCTTGACTCCGGGATTGTAGGATGTTTCCGGCGGCAATGAATATTTGTAGCGTCCATCCGGAGTTGGAACTTTAATGAGCTGTAGCTCTTTGATGTCCCTTGATACAGTCGCCTGCGTGACTTGGAATCCCAGTTGTTTCAATCCATCCACCAATTCGTCCTGCGTTTCGATCTCCTGTTTTTGAATTAATTCCCGGATTTTCAACAATCGTTTCCCTTTCATCGCTCATTCCTCCCGCGTACGTATGAATTCCATGCGGTTAGTCGGAACCGTGCAGCTTTTGCCGCAATACGTCAAAAAATCCCCGCTCTTTCCACTTTACCAAAGTAGTGGAATGGAGAGACTTGCGCACCACAATCAGGTCATTCGCTTCCACCTTATAGCCGACCTGGCCGTCAATCGTGACTCCCATATCGTTGTGAGGAGCCGACACCTCCACTTTGATTTCCTGGTCTTTTTGTATAATAAAAGGCCTTGAATTTAAAGTATGGGGACAAATCGGCGTCACCAGAATCACATTCGTGTGCGGGCTGACGATCGGCCCCCCGCAGGATAAAGAGTACGCGGTCGATCCGGTCGGGGTCGAGATAATCAGGCCATCCCCTGAATATTTATCTACATACATATCATCAACGTAGACCGATAACGTAATCATCCGCCCAAAAGAGCCTTTGGCGATTCCCACATCGTTTAATGCAATATCTTTATGTAAAATCTGTCCGTTGCGGATGATCGATGCTTCCAGCATCATCCGTTTTTCCAAATGGTAATCGCCTCTAAGCACTCGTTCTACCGCAGCAGGCAAATCTTCCGGTTCGGCTTCCGATAAGAACCCAAGATGCCCCAAATTAATTCCCAGAATCGGCAGCGAAGTATTTGCCAACTGTCTGGCCACGCCCAGCAAAGTCCCGTCCCCGCCAAGCACAAACACGAGATCCACCTTGTCTTGAAATTCAAGAATATCAAGCGCGATGTCCGGTCGATCAATTTTTTCAGCGGCTGCTCGGTCAACAAACACGGTGACCGATTTGGCCTCCAGAAACTGTACCAATTTCCTTGTGACATCAATGGCAGAATGCTTTGTTTGATTGACTGCGATTCCGATTTTTTTCATCCGCTAGCGTCCTCCATTCAACCAATACCGCATCCGCCACAGAAATACTATTCGCGACATGCCGGTTGAACTCCTTTTCCTGTTTTTGTGAGAAGTTTATATGACCCCTACTCTGGCTCTGTCTGAGTCAATTGAAGCAGTGAGCGGTGCGCTTCCTCAACCGTTTGTTCAATTGTTTTCTCTAACGGTTCACCGGCCAGTTCTTTTATGTCCTGCAAAGTCAGATGCGCCAAAAACTCAATATTTCCGTCACCGCCGGTAATCGGTGAGTAGGTTATCGATTGTACGGCAAAACCTTCCTGCATCGCCGCCGCCAGCGTCTGTTGCAGAACTTCGCGGTGTATGCCCGCCTCTCTGACAATCCCGTTTTTGCCGACCTTGTCGCGTCCTGCTTCGAACTGCGGTTTGATTAACGTCAACAAAGAACCGTCCGGCTTCAGGATTTGCCTGATGACAGGGAATAGAAGCCGTGTGGAAATAAACGACACATCCATCACAGCCACTTCAGGCTTCTCATCCTTTAACTGTTCCGGCTGCAGGTGCCGAAAATTGGTCCGTTCCATCACAATCACCCGCGGGTCCTGGCGCAATTTCCAAGCCAACTGACCGTACCCGACATCGACTGCATACACCAGTTTGGCACCGTTTTGCAAGGCGCAATCGGTGAATCCGCCAGTAGATGCCCCGATATCGATAACCACTTTGTCCTGCAGCGAAAAATGAAACGCCTTCAAGGCTTTTTCCAGTTTCAGCCCGCCACGAGATACATACGGATGTAAATTGCCCTTGATTTGAACCTCCGCTTCCATCGGAACCTTGGTGCCCGCTTTGTCAATCCGTTCTCCATTCACAATCACAAGTCCGGCCATGACTGCTGACTTGGCCTTTTCCCTGGTGGGGAACAGGCCCCGATTGACTAACAGGAGATCCAATCTCTCTTTGCCGCTCATAAATAACTCCTCACAAAAAATTTAAAACTCGGCTTCGCCAGGCTAAATAAATAAACTCCCATCGACTCAAAACAGGGTAAGCCCGCAACCTGCCAGCCGGTCACAAGCTTACCCGCATCAACCAAATCTATGCTTAACATTACGCTCTTTGCCGTTTCTTGGGCATCAGACGTTTCACGTGTTCGACGATTCGCTCCGTTGTCACCCCAACCGACTCCAATAACTGTTTGACATTGCCGTGCTCAATAAACCGATCGGGCAGCCCGATTGGGAATACCTCAACGCCGGAAATCATGTTGACCGCAAAAAATTCCATAACTGCCGATCCCATGCCGCCCGCTACAGCCGCTTCTTCCACGGTGATGAAGCGGTAGCCGCGAATCGCCAGATCCATCAACAGTTCACTGTCAAGCGGTTTGACAAACCGCATGTTGACAACCATTGGAAAGACGCCTTCCTTTTCAAGCGCATCAGCCGCTTTCTCAGCCAGTTCCACCATAGGTCCCAAAGCAAGCAGCGCCACTTGCGAGGAACCTTCCCGCAGGATTTCCGCTTTTCCAAACGGGATCTCATGAAACTGTTCGTCCATCTGGACACCTTTCCCTTCGCCGCGCGGATAACGGACAGCGACCGGACCCGGTTGTTGCAAGGCCGTATACAACATATGCTGCATCTCGTTTTCATCTTTCGGCATCATGATCGAGAGATTCGGAATCGCTCTCAAAAACGATATATCGAACGCCCCCTGATGCGTTTCGCCGTCCGCGCCAACCAAACCGGCACGGTCTACCGCGATCGTGACAGGCAGATTTTGAATACAGATATCATGAATCGTTTGATCATACGCCCGCTGCAGGAATGTGGAATAGATGGAGAGAACCGGACGCATGCCCGCACAGGCCAGTCCAGCTGACATCGTGGCCGCGTGCTGTTCGGCGATCCCCACATCAAAAAAGCGGTCCGGAAACTTTTCCGCATACTCCAAAAGACCAGAACCGCTCGGCATAGCGGGAGTAATCGCAATCACTTTATCGTTTTGCTCCGCCAACCGGATCATTGTTTTGCCAAACACGGAACTGTAAGAAGGTGCAGACGAAACTGCTTTCGGCAATTCCCCTGTCTCAATGTTGAACGGGGAAACACCGTGCCATTTGTCATAGGAGCCTTCCGCCGCCGCATACCCTTTTCCTTTTTTTGTTACAACATGAACAAGAACGGGACCTTTCGTTTGTTTGGCCTGTTCCAGCCCTTGCAACAAAAGCGGCAGGTTGTGGCCGTCAATCGGCCCCATATACGTAAAACCGAGTTCCTCAAACAGCATGCCGGGAACCATCAGGTATTTCAACGAATCTTTAATCCGTTCCAATCCCTTTGCCACTTTGGTGCCAAGCGAAGGCAACTTCTGCAGCAGGCTTACAATCTCCGCTTTTGCATTTTTGTAATGGGAGTCGTTACGGATTTTGGCCAAGTAATTGGACACAGCGCCGACATTGGGATCGATCGACATCTCATTGTCATTCAAGACGACAATCAGGTCGGTTCCCATATGGCCGACGTGGTTCATCGCTTCAAACGCCATACCGCCTGTCATGGCCCCGTCTCCGATAATCGCCACCACGTGGTGATCTTCTTTCTTCAGATCCCGCGCCAACGCATATCCAGTTGCCGCCGAAATGGATGTGGAAGAATGTCCGACATCGAACATGTCATGTTCACTTTCGGATCGTTTAGGAAAACCGGACAACCCTTTATACTTGCGCAGGGTGGGAAACTGATCCTTGCGTCCGGTCAAAATCTTATGCACATATGCCTGATGACCCACATCCCATATCAATTTGTCAATGGGAGAATCAAACACTTTATGCAAAGCAAGGGTCAACTCGACAACCCCCAAATTGGCGCCGAAATGACCCCCCGTAACGGATAAACTTTCGATCAGAAAACGCCTGATCTCTTCCGCCAGTTCCTCAAGTTGTCCCACGTTCAACTGCTTCAAATCAGCGGGGCTGTTGACGTTTTCCAACCGCACGCTTACCGCCTCGCTTTCGCGATTTTTTCTTATTATTTCCATTGAAAAGCGAAATATGAAGATTCTGGTTCAGCCAGTAAAAAAACTTTCCTACCTGTAAGATAATCGGGTTCGCATAACGTATCGCGATAGATTTTCCGATTGCCTTGCTGCCTACCGTTAAGGCCGCTACAAGAGCGGTGGCTAACACCGTGAAAACCCCTGGCGATACATGGACCGCCCCGCTAGCGAGAATCCGCACGACTACGGCTGCTGTTGCCGCACCGCTCAACACGCCCGCAATATCGCCCACCACATCGTTGCAAAAATTGGAAAATTTTTCGGCATTGCGTACGATTTGAATCGCCTGTTTTGCGCCATTCACCCGTTCTGCCGCCAGTGCATGAAACGGCGTTTCACTCGCGGCTGCCGCGGCCAGTCCCATTATATCAAAAAATACGCCAATGAAAATAATTAGTATAACAAGACTAACCCCCACCCACCATTCCGCCTGATCCAGAATGATGGTGGAAGTGTTGAAAAATCCGGATAGAAAAAAGGTGACGACAGTGATTAACGCCGTCCACCGAAGCGTGTCACGCCACGCACCGCTCATGTATAGAGTAGCACTCCGTTTCACAAACCGAATGTCAAAGCTGTATGTAAGGGTGGCAACTTTCCGAGTAAACACTGTGGCTTAGGTCGAGTAGGTTTTCCCAAACAAACACCTTCACGTCGCCGTGGAGGCGGTTTCCCTTTACGTTTGTTTCGATCGTGTCACCAAAGATCGGACTCGATTACCACTTAGTCCACACTACAATCCTCGAAAAGTCACGTGCGATACGACAGTCTAGGAGATTTCCTCAACAACGCCCACACATCTCCCTAGCCTCTTTTGCAACATGGATTTCATGCCTCACCGACATTCTGTTTTTGGCCATAAAACGGGATGTCTGAATCCTGCAATCCCTCCATGCCACGCAAGGCAGGCTACGCTGCACACAAGTGTCGTGTCATCCAAGATTCCATTTTCACTCGCCATGCAGGTTCATACCCTATGTTGTAATCATTCACACGCTGGTGGTTGACCACAATCATAGGCCTCCGCGGAAGTAGGGTCATCGCCCGCATGCCATTGCAGATCGCCCTACAACCTTAACTCCCAGTACCAACCCAAGGCTGGGCGCCTCAAGCCAGCACAAGGAACTTCATCGATGTGCCCTTTGACGGATTTTTAGGCCCGCCTTCAGGAGAGGGGGGTTGACTAGAATACTGCACCACCCGCTCGATTTGTTCTCATTATACCATAGAACGCGGGCGGCAACCAAATGACGTGCGGTTGACACAGGGAAAGGCGGAAGGAAAGCGGCGATACAGAATAAACCGCCATTTAACCAAAATCAAGTTTTTATTGTTTTTTGATCGGATTTGTACCATCGTTCCAATCCACCGTTAAAGTTCCGTCCGATTCCCATTGGACAAGTGTAAGTTTCCGCAAATCCTGCGGTTTGATATTTTGTTTTTCCAACTGTGCAAGCACCCATTGCCTGCTTTTATTCAGATAGATGAGATTGACATCCACCCAATGCCCGTCCAGAATTAGCGGAACGGGAAGCGACTGGGGAGTGGCCTCTATATTCAGATCTTTAGGTGTAACAGGCGTTTGATCCGGTTTCGGAATGACAGATATGTCTCCCACATCCTCCATAATGGCAAACTCCACATCGGCCAGCGACAAGTATCCTTTCAACCGTAAATGGCCCAGCAGTTCAGGCACTGTCATGCGCACTTGCCGCAGTCCCGGTTCGTTTATATTTCCGCGGTTCACGAGAACAGTCGGTTTTATATGGACAAGTTGACGAAATTTGTTGTTCAGCATCAGAAAGGAAGCGACAAGGTAGATCGCGACCAGAAAACCGCCCGTCAGGATCACTTCCCAAGTGTTTCTTCCGTCCGACATGTTTGACGCAAACATCGATCCCAATAAAAATACGACAATCAGGTCAAACGTATTCATCTGTGCGACGGCACGCTTACCCATAATTCTCATAAAGCAATAAACGGAAATAAAAACAGCCAATGTTTCGAGAAACCAAACAGCATATTTCACGATCAAACCACCCCTACTGGTTCAGTAAGGGTAGTATTTGCGTCTGCGCCCCATTGTAGTCAATTCACCCTGGTGAGCAAATAATTTGCAATCTCCCGCAGTACGGTCGTGTCGTGCGGCAGATGGTTCAGGGCGGACAGCGCTTGTTGCGTAGTTTCGTTCAGTTTTTTATGAGACTCTTCCAATCCGAACAGGCTTGGATAGGTCAGCTTGCCATGAGCCTCATCCGCACCTGTTGATTTTCCCAGTTGATCCGCATTTCCCTCCACATCCAGCAAATCGTCCTGAATCTGGAAAGCAAGTCCCAAATTCATCGCATACAAGGTTAAATGGAGGATCTCCTGTTCGTTTGCCCCTGCAAAAACGGCCCCCATCTGAACGGCCGCCCTCAGCAAATCGCCTGTTTTATGCCTGTGAATAAACTCCAGCGTCTGCGGATCCGGCTGCTTTCCTTCCGCCTGTATGTCGGCCATCTGTCCTCCGATCATGCCCGCATAACCACTTGCGTCCGACAAAATGCGTATCAATTGCAGCAACTCTTTTTCCCGTTGCGGCATCTCCACTTGTGACAAAACCTGAAACGCCAAAGTCAGCAACGCATCGCCAGCCAAAACGGCGACTGCTTCCCCATAAACTTTGTGGTTGGTGGGCTTGCCCCGCCGGAAGTCGTCATCATCCATGGCGGGCAGATCGTCATGGATTAACGAATACGTATGTATCAATTCCAGGGAACAGGCAACCGGCAGGGCTGCCTGTCGATTGCCCCCTAATGTTTCCACCGTCGCAAGCGCCAAGATCGGTCGAATTCGCTTTCCTCCCGCGAACAGGCTGTACCGCATCGATTCAATCAGCAAACCGGTCGATTCTAAACCGGCGTGCCTCGAAAACATCCGCTCCTTGCCGCTCGGCAAAAGCTTATCCATTGCCTGTTCCACTTCGCAGGCGGCTTCTTTCAAATAATCCTCAATTACAAACGACATCGTTATTCCTCCGGAATGAAAGGCTTTTTCTGCAACCCGGCAGAATCTTCGACGAGCATTTCAATTTTTTGCTCCGCCTGATCCAGTTTGTCCCGGCATACTTTGGCCAGTTTCATGCCCTCCTGAAAGCTGGCAATTGCCTGTTCCAACGGAATTTCCCCGTTCTCAAGGTCACGCACGATTTTTTCCAAACCGGCCAACGCTTCTTCAAATGTCAATTCGATTCCTCCTCAATTCCCCAGACTTGGCAGTCAAGCGCGCCGTCGGAAAACTTCACTGTCACTCTGTCCCCCGGCTGTATCTGTCTGACGGAGCGCACCAATTCATGCCGTTCGCTTTCATATGTCAATGTGTAGCCTCTTTTTAAAATGTGCAAAGGGCTGTATGCGTCTAACTTGTCCAGCATACGGTCGAGACGGTTATTTTCCGCATTCAATCGGTTTTTTATCGCGGTTTGCAGCTTTGACAGCAGATAACCATACCTTTCTTCCGTCCGGATCACCCGTTCCACAGGCGATTTCTGCATCAGGCGACCACTCAAATCGTTGAGCCGCTTGTTTCTTACAGACACCCATTTGACAAGCCGCAGTTCCAGTTCATTTTCCAGGTGGTCAACCTGCTGCCGCAACTGCTGCACCCGATCGAGCGGTCTGCGAAAAACGGCAGACCTTTCGAACCGCTCCAATTGCTTCCGATAGCCCTGTATCCTGTTTTCCATCGCAACCGCCAAGCGTTCCCGCAGGTTGTCCATATGGCGAATCAGTTCCGTCAGGTGCGGGACGGCCAATTCAGCGGCAGCGGTCGGCGTCGCAGCCCGAACGTCGGCCACAAAGTCAGCGATTGTAAAATCCGTTTCATGCCCAACGGCAGAAATCACCGGGATACGAGAGGCAAAAATCGCCCTCGCCACCACTTCTTCATTGAATGCCCATAACTCTTCCAGCGATCCGCCGCCTCGCCCGACAATCATTACATCAATCTGCCATTCCGCCGATTCATTCAATGTATGAATGGCATTGGCAATCATCGGGGCTGCCTCCGCTCCCTGCACAAGAACGGGCAGCAGCAGAATATCGGCCAACGGATACCGTCTTCGAATCGTGGTGATAATGTCCCGGACTGCCGCCCCCGTGGGAGAGGTGACCACTCCGATCCGTTTCGGGAACTCGGGCAGTTGCTTTTTGTGAGTATAATCAAACAATCCTTCTTTTTCCAACCGTTCTTTCAGTTGTTGAAACGCCAAAAACAGGGAACCCATTCCATCCGGCTGCATATCTTCCACATATAGCTGGTACTGCCCGTCGCGTTCATAAACGGACAAATAGCCCCGGACAATCACTTTCATTCCTTCTTTCGGAAGGAATTGGAGGTTGCGGTTTTTGGAGGCAAACATCACCGATTTGACGCGGCTGCCCGCATCTTTTAATGTAAAATACATGTGCCCGCTGCTGTGGTGCGTGTAATTTGAGATCTCCCCACGCACCCAAACGTCTGACAACTCCGGGTCCTGTTCCAGCAACATTTTAATGGCCGCGGTTAATTCGGACACAGATAAAATTTGCTCATCCTGCAGCCGAGACTGTATTCTTGTTTCCCACGCGTTCAACTCGTCTTCCCCCGCAATCACCGGTTATCTCACAAGACTGCGTTTCGCTGATTCAACGGTGTTATACATCAACATGGTAATCGTCATCGGACCCACGCCGCCCGGAACTGGCGTAATCAAACCTGCCACCTGACTGACTTCGTCAAATAAACAATCCCCTACCAGTTTGCCATCCACCCGATTGACTCCGACATCGACCACCGCAGCACCCGGTTTTACCATATCAGCCGTTACCGTACCTGCTCTTCCGACAGCAGCCACCAAAATATCCGCCTGTTTGGTAAACGAGGTCAGATCCTTTGTGCGGGAGTGGCAAATCGTAACGGTCGCATTTTCTGCCAAAAGCAGCTGCGCCATCGGCTTTCCAACAATATTGGAACGTCCGATCACAACCGCGTTTTTACCGGCAATTTGCACACCTGAACGTTTCAGCATCTGGATCACGCCGTGCGGTGTACAGGGGAGAAAAGCGGGCAATCCGGTATACAGGTTGCCAACGTTGACCGGATGGAATCCATCCACGTCTTTTTGTGGATCAATCGCTTGAATCACCGCTTTTTCGGAAATGTGGGCAGGCAACGGGAGCTGCACCAGAATCCCGTGAATTTTCGGATCGCGATTGAACCGGTCAATCAGCGAGAGCACTTCCTGTTCGCTCACATCGGCTGACAGTCGATGTACCTCCGAATAAAAATTTAATTCGATGGATGCCTTTTCTTTCCCTTTTACATAACTGTGGGAAGCCGGATCATCCCCCACCAAAATCACTGCCAATCCAGGTTGAACTCCCTGTTGTATCAGTTGATCCACTTCCTGTTTCAACTCGCTGCGAATCTGACTTGCCACTTCTTTGCCACTAATGATGGTTGCCGTCATTGGAATCCCTCCTGGAAATACGGAAAGTCTACGCCACCCAGACGCAGACTCCGATATTCGATCTTTGCTGCAATTGTTAGTGTTTTCCGAAGCCGGAAGAACTATGGCCCGGATGCAGTTTCGACTGCGGATCGAGATAAATCTTGGCGTTGTTGACCGCAGTAGGGCCTTCCCCGAAACCGGTTGCAATCAACTTGATTTTTCCGGGGTATGTCACGATGTCACCGACAGCGTAGACGCCTGGAATGTTTGTTTCTCCCTTGGTGTTTACCACGATTGCATTGTCCTGTATTTCAAGTCCCCACTCCAATATGGGCCCAAGCGATGCAGAGAAGCCCAATGCGCCGATAATGGTGTCGACCGGAATTTCCTCTTCCGTTTTGTCCTTACTGTTGACCAGCACAGCTTTTTGCAGTTTGCCCTCACCGGAAACCGATTTTAATTCTGTAAATACTTTTACTTCAACTGACGATGCGAACAGTCTGCGAACACTGTCCTCATGCGCGCGGAATTGATCGCGCCGGTGGATCAGGGTTACTTTTTGCGCCACCTCTTCTAACATTAACGCAAAATCGGCTGCCGAGTCGCCGCCCCCGACAACCAAACAGTTCATTCCCTTGAATTTGCTCACATCGTCAATAAAATAACGAATTCCTTTTCCTTCAAATTGAGCCGCGTTTTCAGCAGGTAACCGGCGGGGCGTAAAAGCGCCAATCCCGCCCGCAATCAGGACAGTTTTTGCGAGGTGTACCGTTGTATCACTGGTTAACCGAAAAATGCCGTCAGGCTGCTTTTCCAGTTTGAGTACCCGTTCATTCAAACAAACAGTTGGATGATAAGGTGCCATCTGCTCCTTCAAATTAGCGATTAAATCTTTCGCGTAAATTTTCGGAAACCCTGCCACGTCGTAAATATACTTATCAGGATACAGCTCTGCCAATTGGCCGCCCAATTGCGGCAAACTGTCGATAATCTTGGTGCTCATGTCGCGAATTCCCGCGTAAAAGGCGGAGAACAGTCCGACCGGGCCGCCGCCGATGATCGTGATATCATACACCCGATCATCTGTATTCCGTGTTTCTGTTTGCTTGAGTTCTTGGTTCTCTCCCATAGAATTGGCCTCCTTAGGCGTTTCACCCTATAAAACTCTGGTTCACTCTATGGTAATATTATACTATAAGTTCATTTAAATTCTACCTATTCGACAACAAAGTTTGTCGAATCGACAATCCAATTCGCGCCACGCCAAACGCATTATCTGTAGAATAACGAGGTTCTGCAAAAAACAGCCGGGCTTTGACAGCCGGGTGTTCCAAACGGCGCTGCAGCCGCTTGCGAATATATAGATTTGCCGCTACGCCTCCGACGATCAAAACGTTTTGCAGGTTTGTTTCTTCCATCGCATTCCGAATTACCTTCTCCAATCCTTTTGCGATGCACGCTTCCACCGCACGGGCAACCGCCGCTTTGTCAGCCCCCGCCGCAATCAACCGGTCGGCTGCCGTTTCCGGACCGGCGAACGACCAATTAAATCGTTCGATAACAGGAGACGGGAGACGGACGGAAGAGTTTTCGTGCGCGAAGGAGGCTAATTTTTCCAAATGAGGACCCGCAGGGAACGGCAGCCCCAAGGCCACGCCTATCCGATCAACGAACTGGCCCGCATGCAGATCGACAGAACTTCCCATCGGCTCAATTTGATATCCGACCGGGTGGCGTTTTACCCGCAACAAATCGCTGGTGCCACCCGACAGATGAATCGCCAAAAATTCCGGACTGTCGGCAAGCGGAGCCGAACCGCTCGAATCGGTTGCTTCACCGGCCGCACCATCGAAAACGGTTGCTTCACCGGCCGCTATATGCCCTTCCTGATGGCTCGTTTCGTAGAAGGGGATTTGCAGCGCAGCGGAGATGCTTTTTGCCAGACCTTCCCCTGCTAAAAAAACAGGCATATACGACCCTTCTGCCGGTCGCGGTCGAGTAGAAACACAAACGGCCTGAAGCTCTCGCAAATTGCCGATTTTCTCCATGAGCAGGGGCAGATTTTTGACGTGCTGAAACAACGCCTCCGACTGCTGCAGTCCCCGAGCTCCCCTATCTACCTGCAACAGTTGCCGCTCCTCTCTTACAATTGCGCCGTTTGCGTTTACCAAACAAAGTGAAGTCGTGTAATTGCTGGTATCGATTCCGAGAATCATGGAATACAGGAACTCCTTAACTGATCCAGATCGTTCAGGACTTTCCCGAGAATACCGTTCACAAATTTGCCGGATTCGGCCGTAGAAAAAGACTTGGCCAGTTCCACCGCTTCGTTGACCACTACTTTTGGCGGCACATCCGGTTCGAACAACAATTCATAGACCGCCATTCGCAGCACCGCAAGGTCGACCGATGGCATGCGTTCCAGTTCCCAACCCACCGAATACTTTTTAATCAGCGGGTCAATGACCGACAGATGGTCGTATGTACCTGTTACAATTTTTCTTAGATAAGTTTGATCCACGGCAGGGCTGGCTTCTTCCAATACGTTGTGAATCGCTTCTGAAACCGGAATTTGTCCGACATCCATTTGAAACAAACTTTGCAGCGCAGTTTCCCGCACCAGTCTGCGGCTCATTACGCAACCTCCTTATCTTAAAAACATACCGGCGATTTCTTTTGTTGTATAAAGTAGTGTTGCCTAATAACAAAAGAAATAGGGCATTCGAGTTGCCCTAATCACGCGGTTTATTCGGTGTGATCCGTTCAATTACGTCTCGCCAGTCTTCCTGTGTGTCGATCCAGCGGCCAACGCCATAACCGGCCGCAATGAAAGCGGCAAAAATCAGCGTTTTCCAAAAACCCACGAGGAGAAACAACAGCCCTAAAAGTGCGCCGATCAGCATACCGACAATTCGCAAATTCGCCGTTTGCAAAAATGTGACTACCGAATTCCACCACTTCATTATTCTACCCTCGATTCTACCCTCGGTCGAACAGGCATCTTCTTACCGGCCTGCGATTTTACAACATCACTCACGTACACCACTACGTTTTCAACGGTAACACCGGTAGTGGATTCCACATAATCTTTTACTTTTTGCTGGACAGTCGAAGTCAACTGCGGAATTTCCAAATCCGGATCCACTGTGACGCGAATGGCAATTCGAATACCTGACTCGCTGAGACGCACCTTTGTTTTCAAGTCGTTAATCCCTTTAACCAGCCTGACAGCCCGTTCGGTCAAACTTTCAATCGTTTGAAATGAAATACGGACGTCCCCTAATTCTGTTTTATGCGAAATTGCCTGTTGTTCCCTAGTTTTTCCACTGCGCAGAAACAGAAACCGCAAAGACACGGCAAGCAAAAGAACTATGCCGACCAACAGTTCATATGGATAAAAATCCAACAGTCCGTTCAACCAACCGAATCCAAAAATATGAGCGCCAAGCATCACGGATAAAATGGCCGTTGCCAGGCTGTATAAGAAAAGCAATAGTCGGTCGAATGCGTTCAAAAGCTTGTCCCTCCTCCGGTTTGTTAAAATCCCCCATGAAACGGTCGCTTCAAGGGGGACAAGGTTTAGCGAAGGCGAGGTGATGGGGAAACCGCTACCTCTTCTTCTTTTTCGTCGTTCTTGAAGGTTACACCCAAAATATGAACGTTAACTTCCACCACTTCGAGACCAGTCATATTTTCAATCGCCCGTTTCACGTTTGACTGAACTTCTGCCGCCACATCTTGGATGCGGGTGCCAAACTCCGTTACAACTGACAGGTCAACTGCACATTGTTTTTCTCCGACTTCCACTTTGACTCCTTTGCCCAGATTCTTCCGGCCAAGCAGTTCCGCGATCCCGCCAGCGACTCCACCGCTCATTCCGGCGATTCCACGTACTTCTGTCGCTGCCAGACCGGCAATTATCTCTATCACTTCCGGAGCAATTCGGATTTGCCCCATCTCGGTTACGTCAAATTCGAGATTATCGATTGACATTGAAAAACCCCCTTGTTTGTCCGCATTACTAACATAAGTATATCAGAGGGCGAGAAATATGACAATTTAAGGCAATTAGAGCGGATACATCTCTAAAAACTTGGTGTTCACGTCGCCTTCCACAAATTTCGGATGACGCAGGACCTTCAGATGAAACGGAATGGTCGTTTTGATTCCTTCGATTCGAAACTCCTGCAATGCCCTTTCCATACGGGAAATTGCTTCCCGGCGTGTCGGCGCCCAAACGATCAGCTTTGCAATCATGGAATCATAAAACGGCGTAACCGTATAACCGGAGAACGCAGCCGAATCTATCCGCACACCAAATCCGCCGGGCGGCATGTAAGTGTGGATCGTGCCCGGACTCGGCATAAAATTCTTGTCCGGATCTTCCGCATTGATCCGGCACTCAATGGCCCACCCGTTCAGTTCGACATCTTTCTGTGTAAAGGATAGTTTCTCGCCAAACGCCACCCGGATTTGCTCCTTAATCAGGTCGATCCCTGTAATCAGTTCGGTTACCGGATGTTCGACCTGAATGCGGGTGTTCATCTCCATAAAGTAGTAGTTCCCATGCTTATCCAGCAGAAATTCAACTGTTCCGGCACCGGAATAATTGACGGCAAGTGCAGCCGCCACTGCCGATTCGCCCATTTTTTTGCGAAGAGCAGGTGACAGCGCGGGTGACGGCGCTTCTTCGATCAGTTTTTGATGGCGACGCTGAATGGAACAATCGCGTTCACCCACATATACGGCGTTGCCGTGTTTGTCGGCCATTAACTGGATTTCCACATGCCGTGGTTCTTCCACAAATTTTTCCAGATACACGCCCGCGTTGCCAAAAGCGGTTTCCGCTTCAATTTGCGCCATCTGAATCGATTTTTCCAGTTCCTCACGATTGTTGGCGATCCGCATTCCTTTTCCGCCGCCGCCAGCCGTTGCTTTGATGATGACCGGGTAACCAATCTGTTCCGCTACCTGCAGCGCTTCTTCAATATCTTCAATCAGTCCGTCCGTACCTGGAACACAGGGGACATGGGCCCGTTTCATCGTATCCTTTGCGACTGATTTGTCGCCCATTTTTTCGATGGCTTCTACACTGGGGCCGATAAAGGTAATGCCGCACGCTTCACAAATCTCAGCAAAACTGGCATTTTCGGCCAAAAAACCGTATCCTGGATGGATGGCATCCACTCCAACCGATGTGGCAACCGCCATGATGTTTGGTATATTCAAATAGCTCTGTTTGCTGGCGGTAGGGCCTACGCAGTAAGCTTCATCCGCCATTTTCACATGCAGTGCTTCACGGTCTGGCTCCGAATAGATGGCAACGGTCTGAATCCCCATCTCTTTGCAGGCACGAATGACGCGAACGGCGATTTCCCCCCGGTTCGCGATCAGGATTTTTTTAAACAATGTGAACGCCTCCCGAGTCAGTCAAGTTTGACAAGGAACAATGGTTGTCCGTATTCCACCAGCTGCCCGTTCTCCACCAGTACGGAAACGATTTCGCCGCGCACATCCGCTTCGATTTCGTTCATTAGCTTCATCGCTTCCACTATGCAGACTACGCTCTTCTCGGTCACTTTGGAACCCACTTGCACATACGGTTCCGAATCGGGTGACGGAGCCTTGTAAAACGTCCCCACCATCGGGGAAACGATTTTGTGGAGCGTCGGATCCTCCGCCGCCGTTTCCGCCTTTGCAGCCGGAACATCCGGTGTCGAAACGGGAGCGCTTGCAACTGGTGCAGGCGCAGCCGGAGCAGTAGCCGCCGTTTGTACCGCAGGTGCAGGAATTATTACAGGTGCCGCCTGCCCATATTCTTTTCTAATGATTAATTTGGTTCCATTTGCCTCCACGTTTAACTCCGTAACCGATGTTTCGTCGATTAGTCTCACCAGTTCACGGATCTCGTTCAATTTAAACATCGTCAGGCCTCCCTTTACGCTATGTAGCTTTAACGCGCGAAATACCCTTTGGCACTAATGGAAAGTATACCATATTTTGTCCACTGCTTACTAGCAAGAGAAGCCTGCCGAAAAAACTACAGTGCTATCCACATACGCCGCGAATCGCTTGTCCCGAAACGGCCCGATTTCGATCTACACGGTAAGAGAGCCATGCATGCGACCTTCCGATGGCAGGAAGGAGAAACCGACTTCGTTTTGAGACAAGCGAGACACGGCGTATGTGATACTCCGTCGAAAAGTCGGTTTCGACTTTCCGACAGGAAAGCAGCCTTTCGCATCTGTCCGCGAGACGCGGTGCCTGTATGTCCGTCAGCAGACCGCCACAGAAACAACAGCGGCGCTTTTAAGTAAAAGCGCCCGCTGTTTTACATCTGTTCGTTATGGTTTGTAAGACACAACGATCTGGCTGGCCGGTACATTCAGTTCCTTGCTGACAATGCCGTAGATCTTAGCGACCTGTTCTTTTGTCAGGTCGTTGGTCTGGACCGTTACGGTGATGCGATCGTTATCTTTCGTAATCAACGCTTCCGGAAACCCTTGTTCCATCACGCGATTTTCCGCCTGCTCCGCCTTTTGGGCAAACTCTGTCAGTGATTTCAAATCCTGCTCTGCTTTGATTTTGGCGTCTGTAGATGTTTTGCTGTCGGCAATAACCTGCTGCAGCTGCTCCACTTTTTGTGAATAGGCGGTTTCACGATCAATGAACCGCTGCGCGAACCAATCCCCGCCAGTCATCGTCTGATGTGAATCACCTGATTGCCCCTGCTGTTGCGTTTTTCCATCTGATGCTTTTGCATCTGGCGCCTTTGCATTGTCCGGTTGCTTAGCATCTGTCGCCTTATTGTTTTGCGTCCCTTGTGTTTGATCTTGCGGTTTGCTATTTTGTGCCCCGCTGCCTTGCGCTTGCGGCTGCATCAATTTGCCATCGCTTGACAGACTTGTGGGCACGGGAGCCAAGGTGCCATCCACCGTGTAGTACCCAATTACCATCAGGGAGAGAATCATCATTGCCGATAGCCATACTGTTTGACGCTTTGCCATTGTTTTTGCCTCCTCCATTTTTTACATTTTTTTAGGTTGGATGGAAATTCTATGTGGAGGAACTTCCAGCACTCGTTCAATCGATTCCATAATCATCATTTGAACCCTAGGCTGTTCCGCTCCTTTTGCAACCACAAGCACCCCTCTGACATGAGGTTTAATCGTACGAAGGACAACCGGATGATCATTCGAACCGTTTGTCATGACCAACTGTTCATTTTCGTTAAATGTGGTGATTGTACGATTGCCGCCCTGTTTGTCGAGTTCTGTCGTGTTGGTACGCTGATTTTGCTTGTTGCTTGCTAACACCACCTCCTCTGTTGAATCCAGATTGACCATCACTGTGGCATCGGTTACTCCTTGTATCTGATTGAGTATTTCCGCCAGTCTTTTTTCGTAAAGCCGCTCATATTCGGCCATCGACAAACTATCCGTATTGATTTCCGTCTTTGCTTGGGCAGGCGGTTCCGGCAGCTTCGGCTGGCTGTTCGTTGGAGTTAGAAAACTTCCCGATACAATCAGCACAACTCCCGCTATGGCAAGCAGGTACATCCATTTGGGAACCCTTGAAAAAATACCGGTATCCATCTTCATCTTGTCACCTCCCACTCGACCTGAATGATTGAATCCGGGGTTTGCAGCCGATTTGCCAGACTCTGTTTGATTTGGTTCGCGATCTGGGTTTGCCCGTCAGAAGTGGCAGGGGCGGCAGGGGTGTTTGTTTTCGGCTGGATTTCGATTTCGACCGGCTTGACAGGCTGAATACTGCTGTTGGGGCTGGCCGTTTGTTTTTCCCTCAATTGCAGCCGCAATCGTTCAATTTCGTAGTTTTGCAAGGAAGTGAGGTCTGCTTGTTTTATTTTTGCATCGACCTGCAAGACTTTAACGGGATACGTCTGCTCCACCTGTTCCTTTATCAGTTTGGTAAGCTTTTGATTCCAGCTTTGTTCCGCTTCTTTTATTTGTTCCTGCTGGAAATCAGACGCTTTTTTCTGAATCGTGTCGAGACTGGTGAACGTGGTGACAGACTGCGGCCAATTAATCCGGGAGATATCAAACCGGTTGTCAAACAACACCGATACGGGTTTTAGCATCGTCACCATAATCACCAGTCCCATCACCAATTTCACATAGTGCCGCATGCTTGAGGAGGGAAGCACCAGGTCTACCACTACCGCAAACAGAAGAACCAGCACGATTTGCATTAGCCAGTTGGAAACGAACGTCACCTGTAT
The DNA here is from genome assembly GCF_015097055.1 of Effusibacillus dendaii. NCBI lineage: Bacteria > Bacillati > Bacillota > Bacilli > Caryophanales > Alicyclobacillaceae > Effusibacillus > Effusibacillus dendaii. Next base: position 875,040 of record NZ_AP023366.1, read on the forward strand.
CACCTCACCATCAATTGAATATTGCCAGCCATCAAAATCATGGTGATGGAGAGAAAAAACATGAATCCAACCGTCCCCATTGCGGAAAAAACGATGAACAGCGTCTTTCCGATTGTCGATAAACAGGATGTCACCGGGGAATTGCCCAACGGCTGCATGACTGCGCCTGAAAGGGAATAAACAATCGCCAGGCTGATAATTTTCAACGCCGGGAATGTACAGATTAACGCCAAAATGATAAGTCCGGCTACTCCAATCGAGTTTTTTACAAGCATAGACGCGCCCACCACTGTATCAATCGAGTCGGAGAACATTTTGCCGACGACCGGTATCAAGGTAGAAGTGGCAAATTTGGCCGTACGCAGCGCAATTCCATCAGCGATGCCTCCCATTGACCCTTTGACAGCCATTACGCCCAAAAATACGACAAACGCAGCGCCCAACACCCAATTGCCCACCGTCCGCAAAAATCCGCCCAGTTGCGACAGCTTGTATCTGCTGGAAAACTCGGAAATCATCAGCATCACGGCGGAAAAGAAAATCAGCGGAAACACCACATACGTGACGATACCGGCAAATGCATTTACGACAAACACAATGGTTGGATAGAGAAGCGTCGTCGACGTTACTGCTCCGGAAGACGCCATTAATGCCAACAAAAGCGGAATGCTGCCCATCATAAAGCTGCTCATCGTTTCGATCGCCTGTTTTGCATATCCGATCGCCTGCATAAAGGAATTGACCGACAAGACAATCAATGCAATCGATATGACAGCAAACCCGATTTGCGAGACATTGTTTCGTTCAAACGCATTTTGCAAATTCTCCAGCAGGGCGGAGAGAACGGCCAGTACCAGAATGCTCCCCAGCAAAACGGAATTTTGCGCAATTTCGTAAAACAGAAACTTGACCAGTCCACGCAGTATGCCCTGCAAGGAAAATCCTTCGTCTTTCATCAGAGTAATGACGTTTGGCGAAGAGGTGCTCGGCAGGAAGCTGCTGTATTGGTCCACCAAATCCCGCCAAAATCGGTCCATATCTCCCGTATCAGTCGTTGTGTCTGCCGCAGGTTCCGGGCCGGCTGGGGACGGAGCAGCTGGACTTGCGGCGGCAGGGCTTGAGATGTCAGAACTTGGCGCAGCCAGCTGTCCTGCCGACATGCGCGGCGGCTGTCCGGAAGCGGTCGCAACTGATGCGGGAAGCCAGCCGATCCAAAAGAAAAGCAACATACACACGATGCAAAACGTTCGGCTTCTCATCCGGCTCCCCCCCGGACCATCACCTGCATAATCGTATCGATCACCACACGAACAACCGGAATCGCCAAAACCAAAATCAAGATCTTGCCGGCAAATTCGATTTTGGATGCAATCCCCGACTCTCCTGTATCACGCACCAGTTGGGCGCCAAACTCCGCGATATACGCGATCGCTATAATTTTCAGGATGGTGCCAAGCAATTTCAGATCCACATTCGCCTGCAGCGCTAACCGTTCAATTTCCTGGAAGATTAAACGGATCGGCGGCGCCAGAAACGCAAACAGAAAGACGCCAGTCAACAAAGAAATCAAAAGCGCTGCGATGGGGGATTGCAATTTGACAGTCAGTACCAGAAAGGCGGCAATCAAACCCAGGCCGACGAGTTGCAGTATATCCATGGTCTATCCTTCCTCTGGCAGAGTTTATTGAAACCGGAAAACGCTTGTGATTTGCGTCAGCAGATCATCCAGTTTGGACAGCACCAACAACAGCGCCACGGCCACTCCGGTAAGGGTCGTCCAATTGGCAAACTCTTCTTTACCGGCCAGCTTCAGAACTGTATGCAAGACCGCCGTCAAAAATCCGATTCCGGCAATCTGCAAAATTGTACTGACAGCAACAGAAATCATTTTTCCATCCCCCTGGATCAATACATGATGATAACGACGGCCAAACCTGTTAACGCACCCAGATACCGCCACATTTTGCCGAACCGGTCCCGTTCGTCTTTGGCGATTGACGCTTCCGCCTCCAAGCGTGTGCAGGCCAGCTGAATATGTTTGATCTGGTCCGTCCGGTCCGAATTGCCTAGTGTATGTCCTAATGCGGTGAGTATTTCAAAGTCTTGCGGCTTAAGATGCAGCTTCGACGCAAATGACAGGAGGTTTTCCTGAAAAATCCGGCCTGCCGAACGGCCGTCCCCGTGGATCAGTCCCTGCCCGGATTCTGTCAGCAACAGACCGATTTTGCCTGCGATCCGTTCACCGATCCGGCAAAACGCCTCCGGCAGAGGGGTGGCCCCATAAAAAATTTCCGTTTCCAGCATCTGCAACGCTGTAATCAGTTGCTGCAGTTCCTTCGCCCGTTCGTGATAGAACCCTGCTCGCCACAGACCAAAACCGGTGGCAGCCAGAATCACCAGCGTAGACCCGATTAATTTGATCATGCAAGTCGACCCTTTCTCTCGTACAAACAATTTCCCTGGTTGTCATGGACCGTTTCCAGCGTAATCGGACCCGCTCTTCGCGATAAAACGATATATCGCTCAAACGATCGGGTATCAAATAACGCCTGCAGCGCAGGACGCTGACAAACTTCCTGCAACGAGACGCCATGCGCGGATGCAATGACTGTCACACCTGCATGGACCGCTTCGCGAATGGCGTCGCGATCTTCCTCCCGGCCCACTTCATCCGTGATCAGCACATCGGGTGACATGGACCGGATCATCATCAGCATCCCTTCCGCTTTCGGGCAGCCGTCCAACACGTCGGTCCGACAACCTATCGCATGCTGTGCCACCCCGTTTACGGAACCGGCCAATTCGGATCTTTCGTCGACGATGCCGACTTTTAGCCCCCGCAGTTTTGGATGCAGGATGCCGTCGCTGATTTGTCTGGCGAGATCGCGCAGCAACGTGGTTTTTCCGCATTGCGGCGGTGATATAATAAGGCTGCTGCACAATCGTTGGGTAAGCGGGTTCACGATGTACGGTTTGATCGAATCGGCCGCTCCCGGAATCTGTCTTGCAATTCGTATATTCAGGCCGCTGAATTGTTTTAGGGTTTGCACAAATCCGTCTGGTGACAGCACCGTTTTACCGGTTAAACCGACCCGGTGCCCGCCTGCGATCGTGAGATAACCGCGTCTTAATTCTTCTTCCAGCGCATAGAGAGAAGAGCGGGTTAACAGTTGGATGGTCTGTGCCACATCCTCTTCTGTCACACGGTAGGCTTTAGATGACTCCTGTACGGGCAACCCTTCCGAATCTACAAAAAAATCATTTGCGTGCGTATACATTTGCAGCGGTTTCTCCTGCCGAATGCGAATTTCTTCCAGAAGTTTGAGATACCGGGACGGCACTTTACTGATCAGGTTTCGAATGGTTGGCGCCAATACAGGCAAAATCTGTTCCTGTATAACCGGTTCCATTTCGTTTGGCAAATTTGTTGGGATCACCCCATCCCCCCCTCGTCCACCTTCGGATATTCCATACATATGGGAGGGCCTGTACGTTTATACCAGCTTGTTCGAAAAAATACGAGATTCCGCTAACATAAAAACTATTTTCGTAGATTCAGACGCCTGACGTAAAAAAAATTGGCTTTCGCCAAGACTGCGGCAGGCGAAAGCCAAGCAAAAACCCTCCCTCTTGACGCAGGTGTACGCCATCTTGAGGGAGGGCTGATCAGACAAAACCGATTTTTTAGGTGGACATCGACACATCTTCGTTAACCAGAATCGTTTCGTTGCATTCGGGGCAAAGCACTTCCGCCACATCGTCGGCTTCAAACAAATCGGAATCGACGAATACCATCTGTTTGCAATTCGGACATTCGATCTCCAGGTATTCCACATCGTCGTCTTCCGCTTCCGTAGAACCGTACACCGAATACAATTGGACATCGTCTTCCTCTTCGTTGTATTCATCGTAAAAATCATTTTCCAGATCGGTCAAATCTTCATCGATGGCGGCCACATACTCTTCCAGGTCATTCTGCTGCACATGGATCGTGTCCAGCGATCGAATCACATCATCCAACAGATCCAACACTTCAATCAAAATCCGGCCTTCTGCTGAATTTTGATCGACGTTTAAACCGGCCGTTAATCCCATTATGTAAGCCATACGTTCTTTTAGATCCTGCACAGAAAATCCCCCTTTAACCGTTCGTCATAACTAGTATGCACCGGCAGGGTAGATTCAATCATAACGTGTGGATTTTACCAAAAAATCGGTCCTTTGGATCAGAAACGGACGCCGTACAGAATAAATCCGACGCCAATCATCACAATCAACATTTTGGAAAAATCGAGTTTGTCTGCAAGACCAATCAAACCAATCGTCGTAACCAAAATCAGTACGGTCGGTCCCACTAACGACAGAAACGCGTTCACCGTGACTGCCCGTTCAATTGTGCCGTAGTACAGCATCAACAGGGCGGCCATAACTTCGATAGCACCGGACAACATTCGCAATCCAGCCATTCCCCAAACCAGTTTGTCCTGTACGTCAAACATGTCCATTCCCCCATTCTTGACTGGCGTTCGTATCCTTTTGCCATTCTATTCGGGTTACAGACAAGCTAGAACGTTACAGCGCAGTTCGATACGTCCGAACGGTTTGTGTTAAACGGCTACAGGCATTGTCCTTCTTTCCAAAAGCACGGCGCTGGGGAGACAAGGCTAGCTTTCGCAGTGCAGGACCGTACATGCAGGTTGAGAGAACGTAGATGTTTCTTACCAACGCCGCAAACAGCAGAAAAAACTGCATCCCCGTCGAAGCAGGAACGCAGTCCAGAGAGTTGCTATTTATGCGCGTGATACGTAATCACCGGAGCGGGTGTCAATGATCAGCTTGTCCCCAACCTCAATGAAGAACGGAACCTGTACTACATATCCGGTTTCCAGCTTCGCAGGTTTCGAACCGCCCGTTGCTGTATTACCACGGATACCCGGATCTGTTTCCACCACTTCAAGTTCTACCGTGTTCGGCAAATCCACGCCGATGGGCGCACCCTCGTAAATCATCACAAAACAGTTCATGTTTTCTTTCAAAAACTGAATTTCATACTCCAATTGACTGGCTGGAATTTGTATCTGTTCGAACGTTTCGGTATCCATAAACGTATAGGAGTCGCCATCATTGTACAAATATTGCATTTCACGGTTTTCAATACGGGCACGCGGAACCTTTTCCCCCGCGTTAAACGTCATTTCCTTAACGGCGCCGGTTCGAACGTTTTTCAGTTTCGTACGGACGAAAGCTGCGCCTTTACCAGGCTTCACATGCATAAATTCGATGACACGCCAAATGGCGCCATCATATTCAATCGTTACGCCTGGTCGAAAATCGTTACTTGAAATCATGTTGTTTCCTCCTTGTGTTCCATGAAAGATAATAGATTATGAAAGAGCCAACAAGTCCTTGGTGGAACTGGTCAGAATCTCAATTCCCGTTTCTGTGATGACAACATCGTCTTCAATTCGAACGCCGCCAAATCCGGGGATATAAATTCCTGGTTCCACAGTCACCACCATACCGGGCAACAGTTCCACATCGGAAGCGGTCGACAAACGTGGTTCTTCATGTATATTTAAACCGATACCGTGCCCAAGGCTGTGACCAAACTGCTCGCCATATCCTTTTGATGCAATAAGGCTTCGGGCCAGCGCATCCGCTTCTTTCCCCGTCATGCCGGGCTTAATATTTTGCAGTGCATGAAGCTGGGCAGCGAGTACAATTTCATAAATTTCTCGCTGTTTGTCGGACGGCTCCCCAATCACCACGGTACGGGTAATGTCTGAACAATACCCCTTGTACAGGGCGCCAAAATCCAATGTAACAAAATCGCCCTGTTCCAGTTTCTTGTCAGATGCGACACCATGCGGCAAACTGGACCGGACTCCGGATGCGACAATCGTATCAAACGAAGGACCTGCCGCCCCCTGCCGCCGCATAAAAAACTCCAGCTCGATCGCCACGTCCCGTTCGCTGATTCCCGGTCGCAAATAACCTAAAATATGGGAAAAAGCGGCATCGGCAATTTCTGCCGCCTGTTTCAATATCCCAATTTCCACCTGATCTTTCCTCATGCGCGGCTTATCGGTCAACCCTTTCGTCGGAACCAACTCGACAGGAGCCAGTGAGTCTTTGTATGAGGCATACATGGCGTATGTCATATGGTCTTCTTCAAACCCCAACCGCTTGATACCCAATCGGTTCGACTCTTCCCGAATGGTATCTACTGCCATCGCACCGTGTTTAACCACCCGAAAATCGGGAGCCTGCTTCTGCGCCTGTTCCATGTAACGAAAATCGGTTATCAGCACCGCTTCTTTGTCAGAAATCAACAGATAAGCAGCCGTTCCGGTAAATCCGCTTATGTATCTCCGGTTCTCCGGTTTGAGAATCAGAATCCCGTCAATCGATTGGGAAGCCATTCCTTCCCGTAATCTAGTCAACCGATCCCTCATGGTGATCCCACCTTTTATGCAAGAGTGTGCTCAGGCGAGCGTCCCCTTCCGCTGTATAAAGTCCACCAAAGCGAACAATCCCAACGTATATCCGTATTCGCCGAAACCGCTGATTTGCCCGACAGCAACAGGCGCAATCACCGAATGATGGCGAAACTCCTCCCGTGCATGGATGTTCGACAGGTGCACTTCCACAGTCGGAATCGAAACGCTGCTGATCGCATCGCGAATCGCAATACTATAATGCGTATATGCACCCGGATTGATCAAAATTCCTGCTGCCTTGCCAAACGCCGCATGAATCCGATCTATGATTTCCCCTTCGTGATTCGACTGAAAAAAATCAAGTTCAACCGGAAATGGACGTGCCGCCTCCGCCAACTGCCGGTTAATGTCTTCCAATGTGGCGGTACCGTATATCTGCGGCTCGCGCCGCCCCAGCAAGTTCAGATTCGGACCGTGAATGACAAGAATTTGAGCCACGAACATCCCTCCTGAAAAATCACTTTGTCATTGTAGCACAAATTGATCGGAAAGAGTAGTAAGAACCATTGTTGCCTAGATTTGTTATAATGTAAGGTATGTAAGGGTGAGGTGAATCGTAATGATGACAGAGATATGCTTGGTAAGACATGGGGAAACCGCCTGGAACCGGGAAGCTCGCATGCAAGGTTCACAGGATACTCCTTTGTCTGAAGTTGGCATCCGGCAGGCCCGGATTGCTGCCGCTCAACTGGCGAAAGAATCGTGGGATGTGATTTATTCGAGTGATTTGTCGCGTGCCAAGCATACGGCCGAAGAGGCAAACGAACATCTGCAAATTCCCCATTATGTGGAGAAGGGACTTCGGGAACGCAGTTATGGGATTTTGGAAGGGATGATCCGATCCGATATTGAACAGATGTATCCAGGTGTATTCTCTGGGGAAACGAATCACGAAATCGCAGGCTTGGAGTCTTTTGAATCGTTGAGTCAGCGCGTAAAAGATACGATTGAAACGATTGCCCGCCGTCATCCAGGTCAACGAATCCTGATTTTTACGCACGGGGGCACGATCAATGCGTTTCTGCATGCGATTACCGGCCAGAAAGCGGGGAAAATCGGCAATACCGCTATCACCAGAGTCCGCTTCGACAACCAAGAGTGGTATGTGGATTGCGTCAACGATTGTTCCCATTTGACGGAAACTCCGGTGGAGTAAATTTTTGGCCGAAGCGTACAACGTGCATCCACAAAGTCCCTCATCCGCAGGGGCTTTTTTCTTATTATAAAAGTATGCTTTTTTCCTTTATTGGCAATAGTAAGAGCGGATTCTACATCAAGGAGTGAGACGCATGAAAAAGATGTTGCTGATTCCGCTCACAGCTGTTCTGTTAGTTACATTGTCCGCTTGTGCGGCAGGCAAGTCGGGTCCCCGCACGCAAACCCGTACACCCGCCCCGGCACCGATTACGGATTACAACGCGAACAATCCAAATGCCGGTAATGTACAAAATCCGGCGCGAGGCAATACCACAGCACAGAATGCGCCAGACGGAAAGTTTCGTGAGGCGCAAAATATCGCGAATGCGCTGGTTGGCAGGCACAACATACAAAGAGCAAGTGTATTTGTAACCGACCAGACCGCTTACGTGGCCGTTGACATTCCAAATACGGTGCAGGGTCAATTGACCGATCAAATCAAAAACTCGGTAGCAAATGAGGTTCGGCGCGTAGACCCGAGCGTTCAGCAGGTATATGTCTCTGCTGATCCAGCGGTCATGCAGCAGTTCCAAGGATTCAGCAACGATATTCGAAACGGGCAGCCGATTCAAGGACTGTATACCCGTTTCACGGAAGTTATCCGCCGCATGATGCCGCAGCAGCGGTAGTCTATTATATTTGCAGGAGGTACCCATGGTCAAATCAGTCTCTCGGATTCCGCAGGTGGATCAACCGGATGAAATCACCCGGACAGACATGCCGGAAATCGGTGATGAAACCCCACATCCGCAGTCCCCTAACCCGCAGGTATAAAACAGAACGCCTCTTCTTCCAAATGAGGTTAAAGAACCTAAAAATCAAAAGCCGATATTTCTTTGTAAAGAAGTATCGGCTTTTGGCTGTTTAACTTTCATGTTGGCAGTCTTTTAATTTTACAAATGGTTCATATGCTTTATCGTAGAATAAACTTGAGAAAAATGCCACAATCATCATAATTTATACTTGTATCGACAAGGAGGTATTGACGCTGGACAAAAAAATTTTATTCCGGTCGTTTGCATTACGGGTGGATAGCAATCGCTGTAGTATTTTTAACACTCTTAGTGTCGGCCGGTGTTCGTTCCGCACCGGGCGTGCTTATCCTGCCCTTGGAAAAGGCGTTTGGGTGGGATCGGATGAGCACCACTTTTCCGTTAGCTATCAATCTGGCTTTATATGGACTCTGCTGACCTTTTGCGGCAGCCATTATGGAGGAGTACGGAATTAAACGTGTCATGGTATACGCACTCACGTTGTTGGCAATGGGGGCCGGGCTTTCCGGATGGATGAAGACTACCTGGGCGTTTTCTCTATTGTGGGGACTGATAATTGGAATCGGTACAGGATTTACGTCTGCCGTACTTGGAGTTGTTATAACCAATCGCTGGTTTAAAGAACGGAAAGGGTTGGTCATGGGAATTCTCACGTCAAGCACCGCAACGGGGCAGCTTGTTTTCTTGCCATTAGTGTAACAATATTTTCGGGAAACAAAGCGGAATTGTGCTTGGCTGGATTTAGGCATCCCATCAGTTAGGGGCTGCTGCAGCAGCATTTGGCGGTGGAACTTTACACACCTTGACGGGCTCATATACGTTTATTTTTATTTTTGCAGGTGTACTTTGTGTTGTGGCATCCGGATTTTTTATTCAGATTCGGCGAAATAGGAAATTAATTCAAAGAAACCGGACTTCCACCTGCGCCGGAGGCTTGGTGAAAGCCCGGTTTTCTTTATTTCTGGTAACGCAAAACCGGGTTTCTGGCAGCAGTTGTTTCATCCAACCGGTTAACCAGCGTCGTATGCGGCGCATGTTTAATGACGTCAGGCGTTTGTTCTGCTTCTTTTGCAATCCGGATCAGCGTTTCAATAAACTGGTCCAGTGTGTCGATGTTTTCCGTCTCGGTCGGTTCAATCATCATCGCTTCCTCTACGTTTAACGGGAAGTAGATCGTCGGCGGATGGAATCCAAAATCGAGAATTCGCTTCGCTATATCGAGCGTCTTGATGCCTTGCGCTTTTTGCCGTTTGCCCGACAAAACGAATTCATGCTTGCAGATCCGATCATACGGCAAATCAAAATACGGCTGCAGTCGGCGCATCATATAATTGGCGTTAAGAACGGCATCTTCCGTTACCCGTTTCAGTCCGTCCGGCCCCATCGTACGAATATACGCGTAAGCGCGTACCAATACGCCAAAATTCCCGTAAAACCCTTTCACTTTTCCGATCGATTGCGGACGGTTGTAATCAAGTACATACTGCCCATCCTGATATTCAATTACAGGAACCGGCAAAAATGGGATCAGTTCTTTCTTCACACCCACCGGTCCCGCCCCCGGTCCGCCGCCTCCGTGCGGAGTCGAAAACGTTTTGTGCAAATTCAGGTGCACCACGTCAAATCCCATGTCGCCAGGACGTGCGTAACCAAGGATTGCATTCGCATTCGCCCCGTCATAATAGAGCAGGCCGCCTGCCTCATGCACAATCCGGGCAATTTCTACGATATCTTCCTCAAACAGCCCCAGCGTGGAGGGGTTCGTCAACATCAGGGCCGCTGTATCGGAACCGACCGCCTGGCGCAGCGAATCGAGATCGACACCGCCCCGCTCGTTCGATTTGATCGTAATCGTATCGTAACCCGCTACTGTGGCAGATGCCGGGTTCGTGCCATGCGCCGTATCAGGAACAATCACTTTATTCCGCTTTTCGCCGCGCGATTCATGGTAGGCACGAATCAGCATCAGACCGGTCCACTCCCCTTGCGCACCGGCTGCCGGCTGCAGTGACACGCGGTCCATACCCGTAATCTCCTGCAGTTCCGTTTGCAGGTTGTATAACAGTTCCAGTGCGCCCTGTACCGTCTCGCTCGGCTGGTAAGGATGAATCGAGGCAAACCCGCTCAAGCGGGCCATTCGTTCGTTCCGTTTCGGATTGTATTTCATCGTACAGGAACCGAGCGGGTAAAATCCGTTATCGACGCCATAGTTGCGGCGCGACAAAGCGGTGAAATGGCGGATCAAATCGACCTCGCTGACCTCCGGCAGTTCTGCCGCCTGTTGACGCAGATACCCGTCCGGGATCATCGCCTCCAGTTTCTGTTCCGGCACATCACAAAGAGGCAAATCGCAGGCCATGCGGTCCGGCCGTGAAAGTTCAAAAATCAACGGTTGATTGTTTTCCTGTCTCATAGAATCGCCTCCAATCGCTCGGCCAACAGATCAATTTCCTCTTTTGTACGAAGTTCGGTTACGGCCAACAACATTCCGTTTTCATATTCCGGATAGGAACGTTCCAGTGAATAGCCTCCTACAATCCCCGCTTCCAGCAGTTTGCGGTTGGTCTCATCCGGATTGCCTGGCAGTTTGACAGCAAATTCATTAAAGAACGGCACGTTAAAAATCGGCTCGATTCCTTTTACACCCACCAGTTTCGACTGGGCATAGTGCGCTTTTTGCAGATTCAGTTCGGCCACCTGCTGGAGCCCCTTTTTGCCTAAATAACTGAGATAAATTGTGGCTGCCAAAGCGTTTAAAGCCTGGTTGGAACAGATGTTGGAACTCGCCTTTTCCCGCCGGATATGCTGTTCGCGCGCCTGCAATGTCAGAACGAACGCCCGGCGTCCATCGAGATCTTTCGTTTGTCCGACCACTCGGCCCGGAATCCGACGAACCAACTCTTTCGTGGTCGCCAACATGCCTAAGTACGGACCGCCAAACGCCACCGGATTGCCAAGCGGCTGACCTTCCGCCACCACAATGTCAGCGCCAAACCGGCCAGGTGCTTCCAATACACCCAGTGCAATCGGATTGACAGCCGTTACAAACAACGCTTTCTGCCGATGTGCCAATTCGCTGATCGTCCGAATGTCCTCAATCGAACCGAAAAAGTTAGGATACTGCACCAGAACGCCTGCCACATTGTCTGTCAGTTTGGCTTCCAAATCAGCCAAATCGGTCAGCCCGTTTGCGATTTTGATTTCTTCCACTTCAATCTGTTGACCGTACGCGTAGGTTCGGAGCACCTGCCGATATTCCGGGTGAACGGCGCGAGAAACCAGCAATTTCGAACGGCGAGTCGCCGCACAGGCCATAATGCCCGCTTCTGCCAAAGCGCTGGCCCCGTCGTACATGGAGGCATTCGCCACATCCATGCCGGTCAGTTCACAGAACATCGTTTGATATTCGAAGATGGCCTGCAAAACACCCTGCGAAATTTCAGGCTGATAGGGGGTATACGCCGTGTAAAATTCGGACCGGCTGATCAATGCATCCACGACAGCCGGAATGTAATGCTGGTACGCGCCTGCGCCCAGGAAACTGATATACTCTTCCAAATTTACATTGCGAGCTGCCATTTTTGAAAAATTGCGGGTCAGCTCCATTTCCGACCAAGCGGGCGGAAGTTGAAGATCTTTTTTCAGGCGAACCGATTCCGGTATGTCGGTAAACAGTTCTTCCATGCTTGAAATGCCAAGCGATCGCATCATTTTATCGCGATCTGATGCGGTGTTTGGGATATATCCGAAGCTTTTCAATGGTTCTCCTCCTGACTCTACTTCTCCCGTTTGTAAAAGGGGGTTTTGACGATCACGCCGCGAACCGGTTTATTGCGAATGATTACATCGATTTCCTGGCCGATTTTGGCAAAATCCGCTTCCAGAATCGCCAATCCAATGTTTTTCTTAACGGTAGGGCCCATGGTGCCGGTCGTAACTTCCCCAACCCGTCGGCCGTTAACCTGCACTTCATAATGGGTGCGCGGAATTCCTCGTTCGATCATTTCAAATCCGACCAATTTGCGGGAAGGGCCTGCTTCTTTCTGTTTTAACAGGGCCTCCCGTCCGATAAAATCGCCTTTTTCGAATTTGACGAACATACCCAATCCCGCTTCCAGCGGCGAAATCCACTCACTGATTTCCTGTCCGTACAGCGGCAGCTTCGCTTCAAACCGCAGCGTGTCGCGAGCGCCAAGCCCTGCTGGAACAACTCCATCCGGCTCTCCTGCGGAGAGAATTTTATCCCACAGTTCGCTCGCTTTGTCGGCGTCCACATACAGCTCAAATCCGTCTTCTCCCGTATATCCGGTGCGTGAGACCAGCGCTGAAATGCCGCCCACATCGACATTCTGCGCGAACCAGTAATAACGGATCTGCGACAGGTCAAAGTCGGTCAGTTTGCGGAGCACTTTTTCCGCCAAAGGCCCCTGCAGAGCCAATTGAGCAATCTGTGACGACAGGTTTTGAACCTGTACATCCCCTTTGACATGCTGTTTGATCCAGTTGTAATCTTTGTTGGTGTTGGCCGCATTGACCACCAGCCAGTAGCGGTTTTCCGCCAATCGATAGACCAGCAGGTCATCCACACAACCGCCGTTCGGGTAGCACATCGGCGAATAGAGCGCCTGGCCGATTTCGACTTTGGACGCATCGTTTGTGATCAGGTTTTGGATATTCGATAAAGCGTCAGGCCCCAGCATTTCAATTTCACCCATATGCGACACGTCAAAGAGACCTGCGCGCGTGCGAACCGCGTCATGCTCCGCCAGAATGCCGGAAAACTGCACAGGCAATTCCCATCCGCCAAAATCGATTGTTTTTCCGCCATACCGTTCATACAGGGCAAACAACGGTGTCCGTTTCAATTCTGTCATCCGTACCCTCCCTTTCCATTTTGTAGTTTGTCCCGCGCCAAAAGAAAAAGACACACAAATGGGAAAAAATCCCTGTGTGTCTGTCTCTGTCTTTTTACCTGAGAGTCCCCAACCACGAATACAAATTAGAAACTGCGGATTTCTTTGTTGCGACGTCATTCCGATGCGCTGGACACGATGTCCGAGTGTCGACCATGTCACAGGACGTGACTGGGATGGTCGACCTCACATAGGTTTCCACTATGCTCCGCTTCTCATTTCCGCCGCGCCTCGAACTCCTTGTTTCTAATTTGTCTTCTCGAAGCATGCTTTATGACAAATCCATAAAACTATGAATCGTGGGTGTTGCCCCTTGGGTGGCTTATGTATGAAAGCTCTCTCCAGAGGTGCGTCCCGAATACGGTGACCTTTGCCTGAGAGATTCGTGAACGGAATGCAGGACACCCCTTTCACTTGCTCCTACGGCGACGCCATAACGCGTTCTCTCCCGTATCAATCATCCGCAGTATAAAATTGTAAAATTAACACATTCTAAACCAGCAACCTGATTATACCACATGAGGTGAACCCATGAAACTGGATTCTTTGCCGAACCCCCTTGTGCATGGGGCACCGGACTGTATTATAGAAGATTCACTGTTTCCGCAGTTTCTAGAGCGCCTCGAAACTGACAATTGGGACAACTGGACTTTATTCCAATTGATTCGGAAAGCGGAAGAAACAAAAGTCGTTCCTTCTTTTGACGAACTGCTCTGTCTGCAGCATATCCCGGCGGTGATTCCGTATCCGCACCAGATTACCACTGCCAAACGGGTGCTCAACGAACTGCAGGGGCGAGCCATTCTGGCGGACGAAGTGGGGCTCGGAAAAACAATCGAGGCCGGTCTCATCCTGAAAGAATACGTAATGCGCGGATTGGTCAAAAAAGCGCTGATTCTCGTTCCCGCTTCTTTGGTGCTGCAATGGACCCGCGAACTGAATGAGAAATTTAACATCTCCGCTTTCGCCCAACGAAACGAATGGTCCTGGACCACTTACGATATTTTGGTATCCTCAATTGACACGACAAAACGGGAACCCCATCGCAGCACCGTTTTGGAGCAGGATTGGGATCTGGTGATCGTAGACGAGGCGCATAAATTAAAAAACAAGAAAACAAAAAACTGGGAACTGATCAACCAACTGCGCAAAAAATATTTGCTGCTTTTGACTGCCACTCCCATCCAGAACGACCTGAAAGAACTATACAACCTCATCACTCTGTTAAAACCAGGCCAACTGGGAAGCACCCAACAATTTGCGTCCACGTTTATTGAGGAAAAACGGAAACCCAAAAATGCCGCCGAACTGAAAAGCGCGCTTTCGGAAGTCATGATCCGTAACAAGCGAAGCGAGGGAGGCGTTTTTTTTACGAAGCGGAATGTGAAATCGATTCCGCTTGATCTCTCTCCGCAGGAACGGGAATTGTACGATGCGGTCTCCTCTTTTGTAAAGGAGGAATATGTCAAACGGCGGGCGGAGAAAGGGAACGTCCTGCCGCTAATTACATTGCAACGGGAAATCTGTTCGTCTCCTTATGCGGCTTTTCCCACGCTGGAAAGAATGTATAAAGATCCGAAAACATCCGAATCGTTGAAGTCGAGAATTATGCAGTTGAATCAGATGTGTCAAGCGATCCCGCTTGGTGAATACACGAAGGGAAAATTGGTGCTCGAACTGGTCGCGCAGGCAAACGATAAAATGATCGTCTTTACCGAGTATCGGGCCAGTCAGGATTATCTGCTGTATATGCTGGAACAAAACGGCGTAAAAGCGATTCCGTTTCGGGGCGGTTTCAAACGAGGCAAAAAAGACTGGATGACCGAACTTTTTGAAAAGAGAGCGCAAGTCATGGTCGCGACGGAAGCGGGCGGTGAAGGAATCAACCTGCAATTTTGCAATCAGGTGATTAACTTTGATTTGCCCTGGAATCCGATGCGGATCGAACAACGGATCGGACGCGTTCACCGCCTCGGACAGGAACGGGACGTTTGCGTATACAACATGGCAACGCGAGGCACGATTGAAGAACATATCGTCAGTTTGCTGCAGGAAAAAATCCGCATGTTCGAAATGGTCATTGGCGAATTGGATATGATCATCGGCCGTATGGGCAAAAATTTGGAAAACGACATTATGGAGTGGTTTGTCAGTTCCAACAGCGAGCAGGAATTGGCCGCCCGGTTCGACCAGTTGGGACAGCATGTCGAACAGGCAAAACAGGAAATCCTGAAAGACACATTTCTTGATTATGTTTGAGGTGACAAATGAACAACACGCAAATCCAGGAGTACTGCCGAAAATTCTTTGCGGCGACAAATTCGCCCATTTTACGGGATGAACCGAATTTTTTACAAGTGGAACTGCCGCGTGAGATCGATAAAGAGTTGACAGACCGGCCTTATTACTGGATGTGGGTAGAGACAATCGGTGAGCCGGTCCCCAATACGGTGCTCAATCTGGTGTTTGACCCTGACGTCGAGATTGAAGACGTGCAACGAACTGAGCTGATTGCGCTTGGCTGTTTTCGTCTGGAGAAAATATTTGAATCGGCAAGACGGAGAGGACAGTTTGTCCGGCTTACGCAAACCGATACACCCTCCCTTCTGCGTGTGCCGTTTTTGCTGACCACTTTAAAAATCTCCTGGATGGCCGACCGGAGACGGGATGAAATCCGTTCCTACGGGATTAATTTAAAAAGCGGCAAAATATATCCCGAACTGTACGAACAGGTTCGCGATCTGCCGTTCGTCAACTCCTATCCGGAATCAGAGTCGGATTCTGTCAATCGATCGCTGCTCGCCGCTTCCCTGCAAACCGGCTGGCAACAGATAAAAGACACTGTTTTGGAACAACTGCAAAATGACGACCATTCATGGGCCGAACAGGCAAAAGAACGTCTGCAGTCTGAAATCGACCAACTGGAAACCTACTACCAGTCTCTGCTGTTGGAAAACGAGCAGAAGCAGGTGAATCTGGCAGCCGAGAAAGAGCTTCGCATCGCAGAACTGAAATGGCGGTCACAACCACGTATTGAAGTACAGCCGATTCATTTCGCCCTTCTCTATTTGGATGCGACCCAACTGACAGACAGTTCGTCCGGTACATAAATCGGTGCTTTCGTCGCCGCAAATACATCCTGCACTTGCAAAAACGATAGGCCGCTGTCCAATGAATAACGCGCCTGGACCGCCCAAACCGAATAGTAATCTTTTGGAAGCGCCGTATATACCAGATAACCGCCTTGCGGATCTGCCAATTGTTGCGTGGAAAACGGCTGCGAGTTGCCTGTGCCATGCGAAATCATGACCGCCACACCCCGGTCTGGATTCAAATCGGTCTGAAACGTTTCCTGTTTGACGTTTGCAGCCTGCTGCGGTTTTGTCTTTACAGAGTCTTCTGCCGTCTTAAGACCCGCCGGAAGCCTGTAAGCAACTGGAGTTCCGTCAGGAAGTGTTTCCCCATTGGACAAATTCACCCATTTGGGTTGTCCCGTCGCTTGGTACAGGTGCATGCCCGGACCTGCGTACCGGTAAACGCCGCCTGCCCGATTTTGCATGATCGGCGGGGGTGTTTGTGAACTGTACTCCAGCAAAATCCGGTTTTGATCAGCCGTCACCAAATATCCCAAATCGCGGCCCTCGTTTTCGACATGCCAAACCGACACTCCTCCCGCAGTGTCTTCTTCAGACAGCACACAGGTGACAGACGCCCCTTTCCATGTTGCAAAATCAGAGTTTGCCGCCGCAATCCAATTGACCCAATTTTGCAATGCGATATCCGGACCTGTATTTGTTTCAGCAGACGATACCACATTTGCATTCGGCGAGGCAGAGGCTTGTCCACTTGCACCGCCAAGCAAAACCGATGATACGCACAACGCCATGATACCTGCCACAAGTCGATTCATCTCGATCCCCTCCATGCTCTGTCATTATAAAAGAGGGATTCTGCAATTGTTGACGGAACGTGTCAACACCGTTTCGTCATTCCATCACAATATAAGAGACAAACCGACAAAAACCCCTGCGTGCAACGCAAGGGTTTTGACGATTTCTGCAAAAGCTTTCTCAGACCCATTTATTCAGGCAGGCAGTTTCTTGACTCGTTCAATTTCGCCGGACAGCCATTTCTCCGCTTGTTCCAACAGTTTCAGTTTCTGTTTTTTATGGGCGGTCAATGCGGACAATACCTTTTGCTGTTTGGCCTGATCGTGTTCCCGCTCCGCCTTGCGGAGTTCATCAAACAGTTTTTTGTCTGCTTCCCGATACTTGTTGATCTCTTCTAAAAAGGATTGGTACTTCCCCGTATCCAGTTTCAAGTTCTTTTGCTTGCTCAGCAACACCAGCTCATGATGCTCTTGTTTAAGAGTCTGTTTCATTATTTTGATCTGTTTCTGCAAATTCCGCAGCTCTTGCCAGTCTTTTGACAGCTCCTGTCGATTTTCCGACACGGAACTTCCCGAATTTGTTCCTGCCGCCCCCGCACCAGCCGGGGATACGCAAGCGACCGTTACTGCCGTCAGACAAATACTGACTGTTTTTTTCCAATTCATGAAAAAACCCCCTTATGTCATTCAATAGATTTAGAATGACACAAAGGAGGTGGATTTATTAGGAAATTGGAGTTACACCCGCAACGCCTTTGGCAGCAGGCGTAAGATGCAAAATCGCAGATGTGATTCCTTCTGAACGGAACCCCTTTTGCAAAGCCTCTCCGATTTGCTCCGCTCCTTCCTGGCAGAATGCGATCAAGGAAGGTCCGGAACCGGATAGAACGGCCGCTAACGCGCCTGCCTCCCTGGCGAATTGAATCGCTTTCTGCATGCCCGGAACCAGCGGCATCCGATACGGCTCATGCAGCCGGTCTTCCATCAGTTCGCAAAACATCTGGAGATTCCCGTCGGACAGAGCGGCCACCATCAAACTGGCTCGATTCACGTTGTGCACCGCGTCCGCATAAGGGAGCGCAGGCGGCAACGCCTTGCGGCTTGTCCGCGTGGCCAACTGAAAATCGGGAACCGCCACCACACAACGCATACCGATTGGTGCGGAGAAACGTTTCACATACACTTTTTCGTTCACGACGCCGGAAACAACCACTCCGCCAAAAATAGCCGGGGTCACATTATCCGGGTGCCCTTCCAAACGAACCGCCAGTTCCACCAATTTCTGTTCGGACAACGGGTAATTCAGCATTTCGTTTGCCGCCCACAGGCCGCCTACAATCGCGGTAGCGGAGCTTCCCATTCCTCGCGTGACAGGCACATTATTATGAATCCGAATGTGCAGCCCTCGCTCTGTCAGAAGCTCATTTTCGCCCGCTTCCATAAACACTTGCTGCATTGCCTTATAGACGGTATTCGTTTCGTTGACCGGCACCAAGTGAGCGCCATCGCCGGTCACTTCGATCCGTAGTTGGCCGTTGCCGGACCAGTCTGCTTCAAGCGTATTATAAAGGGAAAGTGCCATGCCAAACGTGTCAAAGCCGGGCCCCAGATTGGCAGTGGTCGCTGGAATGCGAACGCTTACCCCCATTCCGATTCCCCCTATCCGAAGATGGCCTTAACGACCGCCTCTGCTTTTGCATCTACCACTTTGGGCTCAATCGAGACACCGTGCTTGATCGCGTTATCCGGGTCTTTTAATCCATTTCCTGTGAGCACGCATACGATTTTGTCCGTCTCCGAAAATGTGCCCTGCTTCGACAATTTCAACACACCTGCCACCGAAGCGGCCGATGCCGGTTCACAAAATACGCCTTCTGACGCAATCAGGCGGTAGGCTTCCAAAATCTCCTGGTCTTCCACCATATCGATTTTCCCCTTCGAATCGTTCGCCGCTGCAACTGCCTGCTGCCAGCTGGCCGGGTTTCCGATCCGAATCGCTGTGGCAATCGTTTCCGGCTCTGGGATCGGTTGCCCTTTTACAATGGCGGCAGAACCGGCCGCTTCGAAACCGATCATTTTCGGCAATTTGCCCGAATGGCGGGCTTGCCGGTATTCGTTAAACCCTTTCCAGTAAGCCGTGATATTTCCCGCGTTGCCAACCGGAATCGCCAGGTAATTGGGCGCTTCGCCCAACGTATCACACACTTCAAAAGCGGCCGTTTTCTGACCGTCAATCCGGAACGGGTTCACCGAGTTCACCAACGTGATCGGATGCGTGTCAGAAATCTCCCGCACGATCTCCAGCCCTCTGTCAAAGTTCCCGTGGATCTCGATAATCTCCGCACCGTACATAATCGTCTGGGCCAATTTTCCAAGCGCGACTTTACCATGCGGAATTACAACCACCGCTTTCATGCCTGCCCTTGCGGCATAGGCAGCAGCCGCCGCAGACGTATTGCCTGTTGACGCGCAAATAACCACTTCCGCTCCGTCTTCTTTCGCTTTCGAGACGGCCATTGTCATACCGCGATCCTTAAAGGAACCGGTTGGGTTCAAACCTTCGAACTTGAGCCATACTTCGGCTCCTACCGCAGCCGAAATTTTGGGCGCTTGGTACAACGGGGTGTTCCCTTCAAACAATGTCACGATGGGCGTTTTGTCCGAAACGGGCATAAACTCGCGGTATTCTTCGATAATCCCTCTCCACATCCTGCGTTCTCTCCTTATGTCTAATTAGCTGTATCCTACAATTTCAACCGTTTTTACACCTTGTAAATCCTGTAAATTCTTTGTCAGTTCATCGGTCGATATGTTTAACTGACTGATATCAAGCGTCGTCGTCAAGTGAGCTGCCTGGCTTAACGGTATGCCTTGCGTGATCGTGATCACGTTTCCACCATACTGAGCAACCGTGTTCAATACATTTGACAGGATACCGGAACGGTGTTCGAGAATCATCGACAACGTGATCAGACGCTCCCTCCGTTCGTCCTCATACAAAAACACCAGGTCTCGGTATTTGTAAAAAGCGGACCGGGATAGACCGACAGAGTTGACTGCATCATGCACGGTTTCGAAATCGCCGCGGGAAAGCATATTTTTCACTTCCACCGTCTTGACCATCGCGTCCGGCATGATTTCTTCGGCAACCAGATAAAATCGTCTGCTCGGCTTCAATTGACTCTCCCTTTCCGTTGAGACTGCTGGTGGCACATACCCGAGAGCGGTTGTCAGACTATGTTCACTGCAGAAGGAATCCAGTCTTTTTATAGTAGACAGTATAACATTCGACATAAAAAGGCTCAATCTTTTTCTTGCACCAAAAAAACAGACATCGCCTGGCTGATGCCCGAATTTCCGCAAATTCATTCCGATGGTCATATCATCTTTGTTGCCTTTTTTCTTGTCCCTGTTTTAAAAATTTTTCAGATTGATCTACCGTCCCTGCATTTTTATGTATTTCGCAGAAAGTTTGCCTATGATGACGGTCTCGTCCTGCTGGTGGCCATTTAGTTTCTTGTATTTTTCGTGATACTAAGCGCCAAACTTTCTTATCGATTCTTCTGCGCCTATATGTGTCCACACCATACTCTATCGGGTTTTTTGACCCGGCTGGGTCAGAAATACAAAGGTGTTGATTGGCTGCTGGCAGCCATTCTTGCGCCGCTAGTTTCCTTTTCGCTTATTTCCTACTTTATCGATCCGAGAACGCTTCTGCATACGGTGTGGGCGTTGAAGATAAATGGGGTTTTGGGGCTATTCCTGCTGTTAACCGCCGTACTGTTCTTATTGGTTGGGATATTGCGTTTTCGATTCTGTTCCAACGCCTGTCCATACGGATTCTTGCAAATGGTGTTCAAAGATGCTCCTGCCAAAGAAAAAAAGCGGAGCGGCCCGGGAACATGGCTGCCCCTGCTGCTGCTTTTTATAAATGGTGTGTTCCTCGTTTATCTGGTAGTGTCCCATCCCGGGTATCATGTTCGGATCAACCAAACAACCAAAATTCAAAATCCGGAGACTTATTTATTTGTGGGAAACGTTGAAATTGAAAATTTGGAAAACGCAAGCCACCATTACAGTTTATCCGTCACCGGCACTTCCCCGGGACAGAAAATCTTGTTGCCGGAAAAAGTGTTGGTAGAAGCGGAAAATGTAAAGAGAGTTCCGTTAGTGATCACCGGAAAAAAGTCACTGATTCGCCGTTTGAGATACATGTTAAAAGCGATAATGGAAAAATCCTAATTGCGCGCATATAAATTTAAAGTCTCAGCCTGCAGACGTGCTCCGTGCAAGGAACTTTGTCTACAGGCTTTTTCCAAGCATCGTTCCTTCTCTTTGATATCGGACGTGCCATGAAAGAGCCTTTTCCAACACATGCGGCGTCTGTCCCCCTCGTTTTACCGCTTCCTGGTAATATTCAAGTAACTGCGGACGATACTGGGGATGCGCGCAGTTGTTTATAATCACAGAGGCCCTCTCACGCGGAGAAAGACCGCGCAGATCTGCTAAACCCTGTTCCGTTACGATCACGTCTACATCGTGTTCCGTATGGTCAACGTGCGAGATAAACGGAACGATACAAGAAACGTTTCCGTTTTTAGCTGTTGATTTGGTAACAAAGATTGTCAATCTTGCATTCCTGGCAAAATCGCCTGAACCGCCAATACCATTCATGATTCTGGAACCAAACATGTGCGTAGAATTGACATTCCCGTAAATATCGACTTCGATGGCGGTATTCATCGCAATTAAACCAAGGCGGCGTACGATTTCCGGGTGATTGGATATCTCCTGAGGCCGCAGCAGGAGTTTATCGCGATATTTTTCAAAATTACCTAATACCTTGTCCGCTTTTGCCGGGGAAAGTGTGATCGAACATCCTGATGCAAATCTGATTTTTCCTGCATCGATTAAATCAAATACGGCATCCTGCAGCACTTCAGAATAAACTTCCAAGTCGGTAAATTCGGACTTCAGGAAACCATGGAATACTGCATTTGCCACAGAACCGACTCCTGACTGCAGCGGTGCAAGATTTTTCGCAAGTCGCCCGGCCTTTACTTCCTCACAAAAAAAATGAACAAGATGATCCGCCATGATCGCAGTATCTTCATCAGGTTGTATGATCTTTGAAGTAACGTCACGCTGATTTGTAAGAACAATTCCTTTAATCTTGTCCGGATCAATCATGAAAGCGCTTGCTCCGATCCGCTGATCGACTGCCGTGAGTAGAATGGGGCGGCGGCGTCCTTGTTCCTCCGGGTTATACAAATCATGAATTCCCATCAATTGTGTGGGTTGCGCCTCATTGAGTTCAACAATAATCGCTTTCGCTTTCTCTACAAAAATATGAGAATTCCCAACCGATGTTGTAGGAACGATATATCCCTCTTCCGTAATTGCAACCGCTTCCACAATCGCGATATCAATTTGGGGAAGTGCGTTTTGCCGTATCATTTCGGCTGTATGGGAAAGATGTTGATCGATGTACCGTATTTCCCCTTCGTTAATGCTGTCTCTCATTCTTTTCTCTGACTGGTATGGCAGACGGAGATTGACGATACTGGCTTCCGCCAGAATGCCGTCGATTTCGGAATTGATCGACGCACCCGTATATACATTAATTTTAAATGGCTTTTTTTCTCTTTTTACACGTTCTACTAAAGCATACGGAACGACTTTCGCGTCACCGGCTTGCGTAAACCCGCTCATCGCCACCGTCATCCCATCCTTAATCCACGAAGCAGCTTCTTCTGCGCTTACAATGCGGTTCATCAAATCCCGATTGAACAAGCGGTTTGTCACATCCATTCAAAGTCCCCCAACAATACTATTTTTCTGTTTTTTTTAAAATATCATGCTTTAAACGGATTCTGCCGCAAATTCATGACAAAGCAGCATTTTTGGCGATAAGGCAGAAATTTTATAAATGGCTATGTTAAATTACATTTGATATTTGATATCTACGAACATTCGTTCCGTTATTGAGGTAACATTGCGTTCGGAGATGATTTACCCATAAATCTCGAGGATCTGAAAAAGGTAGCTGACGCTTTAGACAACAGTAGCAAGCTGGAACTCCTTGAATTTTTGTAATCCCGTTACACAAAGTGTATGTTTGATATACTTCTTTTTAGATGTTATCTCAGTTCTTAAGGAGATAGGCTCTAAAAGTCCGGTGAAAAATGCCGGTTTACGGTGTGGAATGGCCTTATGCACGAAAAAATAGCTGAACATAACCTGAAAATGGCAGAGGTTAGAGTTTCTTCCCTGATCACGGATTCCGGATTTTGGCATGCCAAAATACCGGTTTGAGGTCGTTTTTTCTTAAACCGACATAACCTTTTCAGATTTTGGACGATGGCGGTCAGCAGTGTCTGCTCTTGCATATTCTCCAGACCCCTACTCCGTGCACGATCCAGCCCGTGCACCGTTTTTGCTTCTGCAAAGGCATGTTCGCAACGAGTACGCCTTTTTTGGATCTGTCGATACTTGCCTTCCAGTTGGATTCGTTTGGCTTTGTTTTTGATCAGAACTTCTTGTACTTTGACCTCTCTTTTTCCCTGTTTTTCTGGATCATGGGTTTGTCTCTTCCAGGTTGGGATCGGTTCCAGTTCCAGATTCCGAAGCGAAACAAGCGGAATCATCCCTTGTGCAAATAATGCGCCAAGATATTCCGGGGTTCCATATGCTTTGTCGGCGGATACGGTGCGAATCCAAATCGTCGGATGTTGAAAACGAAGGGCTGCCAGTTGTCGAAGGCTGATCTCCCGTTCCGCCGTGCCCGCCGCAAGACTTGCCTGCGTTGACAAAATGACGCCGGAAGTCACATCGACGACGTTATGGACCAAATAGCGCAAATAGGCTTCCTGCCCTTTGCTCTTCTTGTATAACCGGGCGTCCGGATCGGTTACGCTTCGGTGTGTCGCATTGGAAAACTTCTTACCGTGAAAGTCTTCATGGACAGCCTCTTCTTGTAAGCGTGTCGTCTCTGAAGCGGACCTTACGGAGGACGACGGAGGGGGATCGGAATCCTCCTTTTTCGGGTCCACAGGCATTTCGTCTTGATCCTGACGAGCTAATTCTGACAAGTACTCCTCAATGGAATGCACCGGGGCCAATGTGATTTCCTGCAGGCTGTGAACGGATGCGTTGGCTCGTACCTGCGATCCGTCCACCCCTGCGTGGACGTCCGGTTTTACCAAGCCAGCCGCAATGCACTGATCGACAACATGGATCATCATTTGCTCGAAAATCCCATGCTTTCGCCACAATTTGCGGGTCTTAACCAAGGTCGTTCGATCCGGAAGGGAGGGGCGGTTCGGACTCGGTCGCTGAACGGATTCGAAATCCAGCCCGCAAAACCACAAATAGCCCGCATGCATAGATAGCAATTGATACAATTCCCGTTCGGAGTGGTTGAACAGGTAGGAAAGCAGCATCAATCGAACCATCCGCTCCGGGTCAGCCGCCGGGCGGCCGGTACGTTCCGTGTACAGCGGCGCCACCCAGTCATGGACAACGGAAAAATCAAGCGCTTCGTTCAGTTGGCGCAGGATATGCTTTTTGGGCACCAGTTCATCCATGTCTATAAATTGGAACATCTGAGGCTGGATGGCCGATGACTTACGAGCTTTCATGTTCAATCACTCTTTCGATGGTTTGTTACAGTATCAATTCGGCAAACCCGTGGTAAAAGCCTGCTAAGGCGGGCTTTTTCACCGGACTTCTAAAGGAGGATATTAGAATGAAAGAAAACCAAGTCAGTCTTACTGCAATAATGACCGCGTACTTACGTGCCTACCATGCCATGAATGATACCCCAAAAATTTTTGATGACTTTCGAGCCTATCGTTTGATACCAGAGGAAAGACGTGCACTCATTGAACAAGGATTTTCTAGAGCTCTCCAGATTCATGTTCCTGAAAGCAACTTGGCATGCTCCGCCCAGGCGACAAATACCTTGCCGTCTTTATTGCAAACCATGGGATTACCTAATGTCCTTAGCCGTTCAAGATATACGGAAGACAACCTTGAGCAGGCTGTAAAACAAGGGGTGAAGCAGTATGTGATACTCGGGGCGGGGATGGATACCTTTGCTTTCCGTCGTCCGGATCTCTTAAGTCAGGTTCAAGTATTTGAGGTTGACCACCCGGCCACACAAGCCTTCAAACTTAATCGACTGGCTGAATTAGAATGGGAAATCCCATCAAATCTTCACTTTGTACCTGTGGATTTCACAAAGGAGAGTTTGGCTGATGCACTCAAGGGAACTTCTTATGACTTGCAGACTAAAAGCTTTTTTAGTTGGTTAGGCGTCACAATGTACTTAACCCGAAACGAAGTGTTCGCAACGCTGCGTTCCATTGCCGATATTGCCCCCGAGGGCAGTGCGATTATTTTCGATTACTTTGTACCACAAGAAGCTACTCCACATATGAAAGAGATGCGGGAGGATTTACGAAAGATAGGTGAGCCGATTAAAACGACCTTTGACCCGTCAACACTAGCTTTTGAACTGGAAAGTTTAGGGTTTCGTCTTCATGAGAACTTAAGCCCATCCGCTATCCAAGAACGCTATTTTCAGAGTCGAACGGACGGTTATTATGCGAGTAAACATGTGCGCTTTGCGTGGGCAGTAGTCGAGTAAAAAATATGTTCTTCCATATTAGATGATTATTAACGCCAGGTTGAGTGTTCGG
Source organism: Effusibacillus dendaii (assembly GCF_015097055.1). Lineage (NCBI taxonomy): Bacteria > Bacillati > Bacillota > Bacilli > Caryophanales > Alicyclobacillaceae > Effusibacillus > Effusibacillus dendaii. Next base: position 901,014 of record NZ_AP023366.1, read on the forward strand.
CTTTTTTTATACGCATTTTTACCAAAATGCATACAACAATTTTTTTGAGATCATGGTGTGGGTTTTCTCATTGAAAGAATGGTATCAACATTAAAGCTCTAATGGAGATATCATTCTTTCCCCATTTAAAATGGTGGCATTGTTCTTTCTAAATAACATTTTAGAAATATTTATATAAGTTTGCTTATTGTGCTAACGGATACAATAGTTCAATTGACTGCCTTATCAGCAAGTCGGTTTACTTTTGACATAAAATTAACATTGAGATTTAACATAGCCTTATAAATAAAACTCCTGGTTGTTACGCGTAAAAACACCTGCTCGGTGCAAACTGCCCAAGCAGGTTTAGTGACAGAGGAATGTATTTTTTAAAAACCCATCAAATGACGGAAACGACTGGCATATTTCTGACTGACCGAGACTCGCAGGTTTCTATTTTTTTTCAATACCAGCACGAACGTGGAATGAAAATCCGGATGAATTTCCGCAATCTCGTTTACATTTACAAGGAAAGAGCGGTGGCAGCGGATAAACTGTTCGGGAGGCAGCATCCGCTCCAACTCCACAAGACTGTATTTATTCAAGTATTTGCCGCCTGTGGTATAAAGAAACGTCTTACCGGTTTCCGAAGTGATTAAATAAATATCTGAAAACGGGACAGGAACCCAGCGGCCATCTGCTTTCCCAATCAGGAACTGATAACGCGGCAGATACGATTCAGGATATGACGGATAAATTAAGGTAAAGCATCCGATTGTCATATCTCCATTTGTAATCGGGGTGCTTGTTGCATAATAATCTATGCCGAACGGGCTTGAATCCACAAACTTTGACAGACGAACTCGTTTTCTTAATGCGAGCCGTGTCAACGTCCCTTCCTGAATTTCATCCCCAGGTTTTATTCGTAAGTCAATACTTTTGCTTGGTTGATAAAAAATAAACCGGGACTGATCGGCTATCGCAATGGAAGCTTCTTGCGGAATCGGATCACGGATCGCCTCTACAATAGTTTGGATTGATGTTAGGTCCACCTGTATTGCCTCCCTGGTTTCTTCTTGAACTGGTTTAACGCTCTTGGACCGATTGTAACATATTTTTGAACTTGCCCCATCCTGCTTATTCTTCAGACGAGGAAACGAAGAGCCAATGCTTTATAAAACTGGATCGCATCCAGATACTTGGCTGTCTCCACAAATTCATCCGGTTGATGCGCCATCTTTTCATCCCCGGGTCCGTAAACAATTACGGGCAGGTCGCCGCCAGCTCCCGGCACAAAAACAGAAGCGTCTGTAAAATATCGTACGCCGGCCGGTTGGAAATCTTTTTGGAACAGTTCTTTCGCCGTTGCAAGAGAAAGACCTATCAGTTCATGAGTGACAGGTGTCCGGACAGACGGTTTGTCGTTAAGAACAGCCAATTCAAATTTTGCCGACGTATCCGCTTCGATCTCTTTGAATAATCTTTCCACGTCTGCCACAATCTGAAGATGATCCTGCCCCGGAACCGTCCGAATATCAATTTGAAGTCGGCACACATCGGGCACCACATTTGTCTTGACCCCACCGGAAATCACACTCAGGTTTAAAGTCGGCTCTCCGAGTAAATGGTCCCTGTCATACCGGAATTTAAATCGGTCTCTCAATGCATTAATGAAACGGTTCATATGCTCGATCGCATTCACACCCTGTTCAGGCATTGAACCGTGGGCCGTCTTGCCGTAAGCTGTAATCTCCAGCCAGAGAGCTCCTTTATGGGCGGTAAAAATCTCTCCGTTGCTGGGTTCACCGATAACCATGGCACCAACCTCCTGCAGAAGCCCCTCCTCAACCATTGCACGGGCCCCGCAGCAGTCCACTTCTTCTCCGGCTGTTGCAGCCAGTACCAAATCTCCCTGCAGAGTCACTCCCGACCTGGCGATCTCTGTCATCGCCACAACCATGGCGGCCAATCCGCCTTTCATGTCAGACGCTCCCCGTCCGTAGACATGTCCTTCATGTTCCACCGCCCCATAAGGATCGAATTTCCATGAAATGTCCCCTGGCGGAACTGTATCCATATGTCCGCTGTAAACCAGACTTTTTTTAGCTCCCGTTCCTTTGATTCGCGCTACCAGATTGGCACGGTTGGTTCCAAGAATTCTTACCTCCGACTCAATTCCACTCTTTTTTAACATTGCTTCGATCAGACGTGCAACAGGTTCTTCATCCCCTGGCGGGTTGACGCTTTTTAAACGAATCATCTCTTTAAGAAATTGAACGGCTTCCTGCATCTCTATTCCTCCCATTTATTCACCTATTTTTTTAAAGTTCTTAACTTCACCCAGTCATCTGCTCATTAATCAATGTTTTCTCTCTTTGCTTTATTTGCTGCAGACCAAGCAGTTCTTCATAGTCATGAATCGTCATCATCTTATCGAGGAATTCGGCAGTAGTACCGGTTTCCTTCAAAGATGACATCAACCGCATGGTTGTTTCGGCATACAGAAATGTAGAGGATAGCGGGAATATAACAAGTTTATACCCTATGTTCTGCAATTCCTTGACGTTCATATAGGGGACTCGGGTATTTTCCAACATGTCATACATTAGTGGAGCATCAATTTTTCGAGCGACTTCTTTTAGTTCATCAACTGTTTCCAGCATCTCAATATAGATGATATCGGCCCCTGCATCCGCACACGCTTTCCCTCGGCTGATCGCCTCTTCCAATCCCATTGATACGCGGGAGTCAGTACGTGCAATTATTAAAAAATTTTTGTCTTGTCTAGCAGTAACGGCTGCTCTAATTTTGGCTACATGCTCATCCTTTGATATATATTTTAGCCCATCCATAGCGCCGCATTTTTTAGGGGTAATCTGATCTTCAATATGAATAGCCGATACCCCTGCGGCTTCATATTCTTCTACCGTTCTAATTACGTTGTTGATGTTTCCATATCCCGTGTCCGCATCACAAATAACGGGCAAATTAACAGCCGATACAATCCCCCGGGCTCTACTGACCATTTCCGGCATGGTTACTAAACCGATATCCGGTTTCCCAATCAAACTTGCTGAAACACCATTACCGGTCATATAAGCTACATCAAACCCGACTTTTTCTATGATTTTTGCTCCTAATGCATCATGACAGCCTGGTGCCACAATGATCCTCTCTTGCTGTAAAAGATTTCTCAAAACCTTTCGCCTGTCCACTTTTTCAGCCTCCTTACTCGACTGGCTTATAACTTGTGAAAGACCGACAAGCCTAATATGCGGACTAGTCCGTCTTTACCCGATTAAAGATTGGAAGTTTCGTTTTCCCTGATTGCTGGATGATGCGATGTTGTAATTTGTTGTTCTTTCAGGATAAACGAACATAATGCCGCTAAGGCTGAAGCGAGAGCGAAAAATACAAATACCATTCTGAAATCCTGTGTCCCGTCAGGCCCCACTTTCACCAGATATCCGGCAATAAGAGGAGAAACGAATGAACCTAACTGGCCAACTCCATTAGCCACTCCGATCGCACTTCCAATTATTTCTTTTGGGTACCTTTTCTGTAAATATGCATAGATAGAACCGAAATTCAGGTTAATAAAGAATCCTGACAGCATTAACAGAGTCAACAGAAGCCCTGTATTGCCTTTTTCAACAGTGCCAAGCAACCATAAGACCGGGATACACCCTAAATATGCAATTAGGGCGATCGGTTTCATTCGATTAAACACTTTATCCATTAACCACCCACCAAGAATCATCGCAAAGAAGGCAACAACATATGGAGCCGAGGCGAAAAATCCCATCGCTTTAAGATCCATGCCATGCTGTTTGACCAGAAAAGTGCTTAACCAGGTAGTACTCCCCCAATATACTGCCAACTGGCAAAACAATACCACCAAATATACGTAAAAGTAACCATCTTTCAGAAAAATCCCATAGTTTTTTTTCTTTTTTTCTACTGGAGTTTTTACGTCGTCAGGGGTGTTTGCAACGATGTGCTCATACTCCTCTTTTTTCAATCGACCTTTGTCGAGCATTTCTTTGGGCGAATCTGTTACAAAGTACCACAGGGCCCAGATACCCAACAGCCCTGGAAGTGCCAGAACATAAAACACAGGTCTCCACTGACCTTCGAAGAAATATACAGACAGAGTAGTTATAAGAACGGGAACAATTGCAGGTGCGACAGCCCATGAAGTTGTAAAGAACGACATGGCACGTCCTCTTTCTTCAGTTGGGAACCAGTTATTAATCGACCGGGAAGCAGGCGGGAAATGATGTCCTTCCCCAAGTCCCAATCCGATTCGAAGTACAATGAATTGCCCAAAGCTCTTGACTACACCTGTCAAAGCGGTAACGGCTGTAAATACGGTGATTGCGAAGCCCATGATTTTTTTGGATCCGTATTTGTCAGCGAGAAACCCAGCCGTCACTTGAGCAATGGCATATGCAAAGAAAAACACGGATGCCAGTTGCCCCACCTGTACCGGGGTAAGTTGAAGATCCTTTTGAATGAACGGAAGAAAAGTTAAAACAGATAACCTGTCAAAATAATTGATAATGTAAAGCAACCAAACGATCAGCAAAACTATATGGCGATATCCCCAAACTGTCCCAGCAACTTTTTTCACTTTGTGAACCCCCTTAGTATTGAGAACTGGTGTATTGTTCTTTTAACTTTCGCTTCAACAACTTTCCTGTAACGGTTTTTGGAATTTCATCGATAAATTCAACTTCTCTCATTACCTTATATCGTGCTAATTTTGAAGAACAGAACTGAATAATTTCTTCCTTAGATACATCCACTCCCCTCTTTTTGACAATGAAAGCTTTGGGTATTTCCCCTAATCGCTGATCGGTAACTCCAATAACAGCGGCTTCCAACACGGCGGGATGTTGATAAATCACATTTTCCACCTCAGCGGGATAGACATTATAACCGCCAACGATAATTACTTCTTTGATCCTATCTTTGAGATGGAGATAACCATCCTCATCCATATAACCTATATCCCCGGTATGAAGCCAACCGTCTTTTACAGTCGATCGGGTTGCCTCGGGATTTCTCCAATATTCCTTCATAACACAGTGTCCCTTTGCAATAATTTCCCCTGTACTCCCTCTTGGAACTTCATTCCCTGTTGGATCCACAATTTTGACTTCAAGGTGGGACATAGGATAACCAACGCTTTCAAACTTCCTTTGCATGTCTAAGCGATCAACAGAAATAACCGGAGAAGCTTCCGTTTGTCCATAGGCTTGAATCGTGAATGTGCGGAATCTCTCTTCAAACCGTTTTCTTACTTCCAATGGCATCTGTGCTCCGCTCGTAATGCATATTTCCAAACTGGATAAATCAAACTCTTCTTTTTCCGGTAACGATAAAAACATGTAATACATGGCTGGCACTCCGATAAAGAAATTGATTCCGAGTTCTTTAATTTTTCTTGCAACATATTCTTTTTCGAATTTTTCAAATAACAAAAACCTGCCCCCTTTCAAAAATATCAGTATCAGACCTGCCATCAATACCAATAAGTGGGATAAAGGAGTAACAATACAACCGAAATGTTTATCTGTTAATTGAATGTGATCTGCGTAAAATTCGGCATTGGATTGTAAATTATAATGAGTCAGCACAACACCTTTAGGGAGCCCTGTGGTTCCGGAAGTATACAAAATAGTCGCGGCATCATCCGGTGATAAATCAATCGCCAGAAAAGGAGAATCCGACTCCCTTTTGATAAAACTGAAAAACTTAAACTTTTCACTTTCTATAACAGACTCCTTATGATCATCGGTAAAAATTACTGTTTCAAGATTAGGCAGGTTTTCAATAACATGATTTAAGATTGGAAAATGAGTGGAGTGTGTAATTAGTACTTTAACTTCCGCATCTGCAAGTACGTGTGAAATCTCTGCCTCCTTAAGCAAAACGTTCATGGGCACAGCTAAAGCGCCAAGTTTCAATATTCCGAAAAATGCGCCTATAAAACTTAATCCATTTGGCAACCAAATTGAAACACGATCTCCTTTTCCCACTCCCAGGTCTCTCAAAGTTAGTGCAAATTGATTTGACAAGTTATTCATGTAATCATAGTCATAATTTACATCATCAAAAATAACCGCAGTTTGTTTTCCCCTTTTTACGGCTTGAAATTCAACTGAAAATGCCAGGTTCACAAAAAGCCCTCCCCGTTTCCGGTGATTGAAACGACCTCCAACGAACTAATCAGTTTGATTTCACAATATGTTGCTTTATTTGTTTTTCAGCATGAATTTTTCATACAACGGATGGTTTCGTAAGTCATGATTTAAAACAGAATTTAAAATCAGATCGACAAAAATATCTGCGATCTCCTCAATCGAATACTCTCCATTCTTGCGATACCAGATGTAAGTCCAATCGACCATGCCAAAAATCGCCATTGCCAAAATTTTTGACGGCAACTCCATCCGGATTTCCCCTGTTGCCAGACCTTCGTTCAAAATTTTAAGCATTAACTCTACATATTCATCACGTTTCTGTTCTACAATTTCGAAAAACTCACCTGTCAGATATCTGTACTCCTGGAAAAATATTGTCACCGAAGCTTTATACTTATCGATACCAATCAATAAATCTTTAATGATTGCAGCAAGACGTTCTATCGATGTATTCCATGCGTTATAACATTCATAACCTCTTTCTAACGTGTACTGAATATAACGATCATGGATTGTAAAAAGAAGTTCTTCTTTCGATTTATAGTTGTGATAGAACGCCCCCTTTGAACTGCAACTCACTTCGATAATTTCATCAACAGAAACTTTATGGTACCCTTTTTTCTCAAATAAGTTGATCGCAATCTGTAAGATACGTTCCCTTGTTTCAAGCTCCGCCATTTCTTGTCCTGTTCCTCCGCCATTTTTATTCCCTAATTTTACCTGAGATCGATTACACAACCATTCTAACATTTTAAATTTTGCGTGATATTCCTTACTACTGAGCTGTCCAACCGCCATCGACAAATATAGTTTGGCCTGTAATATACGCTGCAACCGGAGACGCTAGGAATAATGCCGCTCCGGCAATTTCATCGATTGTCCCAAGTCTCCTTAAAGGGGTCTTATTTAGGATGTAATTTCGAAAATGTTCATCTTTAAACGCATCATGATTCATATCTGTTTCGACATATCCGGGACCGATCGCATTCACTTGAATATTGTATTTAGCCCATTCCAAAGCCAGAGCTTTAGTGAGTTGCATTACCCCCCCTTTGCTAGCGCAATACGTGGAAAGTGAAATGTCTCCGACAGCCCCCATGATCGAGGAGATATTAATAATTCTGCCTGCTGATCTTTCCTTCATTACCTGTGCAGCAGTCTGGCTGAAAAAGAAAACCGATTTCAGATTGGTTTCAATTGTTGAGTCCCAGTCTTCCACCGAAATGTCAAACGCCTTTTTAGGAAAAACGACTCCCGCATTATTTATTAATACATCGATTCTGGTTTCTTTTTCTCTAATCTCATTGACCACCTGATGCACAAAATCAATATTGTTTACATCGCCAGCGAAAAAAGAAGCTCTACTCCCTCTCGAGAGAATGGCGGAAACATTCTCTTGAAGCTGTTTTTCATTTCGGCTTATCAGAAAGACTTTCGCTCCCGCTGCTGCGAATGCTTCGGCCATTCCTTTCCCCAGTCCTTTGCTGGCTCCCGTAATCAGCACAATCTGATCAGTCAAGTCAAAAAATTGTTTATATATTTCCATCCCCATCACCTCGCTTCAAAATCCCAGCTGCGCTCTTTGCCAAAGTTTCATATCGGGAAAAATCTGCTTCAGTGAAGACCGCAATTTTTTGGGCCATTAGCGATCCTTCGGCATGAAGAGTGGTGACCTCCCAAAATCCCCCCATATCGGAAGCAACCAAATCATGAACCAAACGAATCATTCGATACCGATGTTCAGAGGATTCATTAGCATTTCCTGCAAGATATTTGAGAATATAGGGACGAAGTTCATTGTTTTCAAAGTCATCTTCACTAGGAACAGTTACAATAATTCCCCCTGATATATCTTGCAAGTATTTGACAATTCGATGGTAGTTGTTGGCGAAATGATACTTTGCTGAGTTACTAATCATAGGATTCGGATATACAATACCCGTTAGTTTGTCTTCAACCGGGTTTTCACACGCAGATCGGGTTAAGGCGTTTAATGTTTCTCCATACAGAATCATCTCCGAAATTTTTTCTCTTACGTGAGACATTTTTGAAGTTCCGTTATAATCGGCCATTAATTTGGCTGCTCCAATTAACAACTCGATGTATGGATATTTGTATGCGGAGGCTGTCATACGATGGAAGTTGGCAAACATTTGTGTATAAAAACCCGCAAATTCCCATTCCCCACCCAAAAACACCCGCTCATTCGGAATAAAAACATTATCGAAAACAACCAAAGCATCCATGATATCAAACATGCCGCTTACCGGTACCTCTCTTAAGGGGCGATCTTCATAGGCTCCTGCACGGGATATTATTTTTAAACCCTTTGTATTCACCGGAATCGCAAATGAAACGGCATATTCTTTATCAGCTTCTGTCATGGCGCGGGTTGGCAGAATAATAATTTCGTTTGCATATTGGACCGCTGTCATATGGGCTTTGGCACCCCGCACAACGATTCCGTCACTCCGTTTTCCCACAATTCTCAGGTATAAATCCTTATCAGCCTGCCGGGAAGGCCTTAAACTCCGATCTCCTTTCACATCCGTCATTCCGATAGCCAAGCTCAGATCGCCCCGTTGGAGATGACGAGCAAACGCTTCTACTCGTTGGTTATATTCAGTTCCATACTTCTCATCTACATATTTAGATGCGACCCTTACCGCGTTCAGAGCATCGCTTCCTCCTTCTTTGGCAAAAGGGGGAAATCCGAAGCAAAGTCGACTTCCTGTTTCGATAAGTTGTTTCCGTTTTAATAAATCGTCTTTGGTTCTGGGGGCATATAAAAACCGGTTGATCTTTTCTCCATTTTCAACCGCAACCGCAAAGTCACTGTATTCTTCTTTTTCCGTAATTTGATAATCCACTAGCGCCGTTTGTACCCCGACTTTCAAAACCGGATGCGAAATAACATCCTCTACCAATTTCCCACGATAATAAACTTCTCGACCATCCTGTAGACTTGTTAAAAATTCTTCAGGTTTCCTGAGTCCCATAGTTCTCCTCCTTAAAAACGGTTGTAAATAAGTTTGTTCTAATAGACCGACCAGTCTGTCTGTTCAAGTTTATTATGTTTTATCGTTTGTGAAATGTCAATATAATTCAAACATTCAGATAAATTGAATTTGCCTTCCACATCCGCCTGTACAATGATTGATAAACTTTCGTCTTTTCTCGCACTAACGACCGCCTCAATTTTCGCGACATGCTCTTCTTTTCGAAATAAATCTTAGCCCATCCATTGCACCGCATTTTTTGGATGAGAAAGGGAGATTTTTCTTATTCCCGTGAAAATACAAAAAAATCCTCGTTCTAAGGTTAGACAACTTAGAATATCGGTCTTCAAAACCGTAAGGCACATGCTGTATCAATTCGGTTTGACACAGACGCATCAAAGAATACGAAAAACCGGACAACTCCGTTGTGGCAAAAAAATGGAATCGCTTCTTGTTTCATCAATATCCTGTCCCCCCATAAAGCCCGTAAAAAAAGACAGCCGAATGGCTGTCAATGCAGTCAATGTCCCACTTGCCATGGCCTTTGGCCCACCTTCGGCGCATGACCATGATGCGTGTGTGCCGAATGGGTCAGTTCTTCCCGGCTCATCCGCTTCGGCTGTGTGCTTTCCGTCACCCGTTTGCGAATGGCGGCTCCCATGGACCAGACAAACGGTGCGGTGTAGATCCGTTTTGCCATCTGTTTGCAGATGGGGCATGCAAGGGTTGATGGAAGCTCGTTGACAGATAATCGTTCCTCAAAAGCGCCACAATCTGGACATTCGAATCGATAAATCGGCATCTCCTCACCTCTTATCCCGGATTTCGAAACAGTCATTCATCATTTGGGCAAAATGTCTTTGTCAAATATCGCCGTCGGGATGGCGAGCGTACAGCAGGCGTTTGGCACATCGACAATTCCGCTAATTCGTCCTTCGACGGGAGCCGCTCCCAGAATCATATAGGCCTGCTGTCCAGTGTATCCGATTGTTTGCAAATAATCGATCGCATTTAAACAGGCCCTCCGATAGGCAATATGAGCGTCCAGGTAATGTTGCGTTCCTGTCATCTCGTCAACCGAAATCCCTTCAAACACAAGATATTCGGAATATCGGGGCTCGACCGGACCCGGCTTGAAAATCGGGTTATTTGTCAATCCGTATTTTGCCATTCCTCCTTTGATCACATCGACGTGCAGGTCGATCCAACCCGCCATTTCGATCGCACCGCAAAACGTAATTTCACCATCCCCCTGTGAAAAATGGATATCCCCCATCGACAATTTGGCTCCCTCTACAAATACCGGGAAATAAATGCGGGACCCCTTCGAAAGATTCTTTATATCGCAGTTCCCCCCATTCTCCCGAGGCGGCACCGTCCGCGCCGCTTCTTTCGCCACCCGGTCAAATTCGGCGCCTTTCAACAATCCGAGCACCGCACTATCGGGATCCGGCAGGTTGGCCAGACCCGGAATCCGGTAAGGATCGGTCGCGACAAGTTCCGCTTCCCGTCGGTTCCATCGGTCCAGCAGTTCATGTGAGGGAGCTACCCCAATCAGACCGGGGTGCATGATCCCGGCAAACTTGACACCCGGAATATGGCGGGACATTGCGTAAATGCCTTGAAAATCCCAGATCGTCTTGGCTGCTTCCGGATACTGTTCCATAAGAAACCCGCCGCCGTTTTCTTTCGCGAAGATTCCGGTGAATCCCCACTCTGATTTTGGCATCGCTCCCATGTCCAAAATGTCGACCACCAGAATATCGCCCGGTTCTGCACCGTTTACCCAAATCGGCCCGCTCAATACATGAACCCGTTTCAGATTTACATCGCGGATGTCAGAAGGATCATCGTTGTTTTGAATTTGTCCGTCCGTCCAATCCTTGCATTCGATGCGGAACACAGCTCCCGGATTGACGGAGACAACCGCCGGAATATCCGGATGCCAACGGTTGTGTCCGGGAACATCCTGTTCGTCCATCGGTTTTGTCAAATCAACTCGAAACAATACTTCGGGCATATCCTGATTCCCCTTCCCCTGAAACAAATATTTTTACAATTACTTGGCCTCTTCCAATTCCAAACCCGGCGCAATCACGGAATCAGTTGCAGATGCTTCCGCTTTCGCCTCTCTGACCGACACGGCACCCTCCAGATCCTGACCGTCCCCCTCCTGTTCCGGCAGCGCGGTTGTTCGGGTAAGAGATTCACAGGCAAACCGCGCCTGTTTTTCATCTGCCACCCATTCACGGTAGAAATCGTAGGGGCAAGCTGCGATCCCTAGCGGTCCTGCTGCCGTATAACCGCGGTGGGTTAAATTGAACAGGTGATTTTCCGCCGTCCAGTTCGCCCGTGCGTCACGAATCGCGGATAAAGACAAGAGGGCAAATTGTACCTCTCCCGGCGTACTGCCGCACTCTGCCAACATCGTCCCGTCAAAATTGACAATGCTTGAATGTCCGAAATAGGAATAGACCATGTCCCGTCCCGCCAAGTTGGCAACGGCAAAATAGGTCAGATTTTCCCAGGCGCGAACTTGTGCAATCATACGCTGCTGTTCCTTTGAAGGATACATGTACCCCTGGATGCGGACGACCAATTCGGCGCCTTTCATGACCGTATCGCGGACAATCTCCGGATAGTTGCCGTCATAACAGATGGTGGCACCAATTTTTAACCCTTTCGGTCCTTCGACTACCATTGTCTTATCGCCGGGGTACCACGGTTCTTTTGGCACCCACGGGTTGATTTTGTGATAGTTCATCACAATTTCACCGCAGTCGTTGATTAGAACCAGTGAGTTGAACGGATTGCCGCCAGCCGGATTTTCCTCGCCGGTGATGGAGAAAACCCCCCATACCTGATTGCGTTTACACGCTTCTGACAGCACCTCGGTTTCCGGCCCTGGCACGGTTGTGGTCAAATCCCGCCATTTAACAGGGTGAAATCCCTGCAGGCTATATTCCGGGAAAATAATCAAATCCAAACCGGGATACCCCGTTTTCACCCCGTCCACGTAAGAAGCAATTTGATAAGCGTTTTCCAATACCTGTTGTTTCGTCTCCAACACGGGCACCGGGTAGTTCACAACGGCAACCCCCACTGTATCTTTGCTGGAATGAATCGTTCCTACTGGCATATGGCAAATCCCCTTTCCCAGATTGATAGAATGATTCTCTTATTGTTTCTTGCACATATCATGGCAGTCTTTTTCCAGGCTGCAACAGAGAGAGCAGACGGTTCCCTGATGGAACGGACAATACGTGATATCCTCCGGCTCATATTTGAAATGGCAGCAAGTGCAAAGAATTTCCGGCACCATATCGAGAGTTTCCTTCGGGAATCCAGACTGCCCGGTTTTTCTGCCAATTACAGTCCCTGCATCAACGGTTGCCGCAAGCGCTGCATGGACAGCCTTAGCTTCCGATCCTCCCGAAAGTGAAATCACCATTTTGCCGTCTTCACCTTTACGAATATAAGGATTCTCACGTGCAATGTAATACTTTCCTTTCGTTGCAAGCGCTAGTATCGGTGACAACACGAACGCCAGCAGCAGCGACAAGAAAGGCGAGAACGCCTGCAGAACGGGGCCGAACACGTTAAAGAACGCCAGGATGGAGACGATCGATGCGATCATCATCGAACCGAATCCGACCGGATTGAAATTATGCAGATGTGCCCGTTTGAATTCGATGTAGGAGGGGCTGATTTTGAGAATCGCTTTGTTGATGACCAAATCGGCAACAACCGCTCCGATCCATGCAAGGGCAACGTTGGAATAAAATCCAAGCACATTGTTCAAAAATCCGAACAGTCCGAACTCCATCAACGTGATCGAGATCCCTACATTGAGAAACAGCCAGACAACCCGACCGGGATGGAAATGCAACAGCCGGGAAAAGAAGTTGGACCACGAAAGCGAACCGGAGTAGGCGTTTGTGACATTGATTTTGATCTGCGACAGGATCACAAAAAACGTGGCAATCGTAAGTGCAGCAAATGCACCCGGAATAAATGTCTGAAATCCCATCTGGTACATATGGATCGGTTCATTTGCCGCCTGCAGCCCGACCGCAGGCGCCACATAGGCTGCCATAAAAGCGCCGCCCCATTGTTTGAATGCACCGAGGATCACCCAACCGGGACCCGCCAGCACAACGGCCCACCACCATTTGGATTTGTTTTTCGCCGTCTTTTCCGGCATAAACCGCAGATAGTCAACCTGTTCCCCGATTTGCGCGATTAAAGACAGGACCACACCAGCCGCCAAACCGAACATCATCGGATTGAACGATGCACCTGACGGTGAATTTCCGGCAAAATGGGTCCAGTTGGAAAAAGCGCCCGGATCTTTCACCAGTATCACCACAAACGGAAGCACCATCAAGGTAAGCCAGATTGGCTGTGTCCAGACCTGTAAACGGGCCAGGAATGTCATTCCAAAGATCACCATGGGAATGATAATGATCGACGAAACAAGATATCCAATTGCCAACGGCAATCCAAAGTACAGTTCGAATGCCTGCGCCATGACGGCACCTTCAAGAGCAAAATAAATAAACGTAAATGACGCGTAAATCAAGGAAGTCAAGGTAGATCCCAAATATCCAAACCCTGCTCCGCGCGTCAACAGATCCATATCGATGTTGTACTTAGCCGAATAATACGCAATCGGCAAACCGGTCAAGAAGATAATGACGGCGGAAACAAGAATTGCCCAAAAAGAGTTGGCGAAACCGTATGAAACGGCAATCGAACCGCCTATGGCGAAATCTGCCAGATAGGCAATGCCGCCTATCGCAGAGCTGAAGACCGCATACTCGCTCCATTTACGGAAAGAACGTGGCGCATATCGCAGCGAATAATCTTCCAAAACCGGATTGTTCACCCATTTGTTAAATGTGCGTTTCGGTTCGCTGTGTGTTCGCCCTCCCGTTTTTCCATGTTCCAAAATCACTTCGTTACTTCCCATACTCATTGGTTTCTCCCCCTTTCTGTGTGCAGACATGCACCTTCTCATCCATTCTTTGGTAAGTGCCCGGCAACAGACCTATTGTCCACCTCTCCTGTCCGCAGGTTTCCCCCTCCTTTCTTCTCCTCTTCGGAAAAACAGAAAGAAGCCAGACGCATTAGGCGAGGCTTCTTTGCCATTGACACTTCATCGTGTCCCTGTATTCTTCCTACATTCATCCTACAGGCACTGCGAAACATTCGCTATTTCTTTTGTCAAGATTCCTGACAAAACGGAAACAACTTTTTCAAAGGCTATGTAAATAAATCCCGGCAATGTTATTTTCATAATGAATTTTGATGCTGTGACTTCACGTCCCCGGTGCCACAATGCACTATGGAAGGAGTGCTATGCCAACGGGCAAAATGGCCTATGTTTTAGCTGTAATTTTAATTATTCTTACGGAGTGCTTCATTCTCAAGTTCGAGCAAAATTTCTTTAATAATGAGGAGTCGTTTGCGCAATACATACTTTCTATAAATTAGTATCGACACCAACACTACGTAACCAGTAATTACATAGATCAGAAATGTGAAAAAACTTGTAAAATTATTGGCCAATCCCTGTAGCAAATCTATTATAAAGTCGATAGCGTTTCGAGTTTTGCCTGTTAAGTCACTAACTTGACCAATAACAGCGGGAATAATTGAGAAAATAGTGGTAAATATCATTAAAATAAACGGCATATAAAGACTCCCGAAAGAAAAATTAATTACTTTTGGAAATTGATCGTTAATGATGTCACTAGATTCATAAGTTATAGCTAATAATTTTAGCTCTGAGGGACTGTATGTCTTATAATGCCGTCTTAGCTTTTTCATTCATAGCTATGATCTTTGACTCAACAAACTTAAGTAGCTTAGAGTACATTTTCACTGAATCCTTTAACTTTATCATTTAATTTTATTCGTTGGTTGCAGACAACTTTCTCAAAGTACACGTATCCTGCATAGACCGTTTGATATTCCGTAAGCGGAGCGATTATTTCTGACAGCAACCAGCAATCTGACGTGGGTCTAGTCCCACAAGAAAAAACACCGCCAATCGGCGGCGCATCCCTTCTTACACTCAAATGCCCTACGTGATAAAACTCTCGATCAACGTACGCTTATCTCAAACGTCCTTTCAACTCCCAACCGCTTTCCCTTATTCCCTGGCCCCAGCCAACTGCTTGCCATATGTTCTGCGCAGCTGTACATTTGGGCTGACGCTGCTTCCAATCTTGACCGACTGCTCCACATAGACCTGATGCCACAGCATGAAGATCAGAATCGTCCAGACTTTGCGGGAGTTGTCACGAACGTTGTTCCTGTGATCCTCCAACAACTGCATGACAAACGATTTATTAATCAAGTGGTCGACCGCGCTTGCATCGATCAGTTCCCGCGCCCAACGATAAAATTCGTCTTTCAGCCATTTACGCGTCGGAACCGGAAATCCCAGCTTCGGTCGCTCTGCCACTTCACGCGGCAGGATGTCTTTCACCGCTTCCCGCAGCACATATTTGGTAGTTCCGTTCATCATCCGGTATTGCATGGGGATTTTGGATGCGAATTCAAAAACTTCCTTATCCAAAAACGGCACCCGCAGTTCAAGCGAGTTGGCCATCGTCATCTTGTCCGCCTTCATCAGAATATCGCCGGTCAACCATGTATGAAAATCGACATATTGCATTTTTGTCACATCGTCATAGTTGCGGGCCCTGTCGTAATAAACGCCCGTGATGTCAAACGGTCTGCGGCCGCCAATCTGTTCCGGTTTGTATGTCACGAACTGTTCCTTCATTCGCTCATCAAAAATAAACGCATTGCCGACAAACCGTTCCTGCACCGTCTTCGAGCCGCGCATCAGGAATGAGCGGCCTTTCATGCCCTCCGGCAAATACTCGGCCATAAGACCCAGCGAACGCCGCATCGACGGCGGAATCCGGTCAAACAATTTAAGCGACAGCGGCTCCCGGTAAATCGTATACCCGCCGAATACCTCATCGGCTCCCTCGCCTGACAGCACCACCGTGATATAGCGGGAGGCCAATTCCGCCACAAAATAAAGGGCAATCGCTGCCGGATCGGCGACCGGTTCGTCCTGGTAATACATCAGCTTAGGCAGTACGTCCAAATATTCTTTCGCGCTAATGATGGTGTCGCGGTGTTCCGTCCCAAGAATGCGGGCCGTTTCCCTGGCGTATTCGACTTCGCTTTGTCCGCCCGCTCCTTCAAAACCGACCGTGAACGTTTTTACCTGTTCCAACTCTTTCAGAAGGGCCACAATGGTACTGGAATCTACGCCGCTGGACAAAAATGCGCCGCGCGGCACATCCGAATTCATATGCGCTTTGACTGAATTGCGCAAAACTTCCCGTGTGCCTTCAATATAGTAGGACAGCGGTTGATCGCCTTCCGTAAATTCAACCTGCCAGTAGCGCTGTATATCGATTTTCCCGTCTTGGATAATCATATAGTGAGCCGCCGGCAATTTCCAAATATCCGCAAACATCGTCATCGGATCAGGCGCATACTGAAATGTCAAATAGTTCCAGAACGACTCCAGGCTCACTTCCCGTTTGACGCCTGGCACCTGCAGCAGACATTTGATTTCCGATCCAAATGCGATGATGTCATCCGTTTCCGTATAGTACAACGGCTTAATGCCAAAATGGTCGCGCGCTACCATCACCCGGTTGTGACGTGAATCCCAGATCGCAAAACCGAACATGCCGCGCAAATCTTTTACGCAGTCCGGCCCCTTTTCTTCATACAGGTGGACAATCGCTTCCGTGTCCGATTCGGTCCGGAACTGATGACCGCGATCGATCAGCCAACGGCGGATTTCCTTGTAATTATATATTTCTCCGTTAAATGTGATCCAAACCGTTCCATCCTCGTTCGAGAGTGGTTGGTGACCTCCTTCCAGATCAATAATGGAAAGGCGACGGAATCCCAAGCCGACAGGACCATCAAAATGAACACCCGTATCGTCCGGTCCACGGTGGACAATCTGATCGGTCATTCGTTCCAAAACAGTTTGCTCGGCAGGACTCCCGTTTTTCGTCACCATGCCACAAATTCCGCACATGTAGAATTGCCTCACTTTCTGAAGTACAAGCTATTTTTTAAGTGTAGCGGGTTTAAGAGACCCCGTCAACGCAAAGGAAATGCAGGATTTGCGAGCAATTCCCGAACTGCTGCGTCAATATCGCCGGACGTCGTGTCAATTTGGATATCTGCCTCGTTGTACAATTCGGCCCGTTCCTTCAAAAGCCGGTCAATGCGCTGCTCCAGTTCATCGCCTGCCAGCAGCGGGCGGTTTCCCTGACGCGCCACTCGATCCCGAATGACGTTTCGATCTGCCGTCAATGAAATCACAATACCCGATTTTCTCATTAACTCGCGGTTTTCCGAACGGAGTACCATGCCTCCACCGGTCGTCACCAGAATACGTTTGCGGAGAGCCAATTCCTTTAACAATTCCGTCTCCCGGTCACGAAAATACGCTTCCCCCTCCGACGCAAAAATCTCCGGAATGGTGCGATTTTGCCGTTTGACGATTTCCTGGTCCGTATCGATCCACGGCCAGCCAATCCGCTGCGACAATACTCTGCCAAGCGTCGACTTGCCCGTCCCCATAAACCCAATCAGATAAATATTCAACTTACATCCCCCTTGGTACCCCTGCTCCCTGCGAAACGATGCACCGTCCCGCCGTGTCTGTCCTTTCTCTATCTTCGCAGATACCTTGCAAATTCCTGCTTTGTCTATAAATAAACCTATCATGTACCCGTTTTTAAAATAAAAAACCCCCACCATATGGTTGGTCATCAAATCAGGGTTCAAACCTCAAAATCAATCCTGTTCTCCCGTTCGCGTGTCTTACTTCCTGCCAACCAGAGAAGTACGACGGCGGCAAGAAGAATCAGACCAGAAAGCAGCATGGACAGGTTGTAGCTGTGTGTGGCAGCAGTGATAACCCCTGCGACGATCGGGCCGACGACCTGCCCTACACCCGAATTTGGCATCTAAAACATTGGTGGTGGAGGAACTGCAAATCATCACGGCGACGGGCCGATCGCCAGACGACGCCCTGCAAGAAAACCCGGTCGCCATCACCTTCCGGGAAGGATGCACGTACCGGCGAGTATTGGAGAGATGGGCAACGGGTCGGGGATTCACGTTGCTGAAGACGATGGAGTGTGCAAGCATCGACACGATTTTGCAGCTTGTTGCGGGCGGCTTGGAGATTTCCATGATGCCAAAAGCGATTATAGAACAGTCGAAATGGAGCCATCAGTTGGCTGCGCATCCTGTGGATGACAACAAGGGGCTTGTGACTACCCATGCCGTTTGGAGACATGCCGCTCATCTGCCGCGCCCCCTTTCGGCCCTACTTGCGCAACTGTCCGAATAGGATGAAGAGAATCAGGATACCCGCGCGGTCGCTCACGCCTGACGAATTGTCGAGTTCAGCTGAAACGGATACCACGGGTGCGTGAAGTCTACCTTACCGCGGATATTCACGTTACGAGCATATTGACGTTATTGGAGAACTCTGTTCATTAACAACATCCACAGGAGACCTCCTTGTTTGAACGTGACATGAAAAGTCAATACTTATTACAGTGAATGTGTGAGATTAGATACCTCCATCCTAAGCTGAAAAAATAGTCATAACCACCGGCTTAGTCGGTGGCTTCCGTCAGCCCTATAAGGGCATGTTACAAGCAAGCGCCTCAAAGGCGCACTGAAAGTCTGCCAACCGCGTGTTACCACAGGCTAGCCCCTGAAAAAGGGCCTCTTTACACGCCCTTTTTCACCGACTCACCCGTAAACGGGTCGATCAGTTCTTTCATCGTTAGTTGTTCATAATTCTTGTCCTCCACTAGCTGGTTACGGATGTATTCTTCAATCACTTTCTTATTTCGCCCCACCGTATCCACATAGTACCCTCTGACCAGAATTGACGGTTACCATACCGGTACTTCATATTCGCAAACTTATCAAAAATCATCAGCGAGCTTTTTCCCTTTAAATAGCCCATAAACTCCGGTACACTTAGCTTGGGCGGGATACTCACCAGCATGTGAATATGATCTGGGCAGGCTTCTGCTTCGACGATCTCCACTCCTTTTCGTTCGCATAGCTCCCGTATAATCTTTCCGATCTCTCTTTTTAATTTCCCGTATATGACTTGTCTTCGGTACTTTGGCGCAAACACGATGTGATATTTGCAGTTCCATTTGGTGTGTGCTAGACTGCTTTTGTCCATCCCTTGTCCTCCTTGATTGATGGTAGCGGTTGGCAGACCGGCTCCCATCTTATCATTGGGTTCAAGGGATGACTACTTATAGCTATAAGCTTTCCTGAACCCCCAGTCGAACTGGGGGTTTTCTTATACAAAAAATCCTGTAGTAGCAAGTGTTTGCTACTACAGGATACACATACTAGAATCAAATGTGGTTGCAATTCGGGTTGAATATTAGTTAATGATTACTTGCTTGCATTTTCTTTTTCGATTTCATTGAAGACTTCCTGGGCCACTCTAAAGCTGTCAATTGCCGCCGGCACACCACAATAGATGGCGGTTTGCAGAAAGACTTCCTGGATTTCTTCTTTCGTTAAGCCATTGTTAATCGCTCCACGAACGTGCAGCTTAATCTCATGCGGGCGATTTAATGCGGTTAGCATAGCAAGATTGATAAAGCTGCGGGTTTTTCTGGAAAGACCCGGTCGGGTCCAGATCTCTCCCCAACAGTATTCGGTTACTAACTCCTGCATAGGACGGTTAAAATCCGTTGCGTTATTGATGGATTTGTCCACATACTCAGCACCTAAAACCGCTCTGCGAACTTCTAGTCCTTCATTAAATCTCTTCTGATCCATGGTTTACAACTCCTTTTGTATTTGTTTTAATTTCGGTTAAAAACGACAAGCTGCATTTTCTCCGCCCGTTGCTACGGTTGCCCCTGCAAGTTTGGCTTCCTCAATCCATTGTAAGGTCCGTTTCACATCATTGGGAGAAATCAACAGGTTCATAGGGAAGTAAAAGGAGTAATTTCACCAATGACACCCAGCGGTTCTCGCGTCGTGTAGGCGATTCTTCTTTCACCCCCGTTCGCGGCATCAAGGGGAATCGTTTCCCCATAAATTCGCTTAGCCTCTTCGGCTGCAAATTTGTATGTTTCAATAGTGCGTAATACTTCTCCCTTTGCCGTTGTAATCGGCGATAGAAGAGAGGTATATTCCTTCGCCTCGACCCACTCTCCATGGATAAACAATCTCTTTTTCATCGTAAAAACCTCTTACTTTTTCAAAACCGATTCGTCAAGAAAAATATTGTCGTAGGTCAAATTTGTGTAAGGCTCGGCAATGAGATCCTGTACAGCTACACGCCACTTTTGAAAGTGGTCGGCTAGCCGGTGTTTCGCCTGATCTTCTTTCGTTTGATAGACCTCTACCAATAAAAACTGAGACGGGTCATCCTTCATCTGCAGAACGCGATATACACACCAACACGCATCCTTTTAAAATCTAGTAGAACCGCTGCAAAACTGGCCGCAGGTAATCCATCAACAGGCTCGGATTCTCACTCATGGGAAAGTGACCCATCTCTTTCATCACCTGAAACTCCGCACCTGGGATTTGCTTCGCTGTTTTTAAGGACATTTCCGGCGAACATGAGTAATCATATTCCCCAGTGAACATAAACACTGGACATTTCCCTGTGTCTATTTTGTCCACCCGGTCAGTGGCATTCCAATCCTCACTATAAAAGGAAATATCTCCATAGTACACACCCGGCGCTCCTTGGCTGTAGATCCACCATACATCCCGGCGCAGGTGTTCCGGACTTTGCGGTGCCATGAGACCATAGACGTTTGTGGCGCACATTTCCCCACCGTTGATTTGAGGGTGGAAAAGATAATCATTCAAACGTCCACCCGTAGCGGCAGCAGCTTCTAGGGCGATCACACCCCGAAACTGTTCCGGGTAACGGTAAGCCAACTCCAATGTGATATTGCCCCCCATGGAACACCCCATTACCAGTGGCTGTTCGATCTCAGCCGCTTTTAAGAAAGCCATGATCGTCTCTACATACAGATCGGTGGTCAGGCGGTACGGCTCGAGCCACCACTCCTTCGGCGGCATGGAACGCCCGTGATACGGAAGGTCAAAAGCAATCACCTGAAAACGGGAAATCAGTTCCTCATTGCGCAGGAGTTCCTGATATTGTCGGGAATCAGCTCCGGCCGTATGCAGACAGACCAGCGGAACACCCTGACCTGCGCTTTCGTAATATACCCGGCAGTTTTTTCCTTGAACCTCGATCTCCACATATCTTCCTGTAACCGGATCTTTCATCGCATGCTTCCCTCCCTTAGACCTCTCGCACTAACGACATTAATCTCGTTAACGCCCGAATATTCTGCATCGCTTTCAAACGATTTCCTGTCAGGCGGCACTCCGGCAATCGCGTGATCATGCCGAGAAGGTCATAGTACATAGGTGGAGGAACCGGCCTGGCAAATTTGCCCCACGCTTCCTCCGTGCCCTCAAGCGCAAAATCCCAGCTGTCATTCCAGGTAGGGGGAACAATCGACCGCACCTTGCCCTCAACAACATGGAATAGATAAGAGCTCGCGCCAATCTGCCAAACAAAATCGCAGGTCATGAATTTAGCAATCCAGGATAGCTCTCTGTCCTCATTGATAACTTCGCGGAAACGCTCCATCCATTCCGATGAGAACAATATTTGATTAGCCATAATATTCACACTCCAATACCCGGAAATCATGCGAAGGCAGGACTGTTGCGTTGGTATTCTCCATCTTTTTAAAGGTGGCAAAATAATCTTCCAGACTCCAATGGATCCCTTGGGGAATGTGTTCCATGACATCATTGCCCGTCCAATTTTCATAAACGCCAATGGTATCACTCGGGATTAAATAAGGCCCTTTTGCCGTTTGTACCAATACACCCTGCATCCCTGGAGTATGCCCCGGTAAATGCAGCAGTTCGATACCGTCTGTCAGGTGCGTATCGCCATCCAGCACGCGCATCCGGTCAAACGTTTTCATCCACGCAGGGATGACCCCTTTTATACCCGTTTCATAGTAGCCCCGTTGGGTAGGCAGAGGAGCCACTGCAGCCTGCAACTCCTTCTTTTGTACCAAGAAAGTGGCATTCTTAAATACATCATTCTGAAAACAATGATCCCAGTGAAGATGTGTATTGACCACAATCTTTACATCATCAGGATGCACTCCATGTTTTTCTAGCTGCGCCCCCATGGATAATTCCTCCGGACGTTCCAGTCCATGATGGTATATTCTGGCCCATTCCTCACCCGATCCACCTGTATCCACCACGATCGGTTCCTCTCCCCCCAGAATGAGCCATCCAAGGATCGGCTGGGGAACCTTTACACCGGGATTGATCTGATAAAGCAAGTTTGACATCTCCATTGCTTTAAATGTCCCTAAATGTAGCGGATAGATTTTATATTCCATATTTCCACCTTCAATCCATTAAAATTAAGCGGCTCCGATTTTCTCTAAGCTTTTTCCTTTCGTCTCCACACCGAGGAAATAAACCAATGCCACGGCAATCCAGAAGAAAATCGCCATCGTCAAATAGATTCCGTAATAAAAATGGATATTCATGAAGTATCCGAATACAATCGGGCTTACGGCCGAACTGATTCTCCCTGCTCCGGTTGACCAGCATGTGGCGGTTGCACGGACGTTGGACGGATACAATTCGGCGGTATAAACTACTGTTCCCGCAACCCCTTGCTCATAAAGGAACGATAGAATACATGCACCGAATACCAGATACGTTGGGTCTTGGATGATACCAAATAATAGGGCCGCTACACCGCCAAGACCAAAACCAACATAGAATAATTGTTTTCTGCCAAATCGTTCAATGGTCCAAAATGCAGTAGCCCGTCCCAAGATGGCCGAAATGGCTACAAATAAGGTAAATGTAAACGTTTTCACTAAACTTAAATGATAAACAGTGGATAATATGGACGGCAACCATAGAAGGAACCCATAATAACCGAAATAACTAAAGAAATAGTACCCGGCGGTTAATATGAACCTCTTTAAATATTGGGGTTGGAGAAGGACCAATACGCTCGTTTTTTCATCCTGATTCGTAACCGTGGGTACCGTGCTGACATCTTTGTCTGATGCACCGAGCTGCTTTAATACTTGTACGGCCTCTTTTCCTCTTCCCTGTGACGCAAGCCAACGAGGGGATTCTGGAACCTTCCAACGAACCAAGAAACTTAACAGGGCCGGAATCACACCAACGATAAAAAGCACGCGCCATCCGTACACGGTAACAAAATTAAGCGAAACGAGAGCTGCTGCTAGCATCCCCACCGGCCACAAAACGGTCAGCATGGAGGTAAATCGTCCTCTATACTTCGTGGAAATATACTCTGATGTCAAAGCGGTATCTACAGGGATCATCCCGCCAAGAAATATCCCCGTTATGAAGCGAAGCAAGCCAAACTGAAACACGTTCGTCGTCAAGGCAGTGAGCCCTGTCAAAAGACTAAAACCAAGAATCGTTCCGATGAAACCGACCTTTCTTCCAAACTTATCTGTGATCGGCCCCCACAGAATGGCGCCAAGAAACATTCCCCAAATCCCTGCGGAAGAAAGTAAGCCGTTCGTAACCGGATCAATATTCCATTCCTTGATAATGGATGGCATGGCATAAGAAACAATATAAGTATCCAACGAATCAAACATAAAACCTAAAGCAGCCGCGATCACGACGAAAATATGTGTACTGGTTATTGGCAATCTTTCAATAATGCTGTCAACCGATTGAGCTGCAGCCCCCGTTTGGGACTGGGCTTCCAGTTTTGTCCCGTACTCATAGTTGAGGCTCATGCACGAATTCCTCCCTTAATCTTCTATACTAAAATCGGACAACTTCTCCAAAAACTTGATAATCTCCGTGTGATCCTGATTTTTTCCTCCTGTTATGCTTGCCGCCTCATAAATTTGCTCTACGATGCTGGCGAGAAGAATCGGAACCTTTGTATCTTTTGCGATCGCCGTTACCATCTTTACATCCTTCAGCAGCAAATCGAGAGAGAACCCGGAGTTGAATGTTCTTGGCAGAACAAAGGTTGGAAACTTGTAATGGGTCGAAAAGCTTTGACCGGAGCTCTGGTTTATCGTTTCTAATGCCACTTCTAAATTAATGCCTAGTTTCTTGGCCAATAGCATGGCTTCCGTTGTAGCGTACATGGAAGCAGCGGAAAGATAGTTGTTGATGGCTTTCAGAGCATGACCTGCTCCTGTTTTCCCAACAAGTTTAATGGCCTTTCCCATTCGCTGCAAAATCGGAAGCGCTTTCATGTATGCATCTTCTTCCGCACCTACCATGATGGTAAGCGTTCCCGCTTTGGCCCCTTTTACTCCGCCTGATACAGGTGCGTCAATAAAAGTCACGCCAGCAGCTTGTGCCTGCTTGGCTAGCTGTTCCGTAGATAATACGTAGGAACTGCTCATATCGATAATCATCGTTCCTGCATTCATCGCTCCAAGTAAACCGCCCGGCCCGGCAACCACCGATTCTACGATTTTCGAGTTGGGCAACATCGTAATCACAACTTCATTTTTTCTCCCAAGCTCCGCAACAGATGCCGCCACGAGAGCCCCTTTTGCTTTTAAAGCATTCGATGCTTCCTGATTGGTATCATAAACCGTAACTTCATAACCAGCTTCTAACAAATGGGTTGACATCCATGTGCCCATTTGTCCAATACCAATAAAACCAATGTTAACCATTTTAAACCTCCAATCAGTTTAAACCGGAAAAAGTAAATCGAGCGAACGAAGAGATCGAAGCTCTTGTTCCCGGATGGCCAGTTTACCCTCCTGTACATTCTTAGAACGCAAAGCTTCCACTTGTTTTTGATGTTCGCTTAAGGAAGAACGAAGGTTGTCTCCTTGGGCCATGGACAACATGCGAAATGGTCGAGCCGAGCGGCGAAGTGAGCGATACATGTCACTCAAAATCCGATTCCCGCCAATCGTAAAGAGTAATGCGTGAAACTCTTCGTTGAGATCGTAATAAGCTTGAACATCTTGTGCACTTACGGCCTGTTCTTGTCTTCGCAGCACTTCTTCTAAACGTGTGATATCATCTGTTGTAATTTTGGCAATGGCCTTCTCCATGGCAATTTCTTCAAGTCGATATATCACATCATATAATTCGTAAATCTCCGTTCGCGTAAAATGACGCACGACCACACCATGATGCGGGATTCTCTGTACCAGGCCATCACTCTCTAGCATCAACAAAGCTTCTCGAACCGGAGCACGACTCGTATTAAATTCTTCAGCCAACGTTGCTTCAACCAAATGTTGTCCAGGATGTAATATTCCTTTCCCAATTCGGGTTGCAATTTCTTCCGCTATTTGCATAGCTACAGTTGTTTTCTTCACGAGTTTCAACTCCCACTTCATATTGTCGCCATTATATCATAACAATAATGTCGACAATGAAGTGTAAAACAATATAGTAGTGATTTTACCACCCCTCTTGCGTAACTTTTCAAATTTCCAGCCTACATAATTACATACTAAATAGTCGACAATGTTGTATTTCGATTTTCATACTATACTATTTTAAATATACTGTCAATATAAAATCTTTAAATTAAAAATTTGAAATAGCACCCGGGATGTGCCTACCCTAAAACGATATAATTCCGTGTGGCCCTTCATAATAGGACTCGAGGATAGTCAGTTTAATAATAAATAGAAAGACGACCCATATTCTACATGACTGATATGGGTCGTCCGTTATTTTATAACTTTTTACAATTCAGGTCCTGATAACGATTGTTTCGGCCTTTTTTATTGCCCATTATTTCAAAGTTTTCGCCAGGAAGGCCGCAAACTCTTCCCGGGTAACCGGCTGATCCGGCTTGAATGTGCCGTCGGGGTACCCGCTTGTTATTCCGTTTGCCGCCAAAATCCCTATCGCTTTTGCTCCCCAATGGTTCTGAATATCTTTGAAGTTGTTAACAGGCGTTCCTTGAAGCTTAAATGCCCTGACCAGGATGGATGCCATTTCTGCACGAGTTAAAGTGGAACCGGGATTAAACTTGCCGCCATATCCGGCAAAAATCCCTTCGTCCATGACTGCAGCAATCGCCGGGTAGTAGATGCTTTTCGGATCCAAATCGGAAACATTCGGAGCCGGACGATTGTTTGTACCCAATCCAAGCGCCCTCACCAGCAAACTTGCACTTTGTTCCCTCGTGATCTGCTGAGTCGGTTTAAACGTTCCGTCCGGATATCCGCTAATGATATGCTTGCTTACCAGCGTATCAATCGACGGTTTTGCCCAATATCCCGCCGGTACGTCGGAGAAACTGATAACCGGAGTAGCCGGAGTAGCCGGAGTAGCCGGAGTAGCCGGAGTAGCGGCGGTATTTATCGTAATATAGTCACCGTACACCCACCCTGTCTGGGTGCCGTTTTGTACCTTGTACCAGTTGCCTGTTCCTTTGCCAATTGCCGTAAGTTCAGTTCCCAGCACCAATTTTCCCAGGATATTAGCCGACGTAGAGGGCAGTTCACGGAAATTCACTTCATCCTTTGTCACTGCTTTGGTTCCTGCCGGAAAAGTTTGTGTAAGCTCTGTTGAAACCGGAACTACGATCGGCTCAGCCGGTTTCGCTGCCCTCACAGCCATGACGGAGACACCCATGTATTCAGCCTGGTTATACGTATGGATTCGCGCCATAATACCACTTATTTTTTCCGACCAATAGGGATCGGTGGCATAGTACTTGTTCATCCCCATTAACGTGGAGGAACCACCATACCATCTTCCGGACGGATTTAGATAGCTTGTTGCTATGAAATACGCGAGATAATCTATGTTATGCTCAACAGATGTAAAGGTGGCCGCACTTCCGTATGGATCGGAATCATACGCACGGTAGCCAAACAGGTTATTCTTGTCTTTTGCAATGGGCGATTCCCCATAATCGCTTTCCAAAATCGCGTGAGCAGCCAAATATAGCGCATTGACGCCATATTTACTTTGAGCGTTAATGAACAGTTGTCCCTTCCCAATCAAAGGACTGGTGGGCCGATTGGTCTGAATAAAATTATCAATGTCAGCCGCCTGAACTTTTGCAGGAAACCGAAGATCTAATGCAACATAGGGAGGGGTGTAGGTTCCCACCAACTGATCTCCGTCAGCCGCCCGGCGATAGAATTGGTAGTTCACATCCCGAACATAAATAGTATTGGTTTGAAAATTGGCAGGTGCCGGCCCTACATAAAAGGAAGCCGTACGGACTAAAGGAGTCCCCAGAACATGATACAAAATGCCATCCCGAACTTCATAAAAATTAGGTCCAGTTGGATATTGATTGATTCGAAACACGTTGGGGTTGTCTGTTGTTTTCGGTATGATATAATCACCGGACACCCATCCGGTGGTATTTCCGACTTGCACCTGATACCAATTTTGATCATTTCGGCTAAGCAGTTTGACAACGGTTCCGGCTTGCAGTTTGTCAATCACCGGAAAATCGGTCCCAGGACCGGTTCGGAAATTCACCTCTTCCGTAATGACTCCTTGTGTTCCTGCCGGTAAACTCCCCATCGTTTGCGAATCTGCAGCGTGTACGGCTCCAACAAATGACGCTTGGATGCCCGATACGGCCAGTACAGCACTTAGTGAGAATACGCGCAGGGGTCTTTTTAAATTCATACTGGATACCTCTCTTAGATAGCTTGATAATTAGATAGATTCTCTAAGAGAATGGAAAATCCTTTTATTAACCAGTCTTACTCAATCCATTTCTTTTTCAGCTTGTCAAACTCACCTTTCAGAGCCATTTGTTCCATCCAGAGATCAATCCAATTTTCAAAGATCGTGTCCCCTCGATTCATCAAATTGGAAATAAAAATTCGTGACTGCCAACAACGAGAGGCTGTTGAAACGCTTCAGTAATGTGCCGGACCCTCCTGACCACCTCTTTTTCATCAGTAACTTGCGTCAAAAGCAGGGCAAACTCGTCACCACCCCACCCACACGGGCAACAATATCCTCTTTGTTTACACGGCTTTTAAGTCGTTCGGCAACCCCCTGTAACAGCTGATCGCCGACAGAATGGCCCAAACTTTCGTTTATGCTCATGAAACGATCCAAATCTACGAGCAGAACCACCAGCATTTGTTTTCGCTCTTTTGCGTTATCCAGTTGAAATGACAGATTCTGAAACAAAGCCCGGTTGGGCAGACCGGTCAGGGCATCATGGTGGGCCTGATACACGATCCGCTCCTCATAACGTTTTCGGTCGGTAACATCTGTGAAGGTGGCGGCATAGTGCGTAATTTTTCCTGTTTCGTCGACGACGGCGCTGATAGTCAGCCATTTCGGATAAATCTCGCCGTTCTTGCGGCGATGCCAAATTTCCCCCTGCCACTTTCGGTATCGCGAATCGCAGCCCACAGATTGGCATAAAATCGGGTGCCCTGTCGTCCACAGTTCAGAAAACCAGGTTTTTGACCCACCACTTCTTCTGCTCTATAGCCTGTAATTGCGGTAAACGCAGGGTTCACATGTTGAATGTTACCCGCCGCGTCGAGAATGATAATTCCTTGCAGCGTAGTTTCGTACACTTGGCTGGCAAGTTGCAGTTCCTCCGCGCTGAGATTAATGGGGATGTTGTCTGACCGAACTTCCATACGAACTCTCCTTATCTATCTGATGATGCAAATTGTTCTTATTACGAGTTCAGAATACATAGTTGGAAAAAGTTTCGAACATAAGGGAATTCCCTGAAAATAATCGTGAAAATACCCGATATTTGTCCAATTTCCTAATTTATCGCGTTTTTAGAGTATAAAAAATCCGCTATTCATGCGGATCATCATGATTCCAATATTTTTGTGACTTGACTCATTCTTGCTCCTTACCGATACTTGGAAAAGATGTATCGGCGTCTTCCCACGATCCGGTGATACATGGTTTTGTCCTTCAGTTTTTTAAACAGCAGGAAACCCGGATTTGTATTGGCTTCGATAATCCAAATACGCCCGTTCCTATCCACCGCTATATCCATTCCCAATTGACGGATTCCCGGAAAATTCTGATCCAGCACCTCCGCTGCAATAAGACTGATTTCCTCTAAATAACGAATAGCGCGTTTCACTTCTTCACGTTGATTTTTAGCAATGGAGTTCATCACACTCTCGATTGTTTTCGGTTGTCCGCCTTGGTGGTAATTGGTTACGAATCTGCCCGGCGCTCCTACTCGGACCACTTTACCCGAGATGAGCCATTTTGATTTCGGTTTCTGCATATAGACTCGGACGTCGATACGTCGATGTTTATATTTGGCGAGTGGGAGCCCTTGTTGGATCAAATAAGTTGTTTTCGGCCGAAGTCTCTTTTTCAATTCCTGCCAAGCGGAACGCTCCTTTACTTTCATATGTTGCAGATTCCAGGAAATTTTAATTTCCCGGTTGCTGCAGTGCTGCAGCCTTACGATCCCTTTGCCCTGGCTTCCTTTGTCCGGTTTTATAAAAACGGTGGGGTAACGCTTAATCATTCGCTTAAAAACGTGGGTTTTCAACCGATAGGTTTCGGGGAGGTGACGTCGGAGAACCGGATGCTTTCCCATTGCATTTCCTTTTAGTAATTTTCCTTTTACTCTTCGCAGTGGCATACTACTATCCCCTATATGATGGTTTAGTTAAAGCAGTATATGGTGGTGGAGAGAGGTTCGTAAGATATATTAGCCTTCTTCTAACCAATAGTAACTGACTCAAAATCCGCTTTTTACAGGCGTAAAGAAAACCAGGCTGTATCAGTCGGGACAAAAAAAGACGGTTAACCGACTCTCGGTTAACCGTGATAGAAAAGGCTTTTGCTGAACACGAAGCTGTACTTCTCTTAAAAATTATTGCTCTGTCAGTATGAAAGGACCGTCCTGCGTGATGGCGATGGTATGTTCATATTGTGCAGACAAACTCCCATCAACAGTTCTTGCTGTCCAACCGTCCGCATCCACCTTACTATGATAGGATCCGATATTGATCATTGGTTCAATCGTGATAACCATACCTTCTTTCAATCTGGGGCCTCGATTAGGCAATCCAAAATGGGGAACTTGCGGCTCTTCATGCATGACCTGTCCAATAGCGTGACCGACAAAATCCCGAACCACCGAAAAGCCCTGTGACTCTGCGAATGTTTGAATCTCATGGGAAATATCCCCGATTCTGTTTCCGACAACCGCTCGTGCAATTCCTTTATAAAGAGCTTCTTTCGTTACTTCCAGAAGACGTTTTGCCTCTTTCGATATATTCCCAACCGCGTAAGACCAAGCGGAGTCAGCCAGCCACCCATCAAGATTCACAACCATATCAATCGTCACAATGTCACCATCTTTCAAGGGCTGTTTGCTTGGGAAGCCATGACAAATTACATCATTCACAGAAGCGCATGTAGCAAATGGATAACCATGATACCCTTTCTGTTCAGGATATGCTCCGTGCTTTTTGAGGTAATTTTCAACAAACTGATCAATCTCCAGTGTAGTTATGCCGGGGCGAATCAGATTGAAAATTTCTTTATGACAAGCAGCCAGAAGTTCTCCTGCTTTTTTCATTTTTTTAATCTGTTCCCTTGTTTTTAAAGTAATCATTTCTATCCCCTTCGAAGATCTATAATTTGATTTCGGCCCTGAACAGTCACCTTGTTTCTGCTTCGATGGTGCAATCCGTAATACAGGATCGCAGCAAACGCCACGAACCCGGAAGAAATCAGGTACATAACGGAATAACTGATAGATGATACGATCATCCCAAGGACCGTGCTTCAATCGCAATCCCTGTCTCATAAATGGCGCCAGACACCAGAAACAAAACGGCCGAGTGCGACTGGCTTAAGCAAATAAGTCCAATAAAATACAAAAAGATACTCGGATACACCACGTAGTGTTCGCCACGTCGGTCAAATAGTTTTCCGGTAAATGGCCTTGAAATGATCATAATCAGTGCGTAAATGATAAAGAAATAGCTTGCGAACGAATCCAAACCAATTGCCTTCGCATATACGGGAACAAAGGTAAGAAGACCACTATAGGCAAAAGACAAAACCATGCCAACAATCGATATGGGAATGGCGTTAGGTTCCACGAAATTTTTCCACTGTAAACGTTGGTTTGTTTTTTTCTTTGGAGCAGAAACGGGAACTCGTGTTATACATCCAAAAAGAAAAGCCAACAAAGAAAAAATAGAGAACGCGCTGAACATCACAGGAAACGTGGTATGAGCGGCAACGTAAGCCCTAAAAGCGGACCGATAAGCCAGGATAAACGACGTCATGACCGGTCCAATTTGTTCTTTTCCACCTTTTAACACGTCGATCACAAATGCAGGGAGTATGGCGATTAACGCATAAAATGTGGTGAAAATTAAAAAGTTACTTAACCAAAAATACTGATAAATTCTCGATTCCATGTGGATCATATTGTGATCGTCGTGGAAGAAAATCATTCTCACGCTGAGTCGTCGGAAATCCCGATACCCCTTACATCAATTCGTTACTGCAACAAAGTGCAAATTTTGTAGATTATCACGCAATTGAACATCCGAGTCAGCCGAATTACCTGGATTTATTTTCCGGCTCGAATCAGGGCGTCACTGATGATTCATGCCCACACCCGTTCAGTGCGCCAAACCTCGCTGCCGAATTGATCCAGGCGAAATTAACTTTTGGCGGCTATTCAGAGGATTTGCCGACGGTTGGCTTTACGGGTTGCAGCAGTCCAAACACAAGGCATCCCACATACGCTCGAAAACACAATCCATGGGTTAATTTTACAAACGTACCGACTGACGTGAACATGCCTTTCACAAACTTTCCAAAGGACTTCAGCCATTTGCCAACCGTTTCTTTCGTCATACCAAATCTTGACCACGATATGCACGACGGAACCATCAAACAGGCCGATAATTTTTCACCGATCAGTGAAGTTTGGAAATAACATGAGGAAGCCACGCATTATCTGTAATTCAGCCAAA
The DNA here is from genome assembly GCF_015097055.1 of Effusibacillus dendaii. Taxonomy (NCBI): domain Bacteria; kingdom Bacillati; phylum Bacillota; class Bacilli; order Caryophanales; family Alicyclobacillaceae; genus Effusibacillus; species Effusibacillus dendaii. The sequence goes on from NZ_AP023366.1 coordinate 933,297, forward strand.
CACCTACACAAAGTGGGAGGACAATCGCCAAGCAAAAGGCAATTTTCACTGCTAAGGGCGGAAATACTCGCGGAAGCAGGAATACATTACGCGTATCGATCATTTGCCCGACCACCAAGAACCCCAACACGCCGCCAGGCGTCGTCAATCCCGCAAGAGAACGGGCGACAAACGCATCCGCTTCCGAGCAAAGTGAGAGCAACGACGCAAGCCCCATCATTGCCAAAACCGACCAAACCGGATGCTGTCCAATCGGAGAAATGACCGATACCGGCACAAACGTTTGTAAGAGACTGGCAACCGCCGCACTAATTATGACAAACCCGCCCACTTCGAAAAACTCGATCACCGCATGTTCGATCACCGCGCCCGACACTTGCAACACGGTTCGTCCAGGCGTTTTGGCGCCTGTCGCCGCGATTTCCAACATAGGAAGTTCGTAACAATCATGGTCGTGGTCGTGATGATCACAATTCGTTTCTTTGGTATAACTCGCAATAAAAGTATAGAAAGTCATTACGAACAAAAGGACGAGAGTGATTGCCAGCAATACCGACAGGTTGGACGAAACGAGTTTATGGTTTCACCTGTCCCGAACAGCTTCATCAAAAAAACTGTAAAGCCAAGCAGGATCAATCCTTGCAGAAATCGCCCCGTGTGAATACGAAGTTCGTCCATTTTCGGTCCTCCCGATACGCAACGTCTTACCCATAGCTTCCAATCAATGTATAAAAATCGCAACCGTTTTTATTAATACCCTTCCTTTAAAACCGTTTTTCTTAAACTGATCGCCCCGATTAGGAAAAGCAACATCACCAGCACGATCGTTCCGCCCGGCGCCAGATTCAAATAAAACGAAGAGGTTAAACCACCCAGTACCCCAATCAGTGCGATGCCTACAGATGTAAGGATCAAAGCTCGAAAACTTTTTGCCAATTGCATGGAGGCAGCTACTGGTATGACAATCAGGGACGATACGAGCAAGACGCCTACGATTCGGATGGAGACGGAAACGATTAAAGCGGTCATCATCATAAACAATAGATTCAACAAGTAAACACTGACGCCGCTGAGTTGGGCATGTTCTTCGTCAAAAGACATGGCGAACAGTTTTTTGTAAAATACCCCTACGAAAATCAGAGTAGCTGTCGCCACTCCAAAAACAAACCACAAATCCTGCTTGCTTACGGCTACGATGCTGCCAAACAGGTAGCTGAAAACGTCCAGGTTGAACCCCTTTCCTAAACCGATCAAGACAACTGCGATCGCGAGACCGGCGGAAAGAACAATCGCGATTGACAACTCGCCAAACGTTTTGTACGCCTTGCGAAGCTGTTCGATAAAGAGGGAACCGATAAATGCGAAACCCATCGCCGTCAAAATCGGGTACACACCCATCAACATCCCGGCAGCCACACCCGCCAATGAAACATGCGCCAGTGTGTCCGCCACCAGAGACAATCTCCTCACGATCAGAAAGGAACCGATTAACGGACACATAACGGCGATTAGAATTCCCGCCAGAACGGCACGAATCATAAAATCGTACTGAAAAATCTCCAACAAGACTTCCTCCTCAACCGTGATGATGGTGAACGAGCGACACGTCGTGGCCGTATACGTTCGACAGGTCGCTAACCTGCATAAATTCCTCCGGTTCTCCATGATAATGCAGCGTAGTGTTGATGCATGCAAGCTTTTCCACCTTTTTGCTGATGGTGCCGATGTCGTGCGAGACCATCACCATCGTGAACCCGTGTTTTTTATTCAATCTATCAAGCAGATCGTAAAACTGGGCTTGCGCTTCGGTATCGACGCCCTCGACCGGTTCGTCCAGAATCAGCAGCTGCGGACTTTTGACAATCGCACGAGCGATAAACACCCTCTGTTGCTGCCCGCCCGACAAGTCTCCGATTCTTCGATCCTTGAATTCCGTCATGCCTACCAGTTCGAGCGCTTCCAGTGCTTTCTGTCGGTTTTCCGCTCTTTTTCGCCACCAAATCCCTTTCTGTCCCACCAGTCCCGTTTCGACCACCTCTCGCACGGTAGCGGGAAACCGGGCGTTGAAGGACGAGGCTTTCTGCGAAATGTAGCCAATTTTGTTCCAATCTTTAAACTGGGCGAGAGGTTGCTCGAACAACGAGACAACCCCTTGCGTCGGGCGCAACAGACCAAGCATCAGCTTCAACGTAGTGGACTTGCCCCCGCCGTTTGGACCGATGATTCCCAAAAACTCTCCTTCTCGCACAGTCAGATTTATATTCTGTACAGCATCCCTTTCCCCGTATCGGTAGGAAACGCTGTTTAATTGAATTACAGGTTTCGATTCCATGTCAATTCCCCAATGCTATCGTGAGATTCTTCAAATTCTCTCTCATCTTCGAAATGTAGTCCTCGCCTTGCTTCAATTCGTCTTCAGACAAGCCCTCGATCGGATTCAGGACGAGCGTCTTCGCACCGATTTCTTTTGCGACCGTATCCGCCACTTTCGGAGAAACAAGCGTTTCGAAGAAAATGTATTTCACGTCATGCGCACGAGCTTCTTTCACAACATTTGCCATCTCCTTCGGGCTTGGTTCTGCATCCGGCGCCAGACCCATCAGTGGAATCTGCTGCAGACCGTAACGCTTTGCGAGATAGCCGAACGCCGCGTGCGTGGTGATAATCTCTTTATTCTTTACTTTCCCAAGTTCGGTTTGAAACTCCTGGTTGAGCGCTTCGAGCTTACTGGTGTATTCTTTCGCGTTCGCTTCGTATTTGTCTTTGTTCTGGGGATCTTTTTGAACAAGTGCTTCGGTGATCTGTTGAACTTCCTTTTCGGCGTTTACCGGATCGAGCCAGATGTGCGAATCGTATAACGTTTGCTGGTGTTCGTCTCCATGCTCAGGCGCCGTTTCTTCAGCCTTGAGCAGTTCGATGCCCTTGCTCGCGTCTACCACGACCAGTTTGGATTTGTCGACGCTGTTTAACACCTTTTCGATCCAAGGTTCGAAACCGGCTCCGTTATATATGAAAACGTCCGCTTGCGAGATTGTCTTCATGTCCTTCGGAGTGGGTTCCCAATCGTGCGGTTCGACACCTGGTTGTATCAAATTGTGAACTTCAATATTGTCCTTGCCAACATTTTTTGTAAAATCAGCCAACGGATAAAAACTGGTAACCACCTGAATCTTCTTGTTTTCCTGCGGCGCAGAGTCGTTTTTTTGAGCCGGAGTGGAGCAACCGACCGTCAACATGAACAAGGACCCGACAGCAAGCGAAGAAAACAAACCTTTTGATATCTTGTTCAATTTAACCCTCTCCCCAAATCGTAATCGTTCTTATTTACCACATAGGCAAGTATATATTCCCACAAGGAGGTCCGTCAATACAAATCGGAAAATTACGATTTAGAAATTGGAAGAATTTCTACTGCGGGGTGCCCGCACACGAAGAGCAATAGCCCTGTATTTCGAACCGGTGGTTGGTAACCGTAAAGTTGTCGAGTTTTTCTTGCAAAAATTCCATCGGGCATTCCGCCACAATTGAAGTCGACCCGCAGCCCAAACAAACCAAATGGTGGTGATGGTGATGACGCGGGTCGTCATGATCGCAAGATAAGCGAAATTTGCTTGCTTCGTCGTTAAACTCCATTTTTTCTATGATTTCTTTATCCAAAAGCAGCGACAACGTGCGGTAAATCGTGTCATAGCTGACGTTGGGATGTTTTTGCTTCACACGCTCGTACAAATCCTTGGCAGCCAAATACTTGTCGCGATTTTCCACGAATATGTCGATGATTTCCTTCCGCTTTCCAGTGAACTTGTACCCGGCTTGCTTCAATTGCTGCAGAATCTCTTCGCTTCTGTCCATAGGCACCTCCTGATGTTTCGCAAATCAGATTCATTCCTATTTAACATGAAGTTTTCGTCGTTTGTCAATGCAGAGCTTGTTGAATAATTAATTGGCACGTTTCATTCGATATTTTTCCTGATTCGAGTTTATTATCGGTTCCAAGGAGCTTTCGCACTGGTTGTTCCGGTAGACTTGTCTACCAGCCGATCACAAAGGTAAGCAAAAAGCACCCACATGACATGCCGTCGATACCGCTTTTGTCCAAATAGTCGTGGGTTTTCGAGGTGATATTGTACCTTTAGGGTCGAAAAGAACCTTTCTGCTGCCGATCTCTTGCGCAACATCCGTTTGCCAAGCCCAGTCTTCACATATCGGATATTTTGTTGTCGATATGGATCTTTGATATTCTCCAGTGACTTCGCTCTTCGGGGGTTCACCTCTGTCGCCAGATGAACACCCGTTTCATTGGCAGCCTGGAACAAACGTTTGTCGTCGTATGCTCCATCGGCCAAAATCATGAAGATATCGAGTTGCACAACTTTTTTAAGTAGGTGCGGGAGTTGATTGTCGTAGACATTGGCAGTGGTTAGATCCCATGCCAACGGAATCCTGTCTTCCGAAATAATGGCATGGAGTTTGTAGCCAATGTACCAACCTAATCGGGTTCCCTTCCCTTTACGAGCTTCTGAATCAAAGCGGGAAGCACGCAAAGAGGTACTGTCCCAAAAACAGATACGGGTTTTTGGTTGCAAGACAATCAGAGCAACTTGATAAATGTCTTCATATAGGGTGTCTTCCAGTTCTTGTGCCCGAATACACAGCGTGGAGTAGTCAGGCACAGATGTCAATCCAATTAGAGCCTGGGCAATTGGATCATGTTGCAAACGCCATTCAAGTTCTCGGAAACCATGAATTCGCTGAAACGCTTGATAAACAAAACATTTTAGGATTTGTACATCCGAATAAAGCTTGGGACGACCCCTTCGGGGGCTGACTTCCTCCTGAAATTGTTCGAGCAAATGATCAATTCGGGAAAATAACTGTAACAAAGGATTTTCTTTGGTGATGTTCAGTGCTAGAATCAAACTAGATCCGCCTTTCTTGGTGATGTTTGGTCGCACTTACATCTTACCAACAAATGGCGGATTTTTGTTGTTCATTTCAAGACAAGGATTTATTCAACAAGCTCAATGCAAACAAAACGGTCCCAACCTACGCGAGGCGGCGACAATTGGCAGAACAATAAAAGATTGTAAATCAATGGGTATGTTCATCCGATTCATGGGAAAAATGTACCAACGAAACAAATAGATGATCCGCATTTTATTTGTTAAGCGGCAAGAGGAGGGAACTCGACAAATTGCGGGGCGTTCATACCCACATGAGACGGCTTGTACGGCAGATGAAGACGGTTCGAATGATGCTGGCGGTCACCGTGGGAGTAGGATTTGTCAACGGGGTGTTATTGATCATACAATCTTATAATCTGGCACAAGTTGTAAATTATGTTTTTTTGAAACATGCCCGATTGAATCAGATCAAGCCCTGGCTCTGGTTATTATTTGGGCTGATTCTGATCCGAGGCGTATTCATATGGTTAAATCAGGCGGTTTCCTCCCATCTGGCAATCCGTTTGGTCATGTTCCTGTTTGCCGTCTTAAGCTATTATAATACGAACCTGTTCAGCAAAGTCAGCATCGATCCGGGCGCAATGCCTGTACTGGCAGCCATGACATTATTATCCGTTCCCTTTTTTATTCACACCAAACGGGATGGATGGGCGTTTTTCATGACCTCACTGACGATTGTATTTTCGTCGGTCACCGTTTTTCTCCATATGTTTCCGCGTGTCATGATCAGCTCTCTGAATCCCGATTGGAGTCTGACCATCTATAATGCCGCATCGGGAGCCTACTCGTTGCGCGTTATGACCATTATCACCATCACTGTCTTACCATTTGTTCTGCTCTACTAGGCCTGGACATACTGGGTGTTTCGACACCGTTTGCGTCCCGACGGGCATATAGAGTATTGACTGGGTTCACATCCCAAAAAGAAGCCTAACGGGATAGCCCGCAAATATTCTTGACTCACTCGCTCCAGTCCACAATCTTCTTCTGTCGGGTGTCATACAGAATCTCGATCGACTTCCTGGCACGGGGAGGAATCCGACCTTCCGAACGGATACGGACGATGCGAGATACTTGCGTTCCCTGTTTGTTCTTATCAGATGTGGGTTGTCTGCTTTCGACTGTTTGATTTACCTGCGGTATGGTGATGACCGTTACATCATACACCCCTTCACCGAATGAAACGGACTGAAATCCATCTTGCCACATCGGTTCTTCCTCTATCTTCGCAAGCGCCCGAAAAATCCCTGCCTCCGCGATATACCGGGTCTGCTGTGCGGTGATGTCCGCCCGAGCAGTTCGATAATCCGCAGCCGACAATCCAAACAGTCCGACGGCCGTCATCATGCCAATCATCAACAACATCACCGTCAGAAAAAGCGCACTGCCTTTCTCGTTCAATTTACCACCTTCTTGCAGCTATTATGGCCTCTTGTTCAGACTCTCTGTCAGACCCCTGCAGACCAATTGCAATTTTAACCGCCAAAGACCCAATCTGTTCCGTTCGCCACTTGTTTACCCCTGCCGCAATCACGGAGGAGCCTTTGTTATTGACCGATCTCAGTAAATTTCCATTGTTGGAGAGCCGATACCGGATCTGATCCTGCCGCAAGTCAACAAACACCAATTCGTCTCCCGATTCGATCACCCGTTCTGCCCTGCGAAAGTCCTCTTCGATCAATCTGACCGCCGTCTCGGCCTGCAACCTCGTTTGCACTCCACTGCCGATTGCTGATGCCGTTTTCTGCCAAACTCCCATCCAGCCCGTTATAACAAGCAAAACTACAGACAACACGAACATCCCTATGAGGATCTCGACGAGCGTCATGCCGCGCTGATCAGAATTGCCGGACCGGGACGATTGATTCGCAAGAAACGTCATAAAGCTTCCCCCTTTCCCGAAAACTGACGTTTACCCGCAAATGATCGCCGCCGCTGTCAGGTGAGCGTGTTATCCGGATGTCATACGGTTCCGCCCCTTTCCTGACAGTTTGCTCATCTGTCAAAATGTGTCCCGCGTACGCTTGTTCCATTTGGTCAAAAGCCAGTTGGGCAGCCGACCTTGTCTTTACCGCAATCCGCTGCTCACTTTGCAACGTAGCCCAAATCGGAACCAGACTGATAAACACAATCGACAGTAAAAACAGGGAAACTACCGATTCGACCAGAGAAAACCCTGCTTGCAGCGACCGCTTCGCTCCCCCGCACTTTTCCTCTTCCACGACCCGATTCATTTGCTTCCCCTCGCTTCCTCCAGCTTGATCTGCCCGGAGTGCAGATAAATCGTGATCACCCTCTGTTTTCCCAGCCGATTTTGCAAGGTAACCGATCCTCCTCCAGCCGGATGGCCGTTTTCGTTAAATTGAATGACCTGCCGATTGAAAGGCAGTTTCCGTTCCGAAAATCTCACCCCTGTCGGCAGCATCACCTCTCTCTGCCTCTCCGGTCCTGACACAAGATACCGGTTATCATGCACAAATCCAATGGAACAAGGGGTGCCGGTCAGGTTGGCGACCGAACGGCATTCAGCCAGATCGGCTACCAGTTGGTTGGCAGCGCTCCGCAGTTGTCGATCGGCGACCACTGACTGGTAAACGGGAACCGCTACGGTAAACACAATGGACAAACAAAACAGGACGATCAGCAATTCGGGCAGGCTAAACCCCCAATCATTTTGCAGTCGTGCTGTCCGGATGCTTCGAACAGGTAACAACCGCTTCTTCATTTGCCACAGACATCGCATACGTGCCTCCTTGCGGGCAGACCGGAAGCGTTTGCAAATATTTCTTGCTCACCAGATCTTCCAGTCCGTTTGGCCAACCCCGCTCCGTAAAATAATAATTGTCCATTTGCGAACGGATCAATTTTCGATTTCCTTCACAAGCGGTTGCCTGCGCTTTTTCTCCAACCGCTTTTAAATGCGGCAACGAGATGGCGACAATCACCGAAATTACGAACAGAGAAATGACCAGTTCGACCAGTGTAAATCCCTTTTCTCCTGCCTGATTCATGCTATCCACCCCCTTTGGGTTCATAGTGAGACCTGGCGTCTCTGCCGCCATGGCGAAACTTGTGCCCTTTGGGTTCAAATCGCCTGCACCATCTCCATCATGGGAACTACTACTGCCAATACAACGAAACCGATAAAAACCCCCAAAACCACAATTATCACTGGCTCTGCCAGTTGAACCACAAGCTGCAGCAACCGATTCAGATCCGCTTCAATCTCTCTCGCCACAAATCGGCAAACTCCACTCAAATCACCGCTTGCTTCTGCCGATCTGACTGCACGAACAAGCAGGGGGTCCATCCACTTCTGCGCCTGTAAAGCGCCGCTAAACGTTTCACCCCGCAGCAACCGTTGCCGGATCGATTGCACCGTTTGCCGTTCCAGAGAAAACAGAGCGATTTTTTCATTTGTTTCCAGTGCCTGCAAAAGCGGAACCCCACACTCCGAGAGAACGGCAATTGTGTCCGCAAATCGGCTGGACGTCCAAAGTCTGTAAAAGCGGGCCGCGCCAGGAAAGACAAACGCAAACTGGAAAAACTGGACCTTGCGCGCAAATTTCGCCTTACGCACCAGAAACGAAAGACAAACCATCACACTTATCAACAAAAGGACAATCGGCAGGAAAGTTCGAATTTGTGCGGCAGCCGCAAACAAGAATTGAGTCTCTGAAGGAAGTTGAAAACCGAGGTTGTCATACATCGCTTGAAATCGTGGAAGTACCTGATACAGGACAAATACAGCGGCAAACAGCATGAGGATCGTTACAATCAGGGGGTACACGAGGGAACTCACCAGTTTTTGCGTCCATTCGGACCGCCGTTGAAAATGTTCGGCCAGCCTTCTGAAGGATTGCGCCAAATCGCCCGTTTCTTCTCCAACCCGCACCATCGCCGTAACAAGAGGCGGGAACTGTTCGGCCTGCAATAAATTGGAGAGCATCTGTCCGGACTCGATCCCCGCAACAATAGATTCTAAACTGCGCGCTTCCCGTGCGCTGGACTGCTCCCACATCAACGTGAAGCTCGTATGGAGGGAGAGTCCGCTTTGTAAGAATCCGGCCATTCGTGCACAAAATCGGGAGATTTTCCTCCCTTTTCGCCAGACTCCTGCTTTTCTAAACATCGCACATCCACTCCAAATATCCGTTCATATTCCTCTGCTGCCACCTCTCCTTCCAAAATGAGTTTATGGAGCGCCTGCTGCAAATCATTTACGGCAACCTGCGACGGCCGTCTTTCTGTAATCGCTCCCGTTTGCAGCCATGCCTGCACATCGTCTGTCACGGTCAACATCGAAAAAATCGCCCGGCGGCCACCAGCAACCCGTTTCACTAACCGTTGGCTGATCACCGCTTTGACCGCCGCCGCAACCAGATACGGTTCCACGCCCAAATCAAGCAACCTGAGCAGCGCACCTTCACAATTGTAAGTATGCAGCGTGGAAAGCACCAAATGGCCGGTCAATGCCGCACGAACTGCGATTTCGGCTGTTTCCCCGTCACGGATTTCCCCCACCATGATCACATCCGGGTCCTGACGCAGGATGGAACGCAACCCTTTTGCGAACGTAAGTCCTGCTTTTTCATTGATTTGCACCTGATTGATTCCTGCGATACGGCTTTCAACAGGGTCTTCCAGCGTTACAATATTCAACCGGTCCGTCTGCAGCGATCGCAAAATCGCAAATAAAGTAGTGGATTTTCCGCAACCTGTTGGTCCTGTGACAATCAGCATGCCATGCATTTGCGCCAGAACCCCCTGCAGTTCTTGCAGCAGATCGGGTTTCAGGCAAAGCTGCTGAATGCTGTCGAAAAGCGGTTGCCGACGCAAGAGCCGCAAGGCAAGCTTCTCACCGGATACGGTCGGCAACGACGACACCCGGACGTCGATCATTCCCTGTGACGTTTCCTGTTGAAAACTCCCGTCCTGCGGCATCCTTCGCTCGGCAATATCCATTTCGGCAAGCACTTTGATCCGCTGTACAAAACCGGCCTCACACAGGGGCACATCCGCCGGAAACAAATCTCCCTCACCGCGAAAGCGCGTCTCATAGCCTGTCCCCGAAGGTTCGATATGGATGTCGCTGGCCCCTATTCGAATCGCCTTGTCAATCACATGCTGAACCCAATCGATAACCGGATTCTCCATTTTTTCCACCTCCTATCCCATTCATTTTCCAATTAATTATTTAGCTATTACAACCATATTTTCCTTCTATATTTTTTAAAAATTTTTCGACATAGAAACCAACCGTCTGGCAAACGACGTGTCGAAAAAACAAACCTGATATGCTATATTGAGTGGGAACTTTTTAACGCAGACGACTTTTTTGCAAATCAATTCATGTTGAAAAGAGGCATCATCGTGGATATTGCTTGGATGGACCATTTGGAACTGTTGCTCATCGGAATTATGGCGGGATTTAGCGGATCACTCGTAGGGTTAGGTGGCGCGTTCATCATCATTCCCACACTCGTGTTTCTTTACAATTTCCCGCCGCAATTGATCATCGGAACTTCGATGGCCGTCCTCTTCTTTAATTCGATTTCGAGTTCCTACACATACTCCCGACAACGAAAAATCGATTTCAAAAGCGGCTTCGGGTTTGCAATGGCCATGATTCCTGGCTCGGTGATCGGCGCCTTCGTTGCCGAATCGTTTTCCAGCAAGGCGTTTTATGTGATATACGGCATTATTCTTCTGTGTGTCGCCGGATTTTTGCTGTGGAAACCCGACCAACCCGTCAAAAAGTTTCTGTCGCCAACCATCACCCGCTCCCTGACAGATGTGAATGGCATTACATACACCTATTCCTACCATCGGGGATTTGCCCTGATTGCCAGTTTCTTTATCGGATTCATCTCTTCTCTTTTGGGCATCGGCGGGGGAGCGTTTCTGGTTCCCATCATGGTTCTGCTGCTGGGATTTCCGCCTCATATTGCGACAGCAACGTCCATGTTTGCGATCATGTTGTCTGCTGTTATCGGTACAGCGTCGCATGCAGCGCTGCAAAACGTCATGTGGTTGAAGGTGTTGTTTCTGGCGCCCGGCGCGTTTATCGGCGGACAGTTGGGAGCCCGGACAGCGGCGAAGTTGAAGGGAAAAACCATCATGCGGATTTTGGCCTGCCTGTTGATTGTGATCGCCTTTCGCTTGATTCTTAAATCGTGAAAAACTCCTGCCGTTCCAACCGATTCCCTATTTTCCTATAAAGCGCGGCTACCGGCTTGTCCGGTTGCTGCAGGGAAACGATCAGCAAATTTGACTCCGGATACAGGAACTGTTCCCGATCCTCCTGGGAAGGAACAGGAGGTGCGGAAGGATGCGAGTGGACAATTGCCACCAATCGCTCTTGTGTTGTCTCCAGTTCATGCAGCAAAGAAACCCATTCAGTCGGCGATACGGCAAAATGGGTCTGATCCATGGCGATATTTTGGAGCGGATGGTAACGCACCGCTTGTCCGCGCCCCAGCAGTGCGCCCACTCCTTCTCCAGGCAGTTCTCTCTTTAAATGTGCGACCAATTCATCCCAAACCTGTCTTCCGATCCGCATGTTCCACGTCACGATTCTTATTCGACAAAATCGAATTCCAACTCGCCGATTCGGATTGTTGAGCCGTCTTCGGCCCCCCGCTTCCGAAGCGCATCGTCCACACCCATCTGTTTCAAAATCCGCTGGAATCGTTTCACCGCATCATACTGATCGAAGTTGGTCATCTTGATCAGTTTCTCGATTTTTGCCGAATGGACGACAAACACTTCATTATCCCGCGAGATCGTAAACTCATCCGGCTCTTCTTCCAACCGGTAAACCTTCCGTTCCTCGACAACCGGTTCGTCTATCAGCGTTTCATCCCGTTCCGGCAGACTGTCGAGCAAATCTGCAATCGCATAAAGGAGCTGTTGGACACCTTCTTTTGTGACGCCGGAGATTGGATAAACGGGGGTATCCGCGCCCAATTTCTTGCGGAATTCAGCAAGCTGTTCCTCCGCACCGGGCAAATCCATCTTGTTGGCAACGACAATCATCGGCCGCTCCGCCAATTTTTCGTTGTAAAGTTTCAATTCTTCGTTAATCTTCAAATAATCTTCCCACGGGTCACGCCCTTCCGCAGCCGCCATATCGACCACATGAACGATCACTTTCGTCCGTTCCACATGACGCAAAAATTGGTCTCCCAATCCATGTCCCTCATGGGCTCCCTCAATCAATCCCGGCAAATCAGCCAATACAAAACTGCGGCCGTCGCCGCTCTCCACCACGCCCAAATTCGGTGAAATCGTCGTAAAATGATAGGCTCCGATTTTCGGTTTGGCTGCGGAAACAACGGATAAAAGAGTCGATTTACCGACGCTCGGAAATCCAACCAGACCGACATCCGCTATCACTTTCAGCTCCAAGCGAATCCACCGCTCTTGCCCCGGTTCCCCCTTCTCGGCGATTTCCGGCGCTTTGTTGGCAGCTGTCGCAAAACGGGTGTTGCCCCGGCCGCCCCGGCCGCCCCGCGCCACTACGAGGCGCTGTCCATGCCGCGTCAAATCCCCGAGAAATTCACCCGTATCCGCATCTGACACGGTCGTTCCCGGCGGTACTTTTACCAGCAAATCCTCCGCGTTGGCGCCATGCTGATTTTTCGTCTTTCCATATTCGCCCCGGGGTGCTTTAAAATGGCGTTGGTACCTAAAATCGAGCAGCGTGCGGAGACCCTCGTCGACCACCAGTACAACGTCTCCTCCTTTACCGCCGTCACCGCCAGCCGGACCGCCTTCCGGAACGTATTTTTCACGGCGAAACGAAACGATCCCGTTGCCGCCGTCGCCTCCTTTAACATATACCTGCGCTGTATCCACAAACACGTATCTTCACCTGACTTCCAATAACAATCTGTATGCATTCTGTTCATTCCCCGTTTGTACAACCCAACCACTGTCTATCAGTTCTTCGGTCAGACCTTCCATATATGTATCAGTTACATCTTCTCCTAAAACATCAAGAGTTATTGCAAGCTTTCCCCTTTGTTTGGCGGCGCGTACCACCCATTCCACACAAATCCCCAACTCCTGACACAAATCTTCTCCCATGTCAGCCAATTGCAGAATGGCATCAGCCAGTTTCCGCTCCTCCCCCCCTGAAAACGCAGCGGTATTTTCCAATTCTACAACAAACTTCAGCATATTGCCCTGTAAATCACGCTGCACCAGCCGATAACCGAGTTCTGTCCCCGGCAGGTTGGATAAGGCAGACTGCCGCTGCGCCTCCCCAATCATCTTCTCAACCGGGTCCAGCAATTTCTCGTATTTTCCGAGCTGGAGGTACCCCTTTACCAGCTGGACATGATTCATCATATTATGCCGACTTTCTGCCAGCATGTAAAGCGCTGCCTGCATTCGGTCCGCCTCCATTTGCCGCAAATCGCTATGCAAAAATCGCGGCAGAAAGCCGCCCGTGCCTAATGCAGACAACAGCAACAAGCCAAATCCGGCAAATGCGGCCGACCCCTGGTTGGGGACAGCGATCCCATACACCAGCAATCCGGCTGCCGCCGCCAACTGCAGCAACGCCAATCGCGTTAGCCATCGCCAAATCTGTAAATTGGGCGGTGCATCCTGTTTCACACTTTACTCTCCAATCCGCGAGCAAAATCGATTCTATCGCTCAATATCCTCTCTGTCTTGCCTGCGTCCCCCCGCGTTTGTCCAGTATAGAACGCCATTCCACATTTACCACATAAGGCATCTCAAGGCTGTATACAAGAGAATCCTGCAGGCGTTTTTTCCATACCCGCAAGTCTTCTACCGTATACCCCTGCAGCAGAGATAGTGAAACATCTACTTTCTGGTTATCCACCTTGACCGAATGAATCTGAATCTCCGGCCCCGCCTCGATCTCCGTTAACTCCCGAATATACTGCGGGTGGATCGTTACTTTCCCGCTCAAATACATCGGTTTCACCAGCGTGACCTCTTCTTTGCGCCTCCCCATCAGAATCACCAGTTTGCGAAACCATCCGCCCGTATATGTTTTTTCCACTTCAACCGGTCGGATCGGAATTACATGATATCCCTGGGAACGCTGTTGTTTGGCAAGCGCCAGTTCCTCCTCTGACTGAAAAGACTCGATCGGAATCCACTCAATCTCGCCGGACAACTCAAGCCGGGCGGCAATGCGGCGGATCATCTTTTGCGAGGTTCCGATGATCAGCAGCCGTTCAATATGCAACTGCCGGATCGCGTCGTACACTTCCTGCCGATGGCTGTCCGAGAAAAAAATCGCCCGCTTCGTAGCTGCGTACATCGAGCGTTCGTTTTTGGCCGATTTACCCGCCACTCTCATTTTATTCACGATCAAAATCCCATCGTCGATCACAGCGTCAATCTGGTATCGGGCGACCACTTCGCTCGCCCGATGGCTCTTTCCCGTGCCACTCTTGCCGTACAATCCATATATTTTCAAACCTGGATCCCTCCAAAAACTAACCAAAAAACATTTGTGTGGAAATACAAACTTGTTATAATGAACCTAGGAAATGAGGTGGCATCGTTTGGAACATTTCGGACAATCATTGCCAGAACAAATTGCGGAACGAATTGCGCAACGGATATTGGAAGGAGAATTGCAACTCGGCTCCCGATTGAAAGAAGCGTCGCTTGCGGAAGAATTCGGAACAAGTCGAGCCCCGATTCGGGAAGCGCTCTACATTTTAACCTTGCAGGGACTCGTGGAACGGATGCCTCGCAAAGGGGCCGTTGTCAAAAGTTACACGAGTAAAGAACTCACCCAATTATACCAAGTTCGCTGCCATTTAGAAGAATTCGCGCTGTCTGAAATTTCTTTGCCATTGTCAGATTACGGAAAACAAGCTTTCAATACCATATTAGACCAGATGGGAAATGCCGTCAAAAACAAAGATTTTCACGAATATGCAAATTTAAACATGCAGTTTCACCGGACTCTCTTCGACTTGGCGGACAACAAAATTCTAGCCAGTCTGTATGATCATTTGGAAATTCCTTTGCAGTTTCTGTTAAAATTGTCTGTCGGCAATGAACAGACTTTGGTGCAATCGCATCAGGAACACCAGCAAATTGTCTCTCTTCTCTTCGACGGGCAGCGTGACAAAGCGCTGGAGGCGTTGAAACAACACGATTTGGACAGTTTGTCCCGCGTTTCAAAATATGTAAGCCGATTTAAAGAAAACAATTGACAGACAAGATCGAATTTTTATATGATTAAATTGTCGACAATCGACACTAGCTTGTCTATTTATATAGGTCTTAGTCCTAACTGATGCATTTTTATTTATGTCGACAATCGACAAAGGGGTGACAGATATGCATGTACTCGTATACCGGAAACCGGATGAAGGGTCGATACGGTTGCAGCAAAGCCGCAAAATGGCCATTATTACCATCAATCGCGAACAAAAACGAAACGCTTTATCGCGAGATTTTTGGCAGCAATTGTATGAAATGGTGTCCCATGTACACCACTCCCGCCGTTCCGAATTGTTGATTATTCGGGGACAAGGGGATTCGTTTACTTCCGGGTCTGACATTGCGGAATTTAGCCGCATGTCGCTGCCGGAAGTCGATGAAGCATTCGAAATGATGGAGAAAGCAATCTCCGCCGTAGAACGAATTCCGATTCCGACAATCGGCATGATTACAGGCGTTGCGATGGGAGCCGGATTTGAGCTTGCACTCGCCTGCGACATACGAATCGGTTGCGAGAAAACAAAAATGGGGATTCCGGTGGGGCGGCTCGGCATTACATTGAGTCCGAAGTTTGCCAAGCGTCTGGTCGATCTGCTGGGGCCCAGCCGAGCCAAAGATCTCGTCTATACGGGTCGTGTATACGCCGGAGAGGAGGCCTATCGACTCGGTCTGTTAAACTATTATACCTCGTCAGCCGAATTAAGTGCCGCCACCCTGCAACTGGCCAATACAATCCAGCACCAGTCTCCCGCGTCGCTTCGCGCCATTAAACAGTCTGTTTCCTACTGCGTACAAATGACGGAGCCGGCCTGGAACGATCGAGGCTTCCCTTATTTTGTCGATGAACACGACTTCCCGGAAGGCGTGAAAGCATATGTAGAAAAACGATCGCCCAAATTTGAACGATCCGCGTGGAGGTATAAAAATGAAACCGTTACAAGGCATTAAAGTACTTGATCTTTCCCGGATTTTGAGCGGACCTTTTTGTACGATGGTGCTAGCCGATATGGGAGCGGAAGTCATCAAAATCGAACCGCCGCAAGGCGACGACACACGCGCTTGGGGCCCCCCGTTTGTCGGCAGTGAGAGCGCCTATTTTCTCAGCATTAACCGGAACAAACGAAGCATCGTGTTAAATCTTAAAACTGCCGAAGGCAGAGGTATTTTTCTTGATCTTGTCAAATCGGCCGATGTAGTCGTGGAAAACTTCCGCCCCGGGACGATTGACAAATTGGGCGTCGGTTATGAGGTGCTAAAACAGCGGAACGAACGGATCATTCTTGCCTCCATCTCCGGGTTCGGACAAACAGGCCCTTACGCCATGCTGCCCGGTTATGATGTGATCGCACAAGGCATGGGCGGTTTGATGTCTGTCACGGGAGAACCGGGGCGTCCACCTGTAAAAGGCGGTTTCTCGTTGGCTGACGTGGGAACCGGCATGTGGGCTGTGATTGGAATTTTGCTGGCGTTGCAAGCTCGCAACAAAACTGGAAAAGGACAGTGGGTGGACTCTTCGTTGCTGGAAACGATGATCTCTTGGCAGACCTACTTGGCAGGCAACTACTTTGCCAGCGGGAAAAACCCGCAACCGCTTGGCGGCGCCCATCCGAACATCTGTCCTTATCAGGTGTTTCCTGCGGCAGACGGGTACTTCAACATTGCGGTCGGCAATGACTCCTTATGGAGAACATTCTGCAAAGTGATGGAACTGGATATTGTAGACGATCCGCGTTATGCGACAAATCCGAAACGGGTAGAGAATCGCGACGAACTGGTTCCGTTTTTGGAAACTATATTCCGCACGAAACCGTTCAAACATTGGGTGGATTTGTTAAGCAACGCGGGCGTTCCGGCTGGTCCCGTTTACCAGTTGTCCGACTTGTACGAGGATCCTCACGTATTGGCACGCGATATGCTCGTGACGATGCAGCACCCCAAAATCGGTGAGATCAAACAGGTCGGCATCCCGGTCAAAATGTCGGACACACCTGGCGAAATCGTTTCCCCACCGCCGCTGCTCGGTCAACATTCGCGGGAGATCCTGCGCGAATTGGGATTTAGCGACAGCGATATTGCGGAACTGTACAAAAGTGGCGTGACCGCTGGGGAACCTTTAGAGTCAAGCGACAACCAAACAGCCTAAACGGTTGCTAAGCCGTGTCAACGATCCCCTTTATATGTCGTAATTGCGAGTCTCAAATGGTCTGCTATTCAGTGACCATTTGGGACTCACGATAAGGGTATAGTTAGAGCCGAGAACATAAATGCCAAAAAATAACCCTCTTACTTCTGTACCCGGCCAAATCGTATCATCGAAATTGCCAATCGCAGTACTTACAAACAGCCTCCATATCCACTACGTTTTCTTATCATTTCGTTGTTCCTGATCTTCAACTAAATTCCTCCCTGTCTATCGACTATTCACCAGTAAATCAACCGGTTCTTTAATCACTTTATCGGGATCATTCCCTTTCTCAACCTCGTTACGGATACACAATTCCAGATTGCTTGCCGCCACTACCTTCTCGCTTTATACCCACCTGGGTATTATGCTCTCGGAATAATTCTTTTGTCAATTTGATATGTAAATAGGGGATCCTCCAATATTTTAACGGTAAAAAATACGCTGGTATATACCAGCAAAAAGCTGATTTTTCCTACGTCAAAGGAGTACCAGCTTCGCTGTAGGATTCCAGGACGGTTTAAAAGAAGCCGTCCTCTTCTTGTACACTGAGTGAAGGTACCTGCTATCTTCGTAAATTATTGCTCATCAGAACTTCCATAACTCGCCGACCTGTTATCTCATCTATCCAGTTTACTCCAATTAAAAATTCTTTACCGGATGGCTGAGCATATACCACTCGACCGATCAATATTTGATAAATATGAGGTAAAGCCACCGCCACTCCGTCCCCGGGTTTGCATGTCCGCACATTTCCTACACGCAACTGACACCCCTGTAGACTGACATCGTGAATCTCTCCAGGCCGCATAGCCGTCATACGCAGGTCCCTGTTGAAAGAATCGAAATTTGCCGCCGCCGCTTCTTCGACTGCCAATAAAGTAACGGCGGGCAGTAATTGCACTTGGCAGTCAATATTTGTTTTGATCCTTTGGGACTTTCGATTTTTTGGTCTGTATAGAAATTGAAAGTGCTTAAAGTACTCTAAAAATACAGAAATAGAGTTGCTGCCTCGTTGGAGTTGGAAACTTGTCTTTTCGGGTTGGGTGCCGTAAAGCTCTCTTATCCACCGTTGATAATCTCTTAAGTTCAGTGGTTCAAATTGGATTCCCGCTTGAAACCCTTCGGGGTGCAAATCAAAATGGACAATTGTCCCCTGAAATTCATGAGTTTCTTGGCCATACATAATCAGTTTCAGACTCTTCGACAAAGGAATTGGATGATTCAACAATATACGGCAGCCGTCCTCGCTTATATTGATCGTGGTTCCGGAGATCTCAACTCCTTCTGTTTCCACAACTATTTTGTAGGATCGTTCAAATCGTTCTGTATTTCTCATTCGCGGACGTTCCCATCCCAACATAATGGACACCACCAGTCCGATGAGGTTATAGACGGACCAAAACAGATTAATCAACACAGATTCTTTTACTTGTTGATCCGTTCCCTGTAGTAGAATAAATAATCCGATTATGATTCCAAGTACGGAAATTGCTAAAAAGACAAGATGCGGAATAACAAGCTCTTTGTGAAATTTAGTTTGACCGGCTGTAACACCTTTTGGAGTCACACGGAATGGTATAGGTTTTCGTGTAAAGGTCTCTACCAGGATAGCCCAAGAAATTGCCGGTGCCATAGCTGTGTCGTAGACATGGCTCCAAAACCGATCCCTCACTTTGTTGGTGCAAACTCGAAACACGATACCTGATAAAATAAAGTGAGGCAACCAAAACCCTAACAATCCACTCAGAGTTGTGTTCAAAACTGGAATGCCAAATATTAAAAATAGCAAAGGCGCCGAGATGAAAATCATCTTCCCGATCCCAGAGTACCAATACACAAACGAAGTCATGTATAAGATTCGTTGCATCAAAGATAATCCTTCGATACACAGGGGATTCCATTTCCGAACCGTCTGGATGGTTCCGCGTCCCCAACGAATTCTCTGTTTTAAAAGGTCAGGCAAGGACTCGGTTGCCAATCCCTCAGCCAACACTTCATTGAGAAACACAGTCCTGTAACCTTTGGCTTGTAAAAGCATACCGGTAGCGAAATCCTCGGTGATGGTGCCAGTTGCAAATCCACCGATTGAATCAATCGCACTACGGCGAAAAACTGCATTGCTTCCTGCATAAATGACAGCATTAAATCGGTCTCGCCCCGCCTGAATCACTCTCATGAACAAATCCTGCTCGTTTGGAATGCTCCTGTTTTGGAACAAGTTAAACTGGAAGATGTCTTCGTTATAAAAAGACTGGGGGGTTTGAACAAAGGCAACACGGTGAAACTTAAAGAATCCTGCGGTACGTTTCAAAAACTCCGGTTTTGGAATCATGTCGGCATCAAGAGTGACCAAAAGTTCCCCTTTGATGTGTGTAAGAGCATGATTTAGATTACCCGCTTTCGCGTGTTCGTTGGATGGGCGAGTGAGATATCCAATTTCTAACTCTTCAGCAAGTAATCGTACCTCTTCGCGTCGTCCATCGTCGCAGATCCAAATATGAAGAAACTCACTTGGATAATCCAAGTTTTTGCAGGCTGCTGCGGTTTTTTTAAGGATTTCCACCGGCTCATTATAAGTGGCTATCAATACATCCACTGTCCACAACTGGTCGGGAAGGGAGGGTGGTTGTCTATCGGTCGGGTCGAAGATGATTAAGTAAAAAATAGTGCTTTGTATCGCTTCAATTACTTCAACTAGAAGAAGCAACATTGCAAAGATAATGGCATAACCGTTCGGGAGAGTATAAAGGATTCGCCATCCTATATACACCCACATGGCAATTAACGAGGAAAGAAGCAGAAGTACACGAATCATCATACTATTTTCTCAAATTTTTCCTTTGATTATGATTTGGATTTTTTCAACAATCGTTGCAGATTTCGCAATTTCCTTTATAACGTCCAACTGCAGCTGGGTATTCATATAGAGGGTTTTGATATATGTTTCTCCGGTTTGTTTACAATGAGGACAGCTGCACTTTAAAGCATGGTTACTCAGAAATAGTTCCAAAAGATCCTGCACAATCATTTCCGTTGCATTGACTAGGAACATAAACCCACCACCCACTCGATCAAATCTTATTACATTCAACAGAATATGACAATAAGCCGATAATTCACCGCTAATACCTCATCTCTGACTGATATCGAAACGAATCAAAGGATCTTACGGATCTCTGCAAAGGGTGACTTCAATCATTTGGGCAGCTTGTTCCTGTAGAATGAGAAAAGTCCCTCAATCCATGATTTCAGGGAAAACTGTAAAGCCGATAATTATTTTTTCCCTGCTCTTTCGCCCGGTACATAGAGATGTCCGCACGTTTCAGTAAGGTGTCAATATCTGCACCATTATCCGGATACAGAGCAATTCCAATGCTCGTGGTGATTTGAAATGTGTGTCCTTTGATCATGAAGGGTTGTTCGAGTATTTCAAGAATTTTTTGGGCCACTTTAATTGCGTCTTGCACTTCCGCAATTTCAGGCAACAACAAGGTGAATTCATCTCCCCCGATCCGCGCTATGGTATCCTTCTTACGGACACAGCCTTTTAAGCGCTCAGTAACGGCTTTTAATAACAGATCTCCCAGGTCATGCCCTAGGGAGTCATTGATTATCTTGAAGCTATCCAGATCGAGAAAAAGCACGGCCATCATATGGTGATGGCGTTTGGCATGAGATAACGCCAGGGCAGCCCGATCTTCAAACAGTCGCCGGTTGGGAAGATCGGTCAAAGGATCATGATAGGCCAAATGGTTCACAATTTCTTCGATGCGCTTACGCTCTGTGATGTCGCGGGCAATAGTGAAGACCACTTTTTCCCCGTTTAAGGTTAAGACGCGAGCGCTGCTTTCCACAGGCAGTTTGTGCCCATTTTGGGCGACATAGCGCCACTCGAATGTTACATGATCTTTTTCGATCAACTCTTTTTTGATTGTTGGCATCTCAACGAGGCATTCCGGATCTGTAATGTCCCTGGGGGACATGGATAACAGTTCTTCTCTGGTATAACCCAATTTTTGGCATGTTACGTCGTTTACCTCAAGGAATCGGGGTTTACGATCCACTGTCAGTTCATACAAGAAAATGAGATCATTCGCATGGTGAAAGAGTTCACGAAATTTAATTTCAGTCTCTTGCAACGCCTCCTCAGAACCCAAAAGTTGTTTCTTTACCATCTCAATGTCCTTCCATCTGCGTAAACAAAAGGCAAATAAGCCTATTGATAGAATTATAAAAAAATATAACCACGCTTGGATGAGCTCAAAACTCATACCGAATAAAAAAACCGATAAACATATCACAGCAATTACGGCAATATCTCTGTTTGCTTTCTGTTTGAGTTGTCTAATTATTTTAGTCACCCCCATCCGCTTCGAAAGTAATTTTGCCATACTCCTACTCACTATCCTTGGGATTCTTCCAAACCAACTTACCAAGTAAATCAATCAATGGATGTCTACGATAGAGTTTAATGATCCTCAACTAAAAATTTGTAGCCGAACCCCCTGACTGTTTGAATATATTTGGGATTCGCAGGATCTGATTCAATCTTTCTACGCAGATTACTGATATGAACCATGACAGTTCGTAGATTACTATCGCTGTCCCATCCCCATATATTTTCGTAAAGTTGTTCTACACTAAACACCTGATTCGGATGTTCAATAAGAAAAAATAGCAATTGACGCTCTTTGATGGACAGTGGAACCGAATGACTCTGAAACTTTACATCGTAGCTTTGTAAATCAAATTCCAAGTCGCCGTATCTCGCTATATGATCCTTACTGTGAAGATTATGGCGTTTTAACGCACGGCGAAGATTGGCTTTTACTCGTGCTACAACAATTCTCGGATCAAATGGTTTTGTAATATAATCGTCCGCACCTGTATCTAACCCCAAAATAATATCGTCCGAACCTCTCTTGACGCTTAATATAATAATCGGGACATCTGAACCTTTTCTAATTTCCCGGCATATTTCCACACCATTCGTGTCCGGCAATGATAGATCCAAGATGATCAGATCGGGGCGTTCTTGTTTAACCACTTCAAGAGCTTGATGTCCGTTATCGGCATAAAAAATCTGGTAACCATTTTTTTCCAAATATAGTTGAATCAGTTCCCCGATTTCTTTTTCATCGTCTACGATTAAGATTTTTCCTTCTTCCAATTAAGTACCTCCTTACTGTTATCATGTTCGGAGACAGAACTTACAGGAAGTATGAAGTAAAAGGTGCTTCCCTGTCCTAATTGACTGTCAACCCCAATTTCACCTTGATGATATTCAATAATTTCCTTTGAGATGGCGAGCCCTAGCCCAGCACCTTTATACTGTGCATTTCGGTGTGCGGCGGCTTTATATAACCGTTCAAAGATGTAGGGTTGCTCTTCTTCCGGAATTCCTTTTCCCGTATCGGCTATTTTAACAACGACAAAACTGCCGGACGGCGTTCGATGTTCAAACGTGACTTGGATGCGAATCATTCCACCGGGAGGAGTAAATTTTTTGGCGTTAAAAAGCAAATTCACAAATACCTGTTCGATGCGATCCGGGTCTATGTAAACTGTTGCATTGCAATTCTTCAGGGAATCAGGGATACTTAATTCAAAATGAAGACCTTTTTCTTTCACATCCCATTCATATTTATAGAAAAGGTGCTGCACGAATTTCATGATTCGAATCTCTCGAAGATTAAACTTAATTTCTCGTGTTTCCAACTTTGTTAATTCCAGAAAATCCTCAAATATTCGCTCCAGAAAGTTGACTTTTGCATAGATCAGATTCAAATACTTTCGGTCGCCCGCCTGTATGATCCCGTCTATCATCGCCTTGATATACCCTTTAATGGAAGTGAGAGGAGTTCCTAATTCATGCGAAATATTGGATAACATTTGACGGCGTGATTCCTCTGATTTGATGAGCCGCCGGTTTGTTTTTTGCAATTCTGCATTCAATTGTTCCAGAGCCATAGTTCTTTTTTGAACTTTTTCCTCCAACAACTCATTCATTTGTTGTAATTGATATGACAGTTTCTCTGCGTTTTTGAATGCGTTTAAGAACTTTACCGTCAAATGAAACGACTGTACCAACAAATAACATAACAACCCCCAAGAAACTAAAAGTCCTGTTGCCAGAACATGCGCGTAATACAAAATATCGTTTAAAACGGCTAAAAAGAGAATAAATCCGCCTATGCAACTCAGTAGTGAACCTTCTCTTTTGCGAATGACGGCCCATACCATAACGTTAATGATATAAAGGAAGTTGGCTGCAACAAACATTTCGAATGTTGTCAAGAAATTGGTATAGATCCTTGCGGGTGTCACAAGAACCGACATGCAGATCAAAGCCCCTATGTATAGCGAGAGATTTCGGACCTTTGTATGAAACTCTAAAGGATATTGGGATTGGAAAAACAAAATCGCGAACAACGCCCCAAGAATTGGTGTGCAATACTCTAACTTTACTGCAATCTCCCAACTCAAGCCCTGAAATAACGAAACGGCGTAGGTATTACCTGTAACGAGCGTTCTTACAGCAATAGCCAAACAAAACGTACCGAAATAAAAAGTCGATTTGTCCTTGTTCCATACTGACAGTAAATAAAGATAGATGCTCATGATCAATAAAATGCCTGCTACAAACAATTCCGAGGCTATGTTTTTGATTCTTTGCCGAGTAATTTGGTTTTCATTGCCGAACTCAATGAAATCCCATAAACCGCCTTTTCTCTGAACAAAATTGGAAACTTGCATCACGAGTTCGATTCGATTGGTGTTCGGGGTAAAATAGATAGTCTCGGAATAATTCTTTGGCACCATTTCCTCTCTATTTTTCCCTACAATTCCTACCGACGTGATAAGCTCCCCATTGATCCACAGCTTGTATGCGGTGGCAACATTATGGATATATAGCGCCTTAGTTTTCCCCAGATCTTGTGTTCCGATTTCTATGGTTAGCCGATAGGTTGCATATCCTAGATTGGACAGCGGCCGATAACCCGTGGAATAAACTTTCCATTCATTCGGTACATCAGCATACTGCTTTGAAAAAAGGGCCATCGGTGATCGCAAGTCATCCGGTTCTAATAACTGGTTCCAATAGAATTCCCATTCCCCATTAAGTCTCACGATCCCCTGTTGATCAAAATCCCAATGAGATAAATCCAGTTTGCCCATGACAGCATAGGGGGCTTTCGGCTCTCCCATTGCGATTGTACTTTGTACGTTGCCGAGAAATAAACAAATCAAGATGAACAATCCAGATATGATCCTCATAGGATGACCCTCATACACAATATTGTATACGCTAGGAAACAGACTAAAAACATTGATTTAAATGAAAAGCAATGTAATCGATACGTCCATTTGCCCGCTAATACACAGAAATTAGTATTAAATTGATATCCCAAATCGGGTATGAGAATATCTGGATAGCTGGATATCGGAATTGTCGGTGCTTAAACAAGGAATACTTGTTTCTAAAATAAACGTTGACGACCATCCATACGTTTTCTCGTTCCTTTGTTTATATCAAGTCAATAATGGATGAATTCCGCCCCCTTGTGACAAAACCCTCATTTAAAAAAGTTGTGATTCACCTAAGTGAAGGGGCTTCCTATATGAACAGCAGTATCTTTTGATAAGTCAATAAACTGGTTTCCTACTTGAACCAATGGATTTGCCGGGTCATATTGGTTAATCAGGATCACCTTCGCCTGTCTTCCATTCGTTAGTGTTACATACTCTCCTACCATTTGTTCCATTATTTTCTGTATGAAAGTGAGTGTTATTGTCCCATCGAGCTGTCCAAATCCCCCTTCCCTCATCTCCGAAATTACCTGATAAAAGGGTCTTGCTTCGTGATAAGTGCGTTTTGATGTCATTGCATGAAAAACATCAGCAACAGCAACGATTTTGCTAAACGTGTCGATATGCTCTCCCGTTAATCCAGCCGGATACCCGCCTCCATCTTCACGTTCGTGGTGCTGCAACGCAACAAGAGCCACTCTATGTGGGATTCCTTTACTATTTTTAAGAATGTTGTAACCATATTGAGCGTGTTTCTTGATTAACCTGTATTCAATATCGGTTAACCGTCCGGGTTTGTTAAAAATCTCAAGAGGAATCTTTACCTTTCCTATATCATGTAAAGTTGCGGCTAGGGTTAAATGAGACAGATCGGGTTCGTCAAGATTCAACCACTTTCCGATCAGCGTTGCGATTACACCCACAGCGATATTGTGACGATATGTATAGTCATCTTTGGATTGCAATTCTGCAAGAAGCTTAAATACACCAGTATTTTCTGTTGCTTGCTTGATTGCAGGGATGATATCTGACGTTATTTGATCTATAGGAACATGTTCCGAGCTGTGGAGGGAGAGAAAAATCTCCTTGATTTGTTCGGTTGCTTCGTTTATCAATCTTTCACCTTCCCTCCACCTAAATCCCGAAGCTCAATTTGACGCCGATATACAAATTTGACAATAGTGCGCTGATCGTTTACAGATACGTTCATGAATTTAAATGCACATAATTTTGTATTTGCCTGCAACGGATTTGAACGAACCTGAACAAGCTGGGCATGTATAGCAAACTGAAATGCTTGTTCTTCAACTTGTATCTGAAATTGAAGAATGACGCTTTTGCCAGCATCCATGACGATATTCTCATTTACGAGAACAGCGATTCCCTCTCCGGATATATTTTGGGCTGTTCCCGTTCCCAAGAATTGGTTTTGAGTACTGGTACCGGCCGTAAGTATTTCAACAGGAAAAGTAACTGGTACACGTACATAGTCACGCCGTTGGATTCTGTGAATTATTTTCGGTTTTTTCACATGCATCAGACCGGGTTGAATCGATAGGACCTTCGTTTCAAAACAATAGGGTATCCGCTCCTCAAAATCTGTATAGGATACAATCATACTGGTATCCGGGCTAAAATATCTTGGAGTTCGTGTTTG
This sequence comes from Effusibacillus dendaii, assembly GCF_015097055.1. Classification (NCBI taxonomy): domain Bacteria; kingdom Bacillati; phylum Bacillota; class Bacilli; order Caryophanales; family Alicyclobacillaceae; genus Effusibacillus; species Effusibacillus dendaii. The sequence goes on from NZ_AP023366.1 coordinate 959,638, forward strand.
CAAGCTGACGGGGAGCTCGAAGTCAAGACTGTCTGTATTCATATTTAAAAAACGTGAATCATACTTGCCCTTATAAGGTCCTTCAGGAACGTGAAGATACAGATATTGCCCAATATCAGGCAGTGCCATCCTTTTTTCCTTATTCATTGTCAATTCATCCAGATCGATCATTGACTTCTTCCCCTTTCGTTTCCTCGTCAGATTTCGATTATGCAGTCCGCGCCGTGAATCAAGTTAATTCCCAGACATGTCTAAACATCGAGATATTTGTCGAATTTCATTTTAAAACTTGTACTTTAAGACTAGTTCAAAATTTGATGAAAATTTGATGTCTACTGCATATTTCAATGTCAAACTGATCTTTAAGATACGATGTATTCCAGCCTTTATAGTGTAATGAATTATACTTCTCTCGTGATTAGGCGGTTTGATCAAATAGGTTCAAAATTTTATTCTATAAAAGAGATCGAATTAGTCCTCTCCGCGGCGGAAACAAAACCAATTGACGACAATCCTTGTATCACTTGCTTCAGACTTGCAAGATTCAAGAAAACGGATGTCAAATATACCCGTATTCAAGTGAAGGAGCTTATGGAGGCCCTTAATATTTTACCCTTAACGATGATACGGTTTACCGCAATTGATCTTGAACTAGCCCGCCCGTTTAGTCAAGATAAGGACTGCTTAACAGTGCCGTTATTCCGGTAAATCCTTTCCTTTAGATTGATATTTCCCACAAAAGCAAAAGGCATATCACAATGGAACTCCCCCATGCGATAAGCCTTCTTTTATCCGCCATCCACTCATACCATTCTGAAAGGCAATGTCACCCGATCAGAAAATTAACAATGCAGCGCCAAAGATGATGAAACTCACCAGCAACGCCATTACGCAGTATCCCATAATATCGCGAATCGAAAGTTTCGCCAGCGCAATTACCGGCAAGGCCCAGAACGGTTGGATCATATTGAATACCCCTTCACCGAAGCCGACTGACATGGCCATTTTTCCAAGGTAATACGGTGACGTCTGCCCCATCGAAACGGCAGCCTGTACCGAAACAGGTCCCTGTACCCCCCAATGGCCGCCGCCAGAAGGCACAAACATTGTAATGATGCAAGATCCGATATAATTTAAGAACGGAAGAGTATGGACAGTAGCCGCCTTGACAAGGCTTTGCGCCAATACTGTCTGCAGCGGATCGATTCCTTTCGCCGGGACATATGCCAATAGCGCCATAATGCCGCCGTATAAAGGATATTGCAGCAGTAAGGAACCGGCCGATTTTGCCGATTCGGTAAATGCCCGTACAAACCGAATAGGAGTCCAATGGAACAGCATGCCTAGCAGAGTAAACAGGAGAATCATCGTATTAATGGTAACCGCTCCGCCAAGGAACGTGAAAAACTCGTAAAATCCGACCACCACAATAATCAAGTTAAGAATCCAGGCGTTCTCCAATACGCTGGCAAACGTTTTTTCCTGCTGTTGCTTTATCGCCGCTTCTGCAGTGGCAGCCGTTTCTTCCGCCATCAGCAAATCACGGTTGACCGTTTTAATGTCCGTTGGAGCCATATGTTTAAGCATGAACGGAATTACGAGTAGCGTAACAACAACGGGAACAATGTTGTACAAAGTTAATAAAGTATCTGACGCGCTGACCGTTTGTTTCGTGATTTTATAAATGATGTTGAGTGAGCTGGTAGGATCGGCCGATGCCAGTACAATGGAACTGGAAATTCCGGACGTCCAGACGACAAATCCCATGTAGGCAGCCGCCACTACATATCCGAAATCCATCTTTTCAAGCCGTTTGGCGATTTCTTTTGCCACAATGGTGCCGATGACAAGACCCAATCCCCAGTTGATCAATGAACCGATGGCACCGACAAAAAAGCAAAGGATCGCCGCCTGCACCTGGTTCTGCGGGATAGCCGCCAACTTTTGCAATCCTTTTTTGATAAGCGGAGCCTGTGCCAATGTGGTACCGCAGACAAGAATTAATGTCATTTGCAAAGCGAATGTAAAGATGTTTTGTGTTCCCCAAACGCCTTGATACCACGCGTTAATAATGCCCGACGTGGTTGCCTGCGGCACAAGCAGATAGATGAGGACTACCACCAGTAAGGTCAAGATGATCGCAAACAGGTAAGGGTCCGGCATATATCTCTGAACATACCGGACAAAAAAATGGGTTAACCGTTGGAACATACAACCACCTCATGATTTTGATTATTCTGACATTTTTTTGCAAAGGAGGACCTCGCCAACCATCTGGCGGTGTCCACGCTCTTTATGCAATGCCTAAATATGCCTCTTTTACATGTTCGTTCGCTAACAGTTCTTTTCCTGTTCCATCTAATATTATGCGGCCCGTCTCCAGCACATAACCTCGATCTGAAATCTGCAGCGCGTGGTGGATATTCTGTTCGACAAGCAGGATGGTGACTCCCTGTTTGGCGATCTGCTGAATGATTTCGAATACTTCTCCCACTAATTTCGGTGCCAGACCCAACGAGGGTTCATCCAACATGAGTAGCTTCGGGCGGGACATGAGGCCCCTTCCAATTGCGCACATCTGCTGTTCCCCGCCGCTCATCGTACCTGCTTTCTGGTGGCGTCTTTCCTGCAGTCTTGGAAACAGCTGCATGACCCAATCCAATGTCTCTTTGGAATGTTTACGGGCTTCTTTGCCATAAGCACCCAACTCCAGGTTTTCAATCACCGACATATTCGACCATAATTGCCGTCCTTCCGGGATATGAACGATTCCTTCCGCCACAATATCATGCGGTTTCTTGCTGGAAGTTACGACACCATCGAACGTGATTGTGCCGCCGCGCGGCTGCAACAGCCCGGACAGCGTTTTGAGGAGGGTGGTTTTCCCCGCTCCGTTCGCTCCCACAAGGGTGACAATTTCCCCTTGATTGACATGGAATGACATATCCCAGATTGCCTGTACGTCTCCATAGAATACATCGAGATGTTCGACTTGCAATAACATGGCAATCCTCCCTTACGCCGTTTCGCTCTGACCGAGATACGCATCGATCACTTGCTGGTTGGTTACGATTTCCTGCGGGGTGCCTTCCGCAATCTTTTGGCCGTAATTTAAAACGAGAATACGGTCACACACGCTCATAACCGCTTTCATGTCATGTTCGATATAAAGAATGGAAATTCCTTGCTCACTGCGAATCTGTTTCATCAATTCCATCGTCTTGGCCGTTTCGGAAGGAGTCAAGCCGCCGCAGATTTCATCAAGCAAGAGCAGATCTGGCTTGGTCGCCAACGCACGTGCAATTTCCAATCGTTTGAGATTTCCGATACTCAGTTGCCCGGCAGGCAAGTCGGCCAAATTCTCCATTCCGATAAACTCCAAAATACGCCGCGCTTCCTTTTCAGCCGCTTTTTTGCCAAACAGTTTATTTCGGCCATAAAACGCACCCACCATGACGTTTTCCACAACTGACAGTTCCCGGAACGGTTTGACCACCTGATTGGTACGGCAAACCCCCAGTTTGACTGCTCTGTCTGCGGAAATTCCCTGAATCTGCCTGTCTCGGTAGGTAATGGTGCCAGCAGATGGTTTTTGCGATCCGGCAATCATTGTAAAAAGAGTGGTTTTGCCTGCACCGTTTGGACCGATCAATCCCATGATCATCCCTTCCTGCATTTCAAAACCGACATCCTTAACTGCCGCCAAGCCTCCGAAATATTTCGACAATCCTTCCACTTTCAAAATGGACATGGACGGGCCTCCTTCCCCAACTCCATAATTGCGCTGTCTGTTTTAGTGATTTGACGGATTTGCTGCTACACTGTTCGAAGCGGCTGACGAGTTTGGCTTTTTGCGCAGCAGTCGGACGATTCGTTTGCCAAAACCGACCACCCCGCCGCCTTCAAACAGGATGATCAAGACGAGCAACACACCGTACATCAACATATTTAACTCTGGATAGGAAGCCATCAACTGGTCCTGAATGACGATAAACACGATCGCTCCAATAATTGGGCCCCAAAATGTTCCCAAACCGCCGATGACTGGCATCATCAGGATGGAAATCCCCTGCTGAAAGCTGAACACACCGTTTGGTTCGATAAACATTTGATAACGGGCATACAAAGCGCCGGCAATAGCGATAAAGACGGCCGCAATCAGATGGGCAGACACTTTCAGCCAAATGGTGTTGACGCCGAGCGCAATGGCTGCGTCTTCATTTTCCTTGATCGCTTTCAACCCAAGTCCGAATTTTGAATTCATAATCCAGCGAACCACAGCCAATATGATGACAAGCAGCACAAATGCGGAATAGTAGTGGGACTCTTTACCGAAAGCGGTCGGATCAAACACGGTAACTCCGGAAGCGCCACCCGGCGCAAACACAAGCATGAAGACCCGTACCGCTTCGCCAACCCCGATCGTGGCGATCGCAAAATACGGACCCCGCAGCCGCAACGTAGGGAACCCGATGATAACGGAAAACACTGCGGCCAGGATGATCGCCAACAAAATGCTGATAAACAGGGAATATCCCGCTTTCAATGCCAACGCAAGCGTATAGGCGCCCATTCCCCAAAACACGGAAAATCCGAAGGAAACTTGACCTGCTAATCCGCCCAAAATATTCCATGAGGAACTCAGCACAATATACAAAAACGTCATGATTCCCAAATGCAGGATGTACTCATTGACTTGAAATACCGGCAGCAAAGCCAAGATAACCAGAAGTACGACTGGCAAGATCAACTTCTTCATGCCGCTTTCCTCCTTCGCTGCAGCAGTCCGGTAATCCCGCCCGGCAAAAAGATCAGGATCACAACAAGCAGAGTGAACGAAATGGCTGGCTGCAGGCTGGCTTGAATAAACAACGCGCTGTAAGACTCAAATAACGCCAGAAGCAGTGCGCCGATTGCCACACCATAAAAACTTTCCAGTCCTCCCAGCACGATAATGACAAATGCTTTCAACAGGAAGGTACGGCCAAAATCAGGGTTAAAGGAATACATGGTCGACATCAGCGTACCGGCCAGTGCGGCAAACGCAATTCCGATTCCGAACGCCACCATGGAGATGCGTTCCACATCAATACCTGCCAAACGAGCTGAGTTCCGATTTTGGGTAATCGCCCGAATAGCCTTGCCCATATACGTTCTGCTGAGAAACAGTTGCAGAAAGATCAAAGCCAATATGCTGATGACAAATACGATTACGCGGATCAGCGAGACATGGGCACCTAAAATCTGAAACGTCGAGGTGGTGTACGCCGTCATGATGGATCGGTCATTCCCGCTCCAAATCAGATACGCAATATTTTGCAAGATCAGCCAGATTCCAAATAGCAACAAAAGTGACGGCAATGTCGGAACATCGGCCAATGGCACCCGACTGACAAAAACACGGTGGATGAACATCCCAAACAGGAAAAAGAGAGGTAAATTGATAACGAGCGACAAGATCGGATCGATCCCGAGCGTATGATACAACGTATAGGTCAGATAGGCGCCCAGCATGATAACACCGGCATGTGCCAGATTGATGATTTTCATAACGCCGTAGATCATAGTCAGACCGAAAGACATTGTCATGTACAGACCGGCCAGCAGGATGGAACTCACCAGCAGATCAAAAAAAGTATTCATGGAAACACCCCGCAGGTTTCAGTTTGTTAAAAACAATGGCAGGGGAGGATTTCGCTCTCCCCCGCCATTTCATAATGTGTCTGCAATTACGAATTGCGGTTGGTTATCTGTCACATTAGCGGGGAATCGGTGCGACTATATCACCCGTCTTAGAGTCTTTCGGGTAAACAATGTCGGTTTTACCGCCTTCTTTGTTCTGTGTCACCACATACGGGTAATGTGCTTGCCCTTCCGGACCGAACTTCAGTACCTGCCCCGGCATAATCGATTTATCCATCGTCAGGTTCGCCAGAGCGTCCCGAACTTTTTGTTTATCCACAGATCCTGCATTTTCGATCGCTTTTAACAGAGCCCGAGCCGCTTCATAGGAAATGGCCGCATACCATTCCGCAGTCATTTTCTTTCCTTGAGACTCGGTGAACGATTCAAAATCTTTCACAAACTGTTGCACTTGCGGATAGGGCAGGTTCTTATCCCACCAAACGCCGGCAAACACATAATCGGTCGCTTTGCCAAGCGCGTCTCTTGCGTCTTTATCAGGTCCTCTTGCACCATAGCTGACCATTTCATGCTTCAGGCCCATTTCGGTATATTGACGATGCATGAGAATGTAGTCCGGCAAGTGAGCGTCCACCAGGAAAATGGTGCCGTTCGCATTTTTCACTTTGGTGAGAAGAGAGCTGTAATCGCTTCCATAAAGTTCGAAACCTTCTGTCATTACAATTTGTGCGTACCCTGGGTTTTTATCTACCCACTGTTTGATGCCGTCCAAATATTCTTTTCCGTGGTCGGTATTCTCCCAAAGTACGACCAGTCTAGCAGGTTTTGTCAATTTCCCCGCATCCATTTGTTCTTTCAGTACATCCATCGAGGTGGTAGCCAATTCTTCCACAGGCGCCAACGTTCCGAACACGTATTTCATTCCCCGTTTGTAAATAGAAGAAGAAGCTCCGCCGCCATTCACATAGGGGATATGATACTTTTCAGGCACGACGGTTTGCGCCATTACGCCCGGAGTCGGATAACCGCCCAACATCGCGTCCACTTTATCGACCGTCGCAAGACGTTCAAACAGCGACACCGACTTGGTCTGATCCGTCTGGTCATCCTGTACGGTCAGTTCTACCGGCACTTTTTTGTTGTAATCTTTCAACATAATGCCGCCCTGATCGTTCACTTGTTTGACTGCCAATTCATAAGCCGCTTTGAAATAACCTCCAACCTTACTTTCCTTTCCTGTCAAGGGCAGAACCGCACCGATTTTTATTTTGTCTGGTGCTTGTCCGCTGGGACCGGAAGTCGCTTTACCGCCGCATCCAGTTAGAGATGCACCAAGCAGTGCAGCAGTCGCTGCAACGGAAACGATTTTTTTCCAGTTTTTCATGTTTTACCCCCTTTAGTCTCATGTGTACATCACCAACCCATAGCATATGTCGATTGTCGACACTTCTATTATGCTATGTAAAATAGAAAGTCGTCAATAGAATTGTAGTAAATATTTCAACTACATTCACGGTTCATTCAAAACTATAAAGTCGGAATTTATCGAATCTACCAACGAATACACACCTCTTTGGCAAATAAAAAAGGCTTCTGCCGTTTCAAGGAGAAGCCGTGCCCATTCTATGAAAGGAATGCTTTCTAAGCTGTAAAAAAACCCAGCCAGATGGCTGGGTTATCGCTTTGAAATCTGTTATGGCTGTACCGCTTCCGCCGCTTGCACGGGGTATACGGAAACTTTTTTCTTGTCGCGGCCCATCCGTTCGAATGCAACGCGACCTTCCACTTTCGCAAACAGTGTATCGTCCCCGCCAATGCCGACGTTCACACCCGGATAAATTTTGGTGCCGCGCTGGCGAACCAAAATGCTTCCCGCTGTAACCACCTGTCCGTCCTGACGCTTCACGCCAAGCCGTTTTGCGATCGAGTCACGACCGTTCTTGGAGCTACCTACCCCTTTTTTGGATGCAAACTGCTGCAAATTCAGTTTCAACATGGTATGCACCTCCCTTTCTGCTTATTTGCAATTGCTTTTCAATCGTTATCCACAACGCTTACGTGCTTGGGATATGATTCCGCAAGAGTACGCAAGCCGTACGCCATACTTTCCAGCAACAATTGAACTTGCTTTGCAAGCGAATCGTCTAATGGCGGAATCTTGCATTCCACCAAACCGTCCTTACTGACAGCAGGAATCGTGACATGCAAGAGAGTCTCGATGCTGTTTACACAGTTTTGCACCAATATGGATACGGCCGCGCATACAATATCATTGCCGTTCTCAGCAAACAACGAATGTCCTGCCGCGCGAAAAGAGTCAATGTGTCCCTGCCAATCCCGATGGATGTTGACCTGTATCATTAGGCGTTGATCTTTTCGATCTGCACTTTGGTATACGGTTGACGATGGCCTTGCTTTTTACGCGAGTTCTTTTTGGCTTTGTACTTGAACACGATAATTTTCTTCGCTTTGCCGTGCGTTACAACGGTAGCCGATACAGTTGCACCTGCCACTGTCGGAGTTCCAACTACGACGCCGTCTTCTTTGCCGACCAGCAGAACCTTGTCAAAGTTGACCGTTGCGCCTTCTTCTGCAGCCAGTTTTTCAATGAAGAGAACGTCGCCCTCTTGCACTTTGTACTGTTTGCCGCCTGTTTCAACGATTGCGTACATCTTACGCACCTCCTTATCACTCAGACTCGCTCGTAACAAGGCACCTGCCTGTATCCCAAGCTTTCAGCCTTGAAACAGCGCAGGATTTAGAAACCCGTACCATGCGGTTACAGTGAGCGCAGCGATGCACGCCTATCACTCACCGATCTATAGTAGCACAACCGCCGGTTTCGTGTCAATAAAAGCGGTGTTGTTGGGATGGCCTTCTGTCTGGCTGCCAGATCGACTCTTTAACCAGGGCAACTTCTTAAGCAGAATTTAATCCTCCGGCACCATACTGGACACGAGCAGGCACAATCATGAAACACAATAAGGAGGCACCCCTTTTAATGAAAAAGAAACCGTTCATCACCTGGTTTGTCCGGTTGGGAAGCGTCGCTCTGGCGGCAGTCATAGCAGGCAATCTGTCCGCACCCAATCCACAAGCAGCGAATGTCGAACAATCCCCCCTCTGATGGAGGTTCTTATACTGACAATCGTACAATAAATTCGGACTCGAATCAGCCAAATTCTTCATCGGACACTACGTCGTGATCCAATTCGATTCAGAAAAAAGGCCACTCGCACACAAGGACGCAAGCATCATGAGCGAACAAAGACTCTCTTTTCAGGCGATGAATACTCATATTGAAGTGCTGCTGGAAACCGAAAATCCGATTCGCTCACAACAAGAAATCGAGTTTGCATTGCGTCGGACACGCATGTTTTTTCACCAGATGGAAGCCATCTGCAGCCGGTTTCGGCCGGAGAGTGAGCTATCACGATTAAACCGGCATGCCGGTCAAACGATGGCCGTTTCATCGTTGTTGTTTGCCGTTTTACAAGCTGCTGCCAACGCTTTTCAGGAAACGGACGGGCTCTATCATCCAGGTCTGCTTCATCAATTGGAGTTGACCCGATATGACCGGTCCTTTGAACTGATTCTCGCACAAGGCGGTACAGACAACATAAATTCTGCCAACATTCATTCCGAAACTTCCGCCAACACTACTTGCAAAACCGCAGCTAGGGATTGTCCTTTTGAGCTGGATGCGAACAATCTGACGGTTCGTATACAGAAAGGCATCAAAATCGATTTAGGCGGAATTGCAAAAGGCTGGACAGTCGATCATGCAGCCTCTTTTTTGGAAAAATGGGGATGTGGCTTTGTCAACGCAGGCGGTGATCTGCGCATTTTTGGAAAACGACGCGGTCCTTGGCTGGTTGGCGTGGAAAATCCTTTCGACACCGATTCCGACTTGACCGTTTTGTCGCTTTATTCGGGGGCTGTCGCCACTTCATCCAGAATCAAACGAAGCTGGAATCAGGGCAGAAAACGGATGCACCATCTGATTGATCCGCGAACCGGTCTGCCGATGGAAACCCAAACGGCTGCCGCTACCGTCACAGCCCCTACTGCCTGCCAAGCGGATGTGTGGGCCAAAGTGATGGTATTGCTTGACCGTGAGACCGCTTTTTCCTGGATTGAAAAACGTGGCCAACAAGCGATTGTCGTGGACGAAAACGGACAGGTCTGGGGGAATGAATACGGATTGGCTTAACGCGTGGAATCTGACCCATTCCGCAGGCACCGTTTCCTATCTGCTGCTTTCTCTTTCCGTTGTGACAGGTCTTTATGCGCAAATCATACGGGGTGGGAAACCGACGGCGGCTTGGCTGTTTCCTCTGCACGAAACGTTGGGGTATTGGGGATTTTATCTGGGGCTCTTTCATGGTTTGATTTTATGGCGCGATGGAAGAAGCTGCATATGCTGACACCTGCTGCCTATCTGCTGGCCACGATTCATGGCCTTATGATGGGAACAGACAGCAAATTGTTGTATTTCCAATCCATGTATGTCAGTTCTGTCTGTTTGACTTCCGTTTTATTGATTGTCCGATTCGCGAGCCGAAAGGGCTGTCACGCGAAAGTCGTACAGGAAGCCGAGATTCGCTGAAAAGCCGACCGCTCGATTAGTATATTCAAGGAAAGGGTTTTTATAGCGATTCATGATCTCAAGCAAAAAATGGTAAGGCACTGAAATTTTAATTCAGCGCCTTGCCTTTTTCCATTTTCGAAGGAGTGGATGCAAGGTTAGAACGAGTAAGCACATGGTAGGTAAAAGCGGCTGCAATAGCCCCCATCAGGGGACCGACAACATAGACCGGGAACTCCTGCCAATGAATGCTGCCTCCAAACAAACTGTTCACCACATAAGGCCCAAAGGTGCGAGCAGGGTTGAATGAGGAACCGGTTGGTCCTGCCGTCATCATAATAATCCCCCCAACCGTTAAGCCGATCGTGAGTCCTGCAAACCCTTTTGGGGCCCTAGGATCCACTGCCGTTCCCATAATCACGATCATAAGAATGAAGGTTTCCACAGCCTCAATGGCGATGCCTTGAATATAACCGGTGGTTGGAGCGAGAACAGTGGCACCAAGGTTACCGATAGTTACCCCGTCAAGGCCCAGTACCACCATAATTCCAAATGCCCCCAATACTCCTCCCGCCAGTTGGGCCACCAGATAGGCGGGTACTTCACTCCACGAAAATTGTTTTACTGCGGCTAAACCAATCGTCACTGCCGGATTGATGTGACAACCGGATATGTGACCAAAGGTATAAATCATAGCCGCAACGATAATCGCGAAGGCTAGACTGATGACCCCAATATCCGCCAAGGTAGTAGGGTAATTCGTTTGAGCAGAGATCACAGCTTTAAACGCTGCGGTTCCGGGACCGATCAGAACTAAAAGAGCGGTACCTATAAACTCAGCAATGCTTCGCTTCCATAAAGAAGGTGGATAATCCATGATGCAACCGCCTTTTTTAATTGACCAAGCCGTGAGGGTCAATTACGAACTTCTTGGCTGCCCCTTTGTCAAAGTCACCGTAACCTCCTGGAGCATCATCCAATGAAATGACTGTGGCGTTAACCGCTTTAGCGATCTGTGCCTTTCCGTTAAGGATGGACATCATCAATTCCCGATTATATTGCATGACCGGAGTTTGACCTGTGACGAAGGTATGGGCTTTTGCCCAGCCGAGACCGATGCGGATCTTGAGCGAGCCAACCTTTGCGTCCTCATCGATGGCCCCGGGGTCCCCTGTCACATACAATCCCGGGATACCAAGCCTTCCACCAGCCTGTGTGACCTCCATAATAGAATTGAGCACCGTCGCAGGAGCCTCCTGATGATCGGGTCCGTGCCCGTGCGCTTCGAAGCCCACGCAATCAATCGCGCAGTCGACCTCTGGTACGCCGAGGATTTGTTCGATTTGCTCTCCCAGGTTATCGTGTTGGCTTAGGTCAATCGTCTCACATCCGAAGCTTCTCGCCTGTGCGAGCCTCTCCGAGTTCAGATCACCAACGATGACAACCGCTGCACCTAAGATCTGAGCCGAGTGAGCGGCAGCAAGTCCCACCGGACCGGCACCTGCGACATAGACTGTTGAACCTGTGGTGACGCCAGCGCTACGGGCGCCGTGGTAACCTGTTGGGAAAATATCCGAAAGCATCGTCAAATCGCGGATCTTCTCCATCGCCCGATCCTTGTCGGGAAACTTGAGAAGTTGGAAATCCGCGTAAGGAACCATGACATACTCGGATTGACCGCCGACCCAACCGCCCATGTCTACGTATCCATAGGCGGAGCCGGGGCGATCCGGATTGACATTTAAGCAGATATGGGTTTTGCGTTCTCTGCACATGCGGCAACGACCGCAGGCGATGTTGAACGGAACCGATACGAGGTCGCCCTTCTTTATAAATTCTACATCACGGCCCACCTCGATCACTTCCCCGGTTATCTCGTGCCCGAGGACAAGTCCTGATGGTGCCGTTGTTCTCCCCCGAACCATATGCTGGTCACTTCCGCAGATATTCGTCGTAACAACTTTAAGGATGACACCATGTTCACATTTACGGCCAACGTTTAGCGGATTTACACCTGGACCATCTCTCAAAACCAAATCCGGAAAGTCAATGTCCCTCACCTCGACTTTGCCAGGGCCAACGTAGACCAGTGCTCTGTTACCTGCCATCACAAATTCCTCCCTTAAAAATAATTCTAACAACATCATTCATTAAGCAAAACTTATGCCAATGAACATTCCCCTTTAGCGGAACGGTTTTTTTGCTAGTGATCTTATTAGGTGTTCGATTATTGATCAATTTGTTGTACTTTTTCAGAACATATTTGAAAATTTTTATAATTCAACAATAAAGATGATATACTTGGTTTACGATGAATTTTATAGAATCTGATGGAGGTGCTCTACATTGTCATCTCTAAACGAATTTGAGGAAACGGAAATGATTCATCAATCCTGGGACCGCTGTCGCCAACTTGGTCTGAAACCTACCGATGCTGTTCATGACCAAATGATCACGGAAAAACAATTACAGGAGATAATGAAGGAAAATGAGGGGCTGATACAGCACACCACCTCGATCTTTGAAAAACTGTTTCCATTCATGAAACACACGGAACATGTTGCCGTACTTGTAGATCAGAATGGTATTATTATCCACACTGCCGGTGATCAGTTCTTCGAAGAGCAGGCTCGAAAGATTCAGTTACAGGTGGGTACGAGTTGGCAGGAGCAATATAAAGGAACAAACGCTATGGGAGTTGCACTGATAGAAGGAAAACCAATCCGGATTCACGGTAAACAGCATTTTTATATTACCAATCACTTTCTTACCTGCGCTGCGAGTCCAATTTATAATTCAACCGGAGAATTAATAGGGGCTATCAATATTAGCGGCAGAAAAGAACAGTTTAACCCCTATACCCTCTCACTCGCCTGTATGATAGCAGATTCCTTGCAAAATCGACTCTTATTCGAGCAGGCGAAACGAGAACACTTTCTCACCTTAAAAGAACTTGAACATACAGTGAATTATCACCCGCTTCCCCTCCTATCCCTTGACAAGGATCATCGTATCATTCGTGCCAATCAAGCCGCACACCGGATTTTGGGTATGGATTGTATTGGAAAAGAGTTTAAAGGGAAAAAGGGATTTATCGTGGAAACAATATCCGATAATACACGTAAAATCTGGTGTTCTGTGGCCATCTATAAAAATGAAGAAAAGAAAGAAAATCGCCTGTATAACTTTGACGACATTGCCGGATCGTGCCCAAGCATCTTGCGGGTAAAAGAACTCGCTCAAAAAGCTTCATGCACCGATTTTCCCATCCTTCTTTACGGAGAGAGTGGAACCGGAAAGGAGCTGTTAGCTCAATCAATCCATTCCGCCAGCTTGCGTACGGAATATCCTTTCATTGCTGTAAACTGCAGTGCGATACCGGAAAGCCTTGTGGAAAGCGAATTGTTTGGTTATGAACGGGGGGCATTTACGGGCGCTAACCGTGAAGGAGGGCAAGGGAAATTTGAAGCGGCTCATCTTGGGACCATTTTCCTTGACGAGATTAGTGATATGTCCCTCCGCGCACAAGCTGCATTACTCCGTGTGTTACAAGAGAAAAGAATTACCCGGGTTGGCGGGGTTAAAAGCGAGTCCGTTGACATACGAATCATTGCAGCCACAAACAAGGATTTGTCAGAAGAGGTAAAAGCAGGGCGGTTTCGTGCGGACCTTTACTACCGGTTGAAAGGTATACAAATCACGCTCCCGCCGCTGCGTGAACGAAGTGACATAATTCCATTGGCTGAATATTTGTTAGACAAAATGAATTATCCGACCAGAGTCCTATCAAAGGAAACTGAAAAAAAACTACTAACCCATAACTGGCCCGGAAACGTGCGTGAACTTAACAGTGTACTCATTCAGGCTTCTTTTCTAGCCGAAGGTGGGGAAATCAGTCCAGAACATATACAACTTGAAAATATTTCCGTTCGCCCAGAAGATGATAACGCGGAATCCATTCCGTCATTAATAGAGGCGGAAATAAACGCCATCAAAAAATCACTGCAAGTCACTGGATGGAACATAAGCAAAGCAGCTAAACTGTTGCAAATTGGACGCAATACTTTATACAACAAAATTAAGGAATACAACATTAGTCAATTATAATAAAAAGTTAAAAAGAAAAAAGCTGTGGCAGGAGGCACCAGCACCCTCCTTCACACCACCATCATGCAGGCCAATTTTCCGGATTTGTTCGCCAGGCGGCCAGCAGATTCAGTTCCTCTTGTCGGATATATCCTTTTTCGACAGCGATCTCAAGCAGAGTATCATATGAAGTGAGGGTTCGCAGCGGAATACCGGCATCCGCGAAAGTCTGGGTCGCTTTTTCAAATCCGTATGTAAAAATAGCGGCCACACCTACAACTTCCGCCCCTGCGTCGCGGACCGCCTGAGCCGCTTTGACTGACGATCCGCCAGTTGATATCAAATCTTCGATGACGACAACCCGTTGACCCGGACGGATCAACCCTTCGATCATGTTTTCCTTGCCGTGTCCTTTCGCGCTCGAACGGATATAGGCCATTGGCAAACACATTTTCTGCGCCACAAATGCGGCGTGCGGAATACCGGCGGTTGCGGTACCGGCTATCACGTCAACCAGTCCCCATTCGCAGTTGATCCGATTGGAAAATTCAGCCGCAATCAGATCGCGCACTTGGGGAAACGCCATTGTCAACCGGTTGTCGCAATAAATGGGCGATTTTATGCCTGACGTCCATGTAAATGGCTGCTGCGGACGCAGTGTAACAGCGCCGATTTGCAAAAGCATATGAGCAATCGTGTGTGCAATCGTGTTCATAAAGAGACCTCCATTTCTTCCAGTATCCGTTTGGCGGCGTCTTGCGGGTCGTCGGCATGCGTGATGGGACGGCCCACGACCAACCTGTGGGCGCCTGCTTTGATTGCATCGGCTGGCGTCAGAATGCGTTTTTGATCGTTGCTTGCCGCCCAGGCCGGACGAATGCCCGGAATTACGGTGACAAACCCGTCCCCGCACGCCTGTCGGATGGCAGCCAGTTCCTGGCCGGATGCCACGACCCCGTCCAGCCCTGCCTCCTGCGCCAACTTTGCATAACGGACGACTGTGTCTTCGACAGAACCCTGAATGCCGATCTGTTCGTTCATCATCTGCCGGTCTGTACTCGTCAACTGCGTTACGGCAATCACCAGCGGTCGATCGATCGATAACGCAGCCGCTGTTTCGATGGCCGCCTGTTTGGCCTGCTTCATCATCTCGATACCGCCCGCCGCGTGCACGTTGATGATCGATACGCCAAACGATGTGCAGGAACGGGCTGCCCCTGCCGCCGTATTCGGAATGTCATGAATTTTAAGGTCGAGAAAAATTTGTTTGCCCGCCTCCTGCAGCTGATGCAAAATTTGCGGACCCGTTTTGAAATACAGTTCCATTCCGACTTTATAGCAGCGTACCGTTTCCCCCAATCGGTCGACCATTCGCAACGCATCTTCCCCATTGTCAAAGTCGAGCGCTACATAAAGACGATCTGCCATTTGCGCAGGCAAATGTGCTGTGCGGCTATCAGGCACCGGGCATCTCCCCCTCTTTCCAAGCCGCGCCCGTCAGTTCGCGAACCCGCTCGACGCCATGCCCTTGACACCAAGCCACGATCTCATCAAGAATCTCCGGGCATGCAAATGGATTTACAAAATTGGCCGTTCCCACCGCAACGGCAGAAGCGCCTGCCATGAAATATTCAATCGCGTCTTCACCGCTCATAATACCGCCCATGCCGATGATCGGAATGCGTACCGCCTGTGCGGCTTGATAGATCATGCGAATCGCGACCGGTTTGACAGCCGGTCCCGACAAACCGCCCGTGCCGATGGCAATCAGCGGCTTCCGTTTTTCCAGATCGATATGCATGCCGACCAGCGTGTTGATCATGGACAGCGCATCCGCCCCTGCTGCTTCCACCGCCCTTGCCATCTCCACAATGTCGGTGACGTTGGGCGACAGTTTGACGATCAGCGGTACGCTCGTCACCTGTTTCACCGCACGCACCAGATCGGCCGCCAGTGTCGGGTCAACGCCGAATTGAATGCCGCCGCATTTCACGTTCGGACAGGAGATGTTTAATTCAAGCGCGTCAGCCAGTCCACTTTCACTTAAGCGTCTGGCCGTTTCCACATAATCATCAATCGCGGTGCCTGCCACATTCACGATAATTTTTAAATCTTCATATTGGCGAAGATGCGGCAATTCTTCTGAAATCACTTTTTCAACGCCCGGATTTTGCAGTCCGATGGCGTTTAACATGCCGCCCGACGTCTCCGCTACACGGGGAGTCGGATTGCCCAAGCGCGGTTCGAGCGTAGTTGCTTTCACCATGATGGCTCCAAGCCTTGAAAGATCATACCATTCGGCCATTTCCTTGCCGAACGCAAAACAGCCGGATGCCGGCATGACCGGATTTTTCAGCTGCAGATCGCCGATTTGAACGGACAGATCGACTTCTTTAGACATCAAATACTACCTCCTCGGCGGCAAATACGGGACCCTCTTTACATACCTTGCGGTAGCCCACGCTGCCATCCGGCATTACCGCTTTGTGCACACAAGCGGCACACAGCCCGATGCCGCAGCCCATCCGTTCTTCCAAGGACAGGTACCCGACCGCTTTTTCCCCTGTGGCCTTCTGCACAGCGGCCAGCATCGGAGACGGGCCGCACGCATAAAAACGGTCTGTTTCGGCAAGACGCTCTTCTGTCAGGTATTGGGTGACAAACCCTTTCTGACCGAGTGATCCGTCGTTCGTTGCCACCAATACTTCCCCATATTGGGAAAGATCATCGATCAGGATGGCCTGACTTGCCGTCTGGAATCCGACAATCGTCGTCACTTTCACGCCCTGAATGGTCAACTGCTTGGCCAGTTCAACCATCGGCGGAACGCCTATGCCGCCTCCCAGCAAAAGAACGTTTCGGTCTCCTTTATGCAGCGGAAATCCTTTGCCAAGCGGCCCCAATACGTCGAGCGTATCCCCGACCCGTTTGTCCGCCAGAAGTTTGGTGCCTTTGCCGGAAATCCGGTAGACAACGGTAAACTGTTTGTGTATCCGGCTGGCCGTACAAAGGGAGATCGGGCGGCGCAGCAGATGGTCGCTGCCGTCTGTGACGCGAATGTGCAAAAATTGGCCGGGCAGATAAGGCGGCAGTTCCCCTTCCGACTCGATCGTCAACCGCATCATGTTTTCCGCCACGGCAAAGTGCTGCACTACCGAGTAGCGGCCCTTAGCTGCGTGATCCGGCATGCGGGGTCGCCTCCTTCGTCACGGCTGATGCATGGGTCGTCTTCATCTGATCGGACGTGATGCCTTCCGTATGCATCCGGCCCAGCGGACGCGTGGAGAATTTGATCGTCTGCAGCACTTCCAGCATCGCTTTTGCCGTATCCAGCGAAGTTAAGCAGGGAATGCCGTTTTCGACCGCTTCCCGGCGAATCCGGAACCCGTCCCGCTGCGGCTCTTTGCCCCTCGTCAGCGTATTAATCACCATATTGGCGCGACCGGAGCGAATCAAATCAAGCAAGTTGGGAGACCCTTCCGACAGTTTTTTTACCTCTTCGACGCGAATTCCCTGTTCTCTCAGGAATTTGGCGGTGCCGCCCGTCGCTGCGATGTGGAATCCCAATACCGCGTAGCCGCTTAGAATTTCGAGCGCTTCCTGTTTATCTTTGTCCGCAATCGTGGCAATAATTGTGCCTGACTCCGGAATACGGATTCCTCCCGCCAGGAGCCCTTTATACAGCGCTTTATCAAACGATCGTTCCGATCCCATGACTTCACCTGTCGATTTCATTTCCGGACCGAGCGTCACATCGACGCGGCGCAGCTTCGCAAACGAGAAGACAGGAACCTTGACAGAAACCTCTTTCGCTTCCGGCCAAAGACCGTTTTGGTAGCCCATGTCGGTCAATTTTTCCCCCAGAATGATACGGGTTGCCACATCGACCATCGGCACCCCGGTGATTTTGGAAAGGAATGGCACGGTCCGGGAAGAACGCGGATTCACTTCCAACACATAGACCGCTTCCCCCTGCACCACATACTGAATATTGAGCAGCCCTTTCACATGCAAAGCGCGGGCAATCCGGGTGGTGTAGTCGAGAATCGTGTCTTTCACAGATTTTGAAACAGACTGCGTCGGATACACAGCGATCGAATCGCCGGAATGAACGCCGGCCCGCTCAATATGTTCCATAATGCCTGGTATCATTACCGTTTCCCCGTCTGAAATGGCGTCCACTTCGACCTCTTTGCCGATCAGATACCGGTCAATCAGCACCGGGTGTTCCTCGTTCACCTTTACCGCATGTTTCATGTAATAAAGCAACTCTTCTTCATTGTAGACGATTTCCATTGCCCGACCGCCCAGTACATAAGAGGGGCGGACCACACACGGATAGCCAAGCGCACGCCCCGCTAACACAGCCGCTTCCACGGTGAACACCGTTTTCCCGGCCGGTCGCGGAATATCCAGTTCGGTCAGCAGTTGGTCGAATTTTTCCCGGTCTTCCGCCCGGTCGATGTCTTCTAAAGCAGTACCGATAATCCGAACACCCCGTTTGGCAAGCGGCGCTGCCAGATTGATTGCTGTCTGGCCGCCGAACTGGACGATCACGCCTTCCGGTTTTTCCCGCTCGATCACATGCATGACGTCTTCGACAAACAGCGGTTCAAAATACAGCCGGTCAGACGTGTTAAAATCGGTCGATACGGTCTCCGGGTTGTTGTTGATGATGACCGATTCATACCCGGCCGCTTTCAATGCCCATACAGCATGCACAGAGCAGTAGTCGAATTCGATTCCCTGTCCAATGCGGATCGGTCCGGAGCCGAGCACCAGCACCTTTTTCCGGTTGCTGTCAGCCACTTCGTCTTCCTGCTCGTAAGCGGAGTAATAATAAGGAGTGGCCGCTTCAAATTCGGCCGCGCAGGTGTCCACCATTTTGTAGACGGGACGTAGGCCCATCGAATCACGCATGGAGACCACCGCATCTTCCGTAAGTCCGGTATAACGGGCGATTGTCTTATCGGTGAGACCGATTCGTTTTGCCACATGCAGCGTGTTTTCCGATAAATTGGTTCCTTCTGCTGACAACTGCTCACAAAACCGCACGATCCCCTCAATCTTGTTCAGGAAAAACAGGTCGATGCGCGTCAGTTCATGCAGTTGTTCAATCGTATAACCCCGTTTGAACGATTCGGCCAGTAAAAACAGACGCTCGTCATCTGCCTGTACCAGTCGTTTTTCCAGTTCCGCCTGGTCCAATTCGGACGCTTCCGGCAAATCGAGTGAATCCAGTCCGATCTCAAGCGATCGGATCGCTTTGAGGAGAGACGCTTCAAACGACCGTTCAATCGCCATCACTTCGCCGGTCGCCTTCATCTGTGTGCCGAGCACCCGTTTGGCAGAAACGAATTTATCAAACGGCCAACGGGGGATTTTTGTCACGACATAGTCGAGCGCCGGTTCAAAAGAGGCATATGTCTGCCCGGTCACCGGATTGATAATTTCGTCGAGCGTGTAGCCGATCGCCACTTTAGCCGCTACTTTTGCAATCGGATACCCGGTTGCTTTCGATGCCAACGCAGAACTGCGACTGACGCGCGGGTTCACTTCGATCACATAATAGTTGAATGAGTCCGGGTCAAGCGCCAATTGTACATTGCAGCCGCCTTCGATCTGTAACGCACGGACGATTTTTAACGAGGCGGAACGAAGCATTTGATATTCATGATCGGACAGCGTCTGGCTCGGCGCCACCACAATCGAGTCACCCGTATGAATGCCGACCGGATCGATATTTTCCATGTTGCAGACGATAATTGCATTATCGTGGCTGTCGCGCAGCACTTCGTACTCGATCTCTTTGTAGCCAGCTATCGATTTTTCGACAAGCACCTGCGTGATGGGAGACAAAGTCAATCCGAGCGTCACAATGTCCTTGTATTCCTGCCAATCGGATGCGATGCCTCCCCCGGTTCCGCCCAGCGTATAGGCCGGTCGGATGATGATCGGGAACCCGATTTCGTTCGCAAACGATTCGGCCTCCTCCCAATTGGTGACAATCGCGCTCTCCGGAATCGGTTCGTTCAGTTCTTTCATCAGGTTGCGGAATTTCTCACGGTCTTCCGCCTGTTCGATCGAAGAAAGTTTGGTGCCAAGCAGTTCGACACCTTCCTGTTCCAAAATGCCGCTTTCCGACAGCTGCACCGCCAGGTTCAATCCCGTTTGTCCGCCAAGCGTTGCCAATATGCCGTCCGGCCGTTCCTGCCGGATAATTTGCGATACAAATTCGACGGTCAACGGCTCGATATAGACACGATCGGCAATATCCGGATCGGTCATGATGGTAGCCGGATTCGAATTTACCAGCACCACTTCGATGCCTTCTTCCTTTAACGCTTGGCAGGCCTGTGTTCCCGCATAGTCAAACTCGGCCGCCTGCCCGATTACAATCGGACCGGAACCGATCACCAATATTTTTTTCAAATCTGTCCGTTTTGGCATATCAGTTCCTCCCCTGTCCGTTAAATGCCATCATCATATCGAGAAAACGGTCAAACAGATAATCGGAATCGTCCGGGCCGGGCCGCGCTTCCGGATGGTACTGTACCGAAAAAGCCGGATGCTTTGTATGGCGAATCCCTTCAACTGTACCGTCGTTCTGATTGATATGAGTCAGTTCCAGTTGGGTGCCCGCCAGCGTCTCCGGTTTGACGGTGTACCCGTGATTTTGTGAAGTGATATACACACGTCCGTTCAGCAGATCTTTCACCGGGTGATTCGCCCCTCGGTGTCCGAATTTCAGTTTCTCCGTTTTCGCCCCGCATGCCAGCGCCAACAGCTGATGGCCGAGGCAAATGCCGAAAACAGGCACTCTTCCAAGCAAATCCTGTACGGTATTGACCATATGCGGATAGTCTTCCGGGTTTCCGGGTCCGTTTGACAGCATCACGCCATGCGGTTTCCAAGCCAGAATCTCTTCCGCAGTCGTGTCTGACGGAACGACCGTTACATCACACCCTCTCGTCACAAGAGAACGGAGCACCCCTTGTTTCATCCCGAAATCCATTGCCACTACGCGAGGGCCTTCGCCCGGACAACGGTATACGGAGGAGGTGGTCACCCGCTGCACCTGATCAGGCGGCAGTGTGCCCTTCAGCATCTCCTTTATATTTTCAAGCGGTGTGTCAAGAGTCGTAATCACCGCCCGCATCGTCCCGTGTTGGCGGATTTTTTTCACCAACGACCGGGTATCGATGCCCGATATGCCGGTGATCCCGTTGTTGGCCAAATAGTCGTTGATTTTTCCGATACTCCGCCAATTGCTTGGAAAATCGGCCGCTTCCCGTACGACAAATCCGAACACATGCGGCTTGGTCGATTCGACATCGTCCACATTGATTCCGTAGTTGCCGATCAGCGGATATGTCATGGTAACGATCTGTCCGTAATAGGACGGATCGGTCAATACCTCCTGATAACCGGTCATGCCGGTGTTAAAAACGACTTCCCCAAACGATTCGCCGGGTGCTCCAAAGCCTGTTCCTTCATATATCGTTCCGTCTTCCAGAACCAGTCTCGCCCGCATGTTCCATCTCCCTTTCCGTTATGGCACAAAACCCCCGAACCTTACTCCCGAAGGGCATCCCGTATGCCTTTGTATTGTGTACTTGTTGTGCGAGCCGTCAGGCGGTTGGCAAATTCTGATAGGTGATCCGCCCTCCGCAGACAGTCAAGACCGGCCAACCCTTCACTTTCCGGCCGACAAACGGGGTATTGCGACCTTTTGACAAAAATTCGCCTGCATCGATTGTCCGTTCCTGCTGCAAATCGAGCACCGTCAGGTCGGCGACGCCGCCTGACCGCAGACGGCCGCCGGATAACCCGAAAACATCGGCTGGCGCAGTGGCCATTTTTTTCACCAGATCCGGCAAGGAAATCAATTTCGATTTCAATACCAGTTCGCTATACAGTAAAGGAAACGCCGTTTCCAAACCGACAAACCCGAAGGGTGCCACCTGAAACGCGCGCTGCTTCTCCTCTTCCGAATGTGGGGCATGGTCGGTGGCCACCATATCGATCGTTCCGTCCAACAGCCCTTCCAGACAAGCGAGCCGGTCTTTTTCCGTGCGCAGCGGCGGGTTTACCTTCCAATTGGCATCCGTTCCGTCGATCGATTCATCGGTCAGCAGAAGGTGATGCGGCGTAACTTCCGCCGTCACGTGAATGCCCCGTTTTTTGGCCCATCGTACCAGATCGACCGCACTCGCATCCGATATATGGCACACATGCAGATGCGCGCCTGTCAGTTCGGCCAACAGCACATCGCGAGCCACGTGAACCGATTCGGCCACCCCCGGGATGCCGGGCAGTCCCAGCCGTTTGGATACTTCCCCCTCATTCATGCACCCTTTGCCGGACAGCGTTTCATCTTCCGCATGTATGACAATCGGCAGTTCCAACGATTTGGCCCGTTCCATGGCGCTTCGCATCATGCCGCCCGACTGCACGCCGACTCCGTCATCCGTAAAACCAACCGCGCCCGCTTTTTTCAACGCTTCCATATCGGTCAGCTCTTCTCCCCGTTCGCTGCGGGTAATTGCCGCATAAGGCAAAACTCGCGCAAAACCGGTTTTCTCCGCTGTTTCGTAAATATATCGCATCTGTTCCGGCGTATCCAAAACCGGTTTTGTGTTCGGCATGCAGGCGACAGTCGTGAAGCCACCTCTGGCTGCCGCCTTCGTGCCCGTTTCAATCGTTTCTTTATATTCCAATCCCGGATCGCGCAAATGCACATGCATATCGATAAAACCGGGAACAATCACTCCGCCCCGCAGATCGATCACCTGCAGATTATGGGTTTCCGGGATTTCAATATGGTCTTTGATTTTACGAACCAGGCCCTCTTCGATTTCAATTTCACGGGAAAGCAGCAACCCCGTGTCAAGATCAAGCAGTTTTCCGTTTTTCAATATGATTCCCATTTTTCCCACCCCTGTTTCGAAGATCAGACAATCAAAAGGTTCGGGTCGGGACGCTTGCCTGCCTGCGGCGGACGAACTCCCACCGCCTGCGCCAGCAGCGCCATCCGAACATAGACCCCATTTTCTGCCTGCCGGAAATAAGCGGCGCGCGGGTCATCATCCACTTCCGGTACGATTTCGCCTGCTCGCGGCAGCGGGTGCATGACAATCGCGGATTGCTTCATTCGATCAAGCAGCTGACCGTTTACAATATAGCGCCCGGCCGCTTTTTCATATTCGGCTTGTGTGGGAAACCGTTCTTTCTGAACGCGGGTTTGGTAGAGAACATCCACTTTTGCCGCAACCTCGGGCAGATTGCCGTTTTCGTAAAAACGCACCTCTTTCGCGGTCAGATAGTCTTTCACCTGCTGCGGAATCGGCGTGTTCTCCGGAGCGGTAAAGTAAATCGTGATATCCTTAAAATTCGCCAGCACATACGCGAGCGAATGGACTGTTCGGCCGTAGGTCAAATCGCCTACCATGGCGATTGAAATACCGTCAATACCGCCCAATTCCTTTTGAATGGTGTACAGATCAAGCAGCGCTTGTGTGGGATGTTCCCCCGCCCCGTCACCCGCGTTCAAAATCGGCACTCGGCTGACTTTTGCAGCACGGGACGCTGCCCCTATTTCATTGTGACGTATGACAATCACATCCGCGTAGGAGGAAATTACCCGAATCGAATCTTCCAGTGTTTCGCCTTTGATCGCGGAGGAAAATTGCGAAGCGTTTTCCGTCGAGATCACATGGCCGCCTAACCGTGTCATGGCGGATTCAAACGAGAACCGGGTACGCGTGCTGGGTTCAAAAAAAAGTGAGGCCATCACCTTTCCGTTTAACAGATGGCTGCCGCCGCTCCGCGTCACCATTTCCATGCCTTGTGCCGCCGCAAACAGTTCTTCCAGCTGACTGCGGTCAAACTGTTTGGCTCCCAATATATGCCGCTCCATAATAAGTCCCTCCTGTCATCCTTCTAGCTTTCCACAGAATCCGTAAAAAAAATGGGTTCCCTGCCAGCAAGGAACCCGACGGCGTGAAATCTTGCGCCAATACGGCCGATTCACCAAAACCGGAACCTTGCCTGCCTCACGGGACTGGCTTAAAGGTTTTCGTTTACTTCTTTAAATTGAGGCAGCACCAGATTCAGGATAATTCCTGCCAACGTAGCGAGCGTCATACTCTCGAGTGAAAACTGTCCGACATGGATGACCATACCGCCCACTCCCACTACAAGGATTACGCTGGAAATGATCAGGTTGCGTTTTTGACTGTAATCAATGCCCGATTCGACCAGCATCCGTAAACCGGCAGAAGCGATAATCCCAAACAAGAGAATCGTGATACCCCCCATCACCGCTTCCGGGATCAAGGAAATCAGGGCATTCAGCTTGCCCAGGAAGGCGAATGCGATAGCCAGTATAGCGGCACCGCCAATTACCCAAACGGAGTAGACGCGAGTGATGGCCAACACGCCGATGTTCTCGCCATACGTGGTGGTCGGCGGTCCGCCAATCAACCCGGCTACAGAGGTGGCCACCCCATCCCCCAGCAGCGAGCGATGCAAGCCCGGTTTTTCCATCAGGTTGCGGCCTACGATTTTTTCTGTCACCAGCAGATGCCCAATATGTTCCGCAATCGTCACTAACGCCACCGGCGCAATCGCCCAGGCAGCCATTGCGGAGACTTTTGGCGTCGTAAAGACAGGCACCTGGAAAAATGGAGCTTGCGCCACTTTCGTAAAGTCAACTGCCCCTACCAAAGCCGCGAACACATATCCGCCAACCACCCCGATCAACACCGGAATCACTCCCAGGAAACCACGGAAAAAGGCGGACGCGATGATCGCAATCACGAGTGTGACGAAGGCGATCAACAGGTTCTTGCTGGCATTTGCCACGGCCACGTTGGCCAATCCCAAACCGATTACGATGATGATTGAACCGACCACCACCGGCGGCAGCAGGCGATTCAGCCAGCGCACACCGAATTTTGCAATGATGGCTGCGATGACGATATAGACAATCCCCGACAGGAAGGCACCGAACATGGCGGCGCCTGTTCCCTGCGCTTTCGATACAGCAATGATCGGAGCGATGAATGCGAAAGATGAACCGAGATAACTGGGAATTTGCCCTTTTGTGATAAAAATGAACAATAGTGTGCCAATTCCGCTCGTGAGCAGTGCGATTGCTGGATTCAGTCCGGTCAGAATCGGCACCAGCACGGTAGCGCCAAACATTGCAAACAGATGCTGCAGCGAGAGAGGAAGCATCTGTGCAAGCGGCAGTTTTTCCTGTACGTCAATCACTCGTTGTTGTTGCATGCTTGAGTCCCCCTAGTGGCGATTACGATTTTATCTCTAACAAAACGACTTTATCTTCACCGTCAATTTCCTTGACGTGAACCGCTACGACTTCCGTTAGTGAGGTCGGGACGTTTTTGCCGACATAATCAGGGCGAATCGGCAGCTCGCGGTGGCCGCGATCGACCAGAACAGCCAGTTGAATCAGACTCGGGCGTCCCAGGTCAATCAGCGCGTCAAGCGCAGCCCGAACCGTCCGGCCCGTATAGAGGACATCGTCGACCAGCACTACTTTTTTGCCTTTGATCGAAACGGGTATCTCATGTCCGGAAATTTGCGGCTGTTCCGCTTTCTCCTGTAAATCATCGCGATACAGCGTGATATCGATCGAGCCCACCGGCAACTGAATACCTTCAATCTGGCCGATTCTTTCCTCCAACCGTTTCGCGATATAAATCCCTCTTGTCCGGATGCCGATCAGTACCAGGTTGTCGATTCCTTTGTTTTTTTCGACAATCTCATGCGCAATGCGGGTTAACGCACGGTTAATTGCCTGCTCGTCGAGAAGCTGCGTCTTGAAAACCGTCTCCATGTTTGCACCCCCGAGTGTGAAATGTGCATAAAAAAAGCTTCTTACCCGAGTCAGGTAAGAAGCTCATTAGTACTCGAAAATGGTTGACACGGCAGGCAAACTTTCCGCTTGTCTACCCACACCCGTCGAGTGTCATATGCCGCTCTCCTTACCGACCTCACAGGATCAGCTTAAAGGAACATTATTTCCAAAAAATAATACCAAATTGGCCAAACAGAGTCAAGCGTTTTTTTCAACCGTTACAGATGGCGCAACTGTTCAATCAAACGTGCCATGTCATCCGGAATCTCGCTATCAAACTCCATGTATTCCCCGCTTTGCGGATGGTTAAATCCGAGTATTTTGGCGTGCAGGGCTTGTCCATCGATATCAAGGGTTCGTTTCGGTCCATAAACCGGATCGCCTGCCAGCGGATGATTGATAAATTCCATGTGCACCCGAATCTGGTGCGTACGGCCCGTTTCCAGTTTGCATTCGAGCAGCGTGTACTCCTTAAACCGTTCCATTACGGCAAAATGGGTGACCGCGTGCCGTCCGCCATTTCTCACAACGGCCATTTTCAGACGATGAACGGGGTGACGTCCGATCGGCGCATCGATCGTACCGACGTCATGACTGACAACTCCATGCACGATCGCGATATACTTGCGAGTCACAGAATGGGCTTTCAACTGCGCAGCCAAACTTTGATGCGCCCGGTCATTTTTTGCCGCCATGATAAGTCCTGATGTATCCTTGTCAATCCGGTGCACAATGCCCGGACGCAACACCCCGTTAATTCCGGACAAATCCTTGCAATGATAAAGCAGTGCGTTGACCAGTGTGCCCCGCATATGACCGGCTGCAGGATGTACAACCATGCCGCGAGGCTTATTGACCACGATCACGTCCGAATCTTCAAACACAATATCGAGCGGAATGTTTTCCGGTTCCACTTCCGTAGCTTCCGGCTCCGGAAGGGTGACTTCAATTCGGTCACCCGGCCGCAATTTATAATTCGATTTTACCTGCTTGTTGTGGACCCTTACGCTGCCGTTTTCAATCAGGTTCTGAATCTGCGAACGCGACAAATCAGCCGCCCGCTCGGCCAGATAACGATCAATCCGCTCCCCGGCATCTGCATCTGCGACATCATACAATTCCGTATCCTCTGCTTCTTGCTCATCCGTTTCCCGATCCATCAGGTGGTCGGTCATTCGCCCTTCACCCGCTCCTGTCGATATTCCCGCCAAGTATCCAATAAAATCAAACAGATGGCAATCACAATCGCCGAATCTGCCAGATTAAAAATCGGATAGTTGATGACCCGCACATCCAGGAAATCAACCACTTCCCCGTACAAGATGCGGTCAATCAGATTTCCTACGGCTCCGCCCAGCAAGAGCGGAAGCGCGGCCCGTATCAGGGGGCTCTTCACCCTGCGGGAATAGTAAACAACGCCGATAATCACAGCGATCGCTATCAACACGAACAACCAGCGCTGTCCGGCAAAAACCCCCCAAGCAGCACCCTGATTGCGGTGTGACGTAATCAGCAGGAAGTCTCCCAAAACCGGTATCGATTCCCCGAACACCATGCGGGTTTTTACCAAATACTTTGTAATCTGGTCCAAAATCACAACCAATATTGCCCATACATACAGCATAGTTTTCACCTTCTGCCCGATCCTTCACACAGCCAAATGTTAGTAAGCGAGCATAGCGCGATCTGGTATCTGATACCTGACGCGACTTGTGCCCTCTGGGTGCCAATTGTAGCATACAAAGGGAGAGGCGACAACTTGGCGAATCCAGACTCTCAGCTTTTGCAAGCCAGCCCATTTGATGTAATATATAGTAATCAGCACCATCAGGGACAGGAGTGTACAAGTTGAACGGGTATAAAGATCGATATCTTCATTGGCTGGAAAGCGGGAACCTGGAACCCGCTCTGAAGAAAGAACTGGAACATCTTACAAATGAAGCCGATATAGAGGACCGGTTTTACCGCCATCTGGAATTTGGCACCGGCGGTATGCGCGGTATAATTGGAGCCGGAATCAATCGAATCAATATCTATACCGTAAGACGGGCGACAGAAGGATTGGCCCGCTATCTTCTTACATATGTGCCGGACGCATCGCAAAAAGGGGTCGTAATCGCCTATGATTCCCGCCACTTCTCTGCCGATTTTGCAGCGGAAGCAGCCGGTGTTTTGGCATATCACGGGATTGTTGCCCATCTGTTTGACGAACTGCGCCCGACACCGATGCTGTCATTTGCCGTACGGCACCTTCAGGCAGCCGCCGGAATCGTGATCACGGCCAGCCACAATCCGCCGGAATACAACGGATACAAAGTATACGGCGCTGATGGCGGACAAATTCCACCTCAGACGGCAGACCGTATTTTGCAGGAAATTGAGCGGATTGAAGATGAACTGCAGATTCCTGTCTTATCCAAACAAGAAGGAATCGAACGCAACCTGATTCGGATGATCGGAGAACAGATTGACAAAGCGTATACGGACCGCTTGCTGTCTCTTTCCCTGCATCCCGATGCTGTTTTACAGGCGAAGGATGATTTTCGGATTGTGTATACGCCGCTGCACGGTACAGGCAATAAACCGGTGAGACGAGTTCTATCAAAAATGGGCTTTTCGCAAATCCAGATCGTAGCCGAACAGGAGCAACCGGACCCGAATTTTTCGACTGTATCCTCGCCCAACCCGGAGGAACGCCAGGCGTTTGAACTGGCTATTCAACTGGCTCATCAAGTGCAGGCGGATGTTGTATTGGGAACCGATCCGGATGCGGACCGTGTAGGGTTTGTCTGTAAAGACCCGGCCGGGGATTATGTGGTGTTGAACGGGAACCAGACAGGCGCCCTGCTGTTACATTATATTTTGTC
The DNA here is from genome assembly GCF_015097055.1 of Effusibacillus dendaii. Classification (NCBI taxonomy): domain Bacteria; kingdom Bacillati; phylum Bacillota; class Bacilli; order Caryophanales; family Alicyclobacillaceae; genus Effusibacillus; species Effusibacillus dendaii. The sequence goes on from NZ_AP023366.1 coordinate 988,706, forward strand.
GCAGCGTCAACAAGCAGGCAATCTGCCTGGAAACGGGGTCATGTTGAAGACCATTGTAACATCGGAATTGGGCCGCGCCATTGCCGAATCCTTTCAAATCCAGACAGTCGACACGCTCACTGGATTTAAATTTATCGGCGAAAAAATCGAAGAGTACGAACAGACGCGCCAATACCAATTTTTGTTCGGATATGAGGAAAGTTACGGGTACTTGATCGGGGATTTTGTGCGGGACAAGGATGCCGTGCAGGCTGCTATGCTGTTTTGTGAAATGGCCGCTTTTTATAAGAATAAAGGGCTGTCTGTCTACGAGGCGCTGCAGCAGATTTACGAAACGTACGGTTACTATCGGGAGGATTTGCTTTCCTTCACATTCAAGGGAAAGCAGGGAGTGGACACCATCAATCGAATGATGGACGATCTGCGGCAGACCCGATTGACCTCTGTGGCGGACATTCCGGTCAAAGAAACAAAAGACTATCTGACGGGAATTGAAGATCTGCCCAAATCCAATGTATTAAAATATGTGTTGGCTGACGGCGGATGGATCGCCATTCGGCCTTCCGGCACGGAACCGAAAATCAAATTTTATTTCAGCGCGGTTGGCAAAACCCTCGCAGAAAGCGAGCAGAAACTGCAGATGATGAAAGATTTTGTGACCCATTTGGTGAATCAACAATAAAAGTGCTTACATATCAAAGGGTGATGACACATCAAAAGGTGCTTACAGATCGCAAGACCGCCTCGATCCGGATTCGACAAGGCGGTCTTTGGTTTGTCTGTTATTTTGCTAGGCGGCGATAGATCAGATACGAATAGACGATGGGAACAACCGTTACGCTGGCAACTGTAACCAGGAACACCGGCACAGCGAATTGCGGCGACAAAAACCCGCAGACGACGAACACAAGACCGGCCAACATCCAAAGCGGGCCTGCCATTCGGTGTGTCCGGCGCCAAACCGTTTCGTTGGCCATCGTCCAAGGCGTCCGGATGCCTGTGAAATAGGTGAAACGCATTTGGCCGAGATAATTGCCGATCACCAAAAACAGTAAACCAACGGCTATCATCACGGTCATCTGCATGTTAACCGAATATCCCAAATTGACAAATACCACGATCGACATGACTACGCTTAATATCAGGGTAACGACGAGACGGATGCCCTCAAAACCTTTTTCAAATTTTGTATAATTCGACCGCATGGGGTCGGCAAAACGAAACCCCTTCATCAGAAACGGCAAGCCCAGAAGCAAGACTGCGGTCGTCAGCAAAAACCAGTTTTTATCCATATATCCATTGGGATGTCCGGCAGCGTTAAAATGAGTGGCCATTCGCTGCGGCAACTGATCATAGAAAATCATTGCGATCACAATCGGTATGATGCCCACAAGCAGATTCAGCAAATCGCTATTGTTCCCAATTCCCTTTAATTTGCTCATTCTTCGTTTCCTCCCTTGTCGTTTCCCTTTTTCTCTTGCTCCTTGCTGTCCACCACTTCCAGAAACCAGCCGATCATCTCCTGGATCACAGTCGTGTTTAATGAGTAGACAATATGTTGGCCCTTTCGTTCATCCAACACCAGATTCGCTTGTTTCAAAGAATTCAAATGGTGGGAAATGCTTGGTTTCGTCATGTTAAAATGATCGGCAATCTCGCCAGCCGTCAGATCCCGTTCCCGCAGCAACCGGATAATTTGGCGTCTGGTCGGGTCGGACAGCGCTTTAAACGTATCGTTCATAGGCATCCCTTCTTAGATATTTAGATAAATGTCTAAATAAAATATATCGTTAATTTTTTGTGTCTGTCAATCAGATTATGGTGTAAAAACAAATAGGCTGGGGACTTTCTCATCCCAACCCATTGTTTCCTTGCTTCTATATTCAATTGGTGATCCCCAGCTATTCCCTGCGGTCGTCGTTAAAATGGTCCCCGTTGTTTTCGGCGCTCTCGTTTAACATGTCATCCGGCTCCAACCCCATCCAGTTCAGCCGGTCCACATAATCGCGCGCATTTCTCCGGTACGCTTCGTTCCGGGTAAAGCCGGTCGGGTTGCCGTGCAAATCGGCCGTCAGATACCCCTCCAAATCTTCCACGTAACCCCGGCGTTCTTCGCTGTCCATATAGAGCAGTTCAGGATCCAGACCGTCTTCAAAATCGGACGCCGAATTCGACGTTCCGTAGCGCGCTACATCCTGCCACGCATCTTCTCCGTCGTAAGCCGCTTGTGCATGTCTGTTGTCATCGTTAAACACGCGTCCGTAACCCGGATATTCAAAATTCTCCTCGACCGGTCGGTTGCTTTCAATCTGATGCTCTTCCGCCTTCTCTTGACAAGTTATGCAGAATTCAGCCGCCGGTTGTGCTTCCAGCCGTTCATAAGGAATTTCTTGTCCGCAATGGGTGCAAATCCCATACGTGCCATCTTCCATCCTTTCCAGCGCCTCATCAATTTCCACCAAGCGAAGGGAATCGGCATCACGCAGCGCCAAATCCTTCCCCCGTTCAAACAGTTCGTCCCCAATATCAGCCGGATGGTTGTCATACATCGAAAGCTCGCCCGAATGATCAGGCATGGAATCCGGTATGCCATAACGTTCATTTGCATCCAACCGGTCACGGATATCGTTCATTTCCTGCTCCAAGCTCCTGCGCAGTTCGCGTAACTGTTCACTGTTCAGCGCCACAGAAAACCCTCCTTTGAACTTCCGGCTGCCTGTTCCGAAACGTTTGTGACTGACACCGTTTCATAACGCGGTCAAGGGATTGTCGGTGTATGTAATTGTGCTTGGACAATCCGGACAATATCAGCCAAAAACTTCCCGATTACTGGGAGATTCACCATCTTCTGCATAATTAACAGGATAATCCCTAAAACTACGGTAAATCCAAACCCTGTGCCAACGCCTCTCGCAATCCCGCTAAAAAAATTCAACATTAATAACCGGCGAGGACGATTGAGCAATTGCACATATTCGGCATAATTTGCCCGCTCCAACTGTACGGTAAGCCGTTCGATATATGTGTTCAATCTGGATAATTCCTGATTTTCCTTCTCCTCGTTCATACTCGCGCCTCCAGTTCTAGTGTGTCCTCCGCCTTACCTCATATGCGGTCACTTGTTTGAAAATGTTCGAAAAACTGCCTAACTTTCACCATTTTCTCTCGGCCAATTTACGGTATGATGGGAAATAAAGAAACTTATTGATGTGAGGGAATGATTGATCTTATGAAACATACCGTGCGTTCGCTCGGCACCATCTTAATTTGGATTGGCGCCATCGCTATCATAGCCAATTTCTTGACAAAAATCCTTTTCCAGTTCGATACGCTATCCGCTTACAGCCCTTACTTTTTTGCAAGCATCTTGGTTGGCATCGCGCTATTGGTAGTTACCCGCATTTGAATAAGGTGCGAAAATTTATCAAACGCCTCCTGAATCTTTATGATTGACGACCATAGTTAACCAGAGAACACGATAGATACTGATTAATCAAGAACTATTCAGAAACTTGTTATCAATATGTCAATACCGATTAAACTACCTTTGATGAGTCGAAATAACAGAGGCTTATCTACCTCTTTTCCAATTTTAAAGATCATAAAAATGGAAATAAAAAGTGAAAGTATCATATTAATTTGGATAGCTGTATGAGCTGAATAAATCATAAGTAAAAAAGGTGTACCCACAATAGAAAAACCGAATCCTGTGCTTGTTTGTAACAAAGACGCCACAAATACAGTAAGGATCAGTAGTATCCAGGCCACAATAATGCTCACTACTTTCAATGGTTTTCGTTATTCTATTTTAACACAGTTAAACTTCGGAAAATTCGAAATCTGGATTCCCCCACCACCGAAAATAAGTAAAATAAATTACCTGTCGCCCGTATGATAACAAGCAACAGGTAAGCAAGGTGTTTTTCTAAGCCTCCGCATTCAGGCGCAGATCCGCTTTCCACGAGAGGGTTATCTGTTCTCCTATTACGCAACCGGAAAAAATTTTACCGTGTCCGCACAGGTCGGGCACAATAACGGATGGTCTTCCCGTTTGCCAACTTCCGGCGTTACCATTCGACAGCGTTCGCACGTTTCCCCTTCTGCCACCCGCACCCGGATCGACAAGTCGTCGTACGACGCAGCATCGGCGGGAACCGCATCGCCTGCCGCGTACAGCTTCACTTCGGAAACGCCCAATACCTCCTGCAAACGAGGCGTATTTTGCAAAATTTGCAGGGCGGCTTCCGTTCGCGGATAGAGATCCACTGCGGCCATCAAAGATTTGCCGATCACTTTTTCCTGACGAGCCGTTTCGAGCGCTTTCAACACCTCATCGCGCAGCTTCAAAATCTCATCCCATTTGGCATCAAGCTGCTCATCCAAATAATCGGATCGTACTTCTCCCCACTCGGTCAATTGTACGCTTTCTTCTGCCGCACCCGGCACATAGTTCCATACTTCGTCCGCCGTATGTGTGACAATCGGAGCGGACAGTTTCACCAATTCAGTTAAAATATGGTGCATGGCCGTCTGTGCGGACCGGCGTTCTGTCGAATCGGGAGCGCTTGTGTACACACGGTCTTTCAACACATCAAAATAAAACGCGGACATATCGACCGTACAGAAATTGTTGATATCGTGAAACACCACATGAAACTCATAATTGCGGTACGCCTTGATCGTTTTTTGTTTCAATTGTTCCACTTTGTGCATCGCCCAGCGATCGATTTCCAGCATTTTATCGAACGGCACCGCATGCTGATTTGGATCGTAGTCATATACGTTGCCAAGCAAATAACGGAACGTATTGCGGATTTTGCGGTAGACTTCCGCCACCTGTTTCAAAATCGCATCGGATACCCGCACATCCGCGCGGTAATCAACCGAAGCCACCCACAGGCGGAGAATGTCCGCGCCAAGCTGTTCCATCACTTTCAACGGATCCACCACGTTGCCCAGGCTTTTTGACATTTTGCGGCCTTCACCGTCCAATACGAATCCGTGTGACAGCACTTCCCTGTAGGGGGCCTGATTTTTCACCGCCACGGCCGTCGTCAGAGAGGAGTTAAACCAGCCGCGGTACTGATCCGAACCTTCCAAATACAAATTTGCCGGCCACTGCAGTTCTTCCCTGTGGTCGCAAACGGCAATATGCGACGATCCGGAGTCAAACCATACGTCCATAATATCCGTCTCTTTGCGGAATCTGCGATTGCCGCATGAACATGCCGTTCCTTCCGGCAGCAGTCCTTCCGCTTCGCGCTCAAACCACACCTGCGACCCGTGTTCCGCAAACAGATTCGCCACATGATCAATTGTTTCGGGCGTAATCAATTCACCGCCGCAATCGGTGCAATAAAAAATCGGAATCGGCACGCCCCACACCCGCTGCCGGGAAATGCACCAATCCTGCCGTTCCGCGACCATGTTGTGCAGGCGGACTTCTCCCCAGGAGGGATTCCACTTCACCTGTTCAATTTGCTTCAACAGTTCGTCGCGGATCTTGTCGATGGATCCAAACCATTGCTCTGTTGCCCGGTAAATCACCGGATTTTTGCAGCGCCAGCAATGCGGATAGGAATGATCCATTTCCGTATGATGCAGGAGCGCCCCGTTTTGCTGCAGCGTCTCCAGGATCGGTCCATTCGCTTTTGCATAAAATTGGCCTGCAAACGGCCCCGCCTGACCGGTAAACTTGCCCTGGTCATCAACCGGCACCAGAATGGGCAGGTCATACTGCAATCCAACCAGATAGTCCTCCATCCCGTGTCCAGGCGCTGTATGAACGGCGCCCGTTCCGGCGTCAAGCGTCACATGATCGCCAAGCACGACTAACGATTCCCGGTCAAAAAACGGATGTTTCGCAACAACCCGTTCCAGTTCAGCCCCTTTGAACGTTGCTGCCACTTTGCCAGGCTCCTCATAGCCTGCCGCCTGCAGCACTTCACTCATCAATTCTTTGGCAAGCAGCAGTTGTTCACCGTTTGTTTCCACCAACACATACTCAATTTCCGGATGCAGCGCGATCGCCACATTGGCTGGCAGTGTCCAGGGCGTCGTCGTCCAAATGACGATGGAAGACCCCTCCGGCAGTTTCCCTTTCCCGTCTACCACTTTAAATTTCACATAGATGGAAGGCGATTTTTTATCTGTATATTCGATCTCCGCTTCCGCCAAAGCGGTCTCGCAGCTGGCGCACCAATAAACAGGCTTCATCCCTTTGTAAATCAAGCCTTTGGCAGCCATCTCGCCAAATACGCGAATCTGCGCCGCCTCATACTGGGGAAGCAGCGTAATGTACGGATTCTCCCAGTCTCCCCGCACGCCAAGCCGTTTAAACTGGCTTCTTTGCCGGTCAATGAAACCGAGCGCATACTCACGGCACATATCCCGGAACTCTGTGACCGGAATTTCATGCCGATTGATCTTTTTATTCTTGATGATCGCCTGTTCAATCGGCAGTCCGTGCGTATCCCAGCCCGGTACGTAGGGAGCGTCGTAGCCTTCCATCGTTTTTGACTTTACGATCATATCTTTCAAAATTTTGTTGACGGCGTGTCCCAGATGAATATCGCCGTTTGCGTAAGGAGGACCATCATGCAAAATAAATTTCGGTTTCCCCTGACGGCTCGCCTGTACCTTTTTGTACAGATCCATTTGTTCCCACTGTTTTTGAATTTCCGGTTCGCGCTGCGGCAAATTGCCCCGCATCGGAAAATCGGTCACCGGCAAATTCAGCGTTTTGCTGTAATCGATCGACATACGATTTCCTCCTTGATTGTATCGCCCTGAAAAATAAAAAACTCCCCGCCCCAAAGGGACGAGAAGTTGAACTCCCGCGGTACCACCCTGATTATCAGGCAAAACCTGATCTCTTGGAATGACGGGTAACGGTGTCATAAACCGGCTTATCCTACTAAACGTTGTAATATTGGCGGCGAATTTCTTTGTTGCTTGACCCACCATGGTTCCGATTTTCGGTAAGCTGCTCACGGGTGATATTCCGGATTTTCCGCTTTAGCCGGCTTCCACCCTCCCGGTTCGCTGTAAAAGCATTCCATCCGTACTTGTCCCGCTCATCGCTCATACTATAAATTTGAAATTTATTATATGCAAAAGAACGGAACTCGTCAAACAGGGATCGTTAGGATGTTTGTTCTTCTTCCAACAGATCCCACTGCTTTGACTCCAACAATTCGATCTGTGCCTGCAGCAAAGACCGGAAGCGGGAGCGGTAAACGGCCGCCTGTCGCTGCATATTTTCAATTTCCATCTGAATTTCGCGTGATCGCATCAACGCTTCATTCACGATGCGGTCTGCGTTTTTCTCCGATTCTTTGACAATCAGCTGCGCTTCTTTACGGGCGTTCGCCTTCACTTCTTCCGCCGCTTCCTGGGCAACCAGAATCGATTTGCTCAGACTTTCCTCAATGTTTTCAAAGCGGGCAAGCGACTCCTTCAATTGGGCCACTTTTTCTTCCAGGTTTTTTTTATCGCGAAGCACCGCTTCATAATCTTTTATCACATGATCAAGGAACTCGTTCACTTCATCTTCGTTATACCCGCGAAACGAACGGCTGAACTCCTTATTGTGAATATCCATCGGCGACAAGGGCATAAAATAGGCACCTCCAAAAGATATCGAGAAAACTGCCAAATCACAGCTCTTATCCCTTTATTTCGACAAAATCCCCCTGATTCCTGCCGATTTTCAGAGATATTTCCCGATCCTTACAACGGTCCGCCCTTTTTTGGTTTGGCCGCCGATTGAAAAAATCCGGATTCGCCCCGATCCGCGCAGCGAAATCACATCACCTTCCGCCACCTGCAGGCCCGGGTCCTGAATCGTCTGCCAATTTAACTGAAGTTTCCCGCTGCGAATGGGATCCACAATTTTATTGCGTGACATCTGAAATCCTTCCGCCGCCACCGCGTCGACCCGCAACGACATTACCGTAAATTCCCGCTCCGAAAATTGAATCTGCGGCGGCCGGAAATCGCCTGCCTTGATTTCCCGTACCAGCACGGACGCGCGTCCGACTTTGTTCAAATGAATCCGCAAAAAATCGGCCATCTCTTTTTCCGCCACCATATCACAGCCATCCGGGTGCACCGACAGATCTCCGATTTTTTCCCGTTTTAAACCGAGCCCTACGATGGCCCCCAAATAATCGCCATGTTTTAACGACACATATTCGCCCGGAATCTCAATTCGCAGCCATCCCAGTTCCATTTCGCCCGCTTCCGGCCGCCAATACTCAGGGGCTAATAAGGCTCTTTGCCGCTCTGCCCCTGGCCATCCACCGTCTGTATAAACAATAAGATCGCCCACTGTGCGGGCGATGTTGGTTATAATTTGAACCTGTCTTGGGTCCAGAAATCCGGTTAAATGAGGAGCATGCCGATCGGCAACCCGAGTTGCCAGCTCGTGCATGCGCTGTACAAACGGTTTTTCTTCCGGTCGATAATGCATCAACAGATGATCCATCTATGACCTCTCCTCCTATTAGAAAAAACTTCCCAGCACTGTCATCAATCCGCGCTCAATCAATTGCAGCGCCAAGAGGGCTACAATCGGCGAAATGTCGATCATGCCAAATGGAGGAATAAAACGCCGGAAAATTGCCAGGTACGGCTCCGTCAAACGAACCAGCCATTGACCAAAACCGGTCCGCTCCATATCGGGCACCCAGGACATTAAAACCCTGGCAATCACAAGAAAGGAGTATATTTCAAACAAATAACTGATAATATGCGTTAACTGATACATGAATTCACCTCGTTTGGCTTCTCGACACAATGGCGCCCATTTCCTGCTGCTGTTTCAGCAGATCGGTAATCGCTCCATGCACTTCGATGGTATCTGGCACACAGATAAAAATCTGGTGTCCAATCTTTTCCATCTTGCCGCCCAAAGCATAGGTTGTGCCGGAAATAAAATCCATAATGCGGATGGCATGGTCAAACTGCGCTCTATGCAAGTTTAACACAACTGGACGGTGGCCGCGCAAATGATCCGCTATCTGTTGAGATTCCTCAAAAGATTCCGGTTCGCACAACACCAACCGTACCTGTTTTTGCGTATGTAAATTTACTACCGCCGCTCTCCGCTGCAACGGAACGACATCGGACGGTTGTTCCTGATAGTCTGTACCTTGTGTTTTCTCAGCAGGTGCTTCATCTGCCAAACCAAAAAATTGCATCAGTTTCGTCCACATTCCTGAATCCTCCAGCCGTTTACGGTTTTACTAATAGGCTCCCGACACGTACCAGGGTAGCCCCTTCTTCGACCGCCACTTCAAAATCACCGGACATCCCCATCGAAAGATGCTCTAAACCGGGAAAATCCGCCTTCAGCGTATCTCGCAGTTCCCGCAACCCTCTGAAAAATGGCCTCGTCTCCTGCGGATCATGGACGGCCGGTGCCATCGTCATCAAGCCGCATACATGAATTCGCGGCAACCGGATGGTCTCTTCCAGAAAATCGCGAACCTCGTTTGGAGAGAGGCCGCTTTTTGTTGATTCGCCGGAAATGTTGACCTGTACCAGACAGGATGCCTGAATGTCCAGTTTCTCCGCCTGTTTCTGGATCTCCTTCGCCAAAGACAGACGGTCGAGCGAATGAATCACAGAGAAATAAGGCAGTACGTCCTTGACTTTGTTTGTTTGCAAACTGCCAATAAAATGCCAACGGGCTGCGTCTGCCAATAAGGTCAACTTGGGCAGCGCCTGTTGCAGCCGATTTTCGCCCAAATCGGTCAGTCCCGCTTCAATTAGTTCGCGGGTTGCTTCCACGTCTACATATTTTGTGACAGCGATTAAAGTTACTTCATCGGGAGACCGTTTCACCCGCTCACAGGCGGTACGGATACGTTCCCGCACAAAAGAGATCCGTTGTTGATAATCCATCTGCATATCACCACAATCGTTCTAATGGATAAATATTCTTCTTCTTCGCTCAATTTCCTGCTTCCTGCACAATTTAGCGAAGAACAATCAAACCTGCCAAGCGGCCCGTTTTTCCATTTTCCGCCCGGTGCGAAAAATACGTTTCCGTATCGCAGGCGGTACAGCCTCCCACTCGTTCAATATGCTCCGGCAGCAATCCACTGTCTATTAAAATCTGCCGGTTTGCTTCCGGCAACGACAATTGCCACCGATGTCTCTCGTTCGCGGTAAAAAACCGTTCCCCACCGGAAAATTCCTCAATGAATGGAAGAAACACCTGCTGGTCTACTTCATAACAGCAACGGTCAATGCTGGGACCAATCGCTGCCAGAATATCCTGCGGCCTTGACCCGAAGCGCTCCCCCATCGTTTTCACCGCTTCCCCGGCCACCTGCTTAACGGTGCCTTTCCACCCCGCATGAACGGCGGCAATCACTGTGTTGACAGGGTCCAAAAGCAGCATCGGCACACAATCGGCAGCAAACGTGGCAAGCATCAGCCCCGGTTGATGACTGACCAACGCGTCGGTTCCCGGCAAGGACTGCTCATAAAAATAAGCCCCTTTTCCCTTGTCGTCCTGTTCTACCACTGTTACACGGTTGCCATGCACCTGTTCGCCGCACACCCACATTTCCAGCGGCACATCCAATTGCTCTGCGACAAGCGTCCGGTTCGCGACCACATTCTCCCGTTCGTCGCCTACATGCAATCCCAGGTTTAATGAATCCCAGACTCCTGTTGAAACTCCGCCCAAACGAGTCGTAAAACATCCTCTTGCAATCCCGGTTTGATTAATCGATGGCGCCTCAATCAATGGAATCGGTTTCATTTCGGTCTCCCCTTTTCCAGCTGTCATTCCCGTTTTCACCTGCTTGTCCCTGTCGCAGGAAAGCAATAAATTTTGGTCAACTTATTGTACCAAAAAATTTACTTTCCAGGCTGTTGAAAACTACGCCGTCACGTATTTTTTCACCCATTTCTCGATCGGCATCTCAATATCCTTCCGACTCTTCATAACTGGGCGCCGTACTGCCGGTGTTTTTGACAGATCCTGTGGCGCTCTTGGCAGATCCGGTGCTTTTAGCCGATCCTGATTTTGGCGGCACATGCGTGCGAACCGGATTCAATTCCACCAATACCACATCGGCACCGATTTTTATAATTTGGTCCCAGGGAATCACATAGTCCTGCCCACCGCCGAACAATCCGAAAAATCGGCCCCCTGAAGGAACCACAATCGCCGTTACAACCCCGTTCTCCAAATCGATATCGAGATCGCCGACCGTTCCCAAACGCTTGCCGTCTCCGATGTCTACCACATCTTTCGATTGCAGTTCGGATACTTTGATCATAGCAACCCCTCACTGGATAAAATTCGTCTTTTTACACTATATGCAAGACAAAAATAAAAAGTCGCCGCAGCGACTTTGAAAGCGAATCCGAGCCGTAATTCAGGAGCGAATATATTTTTGCATATGGCTGATGGCCGATTTTTCAAGCCGGGATACTTGCGCTTGCGAGATGCCAATCTCATCTGCCACTTCCATTTGCGTCTTCCCTTCAAAAAAACGCATCGATAAAATCCGCTTCTCCCGTTCATTTAATTTCTGCAACGCTTCCAGAATTGCAATCTCTTCCACCCATTGCGAATCCTGATTTTTTTCGTCACTGATCTGGTCCATCACATAAATCGGATCGCCGCCGTCGTGGTAGATCGGTTCAAACAGAGAGACCGGATCCTGTATCGCGTCAAGCGCAAACACGACATCTTCCTTGGGCACTTCCATCGCTTCTGATATTTCGTTGATCGACGGTTCCCGCAAATTTTTGTTGGTCAACATATCACGGACCTGCAGCGCTTTGTACGCAATGTCACGCAAACTCCGACTGACCCGGATCGGGTTGTTGTCCCTTAGATAGCGGCGTATTTCTCCGATGATCATGGGAACTGCATAGGTTGAAAATTTCACATTCTGCCCCAGATCAAAATTGTCGATCGCTTTCATCAAACCGATGCATCCCACTTGAAACAGATCATCCACATATTCGCCCCGGTTGTTGAAACGCTGAATGACAGAAAGAACCAAACGAAGATTTCCATTGACAAGTTTTTCTCGGGCGGACAATTCCCCTTGCTGCAGCTCGGCAAACAATTTGCGCATTTCGGTGTTGTTCAGAACAGGAAGCTCAGCTGTGTTTACGCCGCAAATTTCCACTTTGTTACGTTTCATACGATTCCCTCCCCGTTGAAGGTCCGCCACGGGATTCGTCAACAGTATTTCCTGAGAGGGAATTATTATGCAGCGCTGGAAATCAAATCATCTTGTTGAATTCTTTTTGCAACCGTTTGATAATGCGCTTTTCAAGGCGTGAAATATAGGATTGCGAAATGCCCAGCAGATCGGCCACATCTTTTTGCGTCATTTCTTTGCCGTCCAGCAACCCGAAGCGAAGTTCCATTATGCGACGCTCCCGGGCGGACAGTTTATTGAGTGCTTTGTAAAGCAGTTTACGGTCCACCTGTTCCTCTATATTGCGGTAAATTGTATCGTTTTCCGTCCCCAAAACGTCAGACAACAACAATTCATTGCCGTCCCAATCCACATTTAGAGGTTCATCAAACGACACTTCCGAACGAATCTTATTGTTTCGCCGCAAAAACATCAGGATTTCATTTTCGATGCAACGTGATGCATAAGTGGCCAATTTGATTTTTTTCTGCGGGTCAAACGTGTTGACCGCTTTGATCAAACCGATTGTACCGATCGATACCAGATCTTCAATGTTGATGCCGGTGTTTTCGAATTTACGGGCAATATAGACAACCAATCGCAGATTTCGTTCGATCAAGACAGCGCGAACGGCTTCATCACCGGAGGGTAATTTGTCTAATAAAAATTCTTCTTCCTCCCGCGAAAGCGGCGGCGGCAGCGCTTCACTGCCCCCTACATAGTAGATTTCCTCCGGTTGCGTGCCCAGTTTAAACAAAATACGCAGATAGAACAAACGAAGTTGCAATCGAAGCTTATGCATGGTGATCATGCAGTACGAATCCCCTTCCCCTATCCGAAAAAATTCTAGTCAACTGACTGTTTAGGATGCCAATACGGTTGTCGACACACAAGCGGGCGGCAAAATCGCTTGATATGCGTGATCATTTGATAACGGCAGAGGGTTGACTGCAACCAATATATTCTTTGCCTCTTCCTGAATCGCCCCTTGTGAGACAAGCAGGCGAGCCGGACGAAACGCGAGCAACATCCCTACTTTTCCGCCCACTCCGCGATAGGGGATGATCCGCAGACGAGCTTGCCATTCCTCTTCGATTGCTTGTTGGCCCAGATTGAGAGTAATATCCCGTTTCTCACGATAGGCCGCAAGCAGGGAATCGGGGAGGAACTCTTCGATCGCCTGCCATTCGACAACTGCGACAGGCGACCCGGATACAGGATCTGTCAATCCGTTCCCCGTATCGAGCAATCCGATCAGTTCTACCTGTTTGTCATCCAAGTGAATGATTACTTTCCACAAATTTGCTTGCCTTTGCTGGAAACGTCGGATGCGGAACCAAGCGGACTTGCCGACTATGTAGGCCAGAGGCAGCGACAGCAGTATCAAAAAATACCGGATGTTCAGTGACCATACGGCTCCCTCTGAAACGACCACCATCCCCCCCAATACAGCGCTCTGCGCAAAAAACGCATTCACTGCATAAGCGGTTCCACCCACCACAAACGAGGCCAGATAAAAAAGTCCAAAACACCGGATAAAATCAAGCGGCTGTTTGGGAGCAAACGTGATGACCACTATCACACAGGAAAATAACAGTTTGGCAAACCAACTGACCGTCTCTTCCGTAGCTCCCGGCACAAAGAGCAGTAATGCATAGCAAGCCCCTAACAAGGCACCGGCCAAGATCCGCCGCCAACTAACCCTGCTTTTTGCCATCCAAACGGCAATCCGCAAGATGGCCGCATCCATTATAAAATTAAGCAACCAGACTTCATCTGCATAGAGAACTTTCATGCGGTTCACTCCCGCATCTTTCGATAAACCCAGTATAATTAATGTCTATTACAAATTTTGTCGCAACTTGACAGTAGAATAGGGAAAAGTTTCGAACGGAAGAAAGCCGTGGGGGGCGGCAATTGAAAAAACGTGAATTATGAAGATCGCTGGAACTGCCCGTTTGCGATTCCCTTCACACATTCACGTTCTATGTTGAGAGTATTGTGTTGGAGAGTATAATATACGGTTATTTATCGGAATTGCGTCGCAAGAACGCGGGAACATCGAGATTATCCTGGGAAGATCCTGCACCTTGGAAAGGACGTACTTCCAGTTTGTTTACAGGTCTTGCGGCCATGGGACGTTCCTTATGTTCAAATCCGGTAGCAATCACTGTAACGACGACTTCATCATCCAGATTTTCATTGATTACAGCACCGAAGATCATGTTCACTTCCGGATCGGCTGCGGAAGACACAATGTCTGCCGCCTCATTCACCTCGAACAGGGAAAGATTTGATCCGCCTGAAATATGCATCAAAACACCGCGTGCGCCATCGATTGAAGTTTCCAAAAGGGGAGAGCAAATCGCTTTCTTTGCTGCTTCCGTCGCCCTGTTTTCACCGTTTGCGATTCCAATCCCCATCAACGCCGAACCGCGCTCCGTCATGATCGTTTTCACATCGGCAAAGTCTACGTTGATTAAGCCGGGAACTGCAATCAGATCAGAAATACCGGATACACCCTGACGCAGAACGTTATCCGCCTCACGGAACGCTTCCAGCATGGGTGTGTTTTTATCGACGATCTCAAGCAGACGGTCATTCGGAATCACGATCAGAGTATCCACTTTTTCTTTCAGGTTGGCAATCCCCTGCTCGGCCTGAAGCATACGACGGCGTCCTTCAAATGTAAACGGCTTTGTCACTACACCGACCGTCAGGGCGCCCAATTCTTTTGCAATTTCCGCAACAACCGGTGCAGCGCCCGTTCCGGTACCGCCTCCCATGCCGGCTGTAACGAATACCATGTCCGCTCCCCGCAATGCGTTCATGATTTGTTCCCGGCTTTCCTCTGCCGCTTTTTTGCCGATGTCCGGATTCGCTCCCGCTCCCAAACCGCGTGTCAGCTTTTCGCCAATTTGCAAACGGTGATGAGCCTTCGACAAATGGAGGGCCTGCGCATCCGTATTTACCGTGATGAACTCAACGCCCTTGATGCCGGACTCAATCATTCGGTTGACCGCATTACAACCGCCGCCACCGCATCCGATGACTTTGATTTGGGCAAGAGCGTCAATCTCCATATCAAATTCCAACATACTTTATCCTCCTCAATCTTATCAGCCAAGTGTTCACAAGCCCAAACTGATGCTCCGATTGTTTTTTACACAAACTCGCTGAACCAGTTTTTGATCCGGTCCAGAAACCCGCCCGTTTTACGGACAGAGGGAGCGGCGGTATGCGTATGCACACGTTTCATATAATTGCGTATCGCATATTGCAGAATTCCGACACCATTGATGAAGGAAGCATCGCGAACCCCCAACTGGTCAGGTATCGCAATTCGTACAGGTGCATCCAACTCATATTCTGCCAGTTTGTCTACGGAAGGCATGCAGGACACGCCACCATAAAGCACGTATCCGCTCGGTATTTCTTTCACAAATCCCATCCGTTCGACTTCCTGCCGAACCATTAGGAAAATTTCCTGCAAGCGGGGTTCAATAATATTCGCCAGATCAAACTGGCTGAATTCTTTATCCGTGTTGCTTCCTATACGGGACACTTTAAAGGTGACTTCTTGTGAGGCAGCGGCAACCATTGCACACCCGTAACGGAGCTTGACTGTTTCTGCCATTTCCGTTTGTGTACGCAAGCCTATCGCAATGTCATTCGTAACATGATCGCCGCCGATCGGCAATACTGAAATTGCAGACAGTGACCCGTTCTCAAAAACGGACACGGTTGTCTGCCCCGCTCCGATATCGACAGCCACTACGCCCAATTTTTTCTCGTCATTCGATAAAGCAATCGTACTGGCTGCGAGAGGCAAAAGCACCAGCCCGGAAATTTTGATGCCTGCCCTTTCTACGCAACGCAACAAATTGGAAATGACCGTCCGGGAACCGGTTACAATCGAGCCTTCCACTTCCAAACGGACACCGACCATACCGCGCGGATCTGTAATTTCATCCAATCCGTCAACGATAAACTGTTTCGGAACAATGCCGATGATTTCACGATCGGGAGGTACGGCAATTACCTTTGCGGCCTGCAGAACCCGATCCATATCTTCATCGCCAATTTCCCGATCAGGAGAGGAAACGGCAACCACCCCATGACTCGGCTGCATAACAATATGGTTGCCGGTGATCCCGATAAACGCCGAATCGATTTGAATGCCTACCATGTGCTCCGCATGTTCAATCGCTTCCCGAATGGATTGAACGGTCTTATCTATATCAACGATAGAACCTTTTCGAATTCCTTCGCCTTCAGCCGATCCGACTCCGATTACGCTTAGGGTCGATCCGTTGTATTCCCCGATGATAGCACGTATTTTGGATGTTCCAATATCCAAACTGACGATGATCTCGCCCTTAGTCAATCAGTGGCACCTCCCTAAGCATAAAGAAAACCTGGCTTCGCCAAGCCTCTGGCGAACCTTAGTTGTAAAAAACATCCGCCTCTAAATAAGATTCAACACAGCGCACGAAATCCCTTTTTTTCTAAGAAACTTTCTTAAAAAATGCTTCTACCGAAGCATATTCAAGAAGAAGCAGCGTCTAATAGAGGAAGCCTTTTTCGACAGCCGAAAGTATAAAAATGGTGACGGAATTATCTTTCTTCAATTGACGGCTTCTTTCCCCTGCTCATCAACACCCGGCGAATCACGGCGATATTCTGAAACAAGCGAACGCCAAACGCAAAGACAGCAGCCAAATAAAGATCGACTCCCAACTGTGTGCCGATATACGCCAAAAGTGCAGCCAGCAACGTGTTGAAAAAGAATCCGCTGATAAAGACGCGGCTGTCGAAATGATTTTCAAGACCGGCCCGTATTCCGCCGAATACCGTATCAAGCGCGGCCAAAATGGCAATCGACATGTAACTGCTGTACTGCGTCGGAATATTTATGTTAAAGACGAGCCCGAGTACAATTCCAAGAGCCAATCCAAATATGGAAATCAAGATCATGGTTGGGCTGCTCCTTCCGCTTTTTCTTCCGTAGCGTATTTAAAATGCAGAGTACCTGTAAACGCCGGCAATTTCAGCTTGTTGTCACCGACCGCATCCGACAGTACGAACTCTTTCCCTTTCGGAATAAAATAATCCTCACCTATATAGGTCATGACGGCCGCCTTCATTTTTTCCACATCGCCAATCGCATCAATCACATACGGATAGCTGACCGGATAAAAGTTCACCTGCATAACGCCCGGATAAACGGTTTGCGTTTTTTCATCCAGGCTGATTCCTACTTCACGAATCCCGCTATAGGAAACAATCCGCTGTCCGTTAAAAGAAATGGCGGTCGCTCCATTTGCCCGCAGAATGTTGATCAGATAGTCCAACTCATAATCCCATATGTGATACTTTGCCGGATGCGGCAGGCGGGCATTTGGTTCCCACATTGAAAAAGTGGGACTTTCTTTAATTTCAATGCGAATGCCGTCTCCTTCCACCGGTTTCAATCCGGCGGCCGCCTCGGCCTTGGTCAACTCTTTTTTCATCTGCTCCAGAACGGCTTGTTGATTTTCCGGAAAACTTTTATATTGATTCAATTTGTCCTGCATCTCATAGATCTTCGACTTCAATTGTGATCGTTGCTGGATTTCATGGGATAATGCACTTTTGATCTGAATCACGTCCGCATTAAATTTCGGTTCCGTTTTGCTTGAGGTGATTTGTGCCGTCAGCATAAGCCCCAACAATGCGCTGACACTAAACAAACTCCATTTCAGTCTTTGGCTCGGTTGTCCCTGCATCCTCCCACCCCTCTCTCGGCAAAGTTTCTCTGATTATGCTAACGTTTACAGCCGAAATTATTTTTGAATTCCGGCATTTCCGCTAATCTTGATCTTCTGCATCTCTTTCGGACCTTGAATTTGCAGACCGCGGTCCTTGCTTGACAAAACGTCCAACATGCCTCCCGGAAATGTGAGGCCCTTGATTAAGGTGGCAGGATCTCCGATTGCCTCAATTTTGTAGGGAGCTGTCAGCAGACGGTCGTTCACTCTGACTGTAGGCCCCACACACATGATGCCGGAAGCAACACCGACACGTTCCCCATTAATACTGACCACTTCGGCGCCTGAAAGAAACAGTTCATTGACGAGCCGCATTACATCCGTATCATGTGTAACCGGATTGGACGATTTGGCAGACCGATTGTCATCCACCGTCAAAACGATGCCTGGTCCTTCCACTGGCGTGGTGCCTGCCAAAATCCGCGCATTGCTGAGCTGATTTTTAATATCGGATGTATCATATTTGGAAGCCTCTTGTTCGTAGGACACAATCTGTTTGTTTAAATCATTCAACTGCTGTTCCAAAGCTTTGTTTTCTTTCTGAATGGCAGTCAGTTTGTCAGTTGCTTGCTGGACATCCTTGTTCGATGAGTTCCAGCCGGCTACGTCGTTAATTTGTTGCGTGCTTTTGTACTGCAACGCGATCATAAATCCCAACGTGGCAGAAATGGTTAACCAGGTCAAGGCAAGTCGAGTCTTATCCGTTTTCACGCAACACTCACTCCTTCTTGGCCGGAGCGCTTGCCCGCTTTTCGTACCAAGCTTCGTCAGCCCCGTAAATATAAATGATTCCGGGCGGTTTGTTGTCTTTTGCCAACTGTTGTTTCCAAAATTTGTCGTAGATTGATAAAGTAGTTGACAGATCGCCGGGTGGGTAACGAATTTCAAAATCGTCAACCGTCCAAGCAGACCACAAGTTTCCGTTCTGAATCTGAAAATAGGAGAATTGATCCAATAAAGTCCGGTTAATATTGACTACTTGTTGGCAAAATTTCTGAACGTCCGCGTCTGGAATCTGCTTTCCGATTTCCACCGGGAAGGAGCGGTCCGATACGAGAAGAGGCAAGCTTGTCCCGGTCAAACTTTTCATTTTGTCATACACTGTGCCGTCCGTAAGCAGCCGGTAATAGACGCCTTGGTGAATCAACACGGCCGCAACCGATTTTTCCGCCACCGCGATCACCACATTGCCGGGAAACTTTACTGCAACATCCGCTTTCTGTATCAATGGAATCTGGCTTTCCACCTGTTTATCTATCTGGTCCGCTTTGACCTGCCACCAGTTCATGCCGATTTGGACGGCACTGGCCTTTAAAATTTCA
This sequence comes from Effusibacillus dendaii, assembly GCF_015097055.1. Taxonomy (NCBI): domain Bacteria; kingdom Bacillati; phylum Bacillota; class Bacilli; order Caryophanales; family Alicyclobacillaceae; genus Effusibacillus; species Effusibacillus dendaii. The sequence continues at coordinate 1,008,017 of NZ_AP023366.1, forward strand.
TCGGCCGATACCTGACTGTTGCCTGTCACCTGCACGGACCGCACTTTCGATAATGGCGACTTAAAAAAAACAGAAACGGCAATTCCCAAAAAGAAGATCACCAAAAGAATCAATGCTTTTCTACGGGGCTTACGTTTCTCTTCCGCCACGGTCAAATGCCTCCATAAATAGAGCGGCATAACCAAGGGATATGCCGCTTCCGATCATAAATTCAGTCCTGCATCCGGTGAATACGGGCACCCAGAGCCCCCAACATTTCCTCAAATCGTTCATATCCGCGATCAATCAAGTAAATTTGATCGATTGTGGTGATGCCTTTGGCAGCTAAACCAGCCAATACGAGTGCGGCTCCCGCTCGCAAATCGGTTGCTTCCACTTGAGCCGGGGTCAGTTCCGGAACCCCTTCGATAAAGGCGGTTCGCAGGTCCACCTTGATACGGGCCCCCATTCTTCGCAGTTCGCTGACATGTTTGTAGCGTTCTTCAAACACAGTCTCCGAAATGATGGAAGTGCCTTCCGCAATTGTCAACAACGCCATAAAGGGCGCTTGCAGATCTGTCGGAAATCCCGGGTAGTAAGAAGTTTGAATCCGATCGACCGATTTTAATCGACCGTTTGAAGTTACAGTCATTATATCATGATCAAACTCAATTTCAACACCGGTTTCCATCAGTTTGGTCGCTACGACTCCAAGATGAGAGGGATTTACATTTTCCAGGTGAATTCGACCGCCGGTCATGGCTGCCCCAATCATGAGCGTTCCCGTTACAACACGATCCGGAATGATGGTATGCTCGACCGGCTTTAGTTCCGATACACCCTCGACAAAAATGGTGGCTTCCCCTGCCCCTCTGATTTTTGCCCCCATCTTGTTCAGAAAATCAGCCAGATCAATAATCTCCGGCTCTCTCGCCGCGTTGCCAATAATCGTGTTCCCTTTAGCCAATACAGCGGCCATTAAAATGTTTTCTGTCGCGCCCACGCTCGGGATATCGAGATAGAACGAAGTCCCTTTTAATCCATTCGCTTCGCAGTAGAGGAACCCGTGACTTTCTTTCATGACAGCCCCTAACATCTGCAATCCCTTTACATGCAAATCAATTGGCCGTGATCCGATTGTACATCCACCCGGTTTCGAAACACGAACCGACCCGTATCTGGCCAAAAGCGGCCCCATCAAAAAAATGGAAGATCTCATTTGCCGCATCAGATCATCCGGCACTTCAGTGGAACAGATTCCGGTCGAATCCACTGTAATTGTGGAACCTTCCCGTTTGACGCGGGCTCCCAAACTGGTCAGGATTGCTTGCATCACACGGACGTCCTCAAGATCCGGAACATCATAAATGATGCTTTCGCCTTTTGCCATTACACTGGCTGCCAAAATCGGCAGAGCGGCGTTTTTGGCACCATGCACGCGAACGGAACCAGTGAGCGGGATCCCTCCCTCAACGGCAAATTTCCCCACTTCGCCACCCCCTGCTGTGTTCCTGTTGTCAATCCTCTCCTACGATTCGTACTTCAGGGATGAGCGTAATACCGTGCCGATTGTGGACTGTCGTTTGTACCAGTTCGATAAGCGCCAACACATCGGCCGCTTTTGCATGGTTCACATTGACAATGAAGTTTCCGTGCAGTTCCGATATTTGCGCTCCGCCGATCACAGTTCCTTTTAAACCTGACTGTTCAATTAAAAATCCGGCGTGCGTATTTTCCGGATTCCGAAACACAGATCCACAATTCGGCAGTTGCAGCGGCTGCGTCGTTTGCCTGCGTTTCGTCCAACCGCGGACCTTTTTCTGCATTTCTTCCGTATTTCCCGGTTGTAACTGAAACGTAGCCTGCACGACGATCCGTGGGCAATCTTTCAGTATGCTGTACCGATACGCAAACTGCAGATCACGATTTTGCAGAGTTCGGATCGAGCCGTCTTCTTCGACAATATCGGCGCTGATGAGAACATCTCTCGTTTCCCCTCCATGCGCTCCGGCATTCATCATCACGGCCCCGCCGACAGTGCCCGGAATTCCGGTTGCAAACTCGAGCCCTTGTAAGCCGTTACGAATCGCAGTATTCGCCGCTGAAACAAAAGACCGTCCCGCTTGGGCGGTAAGTTGATTACCGGCAACCGACACGTTTGCAAAGTTGTCTGACAGCTTTATGACAACACCGCGAATTCCACCGTCTTTTACCAACAGATTCGAACCCCTGCCAACCACCATCCAAGGAATTTGGTGCTCTGCACATGTGCTTGCCAACAACTGAAGATGCGAAATCTCGGAAGGAATCACCAACATATCAGCAGGACCGCCAATTTTCCATGTTGTATGTTTGGACATTGGTTCATCATAGGACACAGATCCTACATCTAGCCGGTGAAAAATCGTTTGCAGCTCTTTGCTGTTCATGTCGTACCTCCGTCAATCCCGTCGTAGTTTCAGCGACTACGTACCCTATACTATGCGTGGCAATATAATTTGTGACAACCGCCCAGACCTAATCCCCCAAAAGTGAAGCAGGCCTTCGAAGTTGTAAGGTTTCGCAGGCTACAGACGCGACATCCTGTCGGTCGGCGATACGCGCAACGCCTGCGTTAGCACATCCCTGTGCTTCAACGTCCGGCCAGCTGCAGGATCGTTTGGTGAATGTTCTCCAATGCGTTTGGAACGCCGAGCGAACGGCTTTTCTCTTTCATTGATTGCAGTTTATCAGGAGATTGAATCAAGGAAATGATAGCATCAAACAGGGATTCGGAAGACAAATTCCGTTCCTGAATCATGATTCCCGCCCCCGCATCCGCCAGCCATTTGGCGTTATGTTCCTGATGATTGTTGGTCACATAAGGAGAGGGAATATAGATGCCGGGGATGCCAAGCGCCGTCGCCTCCGCAATTGTGGTAGCACCGGCACGCGATACCAGAATATCAGCCCCGGCCAACAACGGCGGCATATTGTATACAAATGGCTGGACGACGATCCCCTTTTCAGGACCTACGCCTTTTTCCGCGAGCCGCTTGGAAATTTCGTCGAAATGAATTTGCCCGGTTATATAAACCAGTTGAAAATCGGTTTGGGCGGCAACTCGGTCAATCATATCGATCACCGCATCATTGATCGGTTTTGCGCCGCGTGAACCGGAAACGATTACGACCGTTTTTTTCGTTGGATGAAGTCCCAATTCCTGCTTGGCCGCCATTGTTTCCTCTTTCGTAACTTGAGCCACCTCTGTCGCACGCGGGTTTCCGCTCACGACAACTTTACCCTGGCAATGACGAAAATAGGGAACGGCGCCTTCAAACGAAACGCCGATCCGATCCGCAATCCGGGACAGCGAACGGTTGGTGAGTCCCGGCATTACATCCATCTCATGAATATAAGTCGGTATCCGCAGCATTTTGGCCATGCTGACAACGGGAGCCACCACATATCCGCCGCATCCGATCACAATGTCGGGCTGAAATTCTTTTAATATTTTTCGTGATTGCAGCAACCCCTTTGTTAACCGGGCAAACGTTTTTACCGTATCAAACGAAAGTTTGCGTTTCAGCCCGCTGACTACTATGGTTCGAAAAGCAAAACCCGAGCGGGGGACAATATCACATTCCAATCCCCGCTCGGTGCCTATGTAGAGGATGTCCGCTTGTTCCTTTTCCGCAAAAAACTTGGCTATCGCCAGCGCCGGATAAATATGTCCTCCGGTGCCGCCTCCTGTCACGACAATTTTCACGCGACCTGCAACCTCCCCGCTTCTGTCGTCCGTTTATATTTTATCTTGAGTAGCGGGAGATGTTCAATAAAATTCCGATTCCTGTCAGCATCAAAAGAAGGGAAGACCCCCCATAACTGATAAACGGCAGCGTGATGCCAGTAACCGGCATCGATCCGGTGACTACACCGATGTTAATAATCACCTGCACCGCAATCATTGCTGTGATGCCAATTGCCAAAAGGCTTCCAAACGTATCCTTGGCGGTGATCGCCACACGCACGCCCCGCCAGAGCAGCAGCAGGAACAGGAGCAAGACGGTTGCCCCGCCAATAAATCCCAACTCCTCCGCCAGAATGCAGAATATAAAATCGGTTTGCGGTTCCGGCAGATACAGAAATTTCTGGCGTGACCGTCCCAGCCCGAGCCCCATCAGACCACCCGGCCCCAAGGCATAAAGCGATTGGATAATCTGATACCCGGCATCCAGTTCGTATTTCCAGGGATCCAAAAAAGCGAAAATTCGCTGCAACCGGTAAGGCGCCACCAGCACCAACGCGGCAAACGCGGGAATCGCCAGCGAGGCCAGTCCGAATAAATGCTGGAGACGCGCGCCGGCTGAAAATATCAGAATCAGAATCGTGCCCGCCAAGACGGTGCTCTGCCCAAGGTCTGGCTCCAGCATAATCAATCCGATCGCCAATACCAGAAGCGCCAGCGGCGGCAACAGCCCTCTTTTGAATTCATGAATCCGGTTCTGATGCTTTTCCAGGTACCAGGCGAAGAATATAATCAAACCCAGTTTGGCTGCCTCTGACGGCTGAATTCCGAAAGAGCCGATCCCGAGCCACGCCTGTGAACCATTTCGTTGCACCCCAAGCGGCGTCAAAACTACAACCAGCAAAAGAAAACAGATCAACATAATCGGCTTCGCCCACCGTTTTAGTTTCAGGTAGTCGAAGTTCATCATGAAAAACATCATGCAAACGCCAGCCACCGCCCAAAGCAATTGCCGCTTTGCGAAATAAAAGCTGTCCTCATACCGCTGCTGCGAAAGAATCGCACTCGCGCTGTAGACGATGACAACGCCAACCCCCAACAGCAAAAGGACTGTGACAATAATAAGCAAATCCGGATTCCTGCGATCGTGCTCCAACTGAGATCCCCCTCGATACTCGGTCTCGTCCAATCGCTACATTGTATGCACAGCTTTTTTAAAAATACGTCCCCTTTCTTCGAACGAACTGTACATATCCCAACTTGCGCATGCAGGCGAGAGAAGCACCGAATCGCCAGGTTGAGCCAGACTTGCCGCCATTTTTACCGCTTCTTCAATCGACCCGGCCTGCCGCCGTTCTGTGACGCCCGCTTTCTCCGCTACGGCAGACAGCTTGTCAGCCGACTGCCCCAGTGTGACAATCGCTTTTAGATGCTTCTGAAAAATCGGCGTCAATTCGGCAAAATCGGTTCCGCGATCAAGCCCCCCGGCAATCAGCACAACCGGATTTTGAAAAGAGGTGATCGCGCGGGTAGCCGCTTCCGCGTTGGTTGCTTTCGAATCGTTGTAGTAGCTGACTCCCTTCACATCTGCTACAAATTCAAGGCGGTGTTCGACTCCTTTAAAGCGCCGAATCCCTTCCCGGATCGACGCAGGCGACGCACCGGCAGAAAAAGTGATCGCCGTGGCTGCCAGCACATTTTCAAGATTATGAACACCCTTTAACGGAATTTCATCCAGCCTGCATACGTGGACATCCTGACCGTTTGAACGAACGATAATAGTCTCATCTTTGACAAAAACGCCCTCTTCCAGACTCTTGGAGAGGCTGAACGGAAAAATCCGTCCGTTAATCGAATCGGCCAACCGCATAACCGCTGGCTGATCCGCATTCAAAACGGCCACGTCATCACTTGTCTGATTGCGAAACAGACGGCTTTTCGCCGCGATATAGGATTCCATCGTGCCATGGTAATCGAGATGCGCATTGTAAATGTTCAACAAAGCCCCAATCCACGGTCTGAACTGGATGGTGCCCTGCAACTGAAACGAAGACAGTTCAGCGACCAGCCATTGATCTGCCTCGACCGTTTCCACAATTTCAGATAGTGCGGTTCCAATATTGCCTGCCACAACCGGGCGCAGGCCGGCTGCCTGAAGAATTTCGCCTGTCAGACTGGTTGTCGTCGTTTTGCCGTTGGAACCGGTAATCCCGATAATCGGGGCTTTCGCAAACTGGTAAGCAATTTCAATCTCTGTCACAACCGGAATGCCAAGTTCCATCGCTTTTTGAACGGGTGCGGCGGAATAGGGAATTCCCGGGTTCTTGACAAGCAGATCCAGCCGTTCGGAAACGATTCCTGCCGGGTGACCGCCAAACACCAGCTGGATGCTCAGCTTTTCAAGTTGATCCGGCACATCACCGAACGCTTCCCTTTCTTTTTGATCATTGACAGTCACATGGGCACCCTGTTTCTGCAATAAGCGAGCAACGGCCGCGCCGCTGCGGGCGAGGCCTAGTACAAGCACATTTTTTCCGTGGTAAACCATTTGAGAACCTCCTAAATCTCTCCCGCCGAAATAAAGAACCAGGTTTTTCTGGCGTTATTTCACAAATGTGGACAACGCAACGGCCGAACTAGCCAGACCTGCCGCCCAAAAAGTCAGCACCACCCGCCACTCGGACCACCCGGACAGTTCAAAATGGTGATGCAGCGGGCTCATTTTAAACACTCGCTTGCCAAACGTCTGAAACGAAAAAACCTGAATCAGCACAGAAAGGGTTTCCGCCACAAAAACGAATCCGATCACCACAAGCAAAAACTCCGTTTTTGTTAAAATCGCTGCCGCCGCCAGACCGCCGCCCAAAGCCAATGACCCGGTATCCCCCATGAATACTTTTGCCGGGTGTGCATTAAATACCAGAAATCCAAGCAACCCCCCGACCATCGCACTGGAGAAGATGGCTGTATCATACTGGCTGGTCCAAAGAATCGCAATCAACGCATATGTCGCATACGCAATCGTCGATGTGCCGGCTGCCAATCCATCCAATCCGTCTGTCAAATTCACTGCGTTGGAAGCGCCCACCATGACCAGGAATAAAAACAGCGCATAAAAAATACCCAAATTCCACTTCAAATCGGTAAACGGTATCGAAATGGAGAAATCGAATCCATGCATGTATAGGACCAGATAAAAAATGACCGAAAGCAAAAACTGCCCTATCAACTTCTGACGCGCGCGGAGACCCAGATTGCGTTTCATCACTACTTTAATATAATCATCGACAAATCCGACCAATCCAAAACCGAGAGTGGCCAGCAGCATCAGCCATAATTCGCTGCTTCCCTTCGAAAACTGAAGGGCCGTAATCGTCAGCGCGATCAGAAAAATCAACCCGCCCATCGTGGGTGTTCCCGATTTCTTTTGATGGGATTGCGGTCCTTCCGATCGAATCGATTGTCCAAACTTTAATCTTCGCAACAGCGGAATCAGCAGAGGCCCAATCACCACAGCGATCAAAAACGAAATCCCCGCCGTCAAAAACAATGTTTGCATTCCCATTTTTGGTCCTCCTTACGCCAACAACCCTGTTACGACTTCTTCCAGCTTCATTCCCCGCGAGGCTTTTACCAACACAACGGGATTCTGTTTTTGACTGATTACCCGTTTTACATACGCAACCGCGTCCTGTTTTGTTTCGGCGACAAAAATTTGATTCGCTGCAAGCCCCCCCTGCTTGGCTCCAGCCGCTATATGCCCTGCATGCTGCCCAATGGCCACCAGCAAATCAATTTTTTGTTCAGCTGCCGTTTGCCCAAGCTGATAATGCATATCGACCGCGTGTTCGCCCAACTCCAACATATCTCCCAACACAGCCGCTTTAAAGTCCCCTTCCGGTGTATCGGCAATCATTCTCAGGGCGGCCCGCATCGACGTGGGACTCGCATTGTACGCATCATTTACGACAAATCCGCCGCCGGGAAGTGGTTTCACCTCTAACCGCATGGACGACAAAGCCGCATTTTGCAGCCCTCTTTCGATTGATTCAGGCAGCATGCCCAAATACTTCGCCACCGCAACAGCCGCTAACGCATTGCCGACCTGGTGAGCACCGGGAACTGGGAGATGATAGGACTCCGCATCGCCATTTACTTGAAAACGGGAACCTTTCAGTCCCAACGCCTGCAGATGGGTGACCTGCACATCATTCCCCTCTTGAAAGCCAAACCAACGGATCGGACAGGGACTTTTCGCCGCCAGTCCGCGAAGCAACGGCTCGTCTCCAAACAGCACAGCCAGACCGTCGGGCGGCAGCGCCTCCACCAGTTCAAATTTGGCAGCCGCAATCCCGCTTCGGTCCCCGAAAAATTCAATATGCGCTTCGCCGATATATGTGATGATCCCGATTTGAGGTGCCGCAATGCGGGCCAGCAAAGCGATTTCACCCGGCCCGCTCATTCCCATTTCAAGGATCGCAACATCCGTTTCCGGTCGCAGGGAAAGCACCATCAAAGGGAGGCCGATATGATTGTTCAGGTTTCCTTGCGTTTTCTGCACCTGAAACTGCTGCGATAAAACGGATGCCAGAATGTCTTTTGTCGATGTTTTGCCGTTGCTTCCCGTCACGCCCACTACTGTGAGAGACAGGGAGCGCCGGTAGGCAGCCGCCGTTTTTTGCAGGGCCACAATCGTATCGTCCACACCGATAACCGCAAAATCGGGATCCAGCCCTTCCGGCAATGGGCGATCTTTTTGCCAGAGGGCAGCCGCCGCCCCTTTGGACACCACATCGGCAAGAAACTCATGAGCGTCAAATCGTTCGCCGATTAAAGGAACAAACAACCGCCCGGCCAATTCGGCCCGCGAGTCTGTCGCCACACCGTTAATCTGCACGGAAGGGCTTCCTTGCAACAAATTCCCTTCCGCCATGCTTACCAACTGTTCAACCGTAACTTCAATCATAATTCACCCCTGATTGCTTTTGCGGCAACTTCCCGATCATCATAATGGTATTTTGTACTGCCGATAATTTGATACGTTTCATGTCCTTTGCCGGCAATCAGCACAATGTCATGTGCCTTCGCTCTCGCAATCGCCCAACGGATCGCGTCCGTTCGATCGGTCAGACGGACATACCGCCGGGACGTGACACTCGCGAGGCCCGCTTCCATATCATCCAGAATCAGCTCCGGATCTTCCGTGCGCGGGTTATCCGAAGTCAAAACGGCAACATCGCTGTACTCAACCGCAATACGGGCCATTAAAGGCCGCTTCGTCCGGTCCCGGTCGCCACCGCAGCCGACAACCGTATACACGCTGCCTTTCGCGAATTCCCGGATCGTCTTTAACACGTTTTCAAGTGAATCGGGCGTATGCGCATAATCGACCAGAACCGTAAAATTCTGGCCGACATCCACCCTCTCAAACCTGCCGTCGACACCGCTGACCGATTCCAGCGACAGACGGATTGCGGCAAGCGGAACTCCTTCGCAGAGAGCGGCAGCAGCAGCCGCCAACGCATTATAAACTGAAAATTTACCGGTCATTTGCAGTCGAATATCAACAGAGCCAGCAAAACTTTCTAAACGAAAGGAAGCGCCCCCCGCTTCGATCCGCAACTGCGTAGCGCGCACATCGGCTGGCTGATCAATTCCGTATGTGATGGTTTGAGCAGTCGTCTGCTGAAGAAAAAACGGGGCGGACGGATCATCCGCGTTGATTACCGCAAATCGGCTTTCATCCGGCGTATCGCCGTATGTATTGCCTAACCGCGCGAAAAATTTGCCTTTCGCATTGCGGTACTCCTCCATAGAACCGTGAAAATCGAGATGGTCCTGCGTAAGATTGGTGAAAACGGCCGTTCGGAATTCGGTGCCCGCCACTCGCTTCAGCTCAAGGGCATGTGAAGAAACTTCCATCACCGTGTAAACGGTGCCGATTTCCCGCATCCGGTGAAATGTTTCCTGCAAATCTAACGCTTCCGGCGTTGTGTTCTGCACATCGAACTCCTCTCTGCCGATCCGTTTTTTGATCGTTCCAATCAGGCCGGTCAAATGACCCTGATCCATCAGGATTTTATCGATCAGATGAGTGACGGTCGTTTTTCCATTTGTACCGGTCACTCCAATCACTTTCATCGATTTGGACGGATGCCGATAAAACACGGAAGAAAGGATCGGGATTACATCCCGCGTATTTTTTACAACCACCTGCGTAACTGGCAAATTGGCAAATTCTGTTTCCGTAACTACGGCAACTGCCCCCTGCTCAACCGCCTTGCGAACAAAATCATGACCATCCACCGTATGCCCTTTCAATGCGATAAAAAGGGACCCGGTCGTCACTTGTCGGGAGTCGGCCGTAATCTTCACGATGTCTACCGCATCTGGCCCCATCACCCGTTTTAACAGGATCGGGGCCAGCAATGTCCGCAATTGCATTCCTGGCAACCCCCTTTTACATCACGGTCAAAGGACCGGATGCATCCGATCCTTCGTCAATGCAATCATTTGTTTGTCTAGTGAAAATGTAAGGGAGAACACCTGGACTGTCAAGGAACAGGCTGGTCGCTCAGATAGATTCGCAGCGTTGAACCGGGCGGCACTTTCGTACCGGCTGTCGGCGCCTGCGCCACAATATACTTGCCGCTGCCAACCGTCTCCACCCGCAGATTGGCCGCATTTTGAATCATCGCTCGCTGTCCCTCTTCCAAACTCAGTCCCGCCACCTGCGGCACTTCCACCGGAACTATATCTCCATATTTGTATTCGCGAGGAATTCCGTTTTTCCTTGCCGGAACACCCAGATAATGAAGCGAATCGGCTAAAATATTTCCGATCACGGGAGCGGCGATCGTTCCACCGAAGACGACGCCCGCTTTCGGATTGTCAACAGCGATGTAGGCGACCAGGCGCGGATCGTCCACCGGTGCCATTCCAACAAACGAAACAATATAGTGGCCCGATTTGTATCCGCCGCCCGGCGATGCCACCTGCGCCGTACCGGTTTTCCCGCCAATCCGATACCCTTCCCGGAATGCGTTCTTACCGGTTCCTTGGGCCACCACGCTTTCCAGCGTTTCGCGGACCGTTTTGGCCGTTTCTTCCGACACCACCCGTCTTTGCACTTTTGGTTGAATCGTTTCGACCACATTGCCGGTTTCCGGATCGGTCCATTCTTTCGCGACGTGCGGCTGCATCAGAAGCCCGCCGTTCGCAATGGCGGAAACAGCCATTACCTGTTGGATCGGTGTAACGGAAACGCCCTGTCCGAAGGAAGTTGTCGCCAATTCTAGCGGACCTACCCGATTTAGTTTGAACAAAATCCCGTTTCCTTCACCTGGCATATCAATCCCCGTTTTCTGCCCAAACCCGAATTTACGAATATACTCAAACAGCTTTTCTTTGCCAAGCCGCTGTCCCATCATCATAAAACCGGGGTTGCAGGAGTTTTCGACCACTTCCAGAATCGTTTCCGACCCGTGGCCGCCCGCTTTCCAACAACGGATCCGCCGACCTGCCACTTCGTAATAACCCGGATCAAAAAACTTCTCGTTCAGATTTACCTTCTTCTCTTCCAACGCAGCCGCCAGCGTCACGATCTTGAACGTCGAACCAGGCTCGAACGTCTTCCAGATAGTCAAATTCCGGTTGAATACTTCCTGCGGATATTCTTTATACTTGCTTGGATTGAATGTCGGGTAATTTTCCATTGCCAATATCTCGCCCGTTTTCGGGTCGGCAACGATCACCATGACACCATCCGGATTGTAATTGGCGACCACATTCTGAACTTCCCGCTGCACAAAAGTGGAAATTTCCTTATCAATGGTCAATTTCAGATTCTGTCCGTTGACAGGAGGTGTGTACGTATCGTTCTCGTTTGGCATACGCTCGCCCTTTGCATTTGCAAAAAACGAGATGCTTCCCGCCTTGCCGCGCAAACGGCTGTCATACCAGGCCTCCAACCCGGTTAATCCCTGGTTGTCGATACCTGAGAAACCTAGTATATGCGCCGCCAATGTTTCCAATGGATAGTTCCGTTTTCCTTCTTCCGTAATATAAATACCTGGCAGCTTTAAGTTGCGAACCGCCTTCGCTTTTTCTTCGTCAATCTTGCGACCGCCGGGCATCACGTAGACAAGCAGCGTACGTTTGCTGATTTTGGAAAGAATGTCCTGCGATTTTACCCCTAATGTTTTAGCCAGACTTTCGGCGGCAGCCTGTTTGTCTTTAATCTGCGAAGGAATTGCGACAACCGTCGGTGAGCTGCCGTTATAAGCGAGCACCTCCCCGGTGCGGTCGGTAATGACTCCTCGTTTCGGTTCTACCGGAATGTTTCGTCGCCAGAGATCTTCCGCCTTTTCTGTCAGCCACGGAGCCTGTATCAATTGAATATAAGCCAAACGGCCGATCAGCGCTAAAAAAACGGCAGCAAGCGCAAACAGTACAATCACCAGTCTTTTGCGAAGTGTTCCGATACCCGCCCGCATCGCCCGTCCCCCTCCCCAAGGTGTATTCAATACCCATCTATACGCTTGTCAGCCTTGGACTAGAATCAGAAGTGACAGAGAAAAAGAAAAGGCCAGCCGGATACATTCCGACTGACCCCATTCGATTCTCTATTTAACACCAAGCTGCACTTTAATGACAGTGCCCGCTGGCACTTTTGTCCCGGGCGGATTCGCCTGACTGATTACAAAACCGGAACCGCTGGTTTCCAAATTCAAATTCAGCATCGACAAAATTTCTGCCGATTCCCGTAATGTCCTCCCGGTCAAATCGGGAACTTGCACATTTCCCTGCGCGTCCTGCGCACCGCTTGTCATTACGATGGCTGATGTTCCCTGCGGCACCTTGCTGCCCGCTTTCGGCCACTGAGCGGTTACTTTCTCGCCGCTGCCAATCACCTGCAGACGGATTTTGCCCGATCCGGCCGACTGCAAGGCCTGATTTCCCGTCATTCCTTGCCAATCGGGAACGGTTGTCATAACCACCTGTTTTGCCGCTGCACTGTCATCCGGCTGTTTCGATTTGCCTTCCGGTTGTACCCCCAGATAGGGCAATACATTGGCAAACACATCGCGGGCAAACGGCGTAGCCACCACATTGCCAAACTGCAAATCGTTGTTCGGAGAATCGACCGTCACATAGACCAACAATTTCGGATTGTCCACCGGGGCAAATCCGATGAACGAACAATTGAAACGATCCGTTTCATAACCGCCTGTTGGTTTCGCGATTTGGGCCGTTCCTGTCTTCCCGGCAATCCGGTACCCCTCAATATAGCCCGCTTTCGAGGTGTCGCTGCTGACCACTTCTTCCATGACGCTGCGCATTTCCGCCATCACTTCCGGAGTCGCCACATGGCTGATCACATGCGGTTTCTGTTCCTGAATGGTCGCCCCGGTCTTTGGATCACGGATTTCTTTCATTACAAACGGACGCATCACACTGCCGCCGTTTGCTACTGCTGTCACGGCTGCTACCTGCTGCATGGGCGTTACGGAAATCCCTTGGCCGAATGACGTTACCGCCAGGTTCAAATCATTCTTGTCCTTATCTGTAAATAAAATAGGACTTCCTTCTCCCGGCAAATCGATTCCCGTTTTTTGATTGAAACCATACAAATCAATATATTTATAGAGTCTGTCCCATCCTAATCGCTGTGCCAAGGTTACCATGGCCACGTTACTGGAATGGTCCATTCCTTCCCGGAATGTGATTCTTCCCCAACCGACGCCTCCGTTCCAGTCACTAATCGGATGGGTGGCACCTTTCACCTGAATTTTACCGGATTGAAACGTGTCATTTAAATTGACCACATGTTCGTTCAATGCGGCGGTCAACGTTACGATTTTGAACGTCGAACCAGGTTCAAACGCGGCGTCGACCGCCCGATTATTGTCAAGAACCCGTTGATCCGCTTCCGCAAATTTATTTGGATCGAACGACGGACGGTTTGCGATTCCCAGAATTTCCCCCGTGTTCGGGTCTGCCGCCACAATCGAAGCGTTTAGCGGTTTATACTGATTGACCAAACGGTCTAAAGCGTCTTCCACATAATGCTGAATCGTCTGATCGATCGTCAGATATACGTCTTTGCCGTCGACGGCGGGAGTCAGGAGTTCCTGTTCATAGGGCAACGGGTTTCCGTTTCGATCCCGTAAATACTTGCGGACTCCATCCGTACCTTTCAGTACGTCATTGTACTGCAGTTCAACCCCCGCGCCTCCCTTCCCGTCCTGTGTCACAAACCCCAACAAGTGAGAGGCGAACGCACCGTTCGGATAGTGGCGCATGGTCGTCTTTGTCATGAAAATCCCTTTAAGTTTCAACTTGTCAATCTTGTCGGCTGTCTCGGAATCGACTTCCTGCTTGAGCGGAATGCCAATGACGTTAGGTTTCGGTTTTAACTTTTCGTAAATCTGCTGTTCGGTCATTTGCAGGAGGGGGGCCAATTTCCTGGCGTAAGCGGCAGGATCGCCCTGTTCCGGATCGACCGGTTTGCCGTCTTTCGTTTTGCCACCTGCCGCCTCTTTCCTTGCCGCCTCCATAATGCTGAGATCGGCTTGCACATCATAGGCGACAGTCGTGTAAGCCAGTTTTTTTCCGTTTCGGTCATAAATGGTGCCGCGAACAGCGGGCACCACATCTTTTTCTTTCCATATGCTCTCGGCCGCTTGCGCCCAAGCAGCGCTCTTGAAAATCTGAATATATGCCAGCCGCCCAATCAACAAAACCAATCCGAGCAAAATGAACAGTCGGACCCATTTGGAACGCGAACTCGCCTGGTGATCGATCATCTCCGATCACTCCTTACTTCGCGTTTGCGACAATACCCGTATTTGTAGGAACCATTCCCATCGCCCGCGCTTTCGAAATAATGCGGGTAGGCGAAGACAGCTGTGAGACTTGATCCTGCAGTTTCGCGTTCTTCTCGTTCTGGTCTTCCAGTTGAATTTTCATTCGTTCCACGTTAATGTTCGCTTCTGCTATTTTCGAAAACTGCCAAATCATCGCACATAAAACGGACGTGCAAAACAGAATGGTGGCGATCCACTTTAATCGCTCTTTGCTCCGTTTCTTAACTTCAACGTTCGGAGCCTCCACACGATTGACCCTTGGCTGATTCCCCCACTGCGCTTCTTTGGTGTGTAATGGTCTAGCTGCAAGCATCCAAAAATTCCCCTCTCCGTTATCACTTATATCCGTTCTGCGATGCGAAGTTTAGCAGATCGCGCTCGCGGGTTTTGTTCCAATTCGGTTCTTGAAGGCAAAATCGGTTTTCTTGTAATCACTTTCACCTTCGGTTTGTTTTGGCAAACGCACACCGGCAGTTCGGGCGGACAAATGCACCCTTTTGCTGCTTCCTGGAAAACGTTTTTGGCGATTCTGTCTTCCAGCGAGTGGAAGGTGATGACCGCCACCCGGCCGCCTTTTTTTAAACAATCAACCGCATCCCGGACAGCGGTTTCAAATACGCCCAATTCATCATTTACCGCGATGCGAAACGCCTGAAACGTACGTTTTGCCGGATGCGGTCCTTCCCGCCGCGCCCCTGCAGGGATGGCTGCTTTTATAATATCGACCAGTTGACCTGTAGTTTGAATCGGGCCGTTTGTACGGGCTTTTGCGATAAATTCGGCAATCCGCTTGCCCCACCGCTCTTCTCCATATCGATAAATGACGTCCGCCATCTCCTGTTCGCTCCAGGTGTTTACCAGATCGTAAGCGGTAAACGGCTGCGTCGTATCCATCCGCATGTCGAGCGGCGCGTCCTGCATATAGCTGAATCCCCGCTCCGCTTCATCCAATTGGGGAGAACTGACTCCGAGATCAAACAGGATTCCATCTACTCCATCGGGAGCAAACGGTTCCACAACTTCCTTCAATCGTTTAAAATTGGCGTGGATCAACTCAAACCGGCCCGAAAAATCGGCCAGCACACGGCGCGCATTTTCGATCGCATGCAGGTCCTGATCGATCGCCAGCAGTTTCCCGTTTGGCAAAGTTCGCTCTAAGATCCGCTTGCTGTGTCCAGCGCCGCCGAGCGTACAATCGACGTAGATTCCATTTGGTTTTAAATCCAGTGCTTCGACTGCTTCTTCCGCAAATACAGAAATATGATGAAACGCCGACATGACCATCCCCCGTTCGCGGCGACCTAGAAGTTAAGGTCGGTCAGCTTTTCCGCGATTGCTGCAAAAGAATCAGCAGCATCTGTGCTGTATGCTTCCCAAGTTTCTTTTGCCCAGATTTCGACTCGGCTGGAAACTCCGATAACCACGCAGTCGCGAACCAATTTTGCATAGTCGCGAAGTGTGCCGGGGATCAAGATGCGCCCCTGCTTGTCCAAGTCGCATTCACTTGCCCCGGAAAAGAAGAAACGGACAAAGGCGCGGGCATCTGAACTTGTTAATGGAAGGGTTTTCAATTTCGCCTCTAGCGTCTCCCACTCTTTGCGGGGGTATACGAATAAGCAGTGATCGAGGCCGCGGGTAACAACAAAACCAGCCCCTAGATCCTCCCTGAATTTTGCCGGGATGATCAAGCGCCCTTTCTCGTCCACGCTATGCTGATATTCGCCCATGAACACCCGACATCACCACCTCAGGGGAGGGTCTACCACTTTCCCCCACTTCCCACCACTTACTGTTTATAGATTTCGTTTCATAGGAAAAAACTCCTGCTATCCACAGAAAAAAATTTTTCAAAAACCTTGCTGTTAAGATAAAATTCAGGAGTTTAGACCTATTTGTCAACAGGTTATCCACAGGATCAATAGGCAATAAGTCCTAATTTTGCCAAATGAATAATAGTGGAGGGAAAGTGGAGGCCAAGTGGGGAATCCAAACATGCGCCAAGTGCCATTCACCTCGTCCGGGCACTCTTTTGAAGCAGATCGGTCGATGACGGTGGGAGGAAGTGGCAACGGATTTAACCGTGTGATAGATGCCCGATACGACAATTGATATTCCGAAAAAAGGTGGCCTCCATATCGACATCTTCTCCCCGGGCTAAACGATCTCTTTTTTGCAGAGCATCAAAGATTCCGTAGAAAAACAGAATCGGAATGAAAAACCCGAAGGGGAATGGGCCCAGAATCGCAACCATCCAGGTTGATGCAAAAAAGAGGGTCATCAGCTCGATTCCTTGCCGGGTCAATCCCAAATAAAGATGTCCCAAGCCGGGCAGAAATGACAGCACAAACGTGAGAAACTTGCTTTTTGACTGCTGGTGTACGGAACTGTGGACGGGCGTTTGAACAGCAGCGCGGCTTCCTGCTGATTCGGTCTTTTTGTCAGCCGGATGGGACTCACGCTCCTTTTCCCGATTCCCGGCTTTAGCGCTAACCTGCCCCAGACACTCAGGACAGATCACATTGCCTTTAACAATTGTCATGCATTCGCTGCATACGTCCGAACCGCACAAACGGCATTCACCGATAGCAGAAACATTTGGATGATAGCTGCAGTTCTTGCAGAAACTCCAATTCCTGTCGACAGTTCGCACATGTTTCGAGATGAGATTCGATAAAATCCTTCTCTTCCGGTTCTACTTCATTTGCCAGATACGCGCTCAACCGCTCTTCGATGTGCCAGTTCGTCATGCACAGGGTCCTCCTTTCGAATCAAGTCTCTAAGCATTTTCTTCGCCCGGCTCATGCGGGTTTCGACAGATTTTACTTCAATCCCCAAAATCTCTGAAATTTCCCGGTAACTTAATCTTTTGTAATGGTATAACACTACCACGTCACGATATTTATCAGGCAAGAAGTCGACCAGCGACTGAAGTTCCCGTTTCTCTTCCGATAAAACAAAGTGTTCTTCCGGCGTCGGTTCTTCTGATCGGGTCGAGATCCTCCTGAAGAGGGGATATGGATGCAATCGATAGCCGTCTCGTTTTTTTTGCGCCGAATGTCCAGACATTTATTCCATGCAATTTGTAAAGCCAGGAGTGGAATTGCGCGTCCCTCTGATATCTTCCCAATGACTGATACGCTTGTAAAAACGCCTCTTGTGCCGCATCCAACGCTTCTTCCCGATCGCCTCACATCTTCAGGCACAGCGTGAATATCAATGATTGGTGACGTTCCACCAATATGCGATAAGCATCAGCATCCCCATTTACCACTCGTGCCAGTATTTCTTCATCCCTTGGTTCCAGGAGTGATCACCTCCTCTCGCTGTCTCATCCCTTTAGACGTTCTCGTACCCCTTCAAAAAAGAAAAAGTATTTTCAAACCGGTTCAATAGATTCGTCCGCAGTAAAAAAAACCGGCTCGCCCGTTGGCGATCACCGGTTCTGTAATTCTTTTATATAATGGGTCAATACAAGATTGACAGGGGTTTCGATCTGGAGTTCCTTGCCCATTTGAACAATTTGACCATTCAAGGAATCGATTTCTGTGGGTCTGCCGTTTTCAATGTCCTGCAGCATAGAGGAGCGGTTCGCAGCCGTTTGCTGGCAGACCTGCAACATTCGGTCGGCAGCCGCCTGTACGTCTTCCATCGCAAGAATCCCATTGGCGACCGCGATCCTGCCCGCTTCCCATACGGCCGCGAGGGCCATTTTTCGCAAATCGGGACGTGCTGCAATCTCACCGTTTACCGTACGGTGGATGGCGGTTAACGGATTGATTCCTATATTGATGAGCGCTTTTAGCCAAATTTCCTTCCGCATGTCGGCTGCCCGCCTGACGTTCCAACCTGCTTGTGAAAAAATGGAATCTGCTTGCGTTAAATCGGAAATCGTTTGCTTGATGGCCGAATTTGATTGATACTCCCCAATCACCAATTCGCCTTCCCCTCTGGCCGCCACCTCCCCGTCAGAAAGAGAAGTCGCGCCATAGGTGGTAATCCCCAGCAGCACACGTTCCGCACCCAAAACGGAAGCAAGCGCTTCCCCATTGCCCAATCCATTTTGCAGAGAAAGCACATAGGGAATTCCCGCCATATCGGCAATCTGGCTGGCCCCAACTGCCGTATCGAAACTTTTGACTGTCAGAATCACCAGATCGGCAGCCAAATCAGTTGCCTCGGTTGTCGCTTGAACCGGGACTGTCATCCGCCGCCCGTTCATTTGTTGAAGCGTGACCCCTTTTTCATTTAAAAGATTCGCCTGTTCCCGTCGGCGGACCAGCATCTGTATGGAAAATCCGGCTGCCGCCAAACGGGCGGCCACCAGTTTGCCGATGGCGCCGGCCCCTATCACGGCAATTTTCAGGTCTGGTTTCTCATTCATCCGTTTTTTCACCTTTAAATCGGCCCGACCGTTTGAGCGCTTCCCGCAGCAGAAATTCGATGTGGGAATTTACGCTTCGCAGTTCGTCAGAGGCCCATTTTTCA
Source organism: Effusibacillus dendaii (assembly GCF_015097055.1). Classification (NCBI taxonomy): domain Bacteria; kingdom Bacillati; phylum Bacillota; class Bacilli; order Caryophanales; family Alicyclobacillaceae; genus Effusibacillus; species Effusibacillus dendaii. The sequence goes on from NZ_AP023366.1 coordinate 1,027,076, forward strand.
AGAGCTTCGTACAGTTTCGGATCGAGACGCAGCGGAAATTGTTTCTTGCCTACCATAACCGCACGACCCGCCTAGTAAATGGTTCCGCTGTTATCGTTTACTTTTAACATTTTGCAGTTAAAGTTATGGACGCGCAAGACCAAAACACCTATAAAACCGTTCACCACATACGACTCGCGCTCCTTCAATTCTGTCACACCTCATTCCGTTTGATATAAATATGATATCACTTTATATCAGATTGACTATAATGCTTTTCGCGGAATTGATTGAACGAGGGGCAAGGATCGCGGAATCGCATGCATTGACCGGTAAATGCAGTGTATTGTACAATATAGGAAAATCATAACAACGAGGAAAAAGGGTAAGTAAACATGCGTGTACGGATTGCAGAGAGCCGATGGTTGCTGCGAATCGGTGTCTGGCGGATGGTTGAATAGCCTTTCGAGTTGCTTTACCGAACCACCTGGGTGCAGTAGGAAAAGCCGGGGTTCCCGCCGTTATCAAGGGAACGGTATCGAGCCGTTGATGTCAAAGCTCTGTACCGGCAGGAGTGGATCTGAACCTCGCTTTACAATGCGAGGATCATGATCAATTAAGATGGTACCACGAGAACTTCGTCCTTATTCAGGCGAAGTTTTTTTATTTGACAAAGGCGGTGATGGCCATGGAGGATGGCTGGCGGTGGCGACTTGATTGGGAGAAACTAGATGAGATGAATTATGGGTTTCTCGGTTATCCGGTCAGTCAGGCAGCTGATATTACCTTTTGTAAAGCAAGCATCGTCCCTGCAGGTGACGATCAACTTCCTCATTTGGAGCTTACCCGCAAAATAGTACGGCGTTACAACGAGTTGTATAAGCCTATACTAGTTGAACCGCAACCTTTAATCGATGAGTAAGAGCTTGGGCAACGCGATTGAACTGGATTCCTCACCCGAAGACATTGCATTCAAAATACGTCTGGCGGTTACCGACCCTGCTCGTATTCACAAGAATGATCCCGGGCATCCGAATATCTGCCCGATTTACGCCTACCACCGTACGTTTCGTTCGGAAGGATCGGAGGAAATCCGCGAAGGTTGCGAGAAGGGAACAATCGGATGCGCCGGATGCAAGCAACTTGTCACTGCAGCCATCCAACAGCTCCTCGAGCTGATGCAGGAACGCCGATCCTACTATGAGGTCAGACCGAAAAAAGTGGATGACATCCTGATGAGCGGAACTGTCCGCGCTCGTGTGTTGGCACGCGAAACTATGGTCGAGGTGCGGGAGGCCATGGGGCTCAATTACTTTAATAGGTAAATTCATCTTGTGAAATTTGTTTTAAACAAAACTCCAAAAAGGGGATATCCAATCGTAGATCAGTTAAAAGCCAGTTTACAGGAAAAAAAGATTCCATTTGAAATCATCTCATGAGAACCCCATTCGTACAGCACAGGAAGGTGCCGAATATTTCGGAATTGAAATAGGCCAAACAGCACCCATATTGGTTCTTAAAACGGACAAAGGTTATTTTTCAATGATCGTTTCCGGAGAACGTGGGCGTGTAAATTTTAAAGAAATTTCACAACTGCGCTACACTTAAAATTAATCCAAGCTTTTTGGAACAATTAAACCAAGTAGTTGCTTTTTTGGATTAAGGAATCAATCGTTCGATAACGGAAAAACAGTCTATCCTGAAAATATCGCTCATTGTAAGACCTTAAAAAGGCAATAAGAAAGTGACCCTTGAGCCGACAAAAAATGGCCAGAGCAGATGACAACCTATTGTTTGAAATAAACAGTAACAATCAGGAGACAGCTGTATTAATCGTAACCGATATGCCTAATGACTCGAGTTTCTTTATAGAGTGCTTAATGATCACGTCGCGTTTTTGTTCCTCATAATAGGTCGGACCAAGTTCGATGTAGGGTTGTTTCCGCTTAAGGATATAGTAGGCCATAGACAATATACTGTGAGCTACAGCAACCGTCGCTCGATTAGCTCCCCGGCGTGTCGCAATTCGGTGATATTGGCTGGATAAGTATGTTCCTTTCGTTCTAGCCGCAGCCTTTGCGGCTTCGACGAGCGTACTTCGAAGCTTCTTATTCCCTTTGCGCGTTTTTCCTGAAATTCGTTTGCCGGCGCTTTCGTTCTGACCCGGACACAGCCCTGCCCAAGAGCATAAGTGAGCAGCAGAGGGATACTGATCCATGTTCGTACCAATTTCAGCCAATATTGTCTCTGCTGTCCGTATCGCCACGCCGGGGATCGTGTCCAGCAGTGCCAGGTCTTCCTCAAAAGGGAGCATGCGCTCCTTGATTTCTTCATCTAACCTGCCAATCTCTTCGTCCAAATAATCGATGTGCCGGAGCTGGGCACCCAGCATGAGTTTCTGATGCGGTCCCATTAAGCCGTTCAAAGCTCGTTTCAAATCCTCTTTCTTACTTTTCAACTTCCGCTTTGCCAGTTCAGACAAAGTATCCGGATCCGTTTCACCGGCAATCATCGCTTCGATCATGGCGCGTCCGGACTTCCCAAGCACGTTGCTGGCAACCGAGGCAAGCTTGATGTTGGCACCTTCCAATACTTTTTGAATGCGGCTGACCTCTCGAGCACGTTCTTCAATGAGGCTACGGCGATACCGGATCAATTCTCTGAGTTCGCGTTGCTCTCGGTTTGGGATATAGCTGCCTTTTAGGAGGCCGTGCCGGAGTAATCCGGCAATCCATTCCGCATCTTTGACGTCGGTCTTGCGACCAGGAACATTCTTGATGTGTTGAGCGTTCACAACAAGCGCCTCAATATCCTCAAGCTCCAACAAATTGTAGATCGGTTTCCAGAACGGTCCTGTGCTTTCCATAGCGACGTGAGTGCACCCTTTGACCTTGATCCAATCAACGAGCAAGATTAAATCATCGGTCATGGTACCAAACGTTTGGATTTCTTTCCCTTCGGGTGTGATGGTGCAGGCCACAATGTTCTTTTTATGAACGTCAAGTCCGCACACATGGCTATAAACGACGTCCATTCGTAGAATTCTCCTTACGGCGTGCAAGATTGAAGGGCTGGTGCAACAACCACCAAATGGTTATTCTATCCTGCGTGCTTCCAAAATGGAGCAACAATCTGTGGTGCACCTGGTCGTTGGGGTCTGTCTAAAACTCGGGCTCGAAGCACCATTGACTGCCGACCTCCCTTCGCCAGCCGTAAGTAAATGATATCGCATGTGTACCATTTTCATCATCTGATGGTGCCGCGTTAGCGGCATGGAGGTCTAAAACTTTATTCATGTTTTAAGCTGTTTTTGTTTCTTTGCTTCTACATATCGGGTTGCCCTTTTCTCCATTTTTGCCAAGCGATTGCACAGATCAGCAGGCCGATGCCGATCAGTATCGGGTAGGAACTGCCGCCGGTCCATTTTAGCAAAGCGGTGTCTTTTGCCAAAATCTGACCGGCCGTTAAGGCCAACAGACCGGCGCCAAGCCAAATAAATTGCGGGAATTGTTCCAATATGGTGCTGATACCCGCGCTTGCCACAAGCATTAACACCATACTAATCGCCAGCCCTGTCAAAAGCAGCGTAAAATTCCCATCGGTCATACCGGCTAACGCAGCCACGTTGTCAAGGCTCATTGTGACATCCGCCAAAAGAACCATGCTTACGCCCGACCAAAACGTAGTGCCAGACGCCGTTTGTTTATCTGATTCTTCGCCTCCGGTCAACGTGGCGGCAATCAGAATCAATAACAGTGCGCCAACAGTTTTGACAAGCGGAACGGACATCAATTCAGCCGCGACCGCAGTTAGCAATATGCGAAGCACCATAGCCCCTATGATACCGACCGTCATCGCAAGCCGCCTTTGATAGGGCGGCAGATTGGCGGTAGCCATGGCGATCAACAGCGCATTGTCCCCCGACAATACAAAATTAACGACGACCAGTTCACCGACCTCCAACCAAAATTTGTCCATCACGCTCGCCCCCGGTCAAATGGTTTCCTCTAATAGACGCCGCTTCTTCTTGAAAATGTTCCGCGCAGAAGCCTTTTTTAACCTATGCGGGAGAAGGGGACGAGTATGCCGAGCAATCCTATAAACAAAACTTGCGTTTTTCCAAGCCCAAAGGCGCAGGCGGAAACCAAATTGTCTAACGCATGGATGCGCTTATGCCGATAGGATAAATATATAATTTCCTATCGACTGAAAAATGACAGATAGTGCCGCCAAAAAATATCCCCTGCCAGATACGAAAGGATCCCGCCCAATGCCAAACAGGGACCAAACGGAAAGTAGGATCGTTTCGTCAGCTTTCCCCTTGCCATCCGTAAACCGCCGAGCACGACTCCCGTAAATGAACTGATGAAAAGCGACAAAAACGTTTCCTGCAGACCCACCGCCATACCGATTCCTGCCATCAGTTTTACGTCGCCAAGCCCCATCCCCTGCATCCCAAACAGATAAGGACTGATTCTGTGTAAAGCGAACAGCACGCCTGCTCCCGTAAGGCCTCCCGCTGCATAATAAGAAAAAGATTCTGTGTCTGTCAGCGATCGGAACAGGACCGCTAGCAAAATCAGCGTATAGGACAACTCATTTGGCAGTATCATTGACTTTTGGTCAATCAGCGCCAGCGGGATTAACAGACTGGCAAAAGCAAGACCAAAACCTGTTTCCCAAGAGATGCCGTACCGCCACGCGACGGCAGCCCAAACAGTAGCGGTCAGCAGTTCAACCGCCGGGTATTTCCAATTGATCGACGCCCTGCAGGTTCGGCATCTGCCGCGCAAAAGCAGCCAGCTGAAAACGGGAATCAAATCGAACGGGCGAAGAGTCGTTTGGCAATGAGGACAATGAGAGCGAGGAGTTACAAGTGATTGACGTTTGGGAAGCCGACAGGCCACCACGTTTAGAAAAGAACCGACCAGCAGGCCGGCAAGCGTGAAACAGAATAAATCAAGCGGGGAAAGAATCATGTTTTTCGTCCTTTACAATCTACCATTCTTCCGGGTTGTTTCCAGTATAGCCGATTCTTTGTCCGACTGAAATAAAGAAAAATAAAAGAAACTTGGCTTTCGCCAAGCCTGTCTATACTTCCATTACCAATTGCTTTTCAAACCAGGCGATCCGCTCCCGCAACCGCACCACATCGCCGATTACAATCACCGCCGGATTCTGAAAATGTGAGCGGGCGGCTTCCTCCGCAATATTTGCCAATGTGCCCACCAGCGTGGTTTGTTTTTGGCAGGTGCCCCAATGGATGAGAGCGACGGGCGTAGCGGATGACCGGCCATTTGCGATAAGATTCTCGGCAATCAAAGATAGATTGCCAATTCCCATCAAGATCACCAGCGTCTCCTGATCGTTCGCGTATCGCGCCCAATCGATCGCTGAGTTTTCCTTCTCAGGATTTTCGCAACCCGTTAAGACGCAGAATGAGGAAGCGATTCCCCGGTGGGTAAGCGGAATCCCCGCATAGGCCGGTACGGCGACAGCAGATGTAACTCCGGGAATTACCTCAAATTCAATGCCATGTTCTGCCAGAGCGGCCGCTTCTTCTCCGCCGCGGCCAAACACGAATGGATCTCCGCCTTTCAGCCGGGTGACCGTTTTTCCCGCAAGCGCTTTTTCGACCAGCAGCTTGTTGATTTCCTCCTGCCGTAACGTGTGATGGTTGGGGAATTTACCGGCAAACACGAATTCGGCATGCTCTGGCGCGTACTTCAACAGTTCACGGGAAACAAGCCGGTCATAAATCAACACATCGGCCTGTTGAATACTTTCCAGCCCTTTTAACGTGATGAGTTTTGGATCACCGGGCCCCGCACCGGTCAAATAGACTTTTCCTTTTTGCATATCGCTTCCCCCCCTTTTATATTACGGCTTCAGACAGCTGAATTGCTCATCAGCAGCGCGACTCTCCTCTGTTCAATCCCCGCAGTTCGGTTCGACATTGAGAACTGGCACCGAACCGTCCCAGCGGAAGCCGGACACTTCTCCCTGACGCTTCATATATTTATGGAATCGCTCTTTCGGATGCGCATTTTCCAGGTATTCCGCGACAATTTGCTGCACAATGCCAACCACTTCTTCAGGCGGAACTTTTTCCGCCACTTTCTGGCCAGGGTGAGGGGCGCAGCCGCCTCTTTTGCCGCCAAGATAAATTTCGAAAAATCCACGTCTGTACACCACGCCAATATCTTCCATCACTGCTCCGTAGCAGGCCATCGCACAACCGTTCACGCCGATTTTCAATTCGTTTGGCGTTTCAATCCCTTGAAACAAGCGGTGCAGTTCTTCCGCAAAAGGGATCGCTTCTGTTTTCTCCCCTTCGCAAAAATCGCATGCCACCACTTTGGCAGTCAAACCGGTAGGTGAAATCAACAAGCCCATGTCGGTCAGTTTTTTGCTGATTTCGTCCGGATTGGCAGCCGGAATTTTGAGCACCATTTCGTGGAGGGTCGTGTAGGTAATACTCCCTTCTTCGCCAACCAGCTCCGCCATGCCAATCAACTGCGCGGGGGTAAAGTTCTTATTGGCGACGCCCGGTGAAACCGCAATTTCCAAAACCGGCAGATAGTCCGGGTGGAGCGGCATTGTCGGATTTTGAGTTGCGTAAGCAGTTTCCGGTTGCCGTTCCGCCGTTGCAACAGAAGAGACCGAGGGGCGGGAAGCATCGGCCACGCCAAAAGAAGAACCAGATGGGCGGGAAGCATCGGCCACGCCAACAGAGGAACCAGACGAACCGGCAAGGTCAGCCTTTTCAACAGATACGGCAGGGGAATCGTTAGCGTCGAGCGACCACGGGCTTGGCAAAAGACCACGCGGTTGCCCTTCCAGCCGTCCTCCCTCACGGGACAATGTATACTTGCGCTGATAACCGCGCGGCGTGACAATCAGATCATGGTAATTGATCGTCGATGAATTGCCTATAATGACCGTTGTCAACATGCCGATCTCATGATTCAACATATCTTCCAACGTTGTGACCACAACATTTTGCGCTTCCCGGTAGGCGCTTTTCACCAGTCCGACCGGCGTTTTCGGCGAACGGTACTTCAGCAATATTCGCTGTGTCTCCACGATTTGGCGTGTCCGGCGGCCGCTTTTCGGATTGTACAAAACGACCACAAAATCCCCCATTCCGGCCGCTTCCACCCGTTTTGCGATGACCTCCCAGGGAGTCAAGAGATCGGACAGGGAAATCGAGACAAAATCGTGCATCAGCGGAGCGCCCAACAACGAGGCGCAGGATGCGAGAGCAGGTACGCCCGGCACAATTTCGACCTGTGGATTGTCACCCGGCTTCCATCCCTGTTCTATTAACACTTCGTATACGAGCCCCGCCATGCCGTAGATGCCCGATTCACCAGACGAGATGACGCTGACGATACGGCCCGATTTTGCCTGTTTGACCGCTTCTTGCGCTCTTGAAACCTCTTCTGTCATGCCCGTTCGAACAATCTGTTTCTTGTTGAGCAGACCGCTGACAATATCGACATACGTTTTGTAGCCGATCACCATTTCGCTTTGTTCGAGGGCATAACGGGCCCGCTCTGTCATTTGCTCATAGGAGCCGGGACCAAATCCAACGACGAAAATTTTCCCCACTTCGATTACCTCCTTCCCGTCGGATGCACGTGATGCGTTGCTTCGTGGTGGTCACGATGCGGATCATGAGTTCCATGATCGTGATGGTGATGTACCGCTTCCAGCCGATATTTGCACAGGTCGCAATTCATTTGTGCTTCGCCTGTGGCTACTTCCTGTACCCGATCGTGGATAATGTCGATCAGTTTGGGGTGGTATCCGAAATACTGAGCAAGCGTGAACTGCACATGAGAAACTTCAGTTGCCAGTTCGGCCAGCATTTCTTCCATCCGCTTCATCAGAATGCCTGTAAACAGGAAGTAGGGGAGTACAATTACATGGGACGTTCCCGTTCGAACTGCACGTTTTATACCCGTTGGAAAATCGGGCCAGGTAACGCCAATAAAACAAACTTCCACATTAGCCACTCCCGTCCGTTCCCACAAAATCCGAGCCAGTTTATATAAATCCCCGTTCGCGTCCTGATCACTCGACCCCCGGCCGACAAGCAAAATTGTCGCATTGCTGCGGTCATAGGATGCACCTTTGGCATCCTCCTGCAGATCGCCTTCACTGTAAGTCTGCAGTGAAACCTCCGCCTCCTGCAGTCGTTCTTCCAGAATGGTCAGAACTTCCTCATGCAGCCCCAAATGACGTCCGTACTGAATTGTCAGATGAGGATGACGCAGCCTTGCCTGATCTAAAATATGTGGGATTTCCACCTTTACATGGCCGGCCGCCAAAAGGATCACAGGCACGGTGGTAATGTGTGTTACCCCTTCGGCTGCCAAACGATCAATTGTTTCTCCAATGGAGGGGTCCGCCAATTCGAGAAAGCAAAGTTCGATTCTCGTCTGTCTGTTGCGCTCCCGGACCTTTTCGACAAACTGTTCAAACTGACTGTTTCCTTCCGGATCCCGGCTCCCGTGCCCGATTAACAGAACCGCTTCCTGCATGGACATCCCCTCAATTCTTTCATTAATAGTATTTTCAATAGTTTTTCCGATAAGCCTCACAACGTTTGATGAACGATTGAACCACATTCAGATTGGACGCAAAATGCAAATGTGTATAGCTCGCCAACAAATTCCCGGCCGCATATCCTTCCGGCGTTTCGCCTTTGCGTCCCGACAGACGCCACGCCCAAGGGTAAGGATCGACTTCCGGTGTCAACAGGGAGTAGTGAAACTCATGCCCTTTTGCATGTTCCCCTGCTTGCAAAAGCAGGTGATCTTGTGCGGCAGCCGCCTCGCGATAACCGAGCTCCGCCAGCCTTGCCTGCATTTGGACGCTGGCTGGCAGCAAACCGACCATCGGGAACGAATGGCCCGCTCGATCCGTCAACTTTCGGCACAAAAACATTAACCCGCCGCATTCCGCGTAAATCGGCATGTTGTCAGCATGCGCCTGCCGAATCTCCTCAAACAGACAGGTCTTGCCGGACAATTTCGCCGCAAATTCTTCCGGAAAACCGCCGCCGATATAAAGTCCGTCTATCCGATTCGGCAAATGTTCATCCGTCAAAGGAGAGAAGTAGACCAATTCGGCGCCAAACGATTCGAGCAGTTCCAGATTTTCCGGATAGTAAAAATTAAACGCGCTGTCCCGCGCCACCGCGATTCGCACCCGTGGTTCCTGTTTCTCGGCAGGAAACAACGAAACGGAAGGCGGCTCCAGTTCGGAAACGTCTGCTGCCAATCTCGCCAGCTGTTCCAGATCGATCGTGGACGATACTTTGTCCGCCAAGCGATCAAACAGACCGTTTAATTCTCCACGCTCGACGGCCGGAATCAAGCCGAGGTGCCGTTCCGGCAGCGTGATCGCATCGTCCCGCTCCAGATACCCGAGACAGGGTATGCCGCACTCCTGCTCAATCGCCGCTTTTACAATCTCAAAATGTCCCTTTGACCCGACTTTGTTTGCAATGACGCCGACAATTCGGCAGGCAGGGTCCATTTTTTGAAAGCCAAGCACAATGGCAGCCGCCGAGCGGGCCATCGACTGGGCGTTAAGCACCAAAACGACGGGGGCATCCAACAGTTTGCCGACTTCCGCCGTACTTCCCTGGTCATTGAGCGGATTTTTCCCGTCATAAAATCCCATGACGCCCTCAATAACCGCCAAATCGGCCGATTCTGCCGCGCGCAGAAAACATTCCCGCATTACGTCGTGCGTCAGCATCCAGGTATCCAGATTGCGGGACTGCCTGCCCGTCACAGCGGTATGATAGGAAGGATCAATATAATCGGGCCCCACTTTAAACCCTTGTACGACAACCCCTTTTTTTCGAAAAGCGGCCATTAAGCCTACCGTCACTGTCGTTTTGCCAGCGCCCGAGCCGGTGCCCGCCACCACCAGGCGGGGAACCCGGCTGTTTTGTGCGGCGGTAGGCCGCCCGCTGCCCGGTGCAGCAATCCACTCGCCCCCCGCTGCGGCACCGCTCGCTCCAGGTATTCGACTATCCCCCGTGCGGCTCATACCGGTACCTCCGCTTTCGAAAAGTTAACCCGTGCAATCGAGAGAGTCAGGTTCCCGCTTTTCACTTTTTCGACCAGCAGTTGATCCGTGTTTGCGGCCAGCATGGCAGCCGGTTCGCTGACTCCGTAAGCGCCCGTATATTTGTAAACCGTCTCGGACGGATTTGGAAAATCGACCTGATTCAATTGATCCGGTTCGTATGCCTGCAAGGGCCAGCCGTATTTTTCACAGACGGCAAGCAGACCGGCCTCGTCTTTCTTCAGTGAAATGGTGGCGACGCATTTCACGCTTTTAAACGACAACCCCTGCTGCTCCAACGTTTCGAGTACCGCGCTTTCAATTTCTTCCATAGAGGTGCCGCGATTGCAACCGATCCCGAGTACAATCGATTGGGGACGGTAGACAACGCGATACGCAGCAATCGATAATTCTGCTTCTGTCAGAAGCCGGTCTGTAATCCACAAAACCGCATGGTATCCTTCCGGTCGGCTGTCACGGGCTTCCTGCAGGCTGCCCGCTACCCGGATCTGTTTCGGGATCGCGCCTTTTCGCTTCCACCAATCCGGTTCCCCCGTCTCTTGAATCACCGCCACCGGTTCTTCGTTGACCACGGCGGCGGAGGCAGGCGTGACCTGCCGGTCATCGTCGATTCGCCAGCCAAATTCACGGCCCAGTAAATCGACAGCGATCGTATTGGATACGTCCGATGCGGTTGTGACAACCGGCGCTGCGCCGAGCGCTGCCGCCACCCGCTCCGTCAGAGCATTCGCACCGCCCAAATGGCCGGATAACACCGAGATGGCAAACTGCGCTTTGTCGTCTACGACGACTACAGCCGGGTCGACTTTTTTATCTTTCAGGACGGGAGCGATCATCCGCACCACCGCACCAAGTGAGATCAACAAAATCCATCCTTCGTAACGGTGAAACATCTGCTCCAAAAGCAGCCGCACATTGGTCGGAAAAGAGTATACCGTCTGTTCCTCACCCGGCTGCAAAAACTTTTCGGACAGATACAAGTCAGCGTCCGGCATTGATGCAGCCAAGCGGCGCGCCAGTTCTGCCCCGTGTTTGGTAATCCCTACAATGGCAAACGATTTCGGCTGCTCGGCCACCCGCATTAGCGGTCACCTCCGCTGTTTGCGACAGCCGTCCCATCCTGTTTGACCGCGCGACGATAGCGGTGTGCAAACGTCTTATCGTACAGTTTCGATTTGTGTTCATGCGACCATTGCAGTTTCTCATCCAGCGCTTTGCCCGCCAGCACCATCGCGTGTGAACGGATGCCGTGCCGTTTCATGTCGGCAGCCACTTCCCCCACCGTGGAACGAACCACAACCTGATCCGGCCAAGTCGCCCGCTGTACTACCGCGACTGGTGTATCATCGCTCCAACCGGCCGCCCGCAGTTCAGAAACTACTTTTTCCATTAAAGTGGCTGATAGAAACAGCGCAATCGTCGCGCCATGCTTAGCCAAATCGGCCAATTTTTCCCCGTCCGGAACAGGCGTGCGCCCTTCTGCCCTTGTCAAAATCAGCGTTTGTGTCAATTCGGGAATCGTCAATTCGGCCCCCAATACGGCCGCAGCCGCAAAAACAGAGGATACGCCCGGCACGATTTCCCACTCGACACCCGCCTCATTCAAATGAACAATCTGCTCCATAATCGCTCCGTACACGGCTGGATCGCCTGTATGCACCCTGGCCACCGTACCGCCTGCCTTCGTCACTTCCACCATCCGCTGGACAATTTCTTCCAGTGCCAAGCCGGCGCTTTTCTCAACCACAGCCCCCGGTTTTACGTCTGCCACCACTTCGTCGCTGACCAATGAATCGGTGTATAAAATCAAATCGGCTTCCCCGATCAGCCGTTTGCCTTTTACCGTGATCAGTTCGGGATCGCCGGGGCCTGCCCCGATAATGTACACCTTGCCTGCCATACGGCTCACGCCCCTTTTTTGACAATCATCAGGGTCAAATATTCCAGCTCCTGTCCTTCCAACGCCAGCATATCGCGGTAAATCACTTCGTCCGGCGACCCTGCCTTCGTCACAACGGTCGCTTTATCAACCAGATCCAGTTCTTTCAGCAGTCCGATCACTTCGGTCAACACTTTCGCCACCTTGATAAAAACGACCGTATCATGTTCGATCAGCGCTTTTCGCATCGCGTCCATATCGTAGGTAGCAGGAATGATGCCCAATTGTTGATCGCCGTCCGCCAACGGAATATCCAGCCTCGATGCCGCTCCGTTAATCGATGAAATGCCGGAAACAATCTCAATTTCGACTTCCGGATGACGCTCTTTCAAAAGCCGTGTCAGGTGGATCGCCGTACTGTACAGATACGGGTCGCCTTCCGTAACAAACGCTACGTTGCGCCCATCGGAAAGCTTTTCCCACACATCCTGCACAATCGCTTCCCATTTGGCCTTCAAAAGTTCTTGGTCGCGCGTCATCGGGAAATGCAGGCCCAGGCGGTCGACTCCTTCCGGCAGGTAATCTTCCACAATCGATAGGGCGTAGCTGTCGCCGTTCAATTTGCGGGGATATGCCACCACGTCAATGTTTGACAAAATCCGATATGCTTTTAACGTAACCAGTTCTTTATCGCCCGGTCCAACACCCAGCGCATACAGTTTTCCGATATTCATTCTTCGTCGATCTCCTCTCGATCTTCCATTCTGACCGCCTTTACGATATAGACCGGATCGTACGATTCAAACCGTGTCAGATTGAGAATCGGCTTGCTCCGTGCAATCTGCATCATGGTCACTTCCACATGCATGTCAAGACGTTTAAAACCGTCCACCGCTCCGTACAGACTTTCAATGGTGGCGGCGTTTAGCACAATGCGTCCGCCAGGTTTCAGCTTGCGTACGCACAGTTCCAAAAGCGGCTGCATCTGTCCCGACGTGCCGCCGATAAAAATCGCATCCGCGTCCGGCCATTCCTCCAGGCCATCTGGCGCTTTTCCCGTTTGGAACGACACGTTCGTCCGCCCAAACTTTTCGACATTGGCTCGGATAATGTCCTGATCGTCCTCGTTTTTTTCAATCAGATAGGCATGCCCGAACGGCGCCAGCATCGACGCCTCAATGCCGACCGAGCCGGTTGCCGCCCCGATGTCCCAAATCACGTCATGCGGCCGAATCTGCATCTTGGCCAATGTCACAGCCCGCACTTCCGTTTTGGTAATCAATCCTCGCTTTGGTTTGCGCTGGTGAAACTGATGTTCCGGAATCCCCATCGGGAAAAACGGGACCACTGCAGCCGTATCAGAGGCAGCCGCAACGGATGCAGCCGTCCGCCGGAACGCGGACACCGCATCGGAATTCGCCGGAATCGCCTCTGTTCCCCCGCTATCCTCACCCCGCAGCAGAATCACCACGTTCAAATCGGAAAACGATTCTGATACCGCCTCCTGAAGCGTATACCTGCCGGTCCGCTCGTTTTCACTGCCGAGATTTTCTCCGACAAACATCGTGACATGGTCAAATCCTGCCGCCAGCAAATCGCCTGCAATCGCGGCCGGACTGTTATCCGGATCGGTCAGCAGCGCCACTTTCGGATGCTCTCTCACCCACTGCACAATATGTTCTCTCGTTTTCCCGTGTACAGAAGCCAAAAACGCATCATGCCAGCTTTCTTTCAACCGCGCAAACGCCAATTGTACGGATGACAGCCCCGGATGGATTTCAATTCGCTGTTTGCCCAGTTTTTTGCCGATAAATCCTGCAATCCCATGAAAATTCGGATCGCCTGACGCCAGCACCACCACACGTTTGCCTTCCCGCTGCGCCTCGTCAATCACCTGCACCGCTTTTACCAATCCGTCCTGCAGGGCAAATTTGTCCGCCCGCGATTCAGCGAAAAAGGAAAGGTGCCGCTCGCCGCCGACCAACAGGTCCGCATCTTCCACATGCTGCCGCCCAGCCGCCAAAAGACTGTTCGCGCCGTCATCGCCAATCCCGATAATTCGGACTGGATGCATCTGTAGACCCCCTTCCGATAATGCGGCCGTCGAATTCCGCCAAAATCGTATCCACTTCAAATACGCTCCCCGCGTGCTTCTTGCATTCTTCACTGATCATCAAACATAGCAGGGCAAAAAACTTGTCATACCCGGCCGCTTCCAGCATATCGCCAACCTGTTTGGCCGTGTTGGCCTGTAAAATTTCCTGCCGCAGCTCAGCCTGAACCCCAACGCGCCCGGCCACTTCCGCCAGAAATTCAAAATCGACCTGTGATCCTTTGGAATGCAGATTCATCTGGCCGGCCGCCAATTTTGAAAATTTGCCCATCATGCCCGACATCGTCACCTGTTTCACCGATTGTTTGGCACAATGTTTGAGGGCGATGCCCGCAAAATCGCCGATCTGGATGAATGCTTCCTCCGGCAGATCAGGGAGCTCTTGCTGGGCGATTTTTTCACTGCGGCCACCGGTTGTCAGCACCAGATGGTCGCATCCGTTCGCGACCGCCACATCAATCGCCTGTACAACGCTTGCAATATAGGCGGCCGATGAAAACGGTTTAACAATTCCGGTGGTGCCAAGAATCGAAATGCCGCCGATAATTCCCAGGCGGGCGTTCAATGTTTTTTTGGCAATCTCTTCACCTTCCGGAACGGAAATGACCACTCGCAGTCCACGGACAGATACCGCGCTACCGAGCTCAGCGAATACTCCGGCGGGAAACCCTTCTGTCAGGAAGTCCCCTGCTGTGATCCCCTTCTCCTTAAGAAACCGGTCCACCTCTTCCGCTACGGTGGTGGTAATCATTTTACGCGGCACCGGATTGATCGCCGCATACCCTACCGGCAGATCAAGCCCCGGTTTCGTGATGCGCCCCACACCCGTTCCGCCGTCCAATTCAATTCCCGCCTTGTCGTTCAGGGTAACAGTCGCAAAAATATGCGCCCCATGCGTCGCATCCGGATCGTCGCCGCCGTCTTTAATCACCGAGCAGGATGCCATGTCGCGCGTAAATTCCAGATTGTGAATGTCAAACGTAACATCTTCGCCAGCCGGAATCCGAATGGTGACAGCAGATACCTGCAGTCCCGTCAACAGGGCATGCGTCGCCGCTTTTGCGGCTGCTGTCGCACAGGACCCCGTTGTATACCCGTGTCGAAGCGGTTTCTCGCTATCAGCCTGCCCTTCCGTGTCCGCACGGCCAGATTCGGACGGCTGCTTCCCCCGGTTAACGTTGCTGCTTGTATTCTGGTCAGCATCGCTTGCCATACGGGTCACTCCTTATCCGCTAACAGAGAAAGGGCATTGACAATCGATACGGCAACCGGCGAACCGCCTTTTCGCCCGACATTTGTAATAAACGGAACTCCCTTAAGCTTCGCAAGCAGTTCTTTCGACTCAGCCGCTGACACGAATCCGACCGGAACTCCGATGATCAAACCCGGTTTCGCTTCTCCGCTCTCGACCAACCGGATCAATTCGAGCAGTGCGGTCGGCGCGTTGCCGATCGCAAATATGCCGCCTTCACAAAGCTGGGCTGCTTTCCTGGTAGCGACGATCGCCCGCGTCGTGTTCAATTTTTTCGCTTCCTCCATAACGTCCGGGTCGGAAATAAAACAGTGCACAGAACAGCCGTACTTGTTCAAACGGGGCTTGGAAATGCCCGACTCGATCATCTGCACGTCAGCAATCACGGCGCGTCCTGCGCGGATCGCCTGAATTCCCGCCTGTACCGCATCGGGCGAGAAGACCACTGAACGGCCCAGTTCAAAATCGGCAGAGGCATGAATCACCCTTTGCACAACCGGAAACTGTTCATCTGTAAACGGGTGTTCTCCCAATTCCTCTTTAATAATCTCAAAACTTTTCGCTTCGATTTCCTGCGGTTGTGTGGTTACAGGCACGAAAGACATTACACATCCTCCTTTGTTTTTCTATCATCCTATCTGACTCGAAACTGGCTGCCTAACAATCCCGCCTAGCAAAAACCCCAGCCAAAGGCTGGGGGTTCATCAGTCGAACAAGCATTGCGGGCCGCAAGATCAACAAATCCACACCGTACCTTTTCCTCGAAGGAACCATGGTGTTCGCCTGGGTAGGTCTCCTGGCTCTCGGCTCTTCTCCTGCGCTTCTGCTCACCTTCCCCGAATTTCGAGTGGCATTTTGAACAGAAACTGGCCGATTACAGTGGCGGGACCGCTCGGGTCTTTCACCCGATTCCCTGTTACCCCCTTAACGGGGCACCCATACGACAACGATATGTAATTTTTATGACAAGCAGGAATTTTATATTCTTTATTAGAATACATGTTTTTAGGAAACATTGCCAGAATTATTTCGCAAACGCGCAGATTCAAGGCTAGAAGGGGAATTGCCGCCCTTCTTTTTTTGATCAGAATAGGAGTGATCGAAATGATTTTCTGTTTGGCGGGAACCAGCGATGCACGTGAATTGGCCCTGCAGTTGCAAGCGGCGGGTTACCCACTGTTGACCTCCGTTGTCACCGAATCGGCTGCCGATTCTTTGCGGAAAGCAGGTTTGACAGTAACAGTCGGCCGCAAAACGGCGGATGAGATGGTGCAGCTTTTGAAAGAACAACACATTGCCGCCATTGTCGATGCCAGTCATCCATTTGCGGAAATTGCTTCGCAAAACGCGATGCAGGCAGCCGAGCAATTGAAGATTCCGTATTTTCGCTACGAACGGCCCGGTACGATTTTATCCGATCATCCGCTGATCACGTATGTACGGGATTATCAGGAGGCGGCAGAGGTTGCGCTTGAGCAGAAAGGGACCATTTTCTTGACGACCGGATCGAAAACGCTGGACATTTTTGCCCGCGTGCTAAACGGCGTGGACGGAATCCGGATGATCGCCCGCATGCTTCCGAATGAAGAAAATATGCGCAAATGCGCGGACCTCGGCATCCCGCAAAAAAATATTGTCGCCATGCAGGGCCCCTTTTCGGAAGAATTGAACCTCGCATTCTATCGGCATTACAAGGTGTCAACCCTGATCACAAAAGAATCGGGCGCGGAGGGGTCTGTGCAGGAAAAAGTAAAGGCGGCGCTCGATGAAGGAATTCGCATCATTGTGATCTGCCGTCCCGGCATCGAATACGGACAAATTTACCAATCGGCCGGTGCACTGTTGTCTGCTTTACAGGAAACACAAATTTCTCCGGAAAGGTGTGCTCCGTCAGACTTCACCACATCAGGAGGTCGATCCGAATGAGCATTTACACACGAACAGGCGACAAGGGCAAGACTGCTCTGGTTGGCGACAGACGAAACAAGGACGATCTGCGGGTGGAAGCATACGGCACGGTCGATGAGGCCAACTCGTTTGTTGGCGATGCACTGTCCGCATTGGAAGAATCGGCTTTTGATTTCTCCGATATGATTGAAGTATTGGATGCCGTTCAGCAAGAACTGTTTGATACAGGCAGCGATCTGGCTACAGTCGGCGAAGTGCGTCCTTACAAAGTAAGCCCGGAAATGGTGGATCGTCTTGAGCCGCTGATTGATCTGTACATGTCACAGGCGGTTCCGGTCAAGAAATTCATCATTCCCGGAGGCTCCCGGATTTCCAGTAAGCTGCATCTATGCCGGACCGTAACGCGGCGGGCGGAACGCCGGGTGGTCGCCCTTGCCCATGCAGAACCGATCAACCCTGAATGTTTACGCTACCTGAATCGGCTGTCCGACCTGTTCTTTGCCATGGCACGAGCGGCCAATGCCCGCTGCAACCGGCCTGACCGGGAATACGTCCGCTCCCGCAACGTGTTCCGTCATGCAATGGGGAAGAATGAGGAGGCTGAATCATGAATCAACACGCATTTACACCCGAAGAAAAAGCCGCTGTTTACAGAGCGATTTATGAACGTCGCGACATACGTTCTTTTTTGCCGGACCCCATCGAGGAAGAGGTGCCACTCCAGATACAAGGTTGCTTGGACAATTCAGTTTCCAGGATGAAACCGCCCGATGATTTTCAAATATTTCGCTTTCGTTTCCAAATTTCCTTGTTGCTTCTTTGAACTCTTCTTTTCCCTGAATCTCGTCTCTTCTTTGAACCTCATCCTATTTTCGGAATAAAACCGCTTTTTCCAAGAAATACTAATGGCAAAAGGTCCGACAGACCCTAACACTACACGAGGAGAAGGCCACCATGAAAGTGAATGAAACCAGACTGTTGCAACCGTACGAGGAAGTGGAGTTTTTCGATGAATTGGGGACAGCTGACGCGTACAACCTGAGTGTCACGCTGGAGCAAAATCAACAGGAAACGTTTGATCCGAACAGTTATGTGGATTGCCGTTGGGAACAAAACAAGCTGAGAATCCGCAACACCACCGGAAGTCCCGTGTATCTGACCGTGAAAGCCAACTCGTAATTGCGAATTCTCCCATCCCGGTTTTGCCCAAACCGTCTTTCCAAACAGAGTGCCACCCTGCTTGCCCCTTGGGGTGGCACTTGCATTTCATTTCACTTAAGCAGCTGTCTTAACTCTTCCGTCATTTGTTCCACTAATTCAGGTCTTCCATGAAACTGAGCTGGGGTATTCTGAAAAAGTTGGATACGGTAATTTCCTTCCTTATTTATGACAACTAGAGTGTGATGTGTATTGACATTCGGATTGAGGTCCGATTGTCCTGGCGGCACCATACCTGCTATAGCACGTAAAATGGCTACAGCAGAACCCAGAAAACGCACACTTTTCACTTTGCTGACGAACCGTGCGGTGGGGGTGATGCACCCATCAAAACCAATGCTCTCGCCGTCTTCTGTGAACAGCTCAGCCATGCTACGGGCACTGCGGTTGTTCCACGCATCTAGGTCTACTCCAGTTCGATCAAAACAGCTCCTTCATTCACAAAATCACCCTCCTGAATTTTGATTTCCTTTATCGTACCATCCGTTTCTGCCGCAATCGGAATCTCCATTTTCATCGATTCAAGAATGACAACCTCTTGCCCTTCTTTCACGATGTCTCCCTGCGAAACAAGAACTTTCCATACGTTACCTGCCATGCTTGCCACCACTTGACTCATTTGTATACCCCTTTCTGTTCTAAGTCTGTTGCCCGATATGAGTGCCTAACGATTTAAGCCTTTCACGCAAAACGTATTTCTGAATTTTGCCAGATGGCGTACGTGGGATTTCATCGACAAATACAACCCGGCGCGGTTTTTTGTAACCGGCCAAATGGTCCGTGCAGAATTGAACAATCAGTTCTTCCTTAATATCGGAGCGCTGTTTGGGAACAATCACAGCACAGACAGTCTCCACATATTTCGGGTCTGGAATCGCAATAACCGCCACATCTTTGACAGCCGGATGACGGATCAGCACATCTTCGATTTCAATCGGGTAGATGTTTTCACCCCCGCTGCGGATCATATCTTTCTTTCGTCCGGCAATCATCAAATACCCGTCCTCGTCAATTTTCCCAAGATCTCCCGTATGACACCATCCATCTACAAAAGTGGCGGCGGTCGCCCCCGGTTTCTGCCAGTACCCGAGCGACACAACCGGATTTTTAATGCAAATTTCACCTGCTTCCCCTGTGGGAACGGGCCGATTTTGCTCATCTACCACCTTAATTTCGGTTAACGGCATCGGTTTTCCAACTGTATGTCCTTTTCGTTTGGCGTCTTGCGGGTCTAGGCTCGCGGCGATCGGCGACCCTTCCGTAAGCCCGTAGATCTGCACCAAACCGACGTGCGGGAACCGTTCGTGAATCCGTTCGATCGCCCACGGAATGACCGGATCCCCGCCTGACACGATTCGTTTCAGACATGACAGTTTGAAATCGGCCAACCGAGGAGCGTTGAGCATCTCATAGATCATAAAGGGAAACAGCAGAACATCGGTGACCTGTTCTTTCTCTACGACTTCCACAACCCGTTCAATCGAGAAACCGCCGCTGCGGGTGATAATCACCGTCCCCCCTGCCAAAAGCGTAGGCAGCGCCAAATCTTCCATGCCGCCGACATGATAAAGCGGCCCGGCAGTCAAGCAGATGGTCTCCACCGACAAATTCCACTTCATAATTTGAATGGCGCAAAACCAAAGAGTGTTGGCATGTGTCCAAAGCGCTCCTTTTGGCCTTCCGGTGGTTCCCGATGTATACATCAGCATCACCGGATCGGCAAGCTCGACGGGAACATCCGTAATCTCGGACAAATCGCCTTCCTCCATAACGTCCCACGGTTCTGCCCACTGCGGTACCGGTTTGTTTTCAAAAGGGAGACTGACATAACGCTCGACTGGCACCATCGCCCGGATTGGATCAAGCTTTTCCGCCAACGACGAGTGAAAACATAACACTTTCGTGCCCGAATCGCTTAGCGCATATTGAAACTCCTCACTTGCCAGCCGAAAGTTCAGTCTCACTGCGATCGCCCCAATTTTGGCACAAGCAAAGTATAAAGCCCAATATTCAAGACAGTTGTACAGCAGAATGCCCACTCGGTCTCCTTTTGCAATCCCCATTTCGCACAGCGCGTTCCCATAGGCGTTCGACCTGCGGTGCAACTCTTCATAGGTCCAGGCCTCATCGCTTTCCAATTTCAAAGCGATCTTTGATGGTTCGACCGTTTTCAAATTCCCCAAAATCTGCCTTGTCAAAAACCCTACATTCATTCTCGCTTCCTCCCCGCCTTGTCAGTTGGCACCTGTTTCCCGTCTGTCTTCTACCCTTCGATAACCTCAAGCAGCTGACGATCCAATTTTTTCACGGATGACTGTGTCAACAGCGACACCGCCACAAAAACGAGAATCGCCAAAGTAAACGCAAACGCGCCGTTGATGATTCCTGGAGGCAGCGGTTTAAATCCATATTTGGCACCCACTTCCAGCACAAAATTCGCCAACAGGCTGACCGCAATGCTGGCTACCGCTCCCTGTTTGGTCGCTTTTTCCCAAACAAGCCCCAGTACGACTGGCGGGAAAATGGCGGATGCGAACGTTCCCCAGCCAAACACGCCCAACAACGCGACCAGTGTATCCATATAAAGGGCAAACAGGGTCGAAACGACCAACAGCGCGGCAACCGCCACACGGCTCCAGAACAGTTCCCGTTTTACTTCCTGATGGAATGCTTTTGGAATATCTCGAATCAGGCTGGCGGCACCCAACGTAACAAAACTGGAACCGGTCGACATGATGGCTGCCAGCAGACCGGCAATCACGAGGCCCGCGATCACGGGCGGCGTAAATTCGGTCAAAAATGCGGTCAAAGTATCATCAGGCGACTTGACGGCCGGAAACTTACCTTGGATCTTTAACACCAATGCACACAATCCAATCCCAATCACCAAAAACGTGGTCATTACGTAAGCCAACCCCGCTGTGAACGCTCCCCATTTCAGGTGTTTCGTGTCTTTGATCATCAAAAACTTGGTGATAAAATGCGGCTGTCCGGCCGCTCCCAAACTGAACAGGAAAAACCAGCACACGATGCTCAGTATCGGATACGAGCCATAAGGCGAAGCGAGCAGCGGTTTAGAGGAATACAGGGTTTCCGTCATATGGGGAATTCCGCCTCCCGCATCAATCGCCAGAAAGAACGCAATGATTGATACGATGGCCATCAAGACTCCCTGAAACAGGTCGGTATAAACTCCCGCTACCATACCGCCTCCGATACAGTAAAACGCTAAAATCGCCAACCCGATGACCGCTCCGACGTTTGGCGATACCCCAAAGATTGTGTTCATAATCACTCCCATCGCCTGCACCTGAGTGCCCAAATATCCAATCACGCCCAGCACCACGGCAACCCCCATCCACCCGCGCGCCGCTTTGCTGCTGTATCTCTTTTCCATAATGTCACCAAGCGTGTACACTTCGCCCAATGCCCCCAACTTCCAAATCCGTTTGCCAACCAGAAACCATGCCAATGCAAACCCGAGCGGAGCGGCCACCATAATCCCGGCAGCAAACCCCAATCCGCCGCTCAACGTGAGACCGGTGCCGCCGACCATGCCAAACCCGCTCTGAATAGAGGAAAAAGCGGCAATTGCCATAACAAACATGCCAAGGTTGCGGCCCGCAATGTAAAAATCACTGCTCGATTTGGTCCGTCGAGTCGCCCATATGCCGATCAAAACGCAAACCAACAAATAAAGAACCGCAATGATCACAATGGTCGTCTGCATTCTCTATTCCCCCTGCATGGAATCAGAGTGAGATGAAAACGTCAGCCCATAAAGCAAGCTTACAAGAATCGCAATCGGCCAGATGCCAAGAAAGAACAAGGCGGTAGTCGGTACCATTCCGAAGACGAGTGTACTGCCTCCTGTCGGGGAATGAAGCGACAAGACGTCCAACCATACATATAAAATCAGGTACAGAACTGTAATGCTTACTGGAACCCATATCAATTGCGGTTTTCTTTTCAGTTGTTGCCAAAGACCCAACAGGACGCCAATTCCGATAATGAACAGATACGGATACAAAATGATTCGCCACGCCCCTGTCAGCATTCCAATCAAAATTAGTATGACAAGGCCCGTAAACGCATAGATCCATTTGTCGGCTGAAAACATTTTCAATCCCCCCGGTCGTCCGGATCACTTCCGTTACTTCTGCGGACTCCTGTTGATCATCAGCTTCATCGTGGCAACCGCCGCTATATCCCCATTTTGTTTTTTAATTTCCTGCAAAATGGTTATTACGCCACGACCGCCTTCTTTTTCCGTGATATCGATCACTTTTGTTTCTATATGAATGGTGTCGCCGATAAATGTCGGGTTAACAAACCGCACATTTTCCATACCATAAAATGCCACCACGACATCCGGATCAAACTGAAACAGGCCAGATGCGGCCGACAGAACCAGCATGCCATGTGCAATTCGTTGTTTGAACGCTGTGTTTGCTGCATACTCTTTGTCCGTATGCAGCGGAAACCAGTCTCCACTGAAGGCGGCAAACATTACCAGGTCCGACTCGGTGATCGTTCTTCCCCTTGACACCCAAGTTTCTCCTATCACAAACTGATCCAGATATTTTGTAAACATCGAATTACCCCCTTATAAGATTTCATCCCCCACAACGTCTGTTGGAAATGTTACCCATGCACCGAGTGATCCGCAAAATATTCCGCATACATCTGGCGCAGCACGTTTTTCTGGATTTTGCCGGTAGCGGTGGACGGAAACTGTTCCAAAATGACAACCGCTTTCGGCACCTCATAATTGCCGAGCGATTTTCTGCAGTGCGCAATCACCTCTTCCGCCGTAACGGTTTCGCCCGGTTTCGGAGTCACAAACGCGGTGACCGCTTCGCTCCAGAGCGGGTGCGGAAGTCCTACAACCGCACAGTTGGCAATTCTGGAATCGTTTAAAATCACGCCTTCCACCTTGACAGACGGTACGTTCTCGCCGCCGCTCTTGATCATGTCCTTTTTGCGGTCGACAAAAATCAACTGTCCGTCTGCGTCAAACATGCCAAGATCGCCGGTATGGTGCCATCCGAATTTTCTCGTTTTTCTCCGTCAACCGCCGCCATCTTTTGCGGATAGCGATGCGCGGGACGGCGAACGATGTCTCCGATGACGATCCGGCTGATGCGTTCCCATGTGGCTTCCACCCTTGACTCCTCCCTCCGCCAACAGAAATCGAAATAGTCCGATAATTTTTATGCAATCGAAACCTGGTTCAGACCAGGCCCATTCGCTTTACCAGAATTTCATTCATAATTTCGGTCGTTCCGCCGCCAATTGGCTGCAATCGGGCATCCCGCCAGTACCGCTGAACGGGATATTCCATCATATACCCATTGCCCCCATGAATCTGGATGGCCATATCGGTTACTTCCCTGGCCATCTCTGCTGCAAGCGCCTTCGCCATCGTCGTCTCCGTCACCGCATCCTCGCCGTTTGCGTACAAATACAAGGCGTGATAGGTCAGATGGCGCGCCCGTTCAATCTCAACTGCCATATCCACCAACATATGTTGGATCACCTGAAACCGCCGAATCGGTCCGCCAAACTGGGTTCGTTCGCCCGCATATTGGATGGCTGCTTCCAATGCAGATTCTGCTGTACCGACAGACATGATGGCGAGTGTAATCCGTTCCCACTGAAAATTTTGCATAATGTAATAAAATCCCTTGTTTTCTTCCCCCAACAAGTTGGCTGTCGGCACTTTCACTTCATCAAAAATCAATTCCGCCGTATCAGACGCCCGCCACCCCAACCTTTTCAGTTTCCGGCCAACGGAAAATCCGGGCGTGTTGGTTTCCACAAGAAACAGGCTGATCCCCCGATGACCGGCAGCCGGGTCCGTTTTGGCGGCTACGACTGCGACATCAGCCCGTACGCCGTTTGTAACAAACATTTTGCTGCCATTTAAAACGTAACAATCCCCTTCTTTGCGAGCCGTCGTCCGGATTCCTGCCACATCCGAGCCGGCGTATGCTTCCGTAATCGCAAACGCCGTTATTTGCTCACCGCGAATCCCTGGTGTCAGATATTTCCGCTTCTGTTCCTCATTGCCAAACCGCCAGATGGGCGGCAGACCGATTCCGATATGTCCGCCGATTCCGGCTGCCACACCATTGGAACCGCATTTGGCCAACTCTTCCAAAAACACCGTCTCCATGATCAGATCGTCGCCACTGCCCCCATATTCTTCCGGAAACTTGATGCCCAAATAGCCCAACTCGCCCGCCCTTTTGAAAAGATGCGCAGGAAACTCCTCCATCCTTTCCCAATCGTCCACATAAGGAATAATTTCTTTTTTGACCCAACTGCGGACCGCATCCCGTAACATCTCATGTTCCCTGTTAAAAATCCAATGCGCCATGCAAGCACCCCCTCTACAGTTCCATCTGTTTGGCTATAATTTCTTTCATGACTTCATCCGTCCCTGCCCCGATCCGGTACAAACGCACATCACGCCAGATTCGTTCAATCGGGTTTTCCTGCATATACCCGTTGCCGCCAAAAATCTGCAGCGCCCGGTCTGCCACCCAGCAAGCGGTTCTTGCTGCTTCCAGCTTCGCGATCGAAATTTCTTTTGACGGCACTTCTCCCCGCGAAAACCGGTAGGCGGTCGCATATGTCAACTGCCTTGCGGCTTCAATCCGTGTCGCCATCTGAACCAAAAGGTGACCGATCACCTGATTCTGTCCGATACTTCTGCCGAATGCCTGACGGCGTTTCGCATACGCAAGCGCCAGCTCGTAAGCGTGCTGCGCCATGGCCACCGAACCGGCTGCCGCAATCAACCGTTCCCCCTGCAGTTCCCACATAATCTGATAGAATCCTTTGCCTTCTTCCCCCAACAGATTCGCATGCGGTACCCGCACGTTTTCCAGAATCAACTCCGCTGTATCTGAAGAGCGCATCCCCACCTTATCCAGTTTGCGGCTGACCGAAAAACCAGGCCGGTCAGTCTCAACCAGAAACAGACTGATTCCCTTATATCCCTCACCGGGTGAAGTACGCGTCACCAATACGACAAAATCGGCCCGCGGCCCGTTTGTAATAAACATCTTGCTGCCGTTAATTACCCATTCGTCCCCGTCGCGAACGCCTTTCGTTTCAATCGCGGCGACGTCCGAACCGTGATTCGGTTCCGTAATGCCAATCGCCGCCAGTTTTTTGCCTTCCAGTGCCGGTCGCAGAAATCGTTCATGCTGGTCTTTATTGCCAAACTGCAAAATCGGCGGCGTCGCCATCTCCACCTGTACCGATACGGCCATCGGGAATCCGCCCGCCCCACATCGCGCCAATTCCTCGGCAAGCACAATCGACATAAAATAATCGCCGCCCTGTCCGCCCACTTCCACCGGATAACGCAGCCCCAGAAATCCCAGTTCCCCCATTTGCCTGATCACTTCAAGCGGAAACTCGCCTTTTTCTTCCCACTCATTGATGAAAGGGGTCACCTCTTTGGCGACAAACTGGCGGATCGCTTTCCGGACCTCATCATGCTCCTTCTTAAAAAAAGGACTTTTCGTCAACTGTTCTTCCCTCCGTTTCTTTCACCACCAACTGTTATCCGGCACTTTTACTTCCATCCGAAGCAGATTCGAGCTGAAACATTTACCCAGATTATCCATCCGAATCGACGCAGAACCGCCGCCATTCAATGCTTCCCGGCAGATAAAATTGATCGCCCGCACATTTGGCAGCAGGTAACGGGTAACCTCCCCCTCTACCAATCCGGCAAAATGGGCTTTCACCCGTTCGCAAGTCACTTGCTCTACAAATAGATGGTACAGATCGTCGTTCGGGGCAAATAAAGCCACATTTACCGTGTTGCCTTTGTCGCCCGAGCGGGCCTGCGCCAAATAACGGAGCTGCATGTTCGCCATTCAATCCACCTCCGAAATCGATACCTGTACACGACTTTCTATCAAATCACGGGGAATCAGGCACGACCACATCCCCAACAGCTCCCTCGGCTGCATCATGCCGGTAAAACCGCTCATCGTCGGCGGTCCATTCAGTGCCAACGGCGGAAACAAACGGCCTAATTTGGCCGCCTCTTCTTTCGTCCGTGTTCGGACAGCCACCCGCAGATACACTTCGTTTAACTCTTCCTTCGGCAGATTCACCGTCGGCCCGTGCAATGAGTTGTATCCCATATAATCGGTACGGATTTCATCATACTTCAATCCCATCCGATCGATCTGCTTGCGAACGATTCGGTCGGCTGCCTCCGCTTTGGCCAATGCGTCCGGCCAGGAATAACCGGCGATTGCCTGCCCGACAAATCCATCCAGATAACCCATGACCACCTTCAAATGATCAGGCCGGCGTTTGCCGCGCGCACCGGTGACGCGAACCTGATCAGGTCCCGTGTCTTCCAGCCGCACATCGGTCATGTCGAGCACCACATCAGGCGTCACGTAGGCGGACGGATCGTGAATTTCATACAACATTTGCTCTTTAACCGTATCCACGGAGACAAGTCCACCCGTGCCATCCGTTTTGGTGATCAAAAACTCGCCGTTTTCACGCACTTCCGCCACCGGAAAGCCGATCCGGTCCAGATCGGCAACCGCCTGCCAATTGCCGCTGAAGTTGCCGCCTGTCGCCTGACCGGAACATTCCATCAAGTGCCCCATCAGGATGCCATGCGCCATACGATCCCAATCATCTTCCCGCCAGCCAAACTCATGCACCAACGGTGCCAAAAATTGCGCCGAGTCGGTGGTCCGCCCCGTCACTACAATATCGGCGCCTTGCCGCAACGCCTCTACGATCGGCTGCACCCCGAGGTACGCATTGGCAAACTGGATGCGATCCAGCACCTTGTCAATTTTTTGGCCGGTTTCCATATGATCAAGCGTTATACCCTGCTGCCGCAGTTCCGGAAGCCGATCCAACAGATCATCCCCCGTGACAACCGCCACTTTTAGCCCTTTGATTCCCAATTGGCGAGCGACGCGGATCACTTCCTGCTGCGCTCCCACCGGATTGATACCGCCTGCGTTGGTGAGGATCCTGATCCCTTTCTCCTTCACGTACGGCAGCAGAGCGTGCATCGCCGCCGTAATATCCCGCGTATACCCTTTCGTCGGATCTTTCTGGCGATCTTTTTGCAAAATCGCCATCGTCAACTCCGCCAAACAGTCAAAGCACAGATACTGCACGTTGCCCCGTTGGGCAGTTTCAACAGCAGGGAAAATCGAATCGCCGTAAAACCCTTCCGCCGCTCCAATCCGTATGCTTCGCATGAAACTCCTCCTCCCCTCGCGTAAAACTCCTGCTCAAGCTGCCTGCCTATCTCCCTTTAAATTGCGGCGTGCGCTTCTCGATGAAGGCACTGGCTCCTTCTTGCAGGTCTTCACTTAAGAAACTGACCACCCGCAGCGTGTTCAAATAATCCATGCTTTTTAACAAATCCATATCTTCCGTCGTATAGAACGCATCCAATCCGAGGCGGATGGCAAGCGGACTGTACTCGGCGATTGTACAGGCCAGCGACGCCGCTTCCTCCGCCAGTCTGTCAGCTGGGACAACGCGATGAACCAATCCCATTTCCTTCGCTTCCTGAGCGCTTAAAATATCGCCTGTCAGCATCATTTCAAGCGCTTTCCGATGCCCTACCGCCCGCCGAATCCAGGGCAAAATCACAAACGGCATCAGCCCCACTTTAATCTCCGTCGTACCAAACTTGGCTGTTTCCGACGCGATCGCAATGTGGCACATAGCGACCAAACCGCAGCCGCCTCCCAACGCGTGGCCGTTGACTGCCGCAATCAGCGGCTTTTTGACAGTGGCCCCCAACCGGAACAGCTCCGTGTTCGCTTTTCCCTCCTGATGATGCTGCGGAGCTGACATTAAAGCGCTTTGTGAAAAGGCGGCCAGGTCGCCGCCCGCTGAAAAAGCGCTGCCCGCTCCCTTATAGAAAACTCCCATTCCCCCTTATAGAAAACCTCGATTTCCCCATTCAAATCCCGCTCATTTTGCGGTACAATTGTAATAACATTCAGACAACTGTTCGGAAAAGTATACATTTGCCGGAGGGGATCGGGATGCTCGTATCAGACTTCATGACCCGTAATTTTGTAAGATTGCAACCGGAAGATTCGGTTCGTTCCGCGTTTGCTAAATTTTTACAGTATCGGCTCGATATCGGTTGTGTACTGCATGCAGACGACCTTTTGGACGGAATTGTGACCAAATACAATCTGTACCGGATGCTGGTAAACGGGTGTTCCCTTGAAGAACCGATAGGCCCGGCCATGATCCGGGACGTCGTGACTGTTCCTCAACATATCCCCATGCAGCAAGCCCGCGATATTCTGATTACCTCGCAGGTTGCGCATGCGGTGGTCCTCGACCAACGGCAAAAGGTAGTCGGCATTATGGCCAAAGCGGACCTGATTCAAGCTTTTCTGATGGAGTCTGAACGGTTGAACAATCAGGTCACAGCGCTCATCGAACACCTGGAAGATGCTGTCGTGGCCATCGACAACCAGCACAAGATTATCACGTATAATTCGGCAGCCGAGCGGCTTTTTCAGCAGAGACCGGAACATGTGTTAGGCGGACCTGTCGAAACGCTGCTCCCGCAAATCGGCGAAGACATTACATCTGCCCTGCAGAACCGGTTTCCGCTCGACGCCAAAAAAATTTTCCTGCCGACCGCCATTGCGCTCGCTACCTATGCCCCTGTCACCTTTCGCCAGCAGGTGATTGGAGCGATTGCGGTGTTAAAAGACCTTACCGCATACGAAAAGGTGGCCAAAGAGCTGGAAACAACCAAAAAACTGGAACGAACGCTGGAAAGCGCATTGGAAATTGCTTATGACGGGATTGCCATTATCGGTGAAGAGGGACGGATTACGATGGTGAACGACGCGTTGCTGGAACTGTATCAGATCAAACGGCATGACCTGCTGGACCGTGTCGCGGAGGACAAATTGCCGGAACTGGGGCTTTCTGAAACGCTGCGGACCGACCAGGAACGGACGAGTGATATTCAGGAAATCAAAGGACGGAAGTGCTTGATCACACGCACCCCGATCATACGTGACGGCAAGCGTGTCGGGGCCATTGCGAAAGTGATGTTCCGCCAACTTGATCATTTGAAAGACCTGTTTTTGCGGCTGGAAGATTTGGAAAACGAATTGACGTATTACCGCTCCGAATATATCCGGGCCTCCACTCAGGGAACCGCGCTTGATTACATCATCACACGCAACCCGGTGATGGAATCTCTCAAAAAACAGACCTACCTGGCGGCACAAAGTTTTTCCACGATATTGATTACAGGGGAAAGCGGCACAGGCAAAGAACTGTTCGCACAAGCGGTTCACGAAATTTCCGGCCGTCCCGGCAAGTTTGTCAAAGTGAACTGTGCCGCGATCCCTTCTGAACTGCTGGAATCGGAGTTTTTCGGATATGCGGACGGGGCTTTTACCGGAGCGAAGAAAGGGGGCAAGCCGGGAAAATTCGAACTGGCAGACGGCGGTACCCTGTTCCTCGATGAGATCGGTGATATGCCGCTCTCACTGCAGGCAAAACTGTTGCGAGTCCTGCAGGAACGGTCCTTTGAGCGAGTAGGCGATGTTCACACCCGGCATGTCAACGTTCGGATTGTAGCAGCTACCAACAAACGGCTGGAAGAACTGATTGAGCAGGGGAAATTCCGCGAAGATCTTTACTACCGAATCAATGTCATTCACTTGACCGTTCCGCCGCTTTGCGAGCGGTTGGAAGATCTTCCGGTCTTATGCGACCACCTGGTCCGCAAGCTGAACCGCATACTGGATAAAGAAGTGATCGGCGTGCGTCCGGCCGCATTAGAACTTATGCGGAATTATCGCTGGCCCGGCAACGTACGGGAGCTGGAAAACGTACTGGAACGTGCGATGAATCTGGAAAGTTCAAACTGGATTGAAGCGCATCACCTGCCGCAAAACTTGCTGTCTGTCAATACGGGAAACCCTCCTGCTTCTTTTCTGCCTCTTGACCGCTTCCGTGCGTTGCCTGCAAACGCAGCCAACAAGCGCGACATTATAGCAGCCGCAGAAAAAGACCTGATTTTACGCGTGTTGCAGGAATGCGGCGGCAATCGCACACATGCGGCCAAGCATCTCGGCATCAGCCGCTCCACCCTCTACCAGAAAATGCGTATGTATCACATTACAGAAAAAAGCCTGTTTCAGGCGGAATGATAACCTCGTCCCAAGTCCAGTTCCTTTTTCTTTCGTCGAATAATAAGGGGTTCCCAGCCGATTGATTTGCTCTGGGGTCATACCAATGCCCGTATCGCGAATTAACAATACAACCGTATTTCCTGTCCGGTTTGCCTTAAATTCCAGAATACCTTCCTTCCGGCGAGCGAGAAAGGGGTTGTACACAAACCGGCAACACTGATGGTATGGCGAATTTTCCGCTCCTGTTCTTTTACAAGAACATTATTAAATAAAAGTTCGATTTTATCGGTCAATGAGAGATAGATCATAAGCGTCACCAGTTTAATAAGAGTACATATAATCATTGCGTTAATAATTTTACAGCGCAATTTTAAAGAGTGATATTTTTCCAAAAATAAAATAACCAATAAATATGTTGGAATGATGGAAATACTATACAGAAGATTATTTGGATTTCCTAACTATATAGAATTTCGACCAAACCATAGCAGATCCTCTCCCGTAATTCCGTAAGATATCACTCGATTCAGCAATCCCAATTATGGATATTTACCCCAACAAGATAATGGTGCCAGCCAGTAAAAAGTGAATTGGTTTCAGCAAAAACGAAACGAAATGGCTCCTGCGGTACGAGGAACCATTTCGTTTTATCCAGCATTATATGGATTTCCGATACCCGCCACACCGGGCTGTGCTGACACCTAAGGATGCTGTTTATTATTACCGCGCCAGATACCATATGACTCCATCTTGCTCCTCCGCCACCGCTTGACCGCGTTCCAGCAGCAGGTCAAGGTGGCCGATCACCTCTGACATCGTCAATCCCAGCTCTTTCTCATAGGCCCGCGGGAACAGGCGCTTACAGATCGCAAACGGAGTGAGCGGTTCTTCCAGCAGCCAGCTTCTGATTTTAGCCGCACGTTCATCTTGCTGTTGCAACCGTATATCGACAAGATCCGCCACATCAAATACCTCTTCCCCATGACCGGAAAACACGGTTGTGATCGGCAGCGCTTTGCACTTCAACAAAGATTCCCGATACTGCAGAAGCGTTTTCGGTCTTTCTTCACCGGGACTCGCTGGAGGTTCAACAATCGCGTTCGATGAAACATGTTTGATAATATGATCGCCGCCGATCAGCACACCGTCGCTTTCCCGAAACAGCCCAATATGAGACTGGGCGTGACCGGGCGTCTCGTAAACATGCCATTCCTCCAGACCTGGGATCAGTTCCCCTTCCCGGAATGTATCGGTCAACCGAACACGGCAAGAAACACGATTGATCATCTTCTGCTGGTGTTCCAATCGAACGATCAAATGCTCTTCCACGTCCATTCGACGATACAATTCTTCAAAGTACTCCCGATGTTTCCGGAAAAATTCTTCCTCCTGCGCTACCCACGGAACCGCCAACGGGTGGCCATAAATCGGCAAATCCTTTTGTTCCAAAATCCGGTCCAACAGACCGCAATGATCCACATGATGATGCGTCAACACCACCTGGTCAATATCCGCCAGGGAAAATCCGGCCTGTTTCAACTGACTTTCAAATGCCTGCCAAGCATCCTCCGTTTTCGGACCGGCGTCGACCAGCGTCACCGCATCCCCTTCCACCACATACACATTCACAGGACCAACAGGAAAAGGAGTCGGAATGACCAATTTATGGACATTTTCGATCTTCGTCATCAACTGCGCTTTACCCATACGGCATCCTCCTTTCACTTATATAAATGAATAACCATTCATTTTATGGCGTAAAAAAAATGAAGTTCAACGAATTGTTTTCTTATTCCTATATTATCGGCTTTTCAGCCAAATGACAACCGTACAGCAAAACCGGATGAGGTTTTCCCCTCATCCGGTTTCCGATGGCAGCTGATTGAATAGGTGAAAAGGTGGTCGGATAGAGAATCTTGGATTCCTGCTTTTCGAGTAATGGCAACGCCTTTGAAATGAAGTTTTCCAACCATTCGGGATCGTTATACAGCGCTTTCCTTCTTTCAGACCGAATATCGAGACTCTCATATTCCCATATATGGATGATTTGATTTAACTCGCCAATTTCCGTATACCAGTAGCCAATCAATTTTGCGTATTTTGCAATGATGGGAAGCCCAATCTTCTCAAAAAGCTGCAGGTACTCCTGCATTTTACCGATTTTGACCGAGTACGTTCTCATTTCGTAAATCATTTCTTCCTCCTTGTTATTTACGCGATTACCCATGATAAGACCGCTGAATGATACCTTGTATATCACTGGCCGTTGTCAGTCGCGGATTGACCAAGACATTGCCGCTTCGCATGGCATCCTCCACAAGCTTTGGCAATACGTCTAATGAAACTCCGATCCATCACGGCTTCAATTGCCTTTTCCGCCGCTTCCGGTACGGATAGCCCGGACGTATCTTTTCCCAATGCTTCCCAATCAGTTTCATTGCTTGCAGAGCGAAAGCCTCACTGACCGGATTCGCTGCTTTGGAAACATAAGATTCGATCGCATGCGTCAGCACGTCCATACCTGTCGCCGCTGTAATTGCCGGAGGCAGCTTGATGTAAGAAGCGGATCCAGAATCGCAAATTTCGGAAACAGGTAGGCAGAGTCATAGACAGATACCCTGTTTCAAATTCCGGTTACATCGCCGATCCCCTGTTTCAGATACCGGTCTTTCAATTCGACATACGCTTTCGAGCTTTCCTGCACCCACCAGAGGGATTTCCCCTCCAGCGTTTTTTTCACTTGTGCGGGTGTACCGGCTGCCAGAACACGGCTGGGAATGTCGGCATTGTTTGGCACTACACTGCCAGCCGCGATCACCGTTTCCTCCCCGACGGTCGCCCCGTCCAGCACAACCGAATTCATGCCGATCACCGAACTGCGCCCGATTTTGCATCCGTGCAAAATGGCGCCGTGGCCGACCGTAACGTCTTCCCCTACATAACAGGGAGTATCTCCGATGTGAATGACACAGTTATCCTGAATGCTGGAACGGGCTCCCACCACGATCGGGCCAAAATCTCCTCTGAGCACGGCACCAAACCAAATACTGGCTCCTTCTTCCACCGTCACGTCGCCAATCAAAACGGCTGTCGGTGCGAGAAACACATTGCTTGCAATCTTCGGCCGTTTTCCGTTAAATTCATAGATCATCGAAAATCCTCCCTGGCAATCATCAGTTGCGAAAAAAGGGTCAGGAGCAATTGACTGCGCTACATACGTATTAGATGATCTTTATACTGCTCCCGCAATGAACGTTTGAGAAATTTGCCAACCGAAGTTTTGGGGATTTCGTCAAGGAAAACGATATCATCCGGCACCCACCACTTGGCAAACTGACCCGCCAAATAGTCGAGCAGTTCCTGTTTTTCCACTTGATCCTTAAAATCCGGTTTTAGCGCAACAAATGCAACCGGCCGTTCATCCCATTTCGGGTGCGGCACGGCAATCACGGTCGCTTCAAACACTTTCGGATGAGCCATCAGGGCATTTTCCAGATCAACCGACGAGATCCATTCGCCGCCGCTTTTCACCAGGTCTTTTGTGCGGTCAACCAACTTCAGATATCCTTCTTCATCGATTGTTGCCACATCGCCCGAATGGTACCATCCGTCAATAAACGTTTCTTTGCTGCGCTCATCGTTATAATATTCGTCGGCCACCCAAGGACCGCGCAGCCAGACTTCGCCCATTTCCTGGCCATTCCAGTTGACGTCGCCGTTTTGACCGACCACCCGCATTTCCAAACCCGGTACCAACATGCCCTGCAGAGACCTGATATCGAGCAACCGGTCGACCGGCAGGTGTTGATGATTGCTGCGCAGGCGGGAGACGGAAGCAACAGGCGCCGTCTCTGTCATTCCATATGCGTGGATGAAGGGGATGCCGAATTTTTCCTCGTACGCTTTGATTAGGCCGCGCGGCGCTGCTGAACCGCCGCACAATACGGCGCGCAGGCTGGATACATCATACGGCTGCTTTTCCAGCACCTGCAGGACACCTGTCCAGATCGTGGGCACGCCGGCTGCCGCCGTTATTTTTTCTGACTGGATAAGTTCAAGCAGAATTTGCGGTGTGGGGCCTGCTCCCGGCAGAACCAGCTTGGAACCGAACATGACAGCTGCAAACGGTATTCCCCATGCGTTAGCATGGAACATCGGGACAACAGGCATCACTGTATCGTTTTCCGAGTAGGCGATTGTGTCTGCCAACCCCATGCACATCGTGTGCAGATAAATGCCCCGGTGAGAATAGACAACTCCTTTTGGATTGCCGGTAGTTGCCGATGTGTAGCACATGCCAGCCGCTTCATTCTCATCGATATCGCTGCGGAATTGGAAACCCGGATCGCCCGCCTCCAGCAGCTGTTCATACGAATAGACCGGATGCAGCGCGGTTTCCGGCAGCTCCGGGTTGTCTGTCATGATGACAAACGCCTTTACCGTCGGAATCTGATCTTTTACTTTCTCGATCAAGGGAATCAGATCTTCATCAATCATCAACACCTTATCTTCCGCATGATTGATGATGTAGGCGATATGTTCGGACGACAAGCGAATATTAATCGTGTGCAAAACCGATCCAATGCACGGAATGGCAAAATACGCTTCCAGATGACGGTGCTGGTTCCAGGCAAATGTAGCTACCCGATCACCGCGCTGCACCCCAAGCGTTTGCAACGCACTGGCAAGACGCCGGGCGCGTTTGCCAAAATCGGCGTACATGTATCGAAAAATACCGGAAGCCTTGCGGGTGACCACTTCTTTTTTCGGAAAGTATTTTTCCGCGCGTTCGATCAACAAGCGAAGTGTCAACTGCGTGTTCATCATGGGAGTTCCCCCTCCTTGGTTGAATATAATAAATTTTCTGATAAATAACGCTTCTATCGAAGCATATTCAAGAAGAAGCGGCGTCGAATAGAGGAAGTCTTTTTCAACAGCCGAAAGTATAAAAATGGTGATGGAATATCACATTTTTATACTTTCCAAGCTGTTAAAATATTCTGTGCAGAGAGGAAATTTCCCTTCTTTTCCATGAAACCCACACAATTTTTGTAAGACTCATACGACCCCCTGATTCCTTAACTCCCCGATTTCCTCCGCTGAAAGCTTCAGCACGGTGGCAAGCACTTCCTCTGTATCCCGCCCCAGAAAAGCGGCAGGTTCAGTGCGCAAATCAGGCTGGTAGCCGCCTGCCGATGTATGGGTAACCGCCAAAGAGATCCCATCAGCCGATTGTTGACGTTCGACAAGTCCTTTTTCTGCCGCCTGCCGATGTTTCATCATCTCACTTGTTGTCAGAATGGGCGCCATACAGCAATCCACTTCTTCCGCAAAACGGCTCCACTCAGCGAACGTTTTACTGCGAAACGTTTCTTTCACCTGCACAAAAATCGGATTCGTGTCCGCTGCCGCGCTAAAATGAGCTGCGATCCACTCTTCACGCCCGACGGCGCGGCAAAAGTTCTCCCAAAACTTTACTTCCAGCGCACCCAGACTGATAAACCGTCCTTCTTTTGTTTCATAGATGCAGTAGGAAACGATACTGCCGCCTAACTGCGGAACGCCTGTCTCTATCCCGGTCAGGTGCTGAATCATTACATGGTTGGCCATCAGTCCGATCATCGCATCTGTCATGGAAATGTCGAGAAAGGATCCTTCTCCTGTCAACTGCCGTTTGACAAGCGCCGCGCAAATCGCTTCCGATGCGGTTATGCCGCCAATCAGATCGGCGAACTGGATGCCCGGCTGGATAGGACGCCCTGCCTGATCCCTTAATTGGGACAGCACGCCGCTGTACGACATATAGTTGATATCATGACCGCCAAGATCTTTAAGCGGTCCAGTCTGTCCGTAACCGGTGAGCGAACAGTAGACAATGTCCGGTTTCGCCTGCCGCACTTTTTCATAACCGATTCCCATCACATCTGCCACACCGGGCCGGAATCCTTCGATCACGACATCTGCCCGGCTTGCCAAACGAAACGCCAATTCCTGACCGCTCGGGTGTTTCAGATTGATCGTAATACTTTTCTTGCTGCGGTTATTGGCGAGAAAAACAGGACCCGTCCCCGACTGCTGACCTACCAATCGAGCCGGATCGCCGCTTTTGGGAGGTTCCACCTTAATGATTTGCGCCCCCATTTCCGCAAGCCGCTCAGTGGCATAAGGTCCTGGCAAGTACCGCGAAAAATCGGCCACAACGATCCCCTTTAGCATCGGCGTCACTCCCTTCATTCAAAACACTTATGTATCAATCCTGCGGCAACCCGGTTCCAACGGGCTGCCGCAGCTTACTTGCTCTTACGTGTAGGATCCTCCGTTCATATGCACCACTTGGCCGTTCGTGTAGTTCGAAAGCGGGGACGCCAGAAACAAAATGACCGACGCTGCTTCTTCCGGCGTGCCTGCACGGCGCTGCGGAATGGCTTGTTCAAACATTTTACGAACTTTGCTGGGAATCCCGACCGCCACGCCTTGAACGGTCTCGCCTTTTTCTTTTTCCTGCGTCAAACGGGTATCTACTAAACCGTATGCCACCGCATTCGTATTGATGTTAAACGGTCCCCACTCTTTGGCAACCGTTTTGGTCAGACCGATCAAGCCCGATTTTGCGGAAGAATAGTTGGCCTGCCCCACGTTGCCAAATGCGGCAACAGACGTTACATTGACGATTTTCCGGTAGTTGGTGATGCCTTGCTCGATTTCCGTTTTTGCGGCGTCCCGCATATAAGGAGATGCTTCCCGGATCATGCGGAACGGTGTAATCAGATGTACATCGAGCATTTTCTGGAACTGTTCATCTGTCATTTTGTGAATCAGAGCGTCCCACGTATAACCCGCATTGTTGACCAATATATCCAGTCGGCCGAACGAGTCGATCGCGGCCGCAATCGCCCGTTTTGGAAAATCAGCCGCTGTTACATCCCCTACAACGCTGACGCCTTCACTTCCTTTTGCACGGATGGCAGCGATCGTTTCCTCTGCCGGACCCGCATCGAGATCATTTACGACGACTTTGGCGCCGTGTTCGGCAAACAATTCTGCAGTTGCCCGACCGACACCTCGCCCGGAGCCGGTAATAATGGCTACTTTACCTTCCAACATTTTCATTTGCTTCCCTCCCCTTTAACGATAATAATTGGCTGCTTCTCCTGCTTTCCATCGCCCTGATACTACAGGGCCACTTCAAACTCACCTTTCAGTTTGGTTTCACCCGCCTGATTTTTCGCCTCGACTGAACAACGAAGACGGTTTTCCGAACCCGCCGTGATCTGCTCCAACACTTTCCCTGTGACGATAATCTGTTCACCCGGTCTTGTCATGGCGGTGAAACGAACACCGAATCGGCGCAGATTTTTGCGCGGAATCCAGGTGGTAATCGCCCGGCCGGCCAATCCCATAATCAGCATGCCGTGTGCAATAACGCCGCCCAGACCCGCTTTTTCCGCGATCGGAACCACCGTGTGAATCGGGTTGAAATCGCCCGATGCACCCGCATATTTGACAAGTTGGATGTGTGTGATTTCCGGCGACTCAACAACAGGAAATTCCTGCCCGACTGTTACTTGCGATTGTTGCATCGCTTATGCCCCCTTTGGCTAATGTCTTTCGATAATCACCGAACGGGCGACCAACACTTTCTCTCCCGCCTGGTTGGTGTATTCCGTTTCCAGCGTGAACAGGTTCATGCCGCCGCTGCCGCTCGCTTTGGAAACCGCATTTTTGACCGTTGTCCGGCCCGTAATCTGATCGCCCGGATAGATATCGCCAAGGTATTCATATTCCTGCTCTCCGTGCAGCACCTTCAGCGGATTGATATCAAGCGCCTTGGTCATCTCAAAAAAGTCGGTACCGCCCCACATTTCAATCACCGTCGCATAGGTGGGCGGGATCGGCGAATCGGCAAATCCCTCCTGTTCCGCGCGCAAACGGTCATAATAAATCGGATTCCCGTCGCCGATCGCCATGGCGAACTCGCGGATTTTACCGCGTTCGATGGCAAACGTAAACGGTTCAAACTGTTTGCCGATGATGCCGCTGAAGTCTCTGCTCATGCATGTTCCTCCTTACAGCCCCATGTTTTTGGCTATGATCGTTTTCATGATTTCATTCGTTCCGGCATAAATCGCCGAAACGGGGATGTCCCGGAAACGGCGTGCAATCGGATATTCTTCCATATATCCATAGCCGCCGTGCAGCTGTACGCATTGGCTGGCCACCCGTTTGGCCATATCAGTAATCCACCATTTTGCCATCGAGACACGTGTCACGATTTCTTTTCCTGCCATATGATCCGCGATTAACTGATCGAGGAAGGCGCGACCGACTTCTGCTTCGGTCGCCATTTCCACAATTTTGAACTGTGTGTTCTGGAATTTGCTGATCGGTTGACCAAACGCTTCCCGCGTTTTCACATACTCGACCGTCATTTTAATCATTTCTTCCGCCGCCACCTGCGCCGCGATCGCCACAATCAGCCGTTCCTGCTGCAGCTTATCCATCAGATATTTAAAACCTTGGCCTTCTTGTCCCAACAGGTTCGAAACAGGCACACGGCAATCTTCAAAAATCAATTCTGCCGTGTCCTGGCTGTGCAGCCCGATTTTGTTCAGTTTGCGTCCTCGGGAGAAACCGGGTGTATCGCGTTCCACCCAGATCAAACTAATTCCTTTGTGTTTGGGAACCGCATTCGGATCTGTTTTAACCACGACAAGCACCAGATCGGATTGAATGCCGTTTGTAATAAATGTTTTCTGGCCGTTTAACACATAATGATCGCCGTCTCGAGCCGCCGTCGTGCGGACGTTTGCCAGATCGGAACCTGTACCCGGTTCAGTCATTGCAATGGCGGTGATGATGTCGCCGCGGGTGCAGCCGGGCAGCCAG
The DNA here is from genome assembly GCF_015097055.1 of Effusibacillus dendaii. NCBI lineage: Bacteria > Bacillati > Bacillota > Bacilli > Caryophanales > Alicyclobacillaceae > Effusibacillus > Effusibacillus dendaii. The sequence goes on from NZ_AP023366.1 coordinate 1,066,618, forward strand.
CGCTGTTTCTGTTCTTCCGTTCCGTATGAAGTGAGATACGGAACCACAATATCGTTGTGCAGGCCGATTCCCACCATACCGGAGCCGACCCTCTCCAATTCCTCGTTAATAACCACCGAATAGCCCCAGTCCGCTCCGGAACCGCCGTATTTTTCATCGACATCGGGACAGAGGTAGCCTTGATCCCCCATCTTTTTCCAGAAGGAACGGGGAATCATCCGCTCTTCCTCCCATTGGTCAAAATAGGGAACCGCTTCCTTCTCCAAAAACTTGCGCAGCGTGTTTCTAAACATACGATGTTCTTCTTTCAAATATAAATGACTCATAGTTCTCCTCCAGTCTTCACATGATGTTTATGGATTTTCGGCAATCTGTCAGAGAGGCGTCAATTCACCTGTCGTCCGTTCGTGCTCCAGTATTGGTCGCGGAGTGTCCGCTTGAGAATTTTGCCGGCCCCTGACTTCGGCAATGCATCAACAAAATCCACCGATTTCGGAACCTTGTAATTGGCCAGCGACAACCGGCAGTGCGCCATCAATTCTGCCTCACTCGCCGATTGACCCGGTTTCAGGACGACGACCGCTTTAATCGCTTCGCCCCATTTTGCGTCCGGAATTCCAATGACAGCCGCTTCTAAAACAGCCGGGTGGGTGTAAATGACGTTCTCTACTTCCACCGAGTAGACGTTCTCCCCGCCGGTAATGATCATGTCTTTTTTGCGGTCGACAATGTAAAGAAAACCGTCTTCATCTATCGTTGCCATGTCACCCGTATAATACCAACCATCCTTCAATACGGCAGCCGTTTCCTCCGGCCTGTTCCAGTATCCTTTCATGATGTTGGGAGCTCTGGCAACAATTTCGCCAACTGTGCCGGGTGGAACAGGATTTCCGTCAGGATCGACCACCTTGATCCGCACCTGAAAAACGGGCAATCCGCAGGACGACAAGCGTCTTGCATCCCGTTCATCACCATCCAGCACGTGATGTTCCGCAGACAGGGAGGTAAGCAACGGAGACGCTTCTGTCATACCGTATCCCTGACCGAATTCGCAGTTTAGAACCTGCATCGCTTTGCGCAACACTTCCGGCGGAATCGGCGACGCCCCGTACGCGAGCCGTTTCAGCGAGGACAAATCGTATTGATCCAAATCGGGATCGTTGACCAGCATGTTGATCATCGTCGGTACCAATAACGTATGTGTGACTTTGTCTCGCTCAATAGTTTCCAGCACCTTCTGCGTGTCGTACATGCGAACATGAGAATGGGTGCCGCCAAGCATCGTCAAAGCAAATGTGCTGCCGCCGTCCGCCAGATGGAACATCGGTGCTGCATGCAGATAGACGGTATCTTTATTGTATTCGGAGTTCATCCCGACCTGGAATGCGTTGACAGTCAGATTTTTGTGTGTCAGCATCACGCCTTTCGGCGCTCCGGTGGTGCCGCCTGTATAATAAATCCCGGCCACGTCCTGCTCGTCGATCTCGACAGACTGCCAGACTGACAGCCGATCGATCAGATCTTCATAGGATAAGGCATCCACCCCTTCTGTCATTTGCGGTGCCGCCAGTACATAGTGGTTAACCGTTTGCATCTCTTGCCGCACCGCCTGAATAACGGGTACAAATTCACGATGAAAGAACAATACTTTGGCGCCCGAATCGTTGATCATAAACGATACTTCCGGCGGCGCCAACCGCACATTTAACGGAACCACGATCGCTCCGCAAACCAAACTGGCGTACAGAATCTCAAGATAATGAAAGCTGTTCAAGAGCAGCATGCCGACCCGGTCGCCTTTTTGAATTCCCATTTCCTGCAGGGCGCCCGCCAATCGCGTCACACGATGCCCGAATTCGCCGTATGTGAACTGCACATCACCGTCAAGTATGCCGATTTTATTCGGTTTGTTGCGTACCGTATTCCAAAAGCCCGTGGTCAAGATCATACTTTTTCCCCCTACGGTTACAACCCCATATTTTTGGCGATGATCGTTTTCATGATTTCGTTGCTGCCGGCAAAAATGGCGCTGACCGGCGTGTCGCGAAATCTTCTGGCGATTTTGTACTCTTCCATGTACCCGTAACCGCCATGCAGTTGCAAACACTGGGAAGCGACTCGCTTGGCAAGCTCTGTGGTCCACCATTTGGCCATTGACACTTTGGTGACGATGTCTTTGCCTGCCATATGTTCTTCAATCAGTTGATCGACAAACACGCGCCCAATCTCGATTTCTGTAGCCATTTCGACGATTTTAAACTGTGTGTTTTGGAACTTGCGGATCGGCTGTCCGAACGCTTCCCGCGTTTTGACATAATCGACCGTCATGTTTAACATTTCCTCCACGCCAATCATCGCGCCAATGGCCACCACCAGCCGCTCCTGCTGCAGTTTTTGCATCAGGTATAGGAATCCTTGCCCTTCACGGCCGATCAGATTGTCGGTCGGCACCCGCACTTCTTCAAAAATCAGTTCTGCCGTATCCTGGCTGTGCAGCCCGATTTTGTTCAATTTGCGGCCCCTCGTAAAACCGGGCATGCCGCGTTCCACCACTAACAAGCTGACCCCTTTATAGGCCGGAACTGCTTTCGGATCTGTTTTGCAGGCGACAATCACCAGATCGGACTGAATCCCGTTTGTAATGAACGTTTTCTGGCCGTTCAGTACATAATGGTCGCCGTCCCGGATGGCGGTGGTACTGATGCGGGCCAGATCAGAACCGGTTCCCGGCTCTGTCATGGCAATCGCGGTGATGATTTCGCCTGTTGTACATTTCGGCAGCCAGCGCTGTTTCTGTTGATCCGTTCCGTATGCTTCGATGTAGGGAACGACAATATCATTGTGCAGACCGAATCCTCCCAAGCCGCCGCCGATTCGTGACATTTCCTCCGAGATGACCACCGAATACAGCCAATCTGCGGATGCACCGCCATACGCTTCATCAAGTGTCGGGCAGAGGTATCCCTGTTGGCCCATTTTGATCCAAAGAGAACGGGGAATCAGCCGATCTTCCTCCCACTGGTCATAATACGGCGCCACTTCTTTGTCCAGAAACTGACGGAGCGTTTTGCGAAACAGTTGGTGTTCTTCCTTAAAAATCGTACGGTTCATCCAACCCTGCCCCCTTTCGCATTTGCCTTGCGAAACAACTACTTCCCTGTTTCACTGACTCCCCTGTCTGAGTGACTCCCCTCTCCCTTGCTCTGCTACCCGATTTCCTTGCCGACGATCGAAATGAACGATACGCACTGCCAGGGAAATCCGCCGAGATTGTGCGTCAGGCCGATTTTCGGATTGTCGAGCTGCCGTTTGCCGGCTTTGCCTTGAAATTGCAGCCACATTTCATACAGCATCCGAAGCCCGCTGGCACCTATCGGATGACCGAACGATTTTAATCCGCCGTCCGGGTTGACAGGCAGTTCGCCCTCCAGATCAAAAACACCGTTTAACACATCTCTCCAGGCCTGCCCCCGTTCGCTGAAACCAAGATCTTCATAAATCACCAGTTCGGTCGGGGTAAAGCAGTCGTGTACTTCCGCCATGCTGATCTGTTTGCGCGGCTCCGTAATACCGGCCTGTTGATAAGCATCTTTGGCGGCCCACACATTTTCCCGGATCGAAGTAAAATCAAAATCCTGCCGCAGTCTGCCGTCCCCAGGCCCGGCGGCAATCGTCAACGCTTTCACATACATCGGGTCTTTCCGGAATTTGTGAGCATCCTCCGCGCGGACGATAATCGCTGCCGCTGCACCATCCGCCACGCCCGAACAGTCCATAATCCCAAGCGGAGCAGCGACCGTCGGCGATTTCAGGATCGATTCGATCGGCACCTCGCTGCGGAACTGCGCTTTCGGATTGAGTGAACCATTCCGGTGGTTTTTCCAGGCGATACGGGCCAACACCTCTTTGCCCTGCTCCGAATCCAAACCGTACTTGTTAAAATAGGCCGGTGCCAAAAACGAGAAGGCAGCAGGCGCCGTAATGTCAGGTGCTGTCCCGTCCGAATCGGGGCCCGTGACCGCCAATCCGCTGTAGCCGGAATCTTTTAGCTTTTCGACGCCGATGGCCAACACCATATCGTAAGCACCCGCCGCCACCGCATAGCACGCGTTGCGAAACGCTTCGGAACCGGTCGCACACATGTTTTCCACCCGGGTTACCGGCAAGTATTGTGTTTTCAAGGGACCTGACAATGTCAATCCGGCAAGCCCGGATGTGAATGTGCCCAACCAGCATGCTTCGATGTCGGTTGGTTCGACGCCCGCATCGGCAAACGCTTCATATGCGGCCTCTACCAGCAAATCTTCGACGCTTTTGTCCCAATGTTCAGCAAACCGGGTGCAGCCCATGCCGATGACAGCTACCTGATCCTTGATTCCTTTGCGTCTCATGACCGTACCCCCTCTGTTGCTTTCGTTTTGTTCGACTCATCTGCAGATTGCGGATTTTGCGCTGCCTGGTTGGCACCTTGCCCGCCTGCAACCGCGCGCTTTGGTTTCGCCTTCCAGAAGTAATTGTGAATACTGCCGGCCGCATACAAACGACGGAACGTCATATCCAATTCCATGCCGATTTTCATTTCGGCAGGATCTACATCTGTCACTTCGCAAATCACCCGGCCGCCGCCGTCAAAATCAACTACCGCAACAACGCTCGGTGGCGCCGGAGTGGCCGCCAGGTGATCGATTGTAAACGTAGCCACCTTTGCCGATTTGCCGTAAAAACGGTATTCGACCATCTGGTCGACCGCCTGACACTGCACACACACCCGCTGTTTCGGAAACTGCGGCGTCCCGCAGGCCAAACATTTCGATCCGTAAAACCCCAGATTCTGACGATAATTGCGCTGCATGGCCGGTACCGATGGACGCGGTGTTTCCGGTCGTCTGGCCGGTTCGGTCTGCAGAATTCCTTTCCATTTCAGATAGTTGTTATATTCCAGATGGTTGTCTTTCGGCTCCAGATGACCGCTGATCGCGCGTCGGGGAGACAGGTTGCGGATCGCGTCGGTCACTTCAAACAGAATGGCATCGCATCCTTCGCCGAAATTCACAAACAGGATTCGTTCACCCGGTTGCGCCTGTTCCATTGCGGCAGCCAACATCATCGGCGCATGAGCGGTACCGGCCATTCCCACCCAATCTACCAACTCATCCTGAATCTGCTGCGGCTGAAAACCGAGTCCGTTCGCCACTGCCAAAGCAGCGCGCGGATTCGGGCCAGTGATCACCAGTTTGGCAAAATCGGCTGGCTGCAGCCCGCTTGCCACCAGAATCGTTTGCACCGTCTGTGCGACAGTTTCGGCATACACTTTTTGCACGAAGCGGTCTTCCCAGCTTTTTTCGAACCGATCGTCCTGACTGCGCCAGTTTCCGATTTGTTCCTGTGTGCGGCTGCTGATCGACTTGACTTCCGCTATCACTTCCGGGCCTTGCCCGATCAAAAATGCGGCTCCCCCGTCCCCGAACAACTGCTCATTTTGGCCCTGCGGAGCGCCTAACCGGCAATCTGCCGCTGCCACCAGTACGCGGGTTGCCCCTGCTTTTACCGTATCAAAAGCGGCAATCATCGCCGAAGAAGCGGCGCGCAAGGATCCGCCAAAATCGGATGCACGGACTTCCGGCTGCAGATCAAGCGCAGACGCAATCGTCGCGGAAGACTGTTTTTCCAGATAAGGCGCTGACGTGGTGGCAAAATACAGCGCGTCCACCGAATCGGTTTCAAATCCCTGCAGGCTGTCAAGCGCGGCGCTGACAGCCAGCGATACACTGTCTTCGTCAAAGTTGGCTACCGCTTTCTCCCCTTTGCCGGGGCGATCGCCGAACGCCTGGCCGATTTTTTTTCGTTCCAGACGGTTATAGGGTATATAGGCGCCATAGGAAA